>NZ_LZIJ01000048.1 GCF_001667115.1 Mycobacterium sp. 852002-51163_SCH5372311 | reverse complement strand
GCTGCAACCTCGGCCCAGATGACATTGAGGTCTACGCCGTCGGCGGTAACGTTGACCAATACGTCGCCTTCGGTGGCGTAACCGCCTTCAGCACCATACGGCAACAGATGCAAAAGTGACTGTAAGTCAGTCGGATTGATTCGAGAAGTTGTGAGAGCACTCATTGTGCGAGCCTTTCCTGGTCGATTGGAAACACCAGGCTCGCAAGCGCGGCGGGACTGAAAGGTATCTCAGCCGCGCCTGCGCTAGGTGCCGACTCGCGCCGTAACAGGAACTTACGCGGCCAAATCCGCCGCCCGCTGAAACACGTTATACCCCATCGTGATCCGGCACGCAGCATCCAACGTCAAGGCGGACAGGCGGGCTGGCGTGGGCTATCATGGGCACCAGCGGCCTTGCACTACAGGCCATTTCGCAAAGCAACGCCTGGAAGCACATTACAGCCATGACACGAACCGCGTCTTTCGCCCAGTACCTCGACTTACAAGAGGCCGTGAGGTACCTAAACTCGCTAGGGTTTACTGCGGCCACGGTTGAGACGGTCAAGTACCACGCTTACTACACCGGCAAGCTTCCCCGCCCGAAGATCCTTGGTCGCAAAGCGCATTGGAGCCGGGAAGCGCTGGACGCCTTGGTCGAGGCTCTGTGATGACTCGGCTACCCGTAGCACAGCTGGTTTCGATTGACTGGGAGCCGGGACTTACGCGGTATGACGTGCTATGTCCGTATTGCAATGCGGTGCATCACCATCGGTGGCTTGGAACCGACACCAGGTTTGCATTGACGGCACCGTGTTCCTGTGCGCGACGGTACCGCGTGGACCTAAGCGGTTTTGTGGCAGCCGGACAGCCGAAACGTGATGTGTCGCAACCGCACATTGTGACCCCGCAACCGGGCGGGCAATCCTGCCGCGATGACAACGCCATGCATGAGTACGAAAACAACTGGACAGAGTGAAAGGAACGGCACGCATGCTCGACGATGAAGAGTTCGATCCCGATCTACAGGACCGCCTTAATGCCGCTATGCAGGCAGGCGCAGACGCGTCGGGCATACCCTGGCAACCCTTTACGGACGAGCAGAAGCGTGAGGCAGCGGCTTACGCAGAGGCCATGGCAGCCGTTTCCGCAATGAACATTTGTGGCGTGCTAGACGAACACGGCGAATATTCTCCAATGAAGGAGTATGACACCCACGACATCCGTCAACCTGAGACTCGCAAGCTAATTCCGCAGGGCGACATGATTTTGCAGATGCTGGCCGCTGACAGATACAAGCGCTATCTGGATGCCTGCCGGGAAGATAATGAACGGCTACTCGACACGCGCAGAGCGCCGGGCTACGACGAAGCGGACCCGCTCACTGCCACCCGGCTGTACGTCCTGACAGATCGCCCTGAATACCAGGTGGCCCTGGAGACTCCTTACGACTGGCAGGGCTATCTCCGCGAAGCGCTCGGCTACCGCTACAACTGTGACGTTCACTTGCTGCACAGCTGCTATGACCGCCAGGCCACCCCGGCCATGAAAACGCTGGTGTACAAGCGCGGCGAGCATGTGTTCGCGTGGAAAATCTGTGCCGCGTGCCTGGACGCGTTGAGCTGGATTCGTTACGGCGACGCCAAGTATTCGGGTCCGGTCAATAAGTGGATCGATACCGGCAAGCGCCGCCCGTCGCCGCCCCCGGTGGATTGGTGATGTTCGAGAGGCAAAAGATTGTGCAACTGCACAATCAGGGCTACTGCACGGCCTACATCAGCATCCGCCTAGGTATGCCACGCGATTACGTGCGCGCTGTGCTGGCAAAGCATGCCGCGCTTGCGGCAATTGCCGCCATGAAGCCAGAAGCTTTGCGTGCAGCTCGTCGCACCAAGGCCGAGGACAAGCGCGCGAGAGCCCTACGGCTGCTAGAAGAAGCCGACTCCGTGTTGGAGGGATGAAGTGTCCCTATCGTTTCCTGACGCAACCGGCCTGGACGTGTTCGACGCGGCCATGGAATACGCCGCAAACGGTATCCCGGTGGCTCCGTTTGACCCTCACAAGGGGAAGGGCAAATCGTGCTGGAACCTAGTCGGGTACAGAGAAGTGACTACGAGCACTGACGTGCTCTGTGGATGGAGAGAACGGTTCGGACCCTTTACGGCTCTTGCCACCAGTCCTGGCCAGTTTGGCTGTGTGGTGATCGACGTTGATCGGCCGCGCTCCACTCCCCGGCA
>NZ_LZIJ01000047.1 GCF_001667115.1 Mycobacterium sp. 852002-51163_SCH5372311 | reverse complement strand
GCCACCGAAGGCGACGTATTGGTCAACGTTACCGCCGACGGCGTAGACCTCAATGTCATCTGGGCCGAGGTTGCAGCGGTTATAAAGGCCTGGAACGCCGAACGGTCGGCACTGACGAGCTTGCTCACATTCAACACCACAGACACCGCTTCGGCCATTCCTCAAAGCCGTAGTGTGGATAGCTTCGAGGAAAGTTCTGAGTTCGGTGAGCCGGAGTCTATGCGGCCACCCAGCGACTACCACCTCATGGGCTACACCTTCAAGGACTACGACAAGGCAAGCCGCTGGACGTGGAAATTCTTGCGGGACAGCACCGCTGAGCAAGTCCGCGCAATCGCCAACTACGCACTGGAGGCCGACAACCGTCTGACAACCGGCACCATCCTGCAGCGGCTGTTTGACCCAACGCAGATAGCAAACGAGTGGTCGCACCCGGTGTATGGCCTGTACAACGGTGACACCATGGTTCCACCGGCCTATCTCGGCAAGCAGTTTGCGGCGGCACACCAGCACTACCTCGTTTCCGGTAGCGCCACCATTGATTCCGGAGACCTCGAAACTGCCGTTCGCCATGTGACCGAGCACGGTTTCGGCACTGAATCAAACTCACGGCTGTTGGCGCTGATGAACCCGGCACAGGCGGAAGTGGTGTCAACCTTCAAAGCTGGCGAAGAAAACGCCAGCGGCATTATTGCCAAACACGACTACATTCCGTCCGCTGGCGCTCCGGCCTACTTGCA
>NZ_LZIJ01000046.1 GCF_001667115.1 Mycobacterium sp. 852002-51163_SCH5372311 | reverse complement strand
TTCCCCTCGCGGGTGCCGACGATCGCCTCGATCACCTGGTCGGCCACCACCCCGCCGACCACGACGACCACCACTGAACCCACAACGACGACCACTACCGAGCCACCTACGACCACCACCACCACGACCACCGTGCCGATGACGACCGAGTGGCTGCGTATCCCCCTGGTTCCCGTTCCGATACCCGTCCCCGTTCCGCAGAGCCAGGTACCGCCGCCGCAGAATCCGGCGCCGGTCCAGCAGTATCCGCAAAACCCGTATCTGGGTCCCGGCTACTAAAGCCGTCTTAATTTCATCAATCAGGCGAACCGCGCCCGACCGAAGGCGGGTACCGTTGGGGTATCCAGTGCGGTGGGGTTTTGGGTTCTGAGCTGATTCACCTGGCCTGGTTCGGGGCTCACTCGGGGCCACTGACCCGTCGCGACGGTAGCTAGCCGGTAGAGCGACAAAATGGGGTCCTTGGAGGAGTAGTGGACATCGTACTTGGCGTATCGATGGAACCTACGACGGTCCGATTGGTACTGATTGAGGGCGACAACGCCGACGGAGTGACCGTCGAAGAGGACAGTTTCGAGGTTCCCGGCACAGGGGAATCGGCCCCGCCCGGTGCGGTGGCCGACCAGGTGATCGAGGCGATCGTCGGCACCCGCGAGGGAGCGGTGCAGGGCGGCTGTCAGTTGACCTCGACCGGGGTGACGTGGACGGACCCCGCCGCGGTCACGATGTTGCGCGAAAAGCTCGCAGCCCTCGACATCAAGGGCGTGATGCTGGTTTCGCCACTGCTCGCTGCGGCCGCACTGGCGCAGACGGTCGGCGTTTCGCTCGGTTACGCGCACATCGCGATGTTGTTCGTGGAGCCGGGGAATGCGACATTGGCCGTGGTCGACGTCGCCGACGGGTCGATCGTCGACCTGCACCGGCAGTCGTTGGACGATGACACACAAGATGACGGACAGTGCAACACTCAGCCGAGCCTCGCGGCCGGGCTGGCTTCGATGGTTGCGGGTCTGGACGCACGTGGATCGCGGGCTGACGGCGTATTCCTCATCGGCTGTGGGACCGACATCGCCTCGCTGAAGCCCGTGCTGGAGGCGGCGACCCCGATCGAGGTGAGCGCTCCAGAAGAGCCGGACATGGCGCTGGCCCGCGGCGCGGCGCTGGCGTCGGCGAATGCGCCGCTGTTCGCGTCGTCTACCGCCGCCCTGGCCTACGCTCTGGACCCGGGAACCGGCGAGGTGAACCCCCGCTCGTTCGCGCCCACCTACCTCGACGTCAGCGCCAACGCCGACTTGGGCGAAGGCGCGCTCGCCTACAGCGCCCTGGACGACGAAGCGGACGACTCGAGCATGCGACGGCGTAGGTCGTTGGTGATGGCAGGTAGCACATTGGCTGTCAGCGCCGCCGCCGCGGCCGCGGTGCTGGCGCTCACGTTGACGTCTGACCGGCCGGCTCCCGCTCCGCAGCACAGTCCGGGCGGAGCCCCTGGTGGGGTCTCTGGTGGGGTCGTTGCCAGCCCGGTGCCGCAGGCGCCGGTTCAACTTCCGCCCGTGCCGTCACCTGCTCCCAGCGCTGCGCCCCCACCGGCGGTCGCCGCCTCCAGCACGGGCTTCAGCGAGGCGATGTCGGTCCCACAGCCGATGAGGAATACGCCG
>NZ_LZIJ01000045.1 GCF_001667115.1 Mycobacterium sp. 852002-51163_SCH5372311 | reverse complement strand
GTATTCGCTGCCGGTCGCTGAATGGGCTCGGTGATCGCGTCGCGGGCGGCATCGGCAAACTCCACTGTGGTCGCGTATCGCTGGTCGGGGTCTTTGGCCATGCCGGTCGCGATGACCTCGTCGACAGCGGGAGGCACATTGGGTTGGGTGGTCGAGGGTCGCGGCGGGGGGGTACTCAGGTGTGCGGCGACCAGGCGCGCCATCGTGTCTTCCTCGAAGGGCGGGTGTCCGGTCAGGCTTTCAAATAGCACGCAGGCCAGCGAATAGATGTCGGCGCGGGCATCTTCTGCTCTGCTGTCGAGGCGCTCGGGTGCGATGTATTGGAAGGTGCCGATCATGAAGCCCGACTTGGTCATTCGCGTCTCTTCCAGGACGCGGGCGATGCCGAAGTCGATCAGGTAGGCGAAGTCGTTGCGGTCGAGCAGGATGTTGGAGGGTTTGATGTCGCGGTGCAGCAGACCCACCTCGTGGGCGGCGTGCAGAGCTTCAGCGACCTGGCCGATGATGTGTACCGCGCGCGCGGGTTCCAACGGCCCGTCAGCCAGCAGGGTCTGCAGGTCGCGGCCCTCGACCAGGCGCATGTCGACATACAGGCGGCCGTCGATTTCGCCGTAGTGATGGATCGGGATGACGTGCGGGCTGTTCAACCGCGCCGCCGCGTGGGCTTCGCGGCGGAATCGGCCCTGAAAGTCGTCGTCCTCCGACAGATTCGCCGGCAACAACTTGAGGGCCACGATCCGGTCGGTGTCGGTGTCATG
>NZ_LZIJ01000044.1 GCF_001667115.1 Mycobacterium sp. 852002-51163_SCH5372311 | reverse complement strand
GTCGGGATCAGTTGGGTCAGCCAGCGGCGGAGCTGCCGGCCCTCACTGGTGCCGCTCGCCGGCAGCGTGGCCGCGGCGGTGTTGGCCGACCCGCGTGCGCGGGCGTTGTTCGCAGCCGTCACCGCGGATGTCGAGGTGTCCGACGACGACGTCGCCGACTACCACGCTCGCAACCCACTCCGGTTCGCCCCGCCTCGGCCCGTCCCGCACGGCTGGCGTGCGCCGGCAGACAACGAACCGCCACTGCAGGAGGTGCGGACGGCGATCGCCGAGCATCTGCGCGGCGCCGCGCGCCGGCGCGCCTTCCGGATGTGGCTCGACGCGCGCCGCGCCGCGCTGGTCCAGCTCGCTCCCGGCTATGAGCATCCCGGTGACCCGCGCCAGCCCGACAACACTCACCGGCACTGATGCCCATCCTTTGCTTGGACATCGGCGGCACCAAGATCGCGGCCGGCCTGGCCGAGCCCAGCGGCGCGCTGGTATACACCGCTACCTTGCCAACGCCGGTATCCGAGGGCGCCGACGCGGTCTGGGCCGCGGTCGCCGCGATGGTCACCGACGCGTTGAGCGCGGCCGGGGGCGCGGTGAGTGCCGTTGGTATCGCAGCAGCCGGACCCGTCGACCTGGACAGCGGAACCGTCAGCCCGATCAACATCGGCTGCTGGCGCGGATTTCCGTTGCGCGACCGCGTGGCGGCCCTGATCCCCGGCGTCCCGGTGCGGCTCGGCGGCGACGGCGTATGCATGGCGCTCGGCGAGCACTGGCTCGGCGCCG
The DNA here is from genome assembly GCF_001667115.1 of Mycobacterium sp. 852002-51163_SCH5372311. Lineage (GTDB taxonomy): Bacteria > Actinomycetota > Actinomycetes > Mycobacteriales > Mycobacteriaceae > Mycobacterium. The sequence goes on along the minus strand of NZ_LZIJ01000044.1, from coordinate 20,720 downwards.
GTCGGCGGGCGCGCTTCCTGCTGGGCATGGTGGTGTCCACCGGGGTGGGCGGCGGATTGGTGCTCGACGGCGCCCCGTACGACGGCCGCACCGGAAACGCCGGCCACGTGGGTCACGTGGTGGTCGAACCGGATGGCCGGCGGTGCTCGTGCGGTGGCCGGGGCTGCGTCGAGACCGTCGCCTCCGGCCCGTCGATGGCGCGCTGGGCCCGCGACCACGGCTGGTCCGCGCCGCCGAGCGCGGGCGCCAAGGAACTTGCCGAGGCCGCGGCGCGCGGAGATGCGTTGGGGCTGGCTGCTTTTCGCCGGGGCGGCACCGCGCTGGCGGCGATGATCGCGTCGGTGGCGGCGGTGTGCGACCTGGACCTCGTCGTCATCGGCGGGGGAGTGGCCAAGTCCGGCGACCTGCTCTTCGGCCCACTGCGGGCGGCGTTGTCCGACTACGCCGGGCTGAGCTTTGTGTCCGGGGTCCGTGTGATGCCGGCCGAACTGGGCAGCGAGGCCGGGCTGGTCGGCGCCGCCCGGCTCGCGGCGCTCAGCCGCCCGCCGCTCGGTGACCGTTTTGGGTGATGGCAAGCGGCCGCGCTATGGTGGTCACCGATCCACCGAAGACCGTCGGTCACCGAGAAATCGGTTGAAGGTCCGGGAACATCCCGGCGGCCCACGCAGGAGGACGAGGCAGCAACGCCGGCGCGCGCCGGCGTACCCCAACGCCCCGGCCACTTCTGCGCCGGGGCGTTCGTCGTTTCCCGGGCTGGCCGCACCTTCGGTGGCCGACAGACGACAGAAGTCCACCGTAGGAGGCATGCATGGCCAGGGCTGACAAGGCCACCGCCGTCGCGGAAATCGCAGAGCAGTTCAGGGCCTCGAGCGCCAGCCTGATCACCGAATATCGTGGTCTGACGGTGTCGAACCTGGCCGAGCTGCGCAGGTCGCTGGGCGATTCGGCCACCTACGCCGTCGCCAAGAACACGCTGATCAAGCGCGCGGCCTCGGAAGCCGGTATCGATGGCCTCGACGAGCTGTTCGCCGGCCCGACGGCCATCGCGTTCGTCACCGGCGAGGCGGTCGACGCGGCCAAGGCCATCAAGACCTTCGCCAAGGAGCACAAGGCGCTGGTCATCAAGGGCGGCTACATGGACGGCCACGCGCTGACCGTCGCCGAAGTCGAGCGCATCGCCGATCTGGAGTCCCGCGAGGTGTTGCTGGCCAAACTGGCCGGCGCGATGAAGGGCAACCTCGCCAAGGCGGCCGGCCTGTTCAATGCACCGGCATCGCAAATGGCCCGGCTGCTGGCCGCTCTTCAAGAAAAGAAGCCCGCCGATGCTGCGGCCCCAGCGGCCGCCGCCGAGGCACCGGCTGACGCTCCGGCCGCGGAATCAGCTGCAGCGGAATAACCCACCCACCCCAAATCCCAGAATCAGGAAGGACCCACATCATGGCAAAGCTCTCCAGCGACGAGCTGCTCGACGCGTTCAAGGAAATGACCTTGTTGGAGCTGTCGGACTTCGTCAAGAAGTTCGAGGAGACCTTCGAGGTCACCGCGGCCGCACCGGTCGCTGTCGCCGCCGCGGGCGCGGCCGCGGCGGGCGGCGCGGCCGAGGCCGCCGAGGAGCAGTCCGAGTTCGACGTGATCCTCGAGGCCGCCGGCGACAAGAAGATCGGCGTCATCAAGGTTGTCCGGGAGATCGTTTCCGGCCTGGGTCTCAAGGAGGCCAAGGACCTGGTCGACAGCGCACCCAAGCCGCTGTTGGAGAAGGTCGCCAAGGAAGCCGCCGACGAGGCCAAGGCCAAGCTCGAGGCTGCCGGCGCCAGCGTCACCGTCAAGTAGTCGGCTCAGCGGGGGCACCGCCGCTCGGCGAACGGGCGGTCGGTGCCCCTGCTCACGCAGACATCGCCGACAGTGCGGACTGTCGCACCCGCTCGGGCGAATCTCCCAGAGCCATCAGCAGATTCATGGTCATCGAGCCAAGCACCGGCCCGACGGCCGCGCCGTCGTCGCCGTAGTACCCGGCCAGTTCCAGCATCACGAACCCGTGTATCAATGCCCAGAACTGGGCAGCCGTGGCAACTACGCCGGCGGGGTCGACGCTGATCCGGCCCGCTGTCGTCGCCCTGTGCACCACCCGCACCACGTGCGCGAAGCTCGGGTGATGCTGTTCGACCTCGTCTAGCGACAGGGTCAGGACATTGCGCACGGGTGCGTTGATGCCATGCGCGCTGGTGCTGCCGAACATCAGCCGATACATGTGTGGCCGTTCGGTGGCGTAGCGGCGGTATGCGGTGCCGATGGTCAGCAAGTCGGCGACCGGGTCGGCGGTCTGCGGCACGGTCAGGGCGGCGTCGAATTGCCGCAGGCCCTCCTCGGCGACCTCGGCGATCAGCCCGCGCATGCCGCCGAAATGCGTGTACACCGCCATCGTCGAGGTTCCGGCGGCGCCGGCCACCTTGCGGGTCTGCAGCGCGTCGGGCCCGTGGTCGTTCAGCAGGCCGACGGCAGCGTGCAGCATGTCGTCGCGAACGCTGCGAACGCTTGCTTGGCTCTCCGAAGTCATCCTTGCCATCTTCTCATCGGCGGCGTACGGTTCCAATAACGCTGTAATAACAATGTTATGAGGCCGAACCGCAGAGGAGCTCGGAGATGACGTCCGTACAGACCGCCGAAACCCGAAACCCGTATCTCGAAGGCTTCCTCGCGCCGGTCAGCGCCGAGGTGACAGCGACCGACCTGCCGGTGACGGGCCACATCCCCGAACACCTCGACGGACGCTATCTGCGCAACGGCCCAAACCCCGTCGCGGAGGTGGACCCGGCCATCTACCACTGGTTCACCGGCGACGGCATGGTGCACGGTGTCGCGCTGAAGGAAGGCAAGGCCTGCTGGTACCGCAACCGCTGGGTGCGCAGCCCGGTGGTGCGCGCCGCGCTCGGCGAGCCACCCGCGAGCGTCCGCAACCCACGTGCCGGAATGCAGTCGCTGGGGGCCAATACCAGCGTGCTCAGTCATGCCGGTCGCACGCTGGCGCTAGTCGAAGGGGGCGTCGCCAACTACGAACTCACCGACGAACTCGACACCGTCGGCCCCTGCGATTTCGACGGCACTTTGACCGGCGGCTACACCGCCCACCCGCACCGCGACCCGCGCACCGGGGAGCTGCACGCGGTGTCCTACTCGTTCGCCCGAGGCCGAACCGTGCAGTACTCGGTGATCGACACCAACGGCCGGGCCCGCCGCACCGTCGACATCGCGGTGTCGGGATCGCCGATGATGCACGACTTCTCGCTGACCGACAAGTATGTGGTGCTCTACGACCTGCCGGTGACCTTCGACCCGATGCAGGTGTTGCCGCTGACTATGCCGCACTGGCTGCAACTGCCCGCCAGGCTGGTGCTGCAGTCGGTGATCGGGCGGGTCCGGATACCCGGGCCGATCACCGCGCTGGCCAACCGCGACGAGCGCCCCTCCCACCGAATGCCGTACGCCTGGAACCCGAATTACCCGGCGCGCATCGGGGTCATGCCCCGCGAAGGCGCCAACCGTGACGTGCGCTGGTTCGACATCGAACCCTGCTACGTCTACCACCCGCTCAACGCGTACACGGAGATGCGAAACGGCTCAGAGGTTCTGGTCCTGGATGTGGTGCGGTACTCGCGGATGTTCGACCGTGACCGGCGCGGTCCCCTCGAGACCACGCCCATGCTGGACCGCTGGACCGTCAATCTGGCGACCGGGGCGGTGACCACCGAACGCCGTGACGACCGTGCACAGGAGTTCCCGCGGATCAACGAGACGTTGCTGGGTGGCCGGCACCGGTTCGGCTACACCGTCGGTGTCCAGGGCGAGTTCGACGACTCGAGCACCGGCCGCCCGATGGAGACCGCGCTGTACAAGCACGACTACGCGACCGGATCGAGTTCGATCGCTCCGTTGGACCCGGACCTGTGGATCGGCGAGATGTCGTTCGTGCCGAACCCGGGTGAGAATGCCGAAGACGACGGCATCCTCATGGGTTACGGCTACCACCGCGGCCGCGACGAGGGCCAACTACTGCTGCTCGATGCCCAGACGCTGGAGTCGGTTGCCACCGTTCATTTGCCGCAGCGGGTCCCGGGAGGCTTCCACGGCAACTGGGCGCCCACCGCTTGACGTGCGCCGACCAGCGGTAACGGTGATAATGGATCAGACGAACGATCTATCGAAAGACGGTTATCTGGCGAATATCAACCGCAACCCTGATATGTGGCCGCGGCGGTAAGCTACAGTGACTCAAGCCACACAATGGGGCAGGTGGGGCCACGCGCGTCGACGGAAGGATTCCCCATGGGCGTCAGCATCGAGGTCAACAACCTGACGAAGTCGTTCGGTTCCTCGAGGATTTGGGAAGACGTTACGCTTACCATCCCCGCCGGGGAGGTCAGCGTGTTGCTGGGGCCGTCGGGTACCGGCAAGTCGGTGTTTTTGAAGTCGTTGATCGGCCTGCTGCGACCGGAACGCGGCTCGATCATCATCGACGGTACCGACATCATCGAGTGCTCGGCCAAGGAGCTCTACGAGATCCGGACGTTGTTCGGCGTGCTGTTCCAGGACGGCGCGCTGTTCGGCTCGATGAACCTCTTCGACAACACCGCGTTCCCGTTGCGTGAGCACACCAAGAAGAAGGAAAGCGAGATCCGTGACATCGTCATGGAGAAGCTGCAGCTGGTCGGCCTCGGGGGGGACGAGAAGAAGTTCCCCGGCGAGATTTCCGGTGGTATGCGCAAGCGTGCCGGCCTGGCCCGGGCCCTGGTTCTGGACCCGCAGATCATCCTCTGCGACGAGCCCGACTCCGGTTTGGACCCGGTCCGTACCGCGTACCTCAGCCAGCTGATCATGGACATCAACGCCCAGATCGACGCGACCATTCTCATCGTGACGCACAACATCAACATCGCCCGCACGGTGCCGGACAACATGGGCATGTTGTTCCGCAAGCACCTGGTCATGTTCGGCCCGCGCGAAGTGCTACTGACCAGCGACGAGCCCGTCGTGCGGCAGTTCCTCAACGGCCGCCGTATCGGGCCGATCGGCATGTCCGAGGAGAAGGACGAGAGCACGATGGCCGAAGAGCAGGCCATGGTCGACGCCGGCCAGCACGCCGGTGGTGTGGAGGACATCGAGGGCGTGCCGCCGCAGATTCAGGCGACGCCGGGCATGCCCGAGCGCAAAGCGGTCGCTCGTCGTCAGGCCCGGGTTCGTGAGATGCTGCACACCCTGCCCAAGAGCGCCCAGGCGGCAATTCTCGACGACCTCGAGGGCACTCACAAGCTGCACTCGAGCCAGTTCGGCGGCTGAACCGCCCAACCAAAGCCACGGCCGGGGACCTCCAAGTCCCCGGCCGTGGCTTTTGACTCAGTGCGTCCCTAAACCCGCAGCGGCGCGTTGCTCCTGCCCGTAACCGTCCATCCAGGCCATTTCATGTGAACTTGGCGCAACTTGCCGCCCCGCACCTCTTGACGACGGGACGTAAACGGGTCAATCTGTTGGGCAGCATGTGTCCAAGGTGTTCCAGGGGTCAGTCCAGATTGCCAGCCAGCGCTAGGCGCCCCGGGGACGTTTGGCATGGGTAGTTGAGGAATGCGCGGTCCTGCGCTATTGTTGGACGTTGCGCTGGCTACTTCCTGCCCACCTCACAATCGCCACTTGACACTGTGGTCCTAGCCTGAGCCCCCTTCTGTGGCCCAGCTAGTTAGTTGCGCGCGTGAGACCCGGACAGATCGTCCGCCAGCCTGATTAACACAATTGTCGCGGCGAACAGGACCCGTGGGCATCCGCTCTCTGGGGATCTCGTGAGTCGCACGAGGTGCTGGAAGGATGCATCTTGGCAGATTTCCGCCAGAGCAAGACAGACCAGAGTCGCCCAAGTTCCTCTAACAGCGGAAGTTCCTCTAACAGCTCCGTGCCCGGAGCACCCGATCGGATTTCCTTCGCCAAGCTCCGCGAACCGCTCGAAGTTCCGGGGCTTCTCGACGTTCAGACCGACTCGTTCGAGTGGCTGATCGGCTCGCCGCGGTGGCGCGAGACCGCCGCCGCGCGCGGCGAGGTCAAGGCGATGGGCGGCCTGGAAGAGGTGCTCTACGAGCTGTCGCCCATCGAGGACTTCTCCGGCTCGATGTCGCTGTCTTTCTCCGATCCACGGTTCGACGAAGTCAAGGCACCGGTCGACGAGTGCAAGGACAAGGACATCACGTACGCGGCTCCGCTGTTCGTGACGGCCGAGTTCATCAACAACAACACCGGCGAGATCAAGAGCCAGACGGTGTTCATGGGCGACTTCCCGATGATGACCGAGAAGGGCACGTTCATCATCAACGGCACCGAGCGTGTCGTCGTCAGCCAGCTGGTCCGTTCGCCGGGCGTGTACTTCGACGAGACCATCGACAAGTCCACCGAGAAGACGCTGCACAGCGTCAAGGTGATCCCCAGCCGGGGTGCCTGGCTGGAGTTCGACGTCGACAAGCGCGACACCGTCGGTGTGCGTATCGACCGCAAGCGCCGGCAGCCGGTCACCGTGCTGCTCAAGGCGCTGGGCTGGACCAACGAGCAGATCCACGAGCGGTTCGGCTTCTCCGAGATCATGATGTCGACGCTGGAGAAGGACAACACCGTCGGCACCGACGAGGCGCTGCTGGACATCTACCGCAAGCTGCGTCCGGGCGAGCCGCCGACGAAGGAGTCCGCGCAGACCCTGCTGGAGAACCTCTTCTTCAAGGAGAAGCGCTACGACCTGGCCCGGGTGGGCCGCTACAAGGTCAACAAGAAGCTCGGGCTGCACGCCGGTGAGCCGATCACCAGCTCGACGCTGACCGAAGAGGACGTCGTCGCCACCATCGAGTACCTGGTCCGCCTGCACGAGGGTCAGACCACGATGACCGCCCCGGGCGGCGTCGAGGTGCCGGTGGAGACCGACGACATCGACCACTTCGGTAACCGTCGGCTGCGCACGGTGGGCGAGCTGATCCAGAACCAGATCCGGGTCGGAATGTCCAGGATGGAGCGGGTGGTCCGGGAGCGGATGACCACGCAGGACGTCGAGGCGATCACGCCGCAGACGCTGATCAACATCCGCCCGGTGGTCGCCGCCATCAAGGAGTTCTTCGGGACCAGCCAGCTGTCGCAGTTCATGGACCAGAACAACCCGCTGTCGGGTCTGACTCACAAGCGCCGTCTTTCGGCGCTGGGGCCGGGCGGTCTGTCCCGTGAGCGCGCCGGGCTGGAAGTCCGCGACGTGCACCCGTCGCACTACGGCCGGATGTGCCCGATCGAGACCCCGGAAGGTCCGAACATCGGTCTGATCGGCTCGCTGTCGGTGTACGCGCGGGTCAACCCGTTCGGGTTCATCGAGACGCCTTATCGGAAGGTTGTGGACGGGGTCGTTTCAGACGAGATCCACTACCTGACGGCCGACGAGGAGGACCGCCACGTCGTGGCGCAGGCCAACTCGCCGATCGATGCAGAGGGCCGGTTCGTCGAGGCGCGTGTCCTGGTCCGCCGCAAGGCGGGCGAGGTGGAGTACGTGCCCTCGTCCGAGGTGGACTACATGGACGTCTCGCCGCGCCAGATGGTGTCGGTCGCGACGGCGATGATTCCGTTCCTCGAGCACGACGACGCCAACCGTGCCCTGATGGGCGCCAACATGCAGCGCCAGGCGGTTCCGCTGGTGCGCAGCGAGGCGCCACTGGTGGGCACCGGGATGGAGTTGCGCGCGGCGATCGACGCCGGCGACGTCGTCGTCGCCGAGGAGAGCGGCGTCATCGAGGAGGTGTCGGCCGACTACATCACCGTCATGCACGACACCGGCACCCGACGCACCTACCGGATGCGCAAGTTCGCCCGGTCCAACCACGGAACGTGCGCCAACCAGTGCCCGATCGTGGACGCCGGGGACCGGGTCGAGGCCGGCCAGGTCATCGCCGACGGTCCCTGCACCGACAACGGCGAGATGGCGCTGGGCAAGAACCTGCTGGTGGCGATCATGCCGTGGGAGGGTCACAACTACGAGGACGCGATCATCCTCTCCAACCGTTTGGTCGAAGAGGACGTGCTCACCTCGATCCACATCGAAGAGCACGAAATCGATGCGCGTGACACCAAGCTGGGCGCCGAGGAGATCACCCGGGACATCCCGAACGTCTCCGACGAGGTGCTGGCCGACCTGGACGAGCGCGGCATCGTGCGCATCGGCGCCGAGGTTCGCGACGGCGACATCCTGGTCGGAAAGGTCACTCCGAAGGGGGAGACCGAGCTGACGCCGGAGGAGCGGCTGCTGCGGGCGATCTTCGGCGAGAAGGCCCGCGAGGTCCGCGACACCTCCCTGAAGGTGCCGCACGGCGAGTCCGGCAAGGTGATCGGCATCCGGGTGTTCTCGCGTGAGGACGACGACGAGCTGTCGGCCGGGGTCAACGAGCTGGTTCGGGTGTACGTGGCCCAGAAGCGCAAGATCTCCGACGGCGACAAGCTGGCCGGACGGCATGGCAACAAGGGCGTGATCGGCAAGATTCTGCCGGTCGAGGACATGCCGTTCCTGCCGGACGGCACCCCGGTGGACATCATCCTGAACACCCACGGTGTGCCGCGACGGATGAACATCGGGCAGATCCTGGAAACCCACCTGGGTTGGTGCGCCCACAGCGGCTGGAATATCGACGGTTCGCCGGACTGGGCGGCCAGCCTGCCCGACGCGTTGCTGAGCGCCGAGCCGAACCAGATCGTGTCGACTCCGGTGTTCGACGGCGCCAAGGAAGAGGAGCTGCAGGGCCTGCTTTCGGCCACGCTGCCCAACCGCGACGGCGACGTCCTGGTGGACGGCGACGGCAAGGCGGTGCTGTTCGACGGCCGCAGTGGCGAGCCCTTCCCGTACCCGGTGACGGTTGGCTACATGTACATCATGAAGCTGCACCACCTGGTGGACGACAAGATCCACGCCCGCTCCACCGGCCCGTACTCGATGATCACCCAGCAGCCGCTGGGTGGTAAGGCGCAGTTCGGTGGTCAGCGGTTCGGTGAGATGGAGTGCTGGGCCATGCAGGCCTACGGCGCCGCGTACACGCTGCAGGAGCTGTTGACCATCAAGTCCGACGACACCGTCGGCCGGGTCAAGGTCTACGAGGCGATCGTCAAGGGCGAGAACATTCCGGAGCCCGGTATTCCCGAGTCGTTCAAGGTGTTGCTCAAGGAGCTGCAGTCACTGTGCCTCAACGTCGAGGTGCTGTCGTCCGACGGCGCGGCGATCGAGCTGCGCGAGGGCGAGGACGAGGACTTGGAGCGTGCCGCGGCAAACCTCGGAATCAACTTGTCGCGCAACGAATCTGCGTCTGTCGAGGACTTGGCTTAAATCGCGGCACAGCCGCGGTGCTTAACGGTTACTAAACCCGCAAGGGGAAAGGGAGTTACGTGTTAGACGTCAACTTCTTCGATGAACTTCGCATTGGCCTGGCCACCGCGGAGGACATCCGGCAATGGTCTTACGGCGAGGTCAAGAAGCCCGAGACCATCAACTACCGCACGCTGAAGCCGGAGAAGGACGGCCTGTTCTGCGAGAAGATCTTCGGACCGACTCGCGACTGGGAGTGCTACTGCGGCAAGTACAAGCGGGTCCGGTTCAAGGGCATCATCTGTGAGCGCTGTGGTGTCGAGGTCACTCGCGCCAAGGTGCGCCGTGAGCGGATGGGTCACATCGAGCTGGCCGCACCCGTCACGCACATCTGGTACTTCAAGGGTGTGCCGTCGCGGTTGGGCTATCTGCTGGACCTGGCCCCGAAGGATCTCGAGAAGATCATCTACTTCGCCGCCTACGTCATCACCTCGGTCGACGAGGAGATGCGGCACAACGAGCTCTCGACGCTCGAGGCCGAAATGGTGGTGGAGCGCAAGGCCGTTGAGGATCAGCGCGACGCCGAGCTGGAGGCACGCGCGCAGAAGCTGGAGGCAGACCTCGCCGAGCTGGAGGCCGAGGGCGCCAAGGCCGACGCGAAGCGCAAGGTCCGTGACGGAGGCGAGCGCGAGATGCGCCAGCTGCGCGACCGCGCGCAGCGTGAGCTGGACCGCTTGGAGGACATCTGGAGCACCTTCACCAAGCTGGCCCCCAAGCAGCTGATCGTCGACGAGAACCTGTACCGCGAGCTCGTCGACCGCTACGGCGAGTACTTCACCGGCGCCATGGGTGCGGAGTCGATCCAGAAGCTGATCGAGAACTTCGACATCGACGCCGAGGCCGACTCGCTGCGTGAGGTCATCCGAAGTGGCAAGGGGCAGAAGAAGCTTCGCGCGCTGAAGCGGCTGAAGGTGGTTGCCGCCTTCCAGCAGTCGGGCAACTCGCCGATGGGCATGGTGCTCGACGCCGTCCCGGTGATCCCGCCGGAATTGCGCCCGATGGTGCAGCTCGACGGTGGGCGGTTCGCCACGTCGGACCTCAACGACCTGTACCGCCGCGTGATCAACCGCAACAACCGGCTCAAGAGGCTAATCGACCTCGGCGCGCCGGAGATCATCGTCAACAACGAGAAGCGGATGCTGCAGGAATCCGTGGATGCGTTGTTCGACAATGGCCGTCGCGGCCGGCCCGTCACCGGGCCGGGCAACCGTCCGCTGAAGTCGCTTTCCGATCTGCTCAAGGGCAAGCAGGGCCGGTTCCGCCAGAACCTGCTCGGTAAGCGTGTCGACTACTCGGGCCGTTCGGTCATCGTGGTCGGCCCGCAGCTCAAGCTGCACCAGTGCGGTCTGCCCAAGCTGATGGCACTCGAGCTGTTCAAGCCGTTCGTGATGAAGCGGCTGGTGGACCTCAACCACGCGCAGAACATCAAGAGCGCCAAGCGAATGGTGGAGCGTCAGCGTCCGCAGGTATGGGACGTCCTCGAAGAGGTTATCGCCGAGCACCCGGTGCTGTTGAACCGCGCGCCCACCCTGCACCGGCTGGGCATTCAGGCTTTCGAGCCAATGCTGGTGGAAGGCAAGGCGATTCAGCTGCACCCGTTGGTCTGTGAGGCGTTCAACGCCGACTTCGACGGCGACCAGATGGCGGTGCACCTGCCGCTGAGCGCCGAGGCGCAGGCCGAGGCGCGCATCCTGATGCTGTCGTCCAACAACATCCTGTCGCCGGCGTCGGGCCGTCCGCTGGCCATGCCGCGACTGGACATGGTGACCGGCCTGTACTACCTGACCACCGAGGTCGACGGCGACAAAGGTGAGTACCAGCCCGCAGGCAAGGACACTCCCGAGTCGGGCGTGTACTCGTCGCCGGCCGAGGCGATCATGGCAGCCGACCGCGGGGTGCTGTCGGTGCGCGCCAAGATCAAGGTGCGGCTGACCCAACTGCGTCCGCCGGCTGACATCGAGACCGAGCTGTTCGGCCAGAACGGTTGGCAGCCGGGCGATGCGTGGACGGCCGAGACCACGCTGGGCCGGGTGATGTTCAACGAGCTGCTGCCGCTGGGCTATTCGTTCGTCAACAAGCAGATGCACAAGAAGGTGCAGGCTGCCATCATCAACGACCTGGCCGAGCGCTACCCGATGATCGTCGTGGCGCAGACGGTCGACAAGCTGAAGGACGCCGGTTTCTACTGGGCGACCCGAAGCGGTGTGACGGTCTCGATGGCCGACGTGTTGGTTCCGCCGCGTAAGAAGGAGATTCTCGACCATTACGAGGAGCGGGCCGACAAGGTCGAAAAGCAGTTCCAGCGTGGTGCTTTGAACCACGACGAGCGCAACGAGGCGCTGGTGGAGATCTGGAAGGAAGCCACCGACGAGGTCGGTCAGGCGCTGCGCGACCACTACCCGGTCGACAACCCGATCATCACGATCGTCGACTCCGGTGCCACGGGTAACTTCACGCAGACCCGGACGCTGGCCGGCATGAAGGGTCTGGTGACCAACCCGAAGGGTGAGTTCATCCCGCGTCCGGTCAAGTCTTCGTTCCGTGAGGGCCTGACCGTGCTGGAGTACTTCATCAACACCCACGGCGCTCGAAAGGGCTTGGCGGACACCGCATTGCGTACCGCGGACTCGGGCTATCTGACCCGGCGTCTGGTGGACGTGTCGCAGGACGTCATCGTGCGCGAGCACGATTGCGAGACCGAGCGCGGCATCCTCGTCGAGTTGGCCGAGCGTCAGGCCGACGGAAGCCTGATCCGCGACCCGTACATCGAAACGTCAGCGTACGCAAGGACTTTGGGCACCGACGCGGTCGACGAGGCCGGCAAGGTCGTCGTCGCGCGCGGCGAGGACCTGGGTGACCCGGAGATCGACGCCCTGCTGGCCGCGGGCATCACGCAGGTGAAGGTGCGTTCGGTGCTGACCTGCACCACCGGCACCGGGGTCTGCGCGACCTGCTACGGGCGGTCCATGGCCACCGGCAAACTGGTCGACATCGGCGAGGCCGTCGGCATCGTCGCCGCCCAGTCCATCGGTGAGCCCGGCACGCAGCTGACCATGCGTACCTTCCACCAGGGTGGTGTCGGTGAGGACATCACCGGCGGTCTGCCGCGTGTGCAGGAGCTGTTCGAGGCCCGCGTCCCGCGTGGCAAGGCGCCCATTGCCGACGTCACCGGTCGTGTGCGTCTCGAGGACGGTGAGCGCTTCTACAAGATCACCATCGTTCCCGACGACGGCGGCGAGGAAGTCGTCTACGACAAGCTGTCGAAGCGGCAGCGGCTGCGCGTGTTCAAGCACGAGGACGGCTCCGAGCGCGTGCTCTCCGACGGCGACCACGTCGAGGTGGGTCAGCAGCTGATGGAAGGCTCGGCCGACCCGCACGAGGTGCTGCGTGTGCAGGGCCCGCGCGAGGTGCAGATCCACCTGGTCCGCGAGGTCCAGGAGGTCTACCGGGCGCAGGGTGTGTCGATCCACGACAAGCACATCGAGGTGATCGTGCGCCAGATGCTGCGCCGGGTCACCATCATCGATTCGGGAGCGACGGAGTTCCTGCCCGGCTCGCTGATCGACCGTGCGGAGTTCGAGGCGGAGAACCGCAGGGTGGTGGCCGAGGGCGGGGAGCCCGCCGCCGGCCGTCCGGTGCTGATGGGGATCACGAAGGCGTCGCTGGCCACCGACTCGTGGCTGAGTGCGGCGTCGTTCCAGGAGACCACGCGAGTGCTGACCGATGCGGCGATCAACTGCCGCAGCGACAAGCTCAACGGTCTGAAGGAGAACGTGATCATCGGAAAGCTGATCCCGGCCGGTACCGGTATCAACCGTTACCGCAACATCCAGGTGCAGCCGACCGAGGAAGCCCGAGCGGCGGCGTACACGATCCCGTCGTACGAGGATCAGTACTACAGCCCGGACTTCGGCCAGGCCACCGGTGCCGCCGTTCCGCTGGACGACTACGGCTACAGCGACTACCGGTAGGTTTAGTCCCGCGAGCACTTTCCCTCGCGAGCAGACGCAGAATCGCACGATCCGACCACGGATCGTGCGATTCTGCGTCTTGTGGGCGTCCGTTTCACAGGGTGGCTGGCCAATTTCCGGTAGGACCCGCATGCTCCGAGCGTGCATCCCGATGCCGTAACAATGCTCGCCGAGGCCGGCGGATTCGCCACTACCGCGCAGTTGCTCACTCTGCTGTCTCGTCAGGAACTCGACGTCCAGGTGAAGAAAGGCGGTCTCATCCGGGTCTGGTACGGCGTTTACGCTGCAGCTGAACCGGACCTGTTGGGCCGGCTGCGGGCACTCGACCTGTTCATGGGACGTCACGCGGTGGCATGTATGGGGACTGCCGCTGCGTTGTACGGCTTTGATACCGAGAACACTTCGCGCGTGCACGTTCTCGATCCGGGCATCCGGATGCGACCGTCGACCAAGCTCATGGTGCATCAGCGAAGCGGCGCGCCGCTGCGGCGAGTCGAGGGCCGACTGGCCACCGCGCCGGCCTGGACCGTGATCGAGGTTGCGCGGACGTTGCGAAGGCCACGCGCTTTGGCGACGCTCGATGCGGCGTTGCGTATAAGCGCTTGCACCGCAGGCGAATTGCATGCGGCCATCCGCGAACAGAAGGGCCGTCGCGGCATCGTCAAAGTCCGGCAGCTGATCGGTTACGCAGATGGTCGCGCCGAGTCACCGATGGAAAGCGAAGCGCGGCTGGTCTTCATCGACGGCGGATTACCGATGCCGGAACTGCAGTACGAGATCGTGGACCGCCGCGGTAAGCGCTGGCGAGTCGACTTTGCGTGGCCGCAGGCAAGGGTCGTCGCCGAATACGACAGTCTGCAATGGCACATGGGGCCCGATGCGCTGCTCCACGACCGGCTGAAAACTGCCCGGCTGCAGGAATGTGGGTGGACGATCGTCCCGATGACGGTCGACGACATTCGAGGCGATCCGTTCGGCTTGACGATCCGCATCAACGGCGAGCTCTCGACGCCGCGCTTGGCAGGTTGAGTTACCGCGCGAGCAGACGCAGAATCGCGCGTTCAGACGCCGAATCGTGCGATTCTGCGTCTGCTCGCCATGGGTAAACTGGCCGACGTGCTTATCGGTTCGCATGTCCACCAAGACGATCCGCTGGCCGCAGCCCAGGCAGACGGCGCCGACGTGGTGCAGTTCTTCCTCGGCAACCCGCAGAGCTGGAAAAAGCCCAAGCCGCGCGACGATGCGGAGACGCTGAAGGCGTCCCCCATGCCGCTGTACGTCCACGCGCCATATCTGATCAACGTCGCGTCGGCCAACAACCGTATCCGGATCCCGTCGCGCAAGATCCTGCAGGACACCTGCGACGCGGCCGCGGAAATCAACGCGACCGCGGTGATCGTGCACGGCGGCCACGCCGACGACGACGACATGGAGGCCGGCTTCGAGCGGTGGGTCAAGGCGCTGAAGTACTTGGAAACCGATGTGCAGGTATATCTGGAAAACACCGCCGGCGGGGACCACGCGATGGCCCGCCACTTCGACACCATCGGCCGGCTGTGGGATCACATCGGCGACAGCGGCATCGGCTTCTGCCTGGACACCTGCCACGCCTGGGCGGCGGGCGAAAAGCTTGTCGACGCCGTCGACCGGATCAAGGCCCTGACCGGCCGCATCGACCTCGTGCACTGCAACGACTCGCGCGACGCGGCCGGATCGGGCGCGGACCGCCATGCCAACTTCGGCACCGGTCAGATCGACCCTGACCTGCTGGTGGCCGTCGTCAAGGCGGCCGATGCGCCGGTGATCTGCGAAACCGCCGACGAGGGCCGCAAGGACGATATCGCCTTCCTGCGGGAAAACACGACCTGACGGGCATTACATCCCTTGTGCGGTTGTCGGAGAAATGTAATATCGACACCATGCCAGATACCCATGTCGTCACCAATCAGGTTCCACCGCTGGAGAACCACAATCCCGCGTCTTCCGCGGTCCTCGTCGAAGCCCTGATCCGCGAGGGCGGTCAGTGGGGGCTGGACGAGGTGAACGAGCTCGGAGCTATCAACGGCAGCCATCAGGCCGAGCACTGGGGCGAACTCGCCGACCGGAACCGGCCCATCCTGCACACCCACGACCAGTACGGACACCGGGTCGACGAGGTGGAGTTCGACCCCGCCTACCACGAGCTCATGCGCACCGCGATCGGCCACGGGCTGCACGCCGCGCCCTGGGCCGACGAGCGGCCGGGTTCGCACGTGGTACGGGCCGCCAAGACATCGGTGTGGACGGTCGAGCCGGGGCACGTCTGCCCCATCTCGATGACCTATGCCGTGGTGCCGGCGCTGCGCCACAATCCCGAGCTGGCAGCCGTCTACGAGCCGTTGCTGACCAGCCGCGAATACGACCCCGAGCTCAAGCTGGCCACCACCAAAGCCGGCATCACCGCGGGCATGTCGATGACCGAGAAGCAGGGCGGATCCGACGTGCGCGCCGGCACCACCCAGGCCAACGGCCCCAATTCTGATGGCAGCTACAGCCTGACCGGCCACAAATGGTTCACCTCGGCGCCGATGTGCGACATCTTCCTGGTGCTCGCGCAAACCCCAAAAGGGTTGTCGTGCTTCATGTTGCCGCGAATCCTGCCCGACGGCACCCGCAACCGGATGTTCCTGCAGCGGCTCAAGGACAAACTGGGCAACCATGCCAACGCGTCCAGCGAGGTCGAATACGACGGTGCCACCGCATGGCTGGTGGGCGAGGAGGGCCGAGGCGTCCCGACCATCATCGAGATGGTCAACCTCACCCGGCTGGACTGCACCCTGGGCAGTGCCACCAGCATGCGCACCGGCCTGACCCGCGCCATTCACCACGCCCAGCACCGAAAGGCGTTCGGCGCCTACCTGATTGACCAGCCGCTGATGCGCAACGTGCTGGCCGACCTGGCGGTCGAGGCCGAGGCCGCCACGATCGTCGCGATGCGGATGGCCGGCGCCACCGACAAGGCGGTACGCGGCGACCAACGAGAAGCCCTGCTGCGTCGCATCGGCTTGGCGGCCAGCAAGTACTGGGTGTGCAAACGTTCTACCCCGCACGCCGCCGAAGCGCTGGAGTGCCTGGGCGGCAACGGATATGTCGAAGACTCCGGCATGCCGCGCCTGTACCGTGAGGCGCCGCTGATGGGCATCTGGGAGGGCTCGGGAAACGTCAGTGCGCTCGATACCTTGCGCGCCATGGCAACTCGGCCCGAATGCGTCGAGGTGCTGTTCGACGAACTGGCCACCAGCGCTGGGCAGGACGCCCGGCTGGACAGCCACGTCGAGAAGCTGCGGCCCCAGCTGGCCGACCTGGAGACCATCCAATACCGCGCCCGCAAGGTCGCCGAGGACATCTGCCTGGCGCTGCAGGGGTCGCTGCTGGTGCGGCACGGACATCCCGCCGTCGCCGAGGCGTTTTTGGCCACCCGGCTCGGCGGCCAGTGGGGCGGGGCGTTCGGCACCATGCCGGCCGGCCTGGATCTCGCGCCGATCCTGGAACGCGCGATGGTCAAAGGATGACGCACGCGATCAGGCCGGTCGACTTCGACAACCTGAAAACGATGACCTACGAGGTCACCGACCGGGTTGCGCGGATCACCTTCAACCGGCCGGAGAAAGGCAACGCGATCATCGCCGACACACCGCTGGAGCTGTCGGCGTTGGTGGAGCGCGCCGACGTAGACCCCGATGTGCACGTCATTTTGGTGTCCGGTCGCGGCGAGGGCTTCTGCGCCGGCTTCGACCTGAGCGCATACGCCGACGGCACCGGATCGGCCGGCGGCACAGGGGCATACCAGGGCACGGTGCTGGACGGTAAGACCCAGGCCGTCAACCACCTCCCGAACCAGCCGTGGGACCCGATGGTCGACTACCAGATGATGAGCCGCTTCGTGCGCGGGTTCTCCAGCCTGATGCACGCCGACAAGCCGACGGTGGTCAAGATCCACGGCTACTGCGTGGCCGGCGGCACCGACATCGCGCTGCACGCCGACCAGGTGATTGCCGCCGCCGATGCCAAGATCGGCTACCCGCCGACCCGGGTGTGGGGTGTGCCCGCGGCCGGGTTGTGGGCACACCGGCTGGGTGACCAGCGTGCCAAGCGCCTGCTGCTCACCGGCGACTGCATCACCGGCGCGCAGGCCGCCGAGTGGGGCCTGGCGGTCGAGGCTCCGGCTCCCGAAGACCTCGACGAGCGCACCGAGCGGCTGGTCCAGCGCATCGCGGCGGTGCCCGTCAACCAGCTGATCATGGTCAAGCTCGCGCTCAATTCCGCTCTGCTGCAGCAAGGTGTGGCCACCAGCAGAATGGTCAGCACCGTCTTCGACGGTGTCGCGCGGCACACGCCGGAGGGACACGCCTTCGTCGCCGACGCAGTCGAGCACGGCTTCCGCGACGCGGTCAAACACCGCGACGAGCCGTTCGGCGACTACGGCCGCAAAGCATCTCAGGTTTGACCCCATGCCTGCCATGACA
Source organism: Mycobacterium sp. 852002-51163_SCH5372311 (assembly GCF_001667115.1). Taxonomy (GTDB): domain Bacteria; phylum Actinomycetota; class Actinomycetes; order Mycobacteriales; family Mycobacteriaceae; genus Mycobacterium. The sequence continues at coordinate 2,835 of NZ_LZIJ01000044.1, read as the reverse complement.
GCCCGCTCGGTAGTGCTCAGCGTGCTGCTCGGCGCCCACCCCGCGTGCGCTACTGCCAGCGAATTGATCAGGCTCACAGCCGATTTCGGAATCAAGGAAACGACGTTGCGGGTCGCGCTGACGCGCATGGTCAGCGCCGGCGACCTGATCCGGTCCGCCGACGGCTATCGGCTGTCCGATCGATTGCTGGCCCGTCAGCGCCGCCAGGACCGAGCCATGCGCCCGCAGGAGCTTCCCTGGCACGGCGACTGGCTCATGCTGATCGTCACCAGCGTGGGCACCGACGCCCGCACTCGGGCCGCACTGCGAAACAGCATGCACCACAAGCGCTTCGGTGAACTGCGTGAAGGCGTGTGGCTGCGGCCCGACAACGTCGACCTCGAGCTGGACGACGAGGTGCAGGCGAGGGTACGGGTCCTGAAGGCGCACGACGACGAGCCCGCTCAGCTGGCCGGGCAGCTGTGGGACCTGTCCGGATGGGCTGACACCGGCGATCGGCTGCTCACCGAGATGGCCCGGGCCTCAGACATTCCCGGCCGCTTTGTGGTGGCCGCGGCAATAGTGCGCCACCTGCTCACCGACCCGATGCTGCCCGCGGAGCTGCTCCCGGGGAAGTGGCCCGGTGCCCGGCTGCGCGCTGCCTATCATGACTTCGCCACCGAACTGGCGGAGCGACGTAACGACGTGGAACAAAAAGACGGCGTGGAACAACAACTCGTGGAGGCGACATGACCGATCCGGTGCGAGTAGAGCGCAATGGCCCGGTGACCACGGTGATCATCAACCGGCCGGAAGCACGCAACGCCGTCAACCGCCCGACGGCCTCGGCGTTGTACACGGCATTCGACGAATTCGACCGCGACGACAGCGCATCGGTGGCGGTGCTCTGGGGCGAAGGCGGAACCTTCTGCGCGGGAGCCGATTTGAAGGCGTTCGGCACGCCGGAAGCCAATGCCGTGCATCGCGAGGGGCCCGGCCCGATGGGACCGTCGCGGATGGTGCTGTCCAAGCCGGTGATCGCCGCCGTCAGCGGCTACGCCGTCGCGGGAGGTCTGGAGCTGGCCGTGTGGTGCGACTTGCGGATAGCCGAGGAGGACGCCGTCTTCGGGGTGTTCTGCCGGCGCTGGGGCGTGCCGCTCATCGACGGCGGCACGGTGCGGCTGCCGCGGCTGATCGGGCAAAGCCGGGCGATGGACATGATCCTCACCGGTCGCGGGGTCAAGGCCGACGAGGCGCTGGCGATGGGGCTGGCAAACCGGGTGGTTCCCAAGGGCCAGGCGCGGCAGGCGGCCGAGGAGCTGGCGGCCCAACTGGCCGCACTGCCGCAGCAGTGCATGCGCTCCGACCGCCTGTCGGCCTTGCACCAATGGGGATTGCCGGAACCCCAAGCCATCGACGCCGAATTCGCCAGCATCTCGCGCGTCGCCGCCGAAGCCATGGCAGGTGCCGGACGGTTCGCCGCGGGCGCCGGGCGCCACGGCGCCCCGGAAGGTTAGCTCGGCCCGTTGATGGTGTTGCTCGAGCCGAGTTTGTCCACTTTCGGCTTGCCGTCTTTGTAGGTGATCGTGTTGTTCGCGCCGATCACCCTGAGCTTGTTGTCGATCTTGTCGAGGGTGATGTTGTTGCCCGTGCCCCCGATCGTCACCTCCGCGCAATGGCCCGTGACGGTCAGTGTGTTGTTGCTGCCGGCCACGTTCAGGTTCTTGCCGTCTTTGCAGTCAATGCTCGACGTGGTGCCCATCGACCCGTAGTTGATCGTGTTGCCGGTCTCGAAGGTCACGGTCGTGGTCGCGCTGCCGGACGATGTGGCCGATTCCGAGGTTCCGCTGCTCGCCGTCGTCGTTCCGGATGCGGAGGTGGTGCTCGCGCCGCTTGTCCCAGAGGTCGCCGCCGGCGGGTTGGCCGTCGAACCGCAGCCGGCCAGCCCGACGGCCGCCACAACGGCCGCGGACGCCGCGACCAGCCCGGCGAATCTGAGTGAGTCAGCAGTTCCATGGACGCGCATAGTTCCTCGATTCCTCGGTAGGGGTTGGGTTCTTACGAGGTATTGATGACTGTGATTGCGTTCCGTCAGGGGCCCACCCGTTGTAGCCGGTTGACCATCCCCAGTTCGCGGCCCCGGTCCCACAGGACTGGGTCGCCGCCGTGGAAGAACACCGTTTCGTCGTAGCCGTAGACCGTGATGTCGTGCGTGACGCTGTCCGCGATGATGGTGTTCGACGAGCCCATGACGGTCACCGCCCAGCAGTTTCCCTTCGCGGTGACGGTATTGAACGTGCCATTGACGATCAGTGTCGCGTCGCCGCAGTCCACTACCTGCTCGAGGCCTTCGCCGACCACGTGGGTATCGCCGTTCTTGGCGTGCGCGGCAGGTGGCGGGGCGGCCGCTGCGCCCGCAATCGCGATGGCACAGGCGCCGACCGGCCCGACGACAGCTGTCCACTTCATCGCCGGCCTCCTTTGCTCGGACATGATCCGCTCGACTGAGCCTACGTGCATTCACCTGCCCGGTAACAGAGTTGATTGCATTTACCGGGCCGTTTATCGCCATTTTTGTCCGCCCACCGTTATGGCACCGGCGTCGGGCAAGGTTGTCTCGCGCCCTCGTCAATTAGAGTCATTAGTTGATCTACAAACGGCCATCGGAATCGAAGGGCAATCGCATGGCAGCTCAGCCGGAACCGCCGTCGGCGGCCGGGCGCCAGCGTGCGGCTAAAGCGGGCGCGCGGCCGGCCAAGCTGAGCCGCGAGGGCATCGTCGAGGGCGCGCTGACCTTCCTCGACCGGGAAGGCTGGGATTCGCTGACCATCAATGCGCTGGCGACCCAGCTCGGGA
>NZ_LZIJ01000043.1 GCF_001667115.1 Mycobacterium sp. 852002-51163_SCH5372311 | reverse complement strand
ACCGCCGCCCCCACCCGATCCAGCCACGCCCGCGACTCCGGGGTCGGCGTGCGCACCACAGCCCCGGCAAACATCTCGTCGAAGCCGGCGACGAGCTGCTCCTGCGACCGACCACCCGCTCCTTCGAACATATGTTCGAGTATACATGACTCCACTGACCCCGCTGACGAGTCAGCGCGCAGGGCACCCAATCCCCCTTCGCGCGCATCTTGACGTGAGGCAGCAGGCTGACAACCGATTCCGAAAACGTGACCGCTGGACTGACACGTCGCCACACGCTCTTGCCGGCCGGTTGACCTGCGAACTTGACGGCGGGCGGCAGGGCCACGAAGTTGGTGAGGTGAAGTTGCCGCTGTTGGGCCCGATCTCGCTGACCGGTTTCGAGCACGCCTGGTTCTTCTTGTTCCTGCTGCTCGTTCTTCTGTTGGTGGGCATCTATGTGGCGGTGCTTTTCGCCCGTCGCCGGCGGGTTCTGCGATTCGCCAACATGGAGGTGCTGGATGCCGTCGCACCGACTCGTCGCGGGCGGTGGCGACACGTCCCGACGATTCTGCTGGTCACCGCATTGGTGCTGCTGACGACGGCAATGGCCGGACCGACGTCGAACGTTCGGATTCCGCTGAACCGGGCCGTGGTGGTGCTGGTCATCGATGTCTCGGAGTCCATGGCCGCTAGCGACGTCGCCCCCAGCCGGCTGGCCGCGGCGAAGGAGGCCGGCAAGCAGTTCGCCGACGAGCTGACGCCGGCGATCAACCTGGGCCTGGTGCAGTTCGCCGCCAACGCCACGCTGCTGGTCTCGCCCACCACCAACCGCGGCGCCGTCAAAGCAGCGATCGACAATCTGCAGCCGGCTCCCAAAACCGCGACCGGAGAAGGCATTTTCACCGCGCTACAGGCCATCGCCACAGTCGGCGCGGTGATGGGAGGGGGCGACGGTCCGCCGCCGGCCCGCATCGTGCTGGAGTCCGACGGCGCCGAAAATGTTCCGCTTGACCCCAACGATCCGCATGACGGTGCCTATACGGCGGCTCGGTTGGCCAAGGATCACGGGGTGCCGGTCTCGACGATC
>NZ_LZIJ01000042.1 GCF_001667115.1 Mycobacterium sp. 852002-51163_SCH5372311 | reverse complement strand
GAGGGGACCCCACCCGAGGAACCCCCACCCTTCTAACGGCGGGACCGGTTCGAGTCAGCCCTCCAGCTTGTAGCCCAGCCCCCGCACGGTCACCAGGTGGACGGGGTTAGCAGGGTCGGCCTCGATCTTGGACCGCAGCCGCTTGACGTGCACGTCGAGCGTCTTGGTGTCGCCGACGTAGTCCGAACCCCACACGCGATCGATCAGCTGGCCGCGGGTCAGCACTCGGCCGCTGTTACGCATCAGGTATTCGAGCAGGTCGAATTCCTTGAGCGGCAACGTAATTGTGTCGCCATTCACCGAGACGACATGGCGTTCGACGTCCATCCGCACCGGGCCGGACTCCAGCACGCCGTCGCTGAACTCCGAGTCGTCGTCGCCGCCGCGGCGCAGCACGGCCCGGATCCGGGCGATCAGCTCGCGCGCCGAGTAAGGCTTGGTCACATAGTCGTCGGCGCCCAGCTCCAAGCCGACCACCTTGTCGATCTCGCTGTCGCGCGCGGTCACCATGATCACCGGAACGCTGGACCGGGCCCGCAGCTGCTTGCACACATCGGTGCCGGACATCCCGGGCAGCATCAAATCGAGCAGCACGATATCCGCACCAGCGCGGTCGAACTCGGCGAGCGCTGAGGGCCCGTCGTTCACCACCGTGGCTTCGAAGCCCTCCTTGCGCAGGAGAAACGCCAGCGGGTCAGCCAGCGACTCCTCGTCCTCCACGATCAACACACTCGTCATCAGCGCGACTCCTCCACGAAGAGCACATTGGTCATCGACTCAGTTCTTCCTCTCGTTGTGACCGGATTGGCCGCACGTCGCGCACTCGTGGCTCCTCCACTTGCTCATCGTCGAGCTGCGCCGAGACGGCTGGAATGGACAGGGTGAAGGTCGATCCGGTTCCCGGTTTGCTCCATACGCCGATGCTGCCGTTGTGGTTGGCAGCGACATGCTTGACGATGGCCAGCCCCAGCCCACTCCCGCCAGTGGCCCGTGACCGTGCCTTGTCGCCACGGAAGAACCGCTCGAAGACCCGCTCCTGGTCTTCCAGGGCGATCCCGATGCCCCGGTCGGTGACGGCGATCTCGACATTGTTGCCACGCAGGCGCCGGCTGATCGTCACCGGCGTTCCGCGGTGTGAATACGCGATCGCATTGGACATCAGGTTGGCCAGTGCGGTAACCAGCAGGGTTTCGTCGCCCAGGACCCGTAGACCGCTCGGCGCGTCGGTGCGCAGCTCGATATCGGCGTTGTCAGCGGCCACTTTATGACGCGAAATCGCCTCGGACACAATGGTGTCGACGTCGACTTCAGTCATGTTGGGCAACCTTTCGGCGCCCTGCAAACGGGACAACTCGATCAGCGATGCGACCATGTCCCCCAGTCGGTTTGCTTCGACCAGCACCTTCTCGGCGAACCGACGCACGGTTTCGGGGTCGTCGTGCGACGCCAGTAGGGCCTCGGCGAGCAGGGCCATGGCGCCGACCGGTGTCTTGAGCTCGTGGCTGACATTGGCCACGAAATCGCGCCTGACCGCCTCCATGCGCGCATGGTCCGACTGATCGTGGACAAAGACCACGGCGAACCGGCGGTCTTCCTCGCTCAACAGGCGCGCGTACCCGTGCACCGACAGCCGGCCGCCGGCCACGCGTTTGGCCGGTGCCAGGTCGAACTCGATGTCTTCGCCACCCAGCGCCTGCTGTGCGGACCGCCACGCCTGGTCGTCGAGCTGGCGGTCGCGTACCAGACCCAGCTCCTTGGCGCGTTCGTTGAGGTAGACCACGTCACGGTGGCTATCGACCACCGCCACGCCCAGCGGCATCAGCGCGATGATGCGCTGCAACATCTGCGCGACGGTGATGCCCGCCCACTCGGTGGCCGCTCGTTGCCGGCGCTCGGTGAGGCGCGGTGCCACGCGGACGCCAACCACCACGCCCACGGCCAGTGCCAGCCCGGACAAGACCCCGGCCAGCAACAGCGCCGAGAACACAGTCACAACCGAAATCCTACAAATCTGGTGAACGCCGCCCTAGCGGAGCGAGGCCAAAAACGGACAAGTCACATATTGCGCCACAGGTGTTCGGCTGTCGTTCACGTGCCGTTTGGCAAATGGCCCCGCTGGCGTGACTTCAGAGGTCACCTAAGCCTTGACGGCGCCCTGGCTGGCTACCGCGGCCGCACCTGCGGCGGCAGCCTCCGGGTCCAGGTATGTGCCACCGGACACCACCGGACGCAAATCGGGATCCAGGTCGTAGCGCAGCGGGATGCCGGTCGGGATGTTCAGCCCGACGACGTCCTCGTCGGACATCCGGTCCAGGTATTTGACCAGGGCCCGCAACGAATTGCCGTGCGCGACGATCAGCACGGTCTTCCCGAACCGCAGATCCGGCACGATGACGTCGGTGTAGTACGGCAGGAACCGGGCCACCACGTCGGCCAGGCATTCGGTCAGCGGCCCGCCGCCGATATCGGCGTAACGAGGATCCGCATCCTGGCTGAACTCGCTGCCCCGCTCGATCGGCGGCGGCGGGGTGTCATAGCTGCGCCGCCAGGCCATGAACTGCTCTTCGCCGTAGCGGGCCTTGGTCTCGGCCTTATCCAAGCCTTGCAGCGCGCCGTAGTGGCGTTCGTTGAGCCGCCAGCTGCGCCGCACCGGAATCCACAGCCGGTCGGCGGTGTCCAGCGCCACATGCGCTGTCGTTATCGCGCGCCTCAACAGCGAGGTGTACAGGATGTCGGGCAACAGGTTCTGTTCGGTCAGCAGCTCGCCCGCACGCACCGCTTCGGCCTGGCCCTTCTCCGTCAGCCCGACGTCGACCCAGCCGGTGAACAGGTTGAGGGCATTCCAGTCGCTCTCGCCGTGGCGGAGCAGCACCAGCGTGGCAGTGTCTCCCATGCCGGTTAGTCTCTCACGCAGTCCCCACGGGATAGTCGCCTTCGTCGTCGTCATCGCGTTCGTCATCGTCGTCGTCGTCGATCAAATGCGCGAACGCCTGCAGGTTCTTCAGTGACTCCCCGCGCGACACCCGCCATTCCCACTCTTTCTGGATCGACGACCGAAAACCCAACTCCAACAACGTGTTGAAGTCCGAGTCGACGGCTTCGAGGACCTGCCCGAGTACCCGGTCGATCTCGTCGGAGTCGACCGAAGCCAGCGACATCCGCCCGATCAGATAGATGTCCCCGACGTTGTCCAGTGTGTAGGCGACGCCGTAAAGCCGGCGATTGCGTTTGAGCAGGAACCGGTAGACACCCTCGTGGTTCTCGTCGGGCTTGCGGCAAACGAATGCCTCGACGCGCACCGAATGTTCCCCGACGGTCAGGATGGTGTTGGTCTTGAGCTTGCGCTCGCCGGGCAGCTCGACGATCAGGCCGGGCAGACCGCCATGCGCGCCCGCGTGCTCCGAGTAGGTCAGCTCGCTGGCGCGCAGCGCGCGCTCGATCAGCTGTTGGGTTGCCTCCGAGGCGGATGTCGTCACGCGCCCACCCCGCGCCGCGACGCCCAGCGGCGCCCAGTACGCACCGATACCAATTCGCGGACCTGGCGGGCGGCCCTGAAGTCGGCGATCGCGCGCCGGTAGCTGGCCAGCAGCGCGTCGGTGGTGTTATCCCAGGAGAAGTTGGCCGCGTGGGCGGCCGCTGCGCGGCTGATCGCCCGCGCCTGGGGCCCGGTGCTGAGCTCCAGCAGGTGGTCCAGAGCATTCGCCCACTGGTCGACGTCGTGTCCGGACACCAAAGTGCCGGTGATACCGTCGCGCACCGCCACGGGCAGCCCGCCTACCGCGGCCGCTGCCACCGGGGTTCCGCAGGCCTGCGCCTCGACGGCGACCAGGCCGAACGACTCCGAGTAACTCGGCACCGCCACCAGGTCTGCAGCCCGGAACAGGGTGGCCAGATCCTCGCGGGACTGCGGCGGCAGGAACGTGACGCGATCCGCGATGCCGAGCTCGTCGGCGAGCCGAACCAGGCCGTCCGGCGCCGCCAGACCGCTGCCCGACGGCCCGCCCGCCACCACGATGCGCACACGCGGCAGCTGCGCGGCGGCGCGCAACACGATGTCGGGCGCCTTCAACGGCTGGATCCTGCCGACGAAGGCGACCACGCGTTCGTCGAGCGGCAGCCCGAGCGTCGCCCGGGCCGCCCGGCGGTCACCCGGGCGGAACACGTCCAGATCGACGCCGGGATGGACCACGTCGATTCGAGCGGGATCGGCGTGATGAATCGAAATCAGTTGTCGGGCTTCGTCATCGGTGTTGACGATCAGCCGGTCCGCCTCGTCTACCACCTGCTGCTCACCGACTGTGCGCAGCGGCGGCTCGGGCGTGTCACCGTCAGCCAGCGCGGCGTTCTTCACCGCCGCCAGCGTGTGCGCCGTGTGGACCAACGGCACCGCCCAGCGGTCGCGAGCCAGCCAGCCGACCTGGCCGGACAGCCAATAGTGCGAGTGCACGATGTCGTAGTGGCCCGGTTCATGCGCCGCTTCGGCGCGCAATACGCCGGCGGCGAACGCGCACAACTGGGTCGGCAGATCGTATTTGTCCAGGCCCTCGAACGGCCCGGCCACCACGTTGCGGACCAGCACGCCGGGCGCCACCCGGGCGACCGGCGGGTCCGCGGACGCCGTGGCCCGGGTGAAGATCTCCACCTCGATGCCCCGCCTGGCCAGGTGTAACGCGCTCTGCAGCACGTAGACGTTCATGCCCCCGGCGTCGCCGGTGCCGGGCTGGGCCAGCGGAGAGGTGTGCACGGCCAATACGGCCACCCGGCGCGGGTCACTCACTACCGGGTCGTCGTGGCGCACTCTTTCATCTTTACAGGACGCTTCGCGACGGCTTCTTCACAGGACGCGCCCAGCGCACTATGCCGACGACTCGGGCACGGCCTCGGGAAGCCGGACGTCCAGTACCCCGGAACGGCGCATCGCGCCCAGCGGATCGGCATAAAGCCCGCTCAGGGACACGATCCCGGCGCCGGCCTCCTGTACCCGGTTGCCGAACGCCGTGACGCGGATGTCGCGCGGCGGCAGCACTGACCGCGCCGCGAACGCCGCCTCGACCTCTTCCATCCCCTCGGGATACTCGGTGAACGCATGGCCCCCGACCACCAGCTCGTCGGGGTTGAGCAAGTCGCGCAGCAACGCGAGGGCCTCGCCGAGCATGCACGCGCGCTCGGCCAGCAGATCTTTGGCCAGCTGGTTACCGCCCCGCGCCACCCGCAGCAGGTCGGTGATGCCTGCGGCAGACCCCACCATGCGGTTCGTGGCAGCCACACCCGGCAAAATTCGCAACCGGCGGGCGGCGGCCAAGACCGCTTCGTCGCTGACCGTTGACTCCAGCTGCCCCGTCCCGCCGAGCAGATCGGAATGCGCCGGCAGGCCCGCAATGGTGCCGGGGCCGCTGGCCGGGCAATGCACCCGTCCGTCGATCACCAGCGCATAGCCCACGGTTTCGCGGGCGTAGACGTACAGAGTGGTCGCCGAGGTGGGCGCGAATCGCCGCATCCCGAGCAACAGCTCGGCACCGGCCATGGCGTCGACGTGAGACGCCACGGACACCGGCAGGCCCAGCGCGTCGGCCAGCACCGGCCCCACCGGCGCCTGTCGCCAGCCCAGCCGGTGGTGGTCGACATGGCCGGTGGCGCTGTCGACGGTGCCACCAATCGCCACGCCGACCCACAACGGCTGACGGCGGTGCCACCGCCGCAAGTACCGGTCCGCGCTGTCGGCCAGCGAAGCCAGCGCCGGCCCTGCGCCGCTGCGCGGGGTGGGGGTCTCGACCGTGTCCAGCGTGCGGCCGAACAGATCGGTGGCCACGATGCTGGTGGTTCGGGCGCCGATGTGGATGCCCAGCGTCACGAACGGTTCGTGGTTGACCTCGACGGGCACTCGCGGGCGTCCGATTGCCCCCGAGACGGCCAGATCAGCACGCTCACGCAGCAGTCCGGCCTCCAGCAGGGCGATGACCTGACGGTTCACCGTCGCGATGCTCAGCTTTGTCACGCCGGCGATGACGTCGCGCCCGACCGGGCCGCGCAACCGCACCGCGCGGAAGACGGAAGCCGCGGCCGAGTCAGACAGATGCAGCGACGGCGGCACGATCTGGCGGTGTGACCGCAACTGGGCGCGGCGGCTGGATGAATGATGGGTGAAAGAAGTTGAGCGCACGAGCGTCCTTAAGTCCGAGTTCTGTTGGCCGGGAACCTGGCCGCGCTTTCCAAATGAGGTCAGGCGCGACAAAGTGCGCGGCAACAACACTCGCCCGCGCAGAACTGCGCGGACGGGCTGCTGAACACGGCGCTGCGGTGCACAACGAGAAATTTAGCACGTTTATTAGAGTTGTCCCGATGATCACCGCGGACGCACAACAACGGGTGGCAGTGGTAACCGGTGCCAGCTCGGGAATCGGCGAGGCGACCGCCAGAACGCTTGCCGCCCAAGGGTTTCACGTGGTCGCGGTGGCACGCCGGGCAGACCGGGTCAACGCCCTGGCCGACGACATCGCTGGCACCGCGATTGTGGCCGACGTCACAGACCAGGCAGCTGTCGAGGCGCTGGCCGGCGCGCTGGACCGGGTTGACGTGCTGGTCAACAACGCCGGCGGCGCCCGCGGCCTGGAACCGGTCGCCGACGCCGACTTCGAGCACTGGCGCTGGATGTGGGAGACCAACGTGATGGGCACATTGCGGGTCACCCGCGCACTGCTGCCCAAGCTGATCGACTCCGGCGACGGACTGATCGTCACCGTGACCTCCATTGCCGCGATGGAGGTTTACGACGGCGGAGCCGGCTACACCGCGGCCAAGCACGGCCAGGGCGCGCTGCACCGCACGCTGCGCGGCGAGCTGCTGGGAAAGCCGGTGCGGCTCACCGAGATTGCGCCGGGCGCGGTCGAAACCGAGTTCTCGCTGGTCCGCTTCGACGGCGATCAACAGCGCGCGGACTCCGTCTATGCCGGAATGACGCCGCTGGTGGCCGCCGACGTCGCCGAAGTGATCGGCTTCGTGGCCTCCCGGCCGGCGCACGTCAACTTGGACCAGATCATCATCCGGCCCCGCGACCAGGCGTCAGCGACCCGCCGGGCTAACCACCTGGACGGGAGCTAGGCGCCGACCCAGAGCTAGAGGTCGTGGGCGTGCCCGACAAGCTGGGCGCGTCGGACGGGGTGGCCGGCGCGGTGACCGGGATCTTCGTCGCCGGCGGGTGCGCCGACGGCCGCGGCAGCGCCGACATCGACACCCAGGTGTCCCAGTCCACTGCCCAGTCCCAGATGTCGCCGTCGGAATAGGACAGCTGGATGGAGCTTCCGGTCACCTCGACCGGGTCGCCGTAGATCGCGCTGGCGAAGTATTCGGCGGCGTCGCCGTTCGACAGGTTGATGCAGCCGTTGGTGACATTGCTGTTGCCCTGTGCGCCGGCGCTCATCGGGTTGGCGTGGATGAACTCGCCGTTGTTCGAGATCCGCACCGCCCACCGTTCGTGGACGTTGCTGTAGCCCGCGGCCGGATTGGACATGTAGAAGTCCGCGTATTTCTCGGTGACGACGTGAATTCCGTTGCGGGTGACGTTGCGCGCCTTGTCGGCCTCGCCGTAGCTGCACGGGAAGTCCATGATGACGCCGGCGTCGGTGATCACCTGGATGCGATGCGACGACACCTCGGCCTTGACCACCTGCCGACGTCCGATCTGGATGTTCAGCGAGAAATCCTGCGCGCCGTAGGCGCCGTCGCCGAACGGCAGCCCGTACAGCTTGGCGTCGACGTTGACCGTGGTGCCCGCGGGGTAGTACTCGCGGGGACGGTAGTGGATGCGCGCACCTTTAGCCTCGTCGGGCAGCCACGCCCAACTGCCCTCGACGGGCGGGTTGGTGGTGACGGTCAGGGCCCGCTCGACGGCGGCCTTGTCACTGATCGGCGCGTCGAACTGGATTATGATGGGCGCCGCGACTCCGACGGTCTGGCCGTCGGCCAACTGGAATCCCCCGTCAATCTTCTTGGTGGGCGTCACGGTGGTGAACTTGCCCTTGACCGGAACCGCTTTGCCGTCATGGCCGACGGCCGACCCCTTCCAGGTGTAGGTCGAGCCGTAGCCCAATGGCTCGGTGGTGGTGTAAACGGTGCGGTCCTGGTTGAAGGTGCCGGCTACGGCCTTGCCCGACGAATTGGTCAGGGCGACGTGCTGGAACCAGCCGTCGGCGACCTCCACGCTGATCGGCGCGTTAGGCACCACGTCGTTGGTCGCGTCGGCGGGCTGAAACTTCAGGTGGGCCGCCGCCGCCTGCTTTTTCTCGGCCTGCTTGCCCGCCGGGCTGGCGCAGGCCGCCAGGATGTTCGGTGCGAACACGCCGACGCCGAGGGCCGCCAGGGCCAGACGCCGGTTGATCGACCCCTGGTTTCCGGGGTCGCGGGAGGTGCTCACGACACCTAAAGATACCGGGCGAAATGAGCACAAAATTGCCCCCGGCCCGACACGGCGGCGTGCGGTGCGGTGCTCAGGCTCACAATCGGCCCTTACAACACGCACCCAACCAGCACCGGCTCGGGTACCAGTGTGATACCGAACACATCCCGCACCCCGTCGCGAATGATGCGGGCCAGCCGCAACACGTCTTCGGTGGTCGCAGCACCCCGGTTGGTCAGCGCCAGCGCGTGTTTGGTGGAAAGCCGGCACGGTGCGGAACTCCCGGTCGCCCCGCCCGAGCCCGGGTTCGGGTAGCCCTTTGCAAAACCCGCGCGCTCCACCAGCCAGCCGGCGGCCAGTTTGACCCCGTCGGCTGCGGGATAGTGCGGCACGGGCCCGTCGATGGTGCCGGCCAGGCGTTCGTAGACCTCCGGCGACACCACCGGGTTGGTGAAGAAGGACCCCACGCTCCAGGTGTCGTGGTCGGCCGCGTCCAGCACCATGCCCTTGCGGGCACGCAGCGCCAGCACCGCGTCTCGGACCGCTCGCGGGTGGGCGCGCTCACCGCTGCTCGCACCCAGCGCGGTCGTCAGCTCTCCGTAGCGCAGTGGCGCGCTGCGCCCCGACGGGTCCAGCGCGAACTCCACTTCCAGCACCACGTCCGCGAGAGCTCGCTTGAGCATGCTGGTGCGGTAGCCGAAGCCGAGCTCGGCTGCCGGTACCCAACGCACGTCGCCGGTGGCGCGGTTCAGCAGCCGGACGCGGGTGATGGTGTCGGACACTTCGGCGCCGTAGGCTCCCACGTTCTGCACCGGTGTCGCCCCGGCCGAGCCCGGGATCCCGGACAGGCATTCCAGCCCGCCCAGCCCGTGCTCGACGGCCGTTACCACCACGTCGTCCCAGACGGCGCCGGCCTCCGCGCGCACTACGTTGCCGTCGACGACGATGCCGTTATTGGCCAGCCGCACAGCGGTGAGGTCGGTCAGCGTGTCGTCGATGACCAGATTCGAACCGCCGGCAAACACCAGCAACTCTTGCCGGCCGTCGGCGTCCAACTCCTGCAACGCTGCGACCACTTGTTCCGTAGTGGCACAAGTGATTAGACGGCGCGCGACCGGCCCGACCCGCAAGGTGGTCAGCGGGGCCAGCGGTACCTGCTCGGCGACGTGCGCACCGGCGAAGAGCGAACCGGCCCCCCGTTTCATAAGCTCCGTTTCATGGCCCGTAACGGTAGCCTGGCCTGCTATGCCGCGTTCATTCGACATGACCGCCGAATACCAGGGCAGCGTCGAAGACGTCTATCGCGCTTTCGCCGACAAGCACTACTGGTTGGCGCGGCTGGCCGATTCGGGAGTCGACGAAACGGCGCTGGAGTCGATGCGAGTCGGCGGCCAGTCGGGAAACGACGGCACCATCGAAGTGGTCACGCTGCAGGTGATCCACAGCCATAAGCTGCCGGGTCTGATCACCCAATTGCACCGGGGCGATCTCGCTGTCCGGCGCGAGGAGACCTGGGGCCCGATCACCGACGGCACCGCGCGGGCGGCGCTGGCCGGAGAGATCGTGCGCGCACCGGCGACACTGTCGGGGACCGCCACCCTGTCTCCCGCCGCCCACGGGGGCAGCTCCCGGGTGGACTTCGAGGTCAGCGTCCAAGTGGGAGTTCCGCTTATCGGCGGAAAGATCGAGAGCATGATCGGCGCCCAACTGGCCGCGGTGGTGGAAGCAGAGCAGCGCTTCACCGCGAATTGGATCGCGACTCACGCCTGAGCCGCTCGACTTCTAGGCTGGCGAGCATGCGAATCGCGCTGGCGCAAATACTCAGCGGCACCGAACCGGCCGCCAACCTGCGTCTGGTGCGCGAGTACACCGACCGGGCAGCGGAGGCCGGGGCCAAGCTTGTGGTGTTCCCGGAGGCGACCATGTGCCGGTTCGGGGTCCCGTTAGCGCCGATCGCCGAGCCTGTCGACGGGCCGTGGGCCGAGGGCGTCCGGCGGATCGCCAGCCAGGCCGGCATCACAGTGATCGCCGGCATGTTCACTCCCTCCGGTGACGGGCGGGTGAAAAACACGCTGATCGCCGCCGGTCCCGGCACACCCAACCGCCCCGACGCGCACTACGACAAGATCCACCTGTACGACGCGTTCGGCTTCGCGGAGTCACGCACCGTCGCACCGGGAGACGAACCGGTGGTCATCACCGTCGACGACGTACGGGTGGGGTTGAGTGTTTGCTACGACATTCGGTTTCCGGCGCTCTACACCGAGCTGGCCCGGCGCGGCGCCCAGCTGATCGTCGTCTGCGCATCCTGGGGAGCTGGTCCCGGCAAACTCGAACAGTGGACGTTGCTGGCGCGCGCCCGGGCGCTGGACTCGACTAGCTATGTGGCCGCGGCCGGGCAGGCCGACCCAGGTGTGGAATCCGGGTCAAAGGCACCGACCGGGGTGGGCGGCAGCTTGGTGGCATCACCGTTGGGCGAGGTAGTGGCGTCGGCGGGAGCCGACCCGCAACTGCTGGTCGCCGACATCGACGTGGCCGACGTAGCGGCCGCTCGAGAAAACATTGCGGTACTGCGAAACCAGGCACGCTTTATTCAGGTGGATAAGGCAGAATCGCCAAGGTGACGAATCCGCAAGGACCGCCCAACGACCCATCGGCGTGGGGCCGTCCCGGTAACCAGGGTCCTTTTGGCAATCCGCAGGCACCAACCGAGCGGCTCCGCAGCGGGCAGCCGCAACAGGGTGGTGCACCCGATCAAGGGCGTACGGTGCCTGGCCAGTTGCCGGGTGCGACGGAGCGGTTCGGCACGGCGCGGGCCAACCCGCAGCAGCCTGGGTACTCACCGCCCCGGACACCGGCGGGGCCCCCGAGAAGTCAGGTGGCCGGGCCGCCGGAAGACTCGGCCAAGCCGAAGAAGAAGCGGCGGCTTCGCGATCCGCTATCCATCGTTCTGGTGCTCGTCATCGTGCTTGCGGTGGTGGTCGCCGGGGTGATCGGAGCTGAGCTATTCGTGCGGAACCGAGCGACCAACAAAGTCGCCGAGGCCTTTGCCTGCGAGTTCCAGGACAAAGCCACCGCGAAGTTCGGGGTTGCTCCGCTGGTTCTGTGGCAAGTGATCACCAAACACTTCACCAACATCTCGGTGGATACCGCCGGCAACCAGATCAAGAACGCCAAGGGCGCCAAGATCGACCTCAAGATCCAGGATGTGCGAATCACGGACAGTCCCGATTCCAAGGGCACCATCGGCTCGATCGATGCCACCTTCACCTGGCCGACGCAAGGCATCAAGGACTCGATAGCGAGCAAGTTGCAGGGACTGGCCAAATTCGTCACCAACACCGTGACCGCTCATCCCAACGACGGCACCGTTGAGCTGAAGGGCATGTTGGACAACATGGTGGTCAAGCCGGTGGTCTCCGGTGGCGGTATCGAGCTGCAGATCCAGAGTTTCAACGCGCTGGGTTTTTCACTGCCCAAAGAGTCCGCGCAGTCGCAGCTGGACAAGTACACGTCCGACGCGACCAAGAACCTACCGCTGGGCATCCACGCCGACCGTGTGCAGGTCACCTCGGACAGCCTGGTCGCTCACTTCGTGACGCAGAACGCCACGATCCCGACCGGGGGCACCAGCAAGGACTCCTGCTTCTCCAACCTGTGACGGCCGGCCCTGCGGTCAGCTGAGCCCGTCGAGCACCGCTCGGGTGCCGGACAGACCCAGCCGGGTGGCGCCGGCGTCCAGCATGGCGAGCGCGTCGGCCGCCGTGCGGATGCCGCCGCTGGCCTTCACTCCGAGTCGTCCGCCGACCGCGTCGGCCATCAGCGCTACGGCGGTCACCGAGGCTCCGCCCGCGGGGTGAAACCCGGTGGAGGTCTTAACGAAATCCGCGCCGGCGTCCTCGGCGGCGCGACATACGTCTCCCAAGGTTTGCACGCGCGCCCGGTCCAGCAGCACCGCCGACTCGACGATCACCTTGAGCACGGCTTCGCCGGCAGCCGCGCGCACTGCCTCGATGTCGGACCGCACCGCGGCGAAATCCCCGGCCAGCGCGGCGCCGACGTCGATGACCATGTCGATCTCGCCGGCGCCGGATGCCACGGCGGCGGCCGCCTCCTGCGCCTTGACCGCTGACAGGTGCTTGCCCGACGGGAATCCCGCCACCGCCGCCACCAGCACGTCTCCCCCGGCTGCTTGGACCGCGGTCGGCACCATCGACGGCGAGACGCACACCGCGTAGACGCCCAGTTCGGCGCCCTCGGCGACCAGCGCGCTCACGTCGGCAGCGGTGGCCTCCGGTTTGAGCAGCGTGTGGTCGACCAGCGCCGCCAGCTGCTCTCGGGTCACTCGGCCCGCCACTAGAAGCCCTCGTCGGGGGCGCCCGGGTTGCAGCCGGAGGCGACCATCTCGGAGTCGTCGACGACCGGACGCCACGGCTCCAGGTTCCAGCTGGTCTTGCCGGGTTGCGCGAACTCGGCGAACTGCCAGTGACAGATGAACTGGGCGCGCATGCCGGGAGTGTCGGCGTCCGGCGACAGTGCCAGCACCTCGGACCAGGCTTCGTCGGCCGCCCCGGTCGTCCCGCCCTGCCTGGCGGCGGCGCGGCCGGCCGGCGTCGGGTAGACCCGCAGGCTGGTGAAGTGTCCCCACCGAGCCCATTGCGTGTGATCGACGAACGGAGGGGCGGGGTCCGCCCCCGGGTCCGCCACAGCCGGGGCGGCAGCGACCAGCGCGACCAACATCAGTGCCGCCGCCAGCGGGGCTTTCATCTGCTAATGGGCGACTAGTGGGACTTACCTTGAACCTCAAGGAGCTTGGGCCGTACGTCGACCAGGTATACGCCGGCCGCACAGGCCGATATCACCGTCCCGAACAACCCGAAAATGGGGTACAGGACGGAGGTCAGCGCCACCGCCCCGGCGAGGATCAGCAACCACACCGGCTTAGTCAGCTTGTCCGCTGCGGTATAGGCATCGTGCCGCTGCATCGCCGCATGCACGAACGCATACACCGCCGCCACCAAGACGGCGACCAACAAAACCACCATGACGGTACCCACGACATTCACGCCTCAAGGGTATGCGGGCACCTGCCAAAACGTCGACTCCGAGCTGCCCTGCGGGAGGGCAGCTCGGAGTCGTGTGGGCTCAGCCCTTACTTCTGGGTGACCTTCTTGGCCGGAGCCTTCTTGGCCGGAGCCTTCTTGGCCGCAGCCTTCTTGGCGGGCGCCGCCTTCTTGGCCGGAGCCTTCTTGGCCGGGGCCTTCTTGGCGGGCAGCTCGATGCCGACCAGCTTGGCGGCACGCTCGCCCACCGCGCGGGTCTGCGACGCGACGGTCCCCAGTGCCTCCTGGGTCAGCTCGACGGCCTGGTCCACGTAGCCCTCGGCACGCGCCGAAGCGTCTTCGAAAGCCGACTGGCTGCGCAACCGCTCCAGAGCGGCCTCGCCGCGCTCGACCAGCTCGTTGTAACGGGTGGTCGCAGCCTCGAGGTAGCCCTCAGCGGCCTTGCGCAGCTCGTCGGAGGTGAACTTCTCGCGAAGCTCGCGCAGCTGCTCAGGCAGGTTCTCCTGGAGCTTGGCCAGCCGGTCGCGGGTCTCCTCGACCCGGCTGCGGGTGTCGGTACGCCGCTCGCCGGCGCGCTCGCGCAATTCCGCTACCAAGTCGTTGACAGTCGCCAGGGCCAAGTCAGCCGCGCCAAGCGCCGCCAGCAACGGAGCCCTGAGGTCTTCGATGTTCGCGTTTTCAGCCATGTTTGTTCCTTTCATGGGTTTTCGTTCGGCTTTATTGCGTATCTGGTCTGGTCTGGGGGTTAGGGCAAGCGTTGGCTCCTGCGCGAGGAGTAGTCAAGACCCGCGGATTGACATGGCACGCGGCTTGCGGGAAACCTCCTGATTTGTCGGGTCGATGGATGGTTGAGTTCGTCAACCGGGCCTAGGACAGCGCTGAGGTTTCGCCCAACCGATTGCGGCCCCACTGTCGGGATGCCGGCCCGGCGACCAAATCAATCGGCAGTGTCGGTTTGGCTCGGACACTCCTCACGGATGGATTCGTTTTGGAAGGTGAATGACGCGTAGATGTCGAGCAACACCTGCTTCTGACGCTCGGTGATCGCCGTATCGGTGATGATCGCGTCGCGCACCGGGCTAGGCTCGCTCGGCTCGAGGATCCCGGCCCGCACATACAGGACCTCGGCGGAGAGCCGCAGCGCCTTTGCTATCTGGTTCAGGACGTCGGCGGACGGCTTGCGCAATCCGCGCTCGACCTGACTCAGGTAAGGATTGCTGACACCGGACCGTTCTGCGAGCTGGCGTACCGAGACGTGAGCAGTTTCACGTTGGCTTCTGATAAAGCTGCCGATGTCGGAAGCCATATCGGAAGCAGCGGTAGACACCTTAGCGGCGAGCTTCTCCTCCGCCATTGGTGCCCTCCTCGATACGTGGAAGTCGGTGCTTGGGAGCAC
The DNA here is from genome assembly GCF_001667115.1 of Mycobacterium sp. 852002-51163_SCH5372311. Taxonomy (GTDB): domain Bacteria; phylum Actinomycetota; class Actinomycetes; order Mycobacteriales; family Mycobacteriaceae; genus Mycobacterium. The sequence goes on along the minus strand of NZ_LZIJ01000042.1, from coordinate 3,844 downwards.
CAGAGTACGGACGAATGCTTGCTATTGCAAGCAGCTTGTTAGCACTCGTCAGAACAGCACCTGCGCGACGGCGTAGATCACCAGGCCCGCCAGCGCACCTACCACGGTGCCGTTGATCCGGATGAACTGCAAGTCGCGGCCGACGTGCAGCTCGATGCGACGGCTGGCTTCCTCGGCATCCCAACGCTCGATCGTCTCGGTGATGATCGCGGTGATCTCCACCCCGTATTGCGAGACCAGATGCTGTGCGGCGCGCACCATCCAGTTGTCGACCTTGTCGCGCAGGTCCGCGTCGTCGCGCAGCGATTCGCCGATTCGAACCACGGTGTCGGTAATCCGGCTGCGCAGCGTACTGGACGGGTCGTCGACGCCCTCGAGCACCAGCCGTTTCAGCGTCTTCCACGCGGTCGCGGCGGCGTTCGCGATCTCGTCGCGCGCCATCAGCTGTTCTTTGATCGCGTCCGCACGCGCGATGGTGGCCGGATCGTTTTGCAGGTCGTCGGCGAATTCGAACAGGAAGCGCGTGGCCGACCGTCGCAACTCGTGGTCCGGGTTGCGGCGCACCTTGTCGGTGAAGTCCATCAGCTCGCGGTGGATGCGATCGCCCACCATGTGGTCGATGAATCGGGGCGACCAGCTCGGGGAATCACGCTCGACCACTCGCTGGATCACCTCGCCCGCGTTCAGCGACCACTGGAACGCCCGATCGGCCAGCAGCTGAATCAGCGCCTCCTGCCGGTTCTCGGCCAGCAGCGTCGCCAGCACGCGGCCCACCGGCGGACCCCACTGCGGCTCGGCGATGCGGCGCACGATCATCCGGTCGATCACCTGCTGCACGTCGTCGTCGCGCAGCAGCTCGACCAGCACCCGCAACACCGTCGCCGTCTCGTTCGCCACCCGCTCGGCGTGCGAGATGTCGGACAGCCACTTGCCGAGCCGTCCGGGCACCTGCGCGTCGCGCAGCTTGGTCTCCACCACCGCCGGCGACAGGAAGTTTTCCCGCACGAACGTGCCCAGGCCCTCACCTAGCTGGTCTTTCTTGCGCCTGATGATCGCCGTGTGCGGGATCGGGATGCCCAGCGGGTGCTTGAACAGCGCGGTGACCGCGAACCAGTCCGCCAGGGCGCCCACCATGCCGGCCTCCGCGGCAGCACCGACGTAGCCGACCCAGATGCCGGTGATGCCGTGGGCCTGGGCCCACCGGCAGGCGAGGAACAATCCGGTGGCGCCGATCAGAAAGCTGAGCGCCACCGCTTTCATCCGGCGCAGTCCCCGCCGCCGCTCCGCATCCGCGACCGGATCGGCCGCTGCGAACGACTCCGCGAACGACGCGCGGGCCGGGCGCGTCACCGCGGGGAGCGCCTCGCCTGGATGTGAGGCTCTGTGTGCCACCACACCATCATCCACGAGCGGGACCATCATCCACGAGCGCGCGGCCGACACCGCTCGGCCGCCGCGAGCGCATGGCGCTGAGGGACCGGACGGGGCCGTAATATCGACAGCGTCTAGTGAATGGGAAATCGGCGAACGTGGCAGAGCAAGTCCCGGTGGTGACCGCAAAGACGGACGGTCGCAAGCGGCGCTGGCACCAACACAAGGTGGAGCGCCGAAACGAATTGGTTGACGGCACCATCGAAGCGATCCGCCGGCAGGGCCGAAACCTCAGCATGGACGAGATCGCCGCCGAGATCGGCGTCTCCAAGACCGTGCTGTACCGCTACTTCGTCGACAAGAACGACCTGACCACCGCGGTGATGATGCGCTTCGCGCAGACCACGTTGATTCCCAACATGGCCGCCGCACTGTCCTCCAACCTCGACGGCTACGACCTGACCCGCGAGGTCATCCGGGTCTACGTGGAAACCGTGGCAAGCGAGCCGGAGCCGTACGGCTTCGTGATGGCCAACAGCTCGGGCAGCAAGAGCAAGGTGATCGCCGACTCCGAACGCATCATCGCCCGCATGATCGCGGTGATGCTGCGCCGCCGCATGATCGAGGCCGGGATGGACACCGGCGGGGTGGAGCCGTGGGCGTACCTCATAGTCGGCGGAGTGCAGTTGGCCACCCACTCCTGGATGTCAAACCCGCGAATGAGCACCGACGAGCTCATCGACTACCTGACGATGCTGAGCTGGAGCGCACTGTGCGGGATCGTCGAGGCCGGCGGATCGCTGGAAAAGTTCCGCGGGCAGCCGCATCCCACGCCGATCGTCGGGCCGTGGGAGCAGCTATAGGCAAGGGGAGACAGGGGCCGAGAAATGCCTGAGGTCAGCGCCGGCTCACGGCTGAGGTCGTGGGGATATGCATTGCGGACCACCAATCCGCCCCCGGACGGCCCCGTCGACGCGGTTACCCGCTGGCTCGTCGTCACCCGCGCGGCACTGCTGCCGATGACGGTGTTCTCCGGGCTGGTAGCTGCGCTGCTGGCGATCGGCAAGCCCGGGCTGGACTGGCGCTGGCTGATCCTGGCTGTGGTGGGAATCACGTTGGCGCACACCGCCAACAACCTGATGAACGACCTCTACGACACGCAGGTCGGCACCGACAGCGCCACCTACCCCCGCGCGCTCTACGCTCCGCACCCGGTGCTGTCCGGGCTGGTCAGCCGGCGCACGCTGGGGCTGGCGATCCTCGCGGTCAACTTCGCCGACCTGGCGATCCTGGTCATCTTGACCTGGGCGCGCGGCTGGCCCGTCGTAGCCTTCGCGCTCAGCGGGTTCGTGCTGAGCGTCGCCTACACCGCCCCGCCCTTGCGGCTGAAGAAGCGCGGGCTCGGTGAACCCGACGTGTTCGTCGTGTGGGGCCCCTTGATGGTGTGCGGCACCTACTATTCCGCGGTAGGTGCGGTGGGCTGGGATGTGATCCTCGCCTCGCTCCCGTACGGCTTGCTGTGCACCACGGTGTTGATGGGCAAGCACATCGACAAGATCCCCTACGACGAGCCACTGGGCATTCGCACCCTGCCGGTGCTGCTCGGCGAGCGGCGCGCCCGGGTGCTCACCCTGGGCATGATGGCCGGCTTCTATGTGCTGGTCGCCGGTGCGGTTGCGGTGGGGGCCATGCCGTGGCCGGCGCTGGTCGTGGTCTTGGCGCTGCCCCGGCTGGTGAAGGTGTGGCCGTATTTCCGCCGTCCGCCACCTGAGGCGCCGCCACCGAATTTCCCGGTGTGGCCGCTGTGGTATGCCGCCCTGGCCTGGCTGCACGTCCGGCAGGCCGGCGCGCTGTTGGTGTTAGGTCTCGCTGTCGGTGCGGGCCTGCGCGCATTGTGAGTTCGACGCCGGCAGCGGTTAGCATGCAGGGAATCGCATCGGGGGGGCTGTCCAGCGTTGTCGCTTGCTGTGCCATGAAAGCCCCCGGGAGACAGAAAGGCGCCTCTCGTCATGGCCGTGCAGCTCACGCCGCATTTTGGGAACGTGCAAGCCCATTACGATCTATCCGACGACTTCTTCCGGCTTTTCCTCGACCCCACCCAGACATATAGCTGCGCCTACTTCGAGCGCGACGACATGACGTTGCAGGAAGCCCAGCTCGCCAAGATCGACCTGGCCCTGGGCAAGTTGGGTCTCGAGCCTGGGATGACGCTGCTGGACGTCGGCTGCGGCTGGGGCGCCACGATGCGGCGCGCCATCGAGAAGTACGACGTCAATGTCGTGGGGCTGACGTTGTCGGAGAACCAGGCCGCCCACGTCCAGCGCACGTTCGACGAGATGGACACCTCCCGCAGCGCGCGGGTGCTGCTTGAAGGGTGGGAGAAGTTCGACGAGCCCGTCGACCGGATCGTCACCATCGGCGCGTTCGAAGCGTTCAAGATGGAGCGTTACGCCGCTTTCTTCGAACGCTCCTA
>NZ_LZIJ01000041.1 GCF_001667115.1 Mycobacterium sp. 852002-51163_SCH5372311 | reverse complement strand
TTCATCACCCAGTTGGGACGCAACTTCCAGGTGATCTACGAGCAGGCCAACGCCCACGGCCAAAAGGTCCAAGCGGCTGGCAGCAACATGGCCAGCACGGACAGTGCCGTCGGGTCCAGCTGGGCCTAACAATCAACACCAGGCGCGGCAGCACACCGGGATGGTGTGCTGCCGCGTCCTGCAGTGTCCGAGCAAGCAACCCCCGAGGTAACTGATGGATCAGCAGAGCACCCGCACCGATATCACCGTCAATGTCGACGGATTCTGGATGCTCCAGGCGTTGCTGGACATCAGGCACGTAGCACCGGAGCTTCGGTGCCGCCCATATGTATCGACCGATTCCAATGACTGGCTGAACGAACATCCCGGGATGGCCGTCATGCGCGAACAGGGCATCGTCGTCAACGACGAGGTGAACGAGCAGGTCGCCGCCCGGATGCGGGTGCTTGCCGCACCCGACCTCGAGGTCATCGCCCTGTTGTCGCGCGGCAAACTGCTCTACGGCGTCGTCGACGACGAAAACCAGCCACCCGGTTCACGCGACATCCCCGACAACGAGTTCCGGGTGGTACTGGCCCGCCGCGGCCAGCACTGGGTATCCGCGGTTCGAGTTGGCAGCGACATCACGGTCGACGACGTCGCCGTGTCGGACAGCGCCTCGATCGCGGCACTGGTGATGGACGGCCTGGAATCGATCCACCACGCCGAGCCCGCAGCCATCAACGCCGTCAACGTGCCGCTGGAAGAAATGCTGGAGGCAACGAAATCGTGGCAGGAGTCCGGATTCAACGTGTTCTCCGGCGGCGATCTGCGGCGGATGGGCATCAGCGCAGCCACCGTCGCCGCCTTGGGGCAGGCGCTGTCCGACCCCGCAGCCGAGGTCGCCGTATATGCACGCCAGTACCGGGACGACGCCAAGGGGCCAAGTGCTTCGGTGTTGTCGCTCAAGGACGGTTCGGGTGGCCGCATCGCGCTCTATCAGCAGGCCCGAACAGCCGGATCCGGGGAGGCCTGGCTGGCCATTTGCCCGGCGACCCCGCAGCTGGTGCAGGTCGGTGTAAAAACGGTATTGGACACCTTGCCATATGGCGAGTGGAAAACTCATCGGCGGGTTTAACACCTGCGTAACGAGATACCGAGTGCAACAACCTGTTCGAACATAAAGTGCTCTCGAGATGCGAACGCGCCATACTTCTCTAGAATCAGCAGCAAAGCTGACACCAAAGATATCCACATCTACTCACCGCGAGGCGAGTACTCACCGCGAGGCGAGCCACATGAATTGGAATTGGCAGGGGGTGCACGGCGATGACTGCGGTAGCTGACGCGCCACACGCTGACATCGAGGGTATCGCGCAGCCTCGGGCCGTCGTGGTCGGCATCATGGCCGGCGAGGGCGTCCAAGTAGGGGTGTTGCTGGATGCGAACGCCCCGGTTTCGCTGATGACCGACCCGCTGCTGAAGGTGGTCAACAGTCGGCTCAGGGAACTCGGTGAAGCCCCGCTGGAGCCCACCGGACGAGGCAGGTGGGCGCTGTGCCTGGTGGACGGCACGCCGCTGCGCGCTACTCAATCGCTGACCGAGCAGGACATCTACGACGGCGACCGGCTGTGGATTCGGTTCATCGCAGACACCGAGCATCGTTCGCAAGTGATCGAGCACATCTCGACCGCGGTCTCGACGAATCTGAGCAAGCGCTTCGCCGCGATCGACCCGGTAGTCGCGGTGCAGGTCGGCGCGTCGATGGTGGCGATCGGGGTGGGCCTTTCCGCGGCACTGCTGGGCTGGTACCGGTGGCACCACCACACTTGGCTGCCAACGGTTTTCGCGAGCGTTATCGCGGTACTGGTGCTGGCGGTTTCAGTGCTGCTGTTGATCCGGGCCAAGACCGACCAGGATCGACGCGTCGGCGACATCCTGCTGATGAGTTCCCTCGCGGAGCTGACGGCCGCCGCAGCCACCGCCCCGCCCGGACCGCTGGGATCCCCTCACGCGCTGCTGGGTTCCGGAGTGCTCACCGTCGCGGCGATGCTGGCCCTGCGGTTCACCGGTCGCCGGCTCGGCATCTACACGGCGATCGTCACCGTCAGTGCGGTAGCGACGCTTGCGAGCCTGGCGCGAATGGTAGCGATGACCGGTGCCGTCACCCTGCTGTGCAGCGTGGCGCTGGCCTGCGTGGTGGCCTATCACGCGGCACCGTCGCTGGCCCGCCGGTTGGCCGGCATCCGGCTACCGGTGTTCCCGTCGGCCACCAGCCGATGGGTTTTCGAGGCTCGGCCCGACCTGCCCACGACCGTGGTGCGCTCCGGCGGCGGTCCGCCGGTCCTGGAGGGGCCGGCATCGGTGCGCGATGTGCTGCTGCAGGCGGAGCGTGCGCGGTCTTTCCTGACCGGCCTGCTGGCGGGACTGGGCATACTGACGGTGGTCTCGCTGACCGCGTTGTGCGATCCGCACACCTCCCAGCGCTGGCTTCCGCTCATCTTGACCGGGTTCATCGCGGGCTTCCTGCTGTTGCGCGGCCGCTCATACGTCGACCGCTGGCAGGCGATCACGCTGGCCGCGACGGCCGTGCTGGTTGTGGCCGCGGTGGTCACTCGGTACATCCTGGTGCTGTCGTCACCGCTGTCGCTATCGATAGGGGTGGCGATCCTGGTGCTGCTGCCCACAGCAGGTATGACGGCCGCGGCAGTCGTGCCCAACACCATCTACAGCCCACTGTTCCGCAAATTCGTGGAATGGATCGAATACCTTTGCCTGATGCCAATTTTCCCATTGGCGCTGTGGTTGATGAATGTCTATGCAGCAATCCGGTACCGTTAGCGGGCGGAAATGGCGGGGCCGCGCGGCTCGAGCGACCACCGCCGCAATTCTGCTCACTTCAGGTGCATTGGCGGGATTACCGCCCGTCTATGCGGTGACGCCTCCGTCAATCGACCCCGCCGCGGTGCCACCGGACGGTCCGCCCGGACCGGCCGCACCGATGAAGCAAAACTCTTACTGCACCGAGGTCGGCGTGCTGCCGGGAACGGACTTTCGGTCGCAGCCCAAGTACATGGAGATGCTCAACCTGTCCGAGGCTTGGGAGTTCGGGCGCGGCGCCGGCGTGAAGGTCGCCGTCATCGACACCGGTGTGACGCCGCACCCCAGATTTCCGCACCTCATTCCCGGTGGCGACTATGTGATGGGCGGCGGCGACGGGTTGTCCGACTGCGACGCTCACGGCACCATCGTGGCGTCGATGATCGGTGCCGCGCCGGCGAGCGGCGCGGCTGGGCCGCCGGCGGCACCGCGCAAGCCCGTCACGATCCCCACCACCGAACCGCCCCCGAAAGCGCCGCCGCCACAGACGGTGACGTTGTCACCGCTGCCTCAGACCGTGACAATGGTCCCCCCTCCGCCGCCGAAGGAAGAGACCGGAGGCGGAGCCGGAGGTCCGGGAGGTGGAGGTCCGGGCGGCGGAGGTCCGGGAGCGGGAAATCCTGGACTGCCGGGACTGCCGGGCCAGGCGCCGTCGGCTCATCACGGTGGCGGCACGGTGACGGTTCCGGGCTATTCCGGCGGCGGGCGAGTGGTCAGCGTCGGCGGTCCCCGCCCGCTGGATCCAGCGCCCAAGCCACCCCCACCGGCACCGTCTCCGCCGGACGCTTTCAGCGGAATCGCCCCGGAAGCCGAGATAATCGCAATCCGCCAGTCCAGCAACGCATTCGGCCTGAAGGATCCGTACACCGGCGACGAGGATCCGCAAACGGTGCAGAAGATCGACAACGTCCAGACCATGGCGCGCGCGATCGTGCATGCGGCGAACATGGGCGCCTCGGTGATCAACATCTCCGACGTGACCTGCATGAGTGCGCGCAACATCGTCGACCAGCGCGTGTTGGGCGCTGCGGTGCACTACGCGGCGGTCGACAAAAACGCCGTCATCGTGGCGGCGGCCGGCGACAGCAACAAGAAGGACTGCAAGCAGAACCCGCTCTACGATCCGTTGCAGCCCAAGGATCCTCGCGGCTGGAGCGGCGTCACCACCGTGGTCACGCCGTCGTGGTTCAGCGACTATGTCCTCACGGTCGGAGCCGTGGATTCCAGCGGCGCGCCGATGGGCCAGTCGAGTATCGCCGGTCCGTGGGTCTCGATCGCCGCCCCGGGAACCGACGTCATCGGACTGTCGCCCCGAGACGACGGTCTGATCAACGCGATCGACGGCCCGGACAACTCGTTGCTGGTCCCGTCTGGCACCAGCTTTTCGGCGGCGATCGTGTCCGGCGTTGCTGCGCTGGTCCGCGCCAGATTCCCGCAGCTGACGGCATACCAAGTCGTCAACAGGCTGATCCGCACCGCCCGGGCACCGGCTCGTGGTGTGGACAATCAAGTTGGCCACGGAGTCGTCGATCCGGTGGCCGCACTGACCTGGGATGTACCCGAAGGGCCGCCAAAGCCGCCGACCCAGTTATCGGCACCGATGAACGTGCCGACGCCGCCCGCTCGCCGGGATATGGTGCCGGTGTGGGTGGCGGCCGGTGGATTGACCGGTGCGTTATTGATAGGCGGCGCGATATTCGGGACGGCGTCGATGATGCGGCGATCGCGGAAGCAGCAGTAGGGGCGGAGCAACAATGAAGGCTCAGCGCAGGTTGGGACTGGCTTTGTCATGGCCGCGGCTCACCACGGTATTTGTCGTGGACATATTGATCTTGCTGCTGGCCAGCCATTGTCCCAAGGCATGGCAGGGTGAACATCGCGTGGCCTGGTGGGTGGGCGTCGGCCTGGCAGTGTTGGTGGCATTGCTGGCGCTGGTCACCTACCGCGGCATTACGGTGGCGTCGGGACTGGCCACCTGGGTGTGGGACTGGTCCGCCGACCCGGGCACCGCGCTGGCGGCCGGGTGTACGCCTGCGATCGATCACCAGCGCCGCTTCGGGCGCGACACGGTCGGAGTGCGCGAGTACCAGGGCCGGCTGGTCACCGTGATCGCGGTCGGCGGCAGCGGAGAGGAAGCCGCCGGGCGCCATCGTCATCGCACGTCGTCGGCATCCGGCTCCTCGATGGACGCCCTACCGGTGGACGCGGTCGCCGATGGGCTGCGCCAATTCGACATCCACCTCGACAGCATCGACATCGTCTCGCTGAAAGTACGTCAGGGCGGCAACGCGGCGGAGTTGTCCAAGCTCGACGACTGGGGCCCCGAAGAGTGGGAGGAGCTCAACGACCGGCCCCGCTCGTACCAGCACAGCACCTGGCTGGTGTTGCGGATGGACCCGCAGCGCAACGTGGCCGCCGTCGCGGTGCGCGATTCGCTGGCTTCGACGTTGGTAGCGGCCACCGAGCGGCTCGCCCAGGATCTCGACGGACAAAGCTGCGCGGCTCGCCCCCTGACCGCCGACGAACTCGCGGAGGTCGACAGCGCGGTGCTGGCCGATCTGGAGCCGACGTGGAGCCGGCCCGGATGGCGGCACCTCAAACACTTCAACGGGTACACCACCAGCTTCTGGGTGACGCCGTCGGACATCAACGCCGAGACGCTCGACGAGCTGTGGCAGGCGGATACCGAGGCGACGGTGATCACCATCCGGCTCACCAGTCGCGGGGGTCGACCTCAGGTCTCGGCCTGGGTCCGCTACCACACCGAGGGCAAGCTGCCCAGAAAGCTGTCGGCGGGGCTCAACCGGCTCACCGGCCGTCAGTTGGCCGCGGTGCGCGCCAGCCTGCCGACGCCTTCGCTGCGGGCCCGGCTGGCCCTGCCCAGCCGAGGCTTGTACGACCATGACGAATTGATGTTCGAGCTTGGTCAGCCGCAGGAGAGCTCCACGAGCTTGCCTGCAGGGCGATGAGCCGCCCGCAGTCGACCGCCGAAGACGCCCGCAATGCGATGGTCGCCGGATTGCTGGCATCTGGAATCTCTGTCAACGGATTGCAGCCCAGCCACAACCCGCAGGTGGCGTTGCAGATGTTCACCACCGCCAGCAACCTCGATCCGGGAATGTGCGACGCCTGGCTGGCGCGAGTGTTCGCCGGCGAGCAGGGCATGGAAGTGCTGGCCGGCGCGTGGGCAGCGGTGAGGACATTCGGCTGGGAAACCCGTCGTCTGGGTGTCACGGACCTGCAGTTTCGTCCCGAGGTCTCCGACGGGCTGTTCCTGCGGCTCGCGGTAACCAGCGTCGATTCGCTGGCCTGCGCGTATGCCGTCACTTTGGCCGAAGCCAAGCGGTACCAGGAGGCGGCCGACCTCCTGGACAACATCGAGCCTCGCCATCCCTTCGACGCCGAACTGGTCAGCTATGCCCGCGGCGTGCTGTACTTCCGCACCAAACGCTGGCCGGACGTGCTCGCGCAGTTCCCGGATGCGACGGTATGGCGTCATCCGGAGCTGAAGGCCGCGGGCGCGGCGATGGCGACTACGGCGCTGGCATCGCTGGGGGTCTTCGAGGAGGCCTACCGTCGCGCTCAGGACGCCATCGAGGGGGACCGGGTGCCGGGCGCGGCCAACATCGCCCTGTACACCCAGGGCATGTGCTTGCGGCACATGGGGCGCGAGGACGAGGCCGTCGAGCTGTTGCGCCGCGTGTATTCGCGGGATCCGAAGTTCACCCCGGCCCGTGAGGCATTGGACAACCCCACCTTCCGGCTGGTGATGACCGACCCGGAAACGATTGAGGCCCGCACCGATCCCTGGGACCCGGACAGCGCGCCGACCCGTGCCCAGACCGAGGCCGCCCGGCACGCCGAAGCAGCCGCGAAGTACCTGGCCGAAGGTGACGCCGAGCTCAACGCGATGCTCGGCATGGACCAGGCCAAAAAGGAAATCAAACTCATCAAGTCGACGACCAAGGTGAACTTGGCGCGCGCCAAGATGGGGCTTCCGGTGCCGGTGACCTCCCGCCACACCCTGCTGTTGGGGCCCCCGGGTACCGGGAAGACATCGGTAGCACGCGCGTTCACCAAACAGCTGTGCGGGCTGACCGTGTTGCGCAAGCCGATGGTGGTGGAGACCAGCCGCACCAAGCTCTTGGGCCGCTATATGGCCGACGCGGAGAAGAACACCGAGGAGATGCTCGAAGGGGCGTTGGGCGGGGCGGTCTTCTTCGACGAGATGCATACCCTGCACGAGAAGGGCTACTCCCAGGGCGACCCCTACGGCAACGCGATCATCAACACGCTGCTGCTGTACATGGAGAATCATCGCGACGAGCTGGTGGTGTTCGGCGCCGGTTATGCCAAGGCGATGGAAAAGATGCTCGAGGTGAATCAGGGTCTGCGACGGCGCTTTTCGACGGTCATCGAGTTCTACAGCTATACGCCGGACGAGCTGATCGCGCTGACCAAGTTGATGGGCCGGGAGAACGAAGACGTCATCACCGACGAAGGGGCCGAGGTGTTGTTGCCCTCGTATACGAGGTTTTACAACGAACAAAGCTACTCCGACGACGGCGACCTGATCCGCGGCATAGACTTGCTCGGCAATGCCGGCTTCGTGCGCAATGTCGTTGAGAAGGCGCGCGATCACCGCAGCTCTCGGTTGGACGACGAGGACCTGGATGCGGTGCTGGCAAGCGATTTCACCGAGTTCAGCGAGGATCAGCTGCTGCGTTTCAAGGAGCTGACTGGCGAGGACCTGGCCGAAGGCCTCAGCGCCGCGGTGGCCGAGAAGAAGACCGAGTAGCCGCCGGGACGGCGGGCCTGGCGGGTCACGTGTTCGCCAGTCCCGAATTAGGTTGCACGGCAGAGTGTTTCATAGCCTGAGGTATTTTCGCCGCGTGCGTGTGCACCCTGGGCTTGGGGTGTGCATCCTGGGCGAAGATTCGCGGCGGATGCCGCCTCCCAGGCGCACACCAAACGCTTACGGTTCACACCGGGAGTTCTCACCATGTCCGCAGCATCTACCAACCTCGTTCTTTCCTGGTGCCGGAGTGTCGCATGTGACCAATGGGCGAAGTCAAGTGCAACTTTGTTGCAATAAGGGGCAAGTTGGGTTGACTCACCGGGTTGTGAGTGCCAACATTTCCTAGGTATGCACCTCGCTAGGTGAGGCGTCTACACGGATACAGGCCACTGACCTCGAACGTCGAGAGACGCCCAGGGTCAGGACAGCTCTTCCCGGCTTAAGGGTTGAGCCCAAGTGGCTTCCGGTTGCGATCCAGCCGGATACGCCGTGTGGTGCCAAAGCTCTGACGAGAGGGGTGCCGCGCCCAGCGTCTTTGTTGGGCCCTCATCCTTGTGTGCGACATGTGGCATCCCCGTATGCCCTGGCCGTGAGGAGGTGATAGCGAAATGAGTCCCGGTGATAGTCCGTATCCCAGATCGATGACCATTTCGTTGCGATCCAACCCCGGCACCCTCTCAGCAGTCTGAATCGGCTAACGCCGCAGACCGCACGTGTCCGCCGCGCGCACACGTGCGGGTGCAATGCGGCCAGCACGCAAGACTCAGCCACCACGCCCGGGTTCGATCTCTAAAGATGAGGAGAAGCCCGATGTCGTTCGTAATTGCGCACCCAGAAGCACTGGCCACGGCCGCCGGCCACTTGAATGCGGCCGGATCGATCATGGCCGCGCAGAACACCGCCGCGGCGGCCATGACGACGGGACTGTTCCCCGCCGCGGCCGATGAGGTATCCGCCCTGACAGCAGTGCAATTCAGCGCTCACGGTGCGATGTACCAGGCGGTCAGCGCCCAAGCCACGGCCATTCACGAGATGTTTGTCGAGATGCTGCGCTCCAGCGGCGTTTCCTATGCGGCCACCGAAGCCATCAACACCCTCGCCACCCGCTGAACGGGAGATCAACCATGACACTGGATTTCGCGATGCTTCCGCCCGAGGTCAACTCGGCGCGGATGTACACCGGACCGGGTTCGGCCCCGATGCTGGCCGCGGCGTCGGCGTGGAAAGGACTGGCGGCCGAATTGCGTTCCACCGCATTGGTTTACGACTCGGTGCTGACCGGGCTCACGAGTGAAGGCTGGCATGGTCCGGCGTCGGCATCGATGACCGCCGCTGCCACGCCGTATGTGACGTGGATGGGCACCACCGCCTTGCAGGCCGAGCAGACCGGCGCGCAGGCTGAGGCCGCCGCCGGGGCCTTCGAGGCCGCCTTCGCTGCCACGGTGCCACCGCCGGAGATCGCGGCCAACCGCGCTCAGCTGGCAGCGCTGGTCGCCACCAACATCCTGGGCCAGAACACCGCGGCGATCGCGGCCACCGAGGCCCAGTACGCCGAGATGTGGGCCCAAGACGCCGCTGCGATGTACGGATACGCGGCGTCCTCGGCGATGGCCAGTCAGGTCAGCCCGTTCGCACAGCCGCAACAGACCACCAACCCCAGCGGACTGACCGCGCAATCAGCGGCGCTCGCCCAGGCGGCGGCCACGCCGGCCGGAACGCAGCAAAGCACGCTGTCCCAAGTGATCTCGACGGTTCCCGGCACGCTGCAGGGAATGGCCTCACCTCTCTCGTCAGCCACGCCGACGACGGGTTCTGGGGATCTTCTCGGCATGCTGCTAGGGGGATCCTCGGGAAATACCGCGCTCGACAACTTCTGGACTGCGTGGGGACCCAACGCCAACATCTGGAACACCATTTTCTCGTCGGGCTTCTATATGCCGGGTAACTGGATGGGCACCGCGGCCGACTTCATGGGACTGGCCGGCGGACAAGCTGCCCAGGAGGCCGGACAGGCCGCCGGGGCCGCCGCTGCGGGCGCCGAAGGCGCGCTGGGCGGCGCAGCTGGCCCGCTGGGCAACCTCGGGGCGGTTGGTGGCGCGGTGTCAGCGGACCTGGGCCGTGCCTCGCTGGTCGGCCCATTGTCGGTGCCGCCGAGCTGGACCGGCCCCGCACCCGTCGGCGGCCCGCTGGCGTCAGCGTTGGGGGGCACACCGATGATCGCCCCGTCGCCGGCGGTGGCGGCGGGCATGCCGCCGGTACCGTTCGGCAACTTCGGCGGCCAGGGATTCGGTCGCGCCGTGCCCCAATATGGCTTCCGCCCGACCTTCGTCGCACGTCCGCCGGCAGCGGGATAGCACTCCGGTTGGCGGTTGCCGCAGCACCGCGCAAAATTCCTTGCCGCTCACAGGAGATCAACAGCTGGGCGTCAGGTTTTGACGGCAGGACAAATATACGCTGAAGATCGTATGGCGATTGTTTGTCGATGCGGCGTCGGCCGAATGGACGCCTGCGTCGCGTCCTGTGCCGTGCCGATATTAGTTCAATATTTCAGGTAAACATGTGCGGAGCGCGCGGCCACGGCGACACGCCGAATCGCACCGGGCACGTTGGCTAAAATATTTCGGTCGCGCCATTAATCGCGCTTGAGTTCAGCGGGGTACCGGTGATGTATCTCTCATCGGCAGTGTGAATGTGCCGTTTTACTCTGCCTGGAGAACGTATTGCCAGGACGCCCATTTTATGTCGTTGAACTGCTCTTCTAGTGGCTAGCTGTGTTAACTGCAACGCAAATCTCACATGCGCCGTCCCAACTCTGAATTTCTTTTTTACATCGTGATTACCTGGCGGGAACGCCCTGTGCATGAGTTCCGATCACGATGGTCACCGTATTGAGAGTGGCCTGTACCAGCACCGAATAACTGGCCGATCCGGCGCATTTCGTATGCGGTGCGCGGATTTGCCGCTAAAAGTCAGCGGATCCTCATGGCCATGGCGGCCATCTAAGGGAGTAGCGGCAATTCGCCGGCCGCACACAACGAATGCCGAAAACAGTTTCCTAGCGACACAGTTATAGCGAGGTACCGATGTCTTTTGTGACCACACAGCCGGAAGCGCTGGCAGCAGCCGCCGGCGACTTGGCGGGTATCGGATCGGTGATGACGTCCGGAAGCGCGGCCGCAGCCGCCCCGACGACCGGAGTCATTCCGGCCGCCGCCGACGAGGTTTCGGCGCTGACCGCCGCGCAGTTCGTCGCGCACGCGCAGCTGTATCAAGCGATGGCTACGCAGGCCGCGGCGATTCACGAACAATTCGTCGCGACTTTGACGGCCAGCTCAGCGTCATATGCGACCACCGAGGCCGCCAACGCGGTCGCTGCGACGTGAGGGCCGGAGGTACCGGGGGTGTTTATAGACTTCGGGGCGCTTCCGCCGGAGATCAATTCGGGGCGCATGTATGTGGGTCCGGGGGCCGGACCGATGCTGGCCGCCTCCGCGGCCTGGGATGAATTGGCCGCCGAGTTGCAGTCCACGGCAGCCGCATACGGGGCGACGATCGAAGGCCTGACCTCGGGACCTTGGACCGGGCCCACCTCGATAACCATGGCCGCAGCGGCGATGCCGTACGTGGCGTGGATCAACCAGGCCGGCGTCCAGGCAGAGCTCGCGGGCACCCAGGCCAAACTCGCTGCCGCCGCCTATGAGACCGCCTTCGCGGCGACGGTGCCACCGCCGGTGATCGCGGCCAACCGCGCATTGCTGATGTCCCTGATCGCCACCAACATCTTGGGGCAGAACACCCCGGCGATTATGGCCACCGAAGCCCACTACATGGAGATGTGGGCGCAGGACGCCGCCGCTATGTATGCGTATGCCGGCAATTCGGCGTCCGCGGCGCAGCTGACGCCCTTCACCGAGCCGCCCCAGACCACCAATGCCGCGGGGACCACCCTGCAATCCGAGGCGGTGTCTCAGGCCGGCGCCCAGAGCGGCCTGATCAACGGCGTGCCGAGCGTCCTGCAGAACCTGGCGAATGCGACCTTCGCACCGACAACGCCGACGTCGACAGCGGGGAATATCTTCTCCGGCCTCGAATCAGGCACCACACCCATCTTCAATTTGCCGGCAGTGCCAACCGAGCTCAGCAACTGGAACACGATCATGTCCACGATTGCGTCGGGGCCCTACTCCCTGCAAGGGCTCACTTCGATACCCGGGGGTCCGTTCCTGTCGTTCGGGCAAATGTACGCCTACGCCCAAAACGGGCAGGGTCTCCAGGCATACTTCACACCGCCCAAACCCATTAGCGGGGCGTTGGCGCCCTTGGCTACCGAGCTGGCGCCGCATGTGCCGTCCGCGAGCTTAACCGGCGCTCCAGTGTCAGGGACCATGGGCCGATCGGCTCTGGTCGGCAGCTTGTCGGTGCCCCAGGGGTGGACTCAAGCTGCCCCGGAGATCAGAACGCTGGCTTCGGTGCTGCCGGCCAACCTTGCAGCAGCCCCGGAGGTCGCAATGGCGGGCGAGGGCAGCGTCTTCGGCCAGATGGCTCTGTCCAGCCTGGCCGGACGCGGCCTCGGTGCTGCCGCGTTCGGATCCGGCAGCGGTGCAGCGACGGCTCGCTCGCTGGGCACGGCAATCGAGGCCGACCCCGCGGCGGCGACGATCTTCGTGATTCCGGCGCTCGAGGACTAGGGGTACCGACATGTTTTATGCAGCGTTTCCACCGGAATTCAACTCGGGCCGCATGTACAGCGGTCCCGGATCCGGCTCGATGCGGGCTGCCGCCGCCGCCTGGAGCGGGCTGGCCACCGAACTGCAGTCGACGGTTGCCTCCTATTCGGCGGTGATCGATGCTTTGTCCAGCGGGCCGTGGATGGGGCCCTCGTCGGCGAGCATGGCGGCCGCGGTCACGCCCTACCTGGCCTGGATGCAGAACACCGCCGCGCAGGCCGCCGAGGCCGCGACTTCGGCCACCGCAGCGGCAGCCGCCTACGAGACGGCGTTTGCCGCGCACGTCCCGCCGGTGGAGATCGCGGCCAACCGCAGCCTGCTGGCACAGTTGGTGGCTACCAACATCTTCGGGCAGAACACGGCGGCGATCGCAGCCGCCGAGGCCCAATACGGCGAAATGTGGGCCCAGGACGCCGTGGCGATGGACAGCTACTCGAGTTCCTCATTGGCCGCCAGTCAGGTGACGCCTTTCAATCAGCCGCCGCAGATCACCAACGCGGGCGGCCTCCTCAGCCAGTCGGCGGCGGTGAGTTCAGCGGCCGGAACCTCGGCCGGCAGTGCGCAGTCGGCGGTGTCGTCGCTGGCGTCTGTGCCCGGCCCGGCGTCTGGTCTGTTGCAAATGGGATCCAACCTCAGCACCGAGTACACGGACACGATGCGAGGTTTGATCAATACGGTCTTCGGGCCAAACGGTTCTTCCTGGTACGAAGCCCTCTACAACGCCGTCAAGACGCCGCTCAGCTTTACCACCGGCTTCAACGACATCGGGCTGATCGTCAACTTTCCCGCGTCGCAGTTTCTGAAGTTCGCCCCGCACGCGACCGCTTTCGGCGACCTTCCCAAAGACGCGTTGGCGGGCGGGCTTACACCGCACTGGGGCCGCGGCTGGTTGACCAGCTCCACCAGCCCGGTACAGGCCGATTGGGGTCGTGGTGTGTTGGTCGGGAAGTTGACGGTGCCGCCGAGCTGGGCCACCGCGACCCCAGGCGTCAGGATGGTCGCCGCCGCATTGTCGGCCGCCGGCTCGGACGCGGTGCCGGCCGCCGCGCTCGGCGAAGCAAGCCTGTTCAGCTCAATGTCCATGGCAGGCATGCTGGGCAGCGCCCTCGGCGCCGGTGCCCCCAGCGCTGCTACAGGCATCGGCGTTCGAGGCCGTCTCACTCCGGTCAAAGACCTCAAAGACAGCACCTCGCCGGAAAAGCTGAAACGAATGGTCGCCCAAATCGCGGAGAAACCGGAAAGCGTGCAGCACCACAACGTCGACGAGGAGGGCCTCGACAGTCTGCTCGAGCAACTGTCGAAGAAACCGGGCATCCACGCGGTGCACCTGACCAAGGGCAAACCCAAAGTGGTGCCCTCGGATGCTCAGTTGGGATAGGCCATGCGAAAAGCATTGCATGACAGGCAATTCAGTAGACGGCAATCATCACAACGGGAACAGGATGGTGCTCCATGAGAATGCTACTGGCTTTGTTCGGCGTCTCTGTCGCGATCGGCCTGGCCGCGCCCGCGTATGCCGAACCGCAGGAGTACGGCGTCGCTGATGACGCGGGCTTCATCGCGGCCCTGCGTGACAGCGACATCGGCTTCAGCAGCCCAGCTCAAGCCATCGCGTCGGCCAAGGCGGTGTGTACGTGTTTGGACAACGGTGAATCCGGCCTGGAGTTGATTCACGACCTCAAGCTCCGGAATCCGGCCATCACGATGGAGCACGCCAGCACGTTCGCCGTACTCGCGGCGAAGTTCTATTGTCCCCATCAGCTGTCCAAAGCTTAGTGCTGGCACCGCGGATTCCTTGGCGGATAACCGATCTCGATTTTCAGCGCGACGTGGCGGGGAGCCTGGTATCGACCAGTGGTGACCACCCCGACCCATCTGTCGGCAACTGCCGCACGGCGAGTTGAAGGCGGCTTAACCGCGCAATAGGCGGATTGATATTGAGTTCCATCATTTGGAGTGCTGCCGATCAAACGAGACTACGGCTATACACAATTCAAATAAACCGGCAATCCCGCACCCGCGCCCACCAATTCCTGGCCAGCCGCACATTTGACTCTGCGCTTAATAGCACATATCAACATTCGCCGAAGGCAGCGGTTCGCGGACGGCTTTGCCGCCAACGCGGCAACCCGCCGAAACCACCAAAGCGTCAGCCAGTGTTTGCCATACGAGGCCTCCAGCTGGCGATTCGGCAGATCACCGGGTAACTGGCGGGCTGCCGTCGACACAGCACCGCGCCGGGGCGGGTGGCTGGAACGCGCGGCACGCGAGTTTGCAGCATGACGCTGCTGTAGTAAATGCCCGCGGCCGTCAGCACCAGCCACCGGCCAATCTGATGGATTTCATATGAACTGCATAGCGCGGGCGGCAAGCCCCCAGAACCGTGATTACCATGGCGGCCATCTAAGACCCGCATGGAATAGGTAAGGCAGCTCACCCGCGCCGCCGACATATTCCCGACGAATGGTCATCAGGGAGGTAGTTCATGTTATTTGTGACCGCGCAGCCGGAGTCGCTGGCAGCCGCTGCCAGCAACCTGGCCGGGATCGGGGTGGTGGGCACCGCCCCAAGCGCGGCCGCAAACGCTCCTGCAGCTGGAGTGAATATCGTTGCCACCGAAGAACTCTCAGTGCCTGCGCCGCCGCAGGCCGGGGCCGTTATTCAGCGGTTGCCAGCCGGTTCAGCTTGGTCTGCGGCCACCACCGCAGTTCACCCGTTCGCGGCGCAGTAAGGAACCGGGGGTAACGGGCGTGTTGGTGGATTTCGCGGCGCTTCCGCCCGAGATCAACTCCGGGCGGATGTACGCCGGCGCGGGGGCGGGACCGATGTTGGCAGCTGCGGCGGCCTGGGATGTGCTGGCTGCTCAATTGCATTCCCACGCAGCGTCTTACAGCTCGACGGTGGCGGGGATGACGGTCGGACCTTGGCAAGGCCCGGCGTCGACGGCGATGGCGGCCGCGGCGGCGCCGTATGTGGCGTGGATGACGACGACGGCAATGCAAGCGGAGCAAGCGGCCTTGCAGGCCAAAATCGCCGCCGTCGCGTACGAGACCGCATTCGCGGCGACGGTGCCCCCACCGGAGATCGCAGCTAATCGCAGCCTCCTTATGACGCTGATTGCCACCAACATTTTGGGCCAGAACACCGCGGCGATCGCGGCCTGCGAAGCGCTGTACGCCGAGATGTGGGCGCAGGATGCCGCGGCGATGTACGCCTATGCAGCCTCGTCGGCGGCCGCCGCACAGCTGACACCGTTCGCCGAGCCACCGCCGACCACTGCACCGGGGGCCGTCGGCGGCCAAGCCGGGGCCGTTGCGCAAGCGGCCGCCTCACCTGCGTCGAACATTTCGGCAGAGCTGTCTCAGCTGGTCACGTTGGTTCCCGGTGCGCTGCAAGGGTTGGGAACGGCAGCCCCGTTGGCGGCGACGCCGGCGGCCTCGGTCATCGACTTCCTCTACCCGATCTCGGCAGAATTCCGCTCCATTTTCCAAGCCATCACCGGCGCTTACAGCCCAATTGTTCCGTTCGTTCTGGGTGGCGGCTGGTGGCTTTTTGCACTTCAGCTCCTGGGCCTGTCGCAGAACGCGCCCGGCGTTGCTGCACTGCTCAACGACAAGGGTGCGGTCGGTGCGCTTTCGCCGCTACGGGGCGGCTACGTTTCTTTGGTTACGCCGAACTCCGGGGCGGGAGCGGTGACGGGATCCATGGGCCGCGCGACCCTGGTCGGCTCGCTGTCGGTTCCACAAGGCTGGGTGGCGGCCGCCCCGGTGCTGAAGACGTTCGCATCAGTCCTGCCGAGTACGAGTTTGGTTGCTGTGCCGCCAGTTTCGGCAGCTCCGCAGGGCGCTCTGTTCGGGGAGATGGCCGCAGCGAGTCTGGCCGGACGCACCTTCGCGGGCGCTGGTGTGCACACCGTCAGTAACGGCACCCGGGCCACGGGCGGCTCAGGAACATCGGACCCCACTGACACGGCTACGACGGCCACCATCATCGTGGTCCCCGCGGATTAGGTGGGGGATTTCGTTGTCGGATCTGACCGGATCGCAGGACTGCAGAGACCGCTAAGGAGAAAGAGTAAGAAGCATGAGTTTTGTTACGGCACAACCGGAGATGCTGGCAGCTGCGGCCGGAAACCTGCAGGCTCTCGGCTCTTCGATGAGCGCGGAGAACGCTGCCGCGGCAGCCCCGACGACAGGCGTGGTTCCAGCCGCCGCCGACGAAGTGTCGGCGCTCACCGCCGCGCAGTTCGCCGCACACGCGCAGATGTACCAGGCGGTCAGTGCTCAGGCGGCGGCGATTCACGAGATGTTTGTGAGCACTCTGGCGACCAGTGCCGCATCATATGCAGCCACTGAGGCTGCCAACGCGGCCGCTGCAGGCTAAGAGTGCACCAATGACTTTCGCCTTCCAGCCGCCGGAGATCACTTCCGGTCAGATGTATACCGGTCCGGGCGCGGGGCCGATGCTGGCGGCTGCCGCCGCCTGGGATGCATTGGCGAGTGAATTGCAGTCCACCGCAGCGTCTTACGGCTCGATCGTGGAAAGCCTGGCCAACGACGCGTGGAGCGGCCCGTCGGCGGTCGCCATGGCGACCGCGGCAGCGCCGTATGTGGCATGGATCTCGGCGACCTCGGCGCAGGCCAGGGGGGCGGCCGGCCAAGCCAGGGCGGCCGCGGGCGCCTATGAGACCGCTTTCGCGGCGGTGGTGCCGCCGCCGGAGATCGCGGCGAACCGAGCCCAGCTATCAATGTTGTTGGCAACTAACATCTTTGGGCAGAACACCGCCGCCATTGCCGCAACTGAGGCCGAGTACGGGGAAATGTGGGCCCAGGACGCCGCGGCGATGTTCGGCTACGCCGCCTCGTCGGCGGCTGCCTCCCAACTCACGCCTTTCACCGAGCCGCCGCCGACTACCAATGCGGCTGGGCTCGCCAGTCAGGCGGCCGCGGTAGGTGAGGCCGGCGGTGCGGCAAGCGGCACCAGTGCAGTGACGAACGCACTGCCAGCGGCGGCAGCGCTGTCTGCCAACCCCATCGCGGACTTACTGCGGCCTTTCGGCGATGCTGCCCGCGCCTACATGGCGTTCTGGGACGGGCTGCTGAATAACCTGACGGGGTCACCCTTGGCCGGGCCGCTGTGGCAGAACACTTTCGGAATTTTCGCCGACATCGGTCGGTTCAGCACGGTGGCCAATGACACCATGAGCGTCCCCAACCTGGCGATGACCGAGTTCAAATACTTTTACAGCCCGTCTGCCGGGGGTCTCGATATTCCGAAATCGTCATTGGGGGCCGGGCTTGGGATGCGGTCGGCCGGCCTGACCAGTGCGGTGTCAGCCGGTGTGGGCGACGCCAACGTGGTCGGCAAGCTGTCGGTGCCGCCGAGCTGGGCGTCGGCGACCCCGGCGATCAGGATGGCCAGCAGTGTATTGCCGGCCACCAGCTTGGCGGCGGCTCCCGCTGCAGGAATTCCGGGAAGCCTGGTCGGCCAGATGGCATTGGGCGCCATGACCGGTGGCGCCCTGGGCAGTGTGACCCCGCAAGTCCTCAGCGGAAGCGGTGCTCGCGCCCGTGCCAACGGCGGCAAGGGGACCGTCGAGCCCGTCAAACTCGACGACGTCATCGCGAGGTTGCAGAAGGAACCTGACGCGGTGCAGCACTGGAATGTCGACAAGGCCGGACTGGACGCCTTGCTGGATCGATTGTCCAAAAAGCCGGGCATCCACACGGTGCACGTCTCCAGCGGAGACAAGCCCAAAGTCACACTGCCCGAAGCGCATTCGAGTGGATGGACATGAAACTGCTACTTGCCGGCGTTTTCGTCACCATCAGCCTCGCGGCACCCGCATACGGCGAGCCGGAAGGTGACGATGCGGCGTTCCTGGCAGCGCTGGAGAATGCCGGATTCACCTACAGCAGCCCGGGCCAGGTGATCACCTCCGCCAAAGCCGTATGCGGGATGATGAGCAAAGGCGAAACAGGCCTGCAGGTTGTGCACGACATCAAGAACGAAAATCCGGGAATGACGATGGACGGGGCAGCCCGGTTCGCCGCCCTCGCATCGAATGCGTACTGCCCCGAACACCTGACACCCAAGTCGCGCTAGTGGCGATCGCAAGCGCGGCGTAGCCGGGCGCGGCGGGTCGCCACCATCGATCCAGTGGCGATCGCAAGCGCGGCGTAGCCGGGCGCGGCGGGTCGCCACCATCGATCCAGTGGCGATCGCAAGCGCGGCGTAGCCGGGCGCGGCGGGTCGCCACCATCGATCCAGTGGCGATCGCAAGCGCGGCGTAGCCGGGCGCGGCGGGTCGCCACCATCGATCCAGTGGCGATCGCAAGCGCGGCGTAGCCGGGCGCGGCGGGTCGCCGGCGCGGCACCGCCGGTTCGCCTCGACTCCACTTAGTGTTAACTCGCATCTGCTTAGCTGCCGTCGCCGTCTTGGATCGGAAGGAAGTGCAGCGTCATGCACACGCTGACCATCGCCGATTTCGCGCTCCGGCTGGCCGTCGGGGTGGGCTGCGGCGCCCTCATCGGCCTAGAGCGGCAATGGCGAGCGCGGATGGCTGGACTGCGCACCAACGCACTGGTGGCCACGGGCGCCACCTTGTTCGTGCTGTACTCCGTCGTCACCGACGACACCAGCGCCACCCGGGTCGCGTCCTACGTGGTTTCCGGGATCGGGTTCCTCGGCGGCGGGGTGATCCTGCGCGAGGGATTCAACGTGCGCGGACTCAATACCGCCGCCACGCTGTGGTGCTCGGCAGCAGTCGGGGTGCTGGCCGCCTCGGGGCATCTGCTGTTCGCGTTGATCGCCACCGGCGCCGTGGTGGCCATCCATTTGTTCGGGCGCCCGCTGGGCCGCCTGATCGACCACGACAACAGCGTCGAAGAAGACGAAGGCCTGCAGCCCTACCAGGTCCAGGTGATCTGTCGCCCCAAATCCGCGAAGTACGCGCGCGCCCATATCGTGCAGCACACCGCCAGCAACGACATCATTCTGCGCGGCATCCACACCGGGCGGGCCGACGACGACAACCTCACCTTGACCGCACACCTGCTGATGGACGGCCATACGCCCGCCCGACTCGAACGTCTGGTTGCCGAACTGTCCCTTCAGCCCGGCGTCTATGCGGTGCACTGGTACGCCGGCGAGCAGGCGCAGGCCGAGTAAACGCCTTACGGTCGGGCCTGCAGATCGGGTGCTGCCGCGGCCAGCAGGTCGGCGCGGTTTCCGGTCAGCGGTGGATAGATCCGCTTTGTGTTGATGGTCTGTTTGGTCGTCTTGGCCTGAGCTCCTTGGGCAACCACTGCCCGATCCCAGCCCTCGGTGTACACCGCGCCGGCCGGTCCAAGATCGAGAACCGTTACGTACCAAGGGATCCGAAGTGTCAGCAGCGGCTCGCCGAATAAGTCGCTGATCACGTTGTAGCCCGCGTAGCGGCCCATCGGGCGCCCGTGCTGGCACGACATCACCGAGACGTGCTGGTCGTCCATGCGGGCGACGGCCACGTCACCTGCGGCGAACACCGAGGGAATACCGATCACCCGCAAATGATCGTCGACCTGCACGCGTCCCAGCCGGTCGCGGGCCACCGGCAGCTGTTCGGTCAGCGGACTGGCCCGCATGCCGGCACACCACACCACGGTGGCCGTCGGGATCTGCTCACCAGTTGACAGCGACACACTGTCTTGGCCGACGGCGGTGACGCGCACACCGGCCCTGGTCTCGATACCGTTGTCCGACAACGCCCGTTCGATCACCGGCCGTGCCGACGCGCCCATATCCGAGCCGACGACATTGTGGTCGACCAGCACCACCCTGGGCGAGACGCCATTGCGAGCGAACGTCGTCCGCAGCCGGCCCGGCAATTCGCAGGCCACTTCGATTCCGGTCAGACCGGCTCCGACCACGACCACCGTCGCAGACCCGGCAGTGGGCGGCCCGTCGGCCAGCCTGCGCAGGTGACGATCCAACGCGACGGCGCCGTCGTAGGTGTCGACGTCAAAACCGAAGTCACGCAGACCCGGAATGCCGGGCTTGAGCACGTGGCTGCCCGCGGCGAGAACCAGCCGGTCGTAGCGGTAGGTAGTGCCGTCCGACGTCGCAACCGTGCGCGCTTCCGTGTCGATCGCGGTCACCTCGGTGGCGACGTGCCCAATTCCGGCGGGGTCGAGCACATCGGTGAGCGGAATGCGACAGGCGCTCAGATCGGCTTCGTAGTTGCGGACCCGAATGTCGTGGAATGGCTTGGCGCTCAGCACAGTAATGTCGACCGTGCCCGTCGGGACGGCCAGCTCGTCAACACGCCGGGCAGCCCCTAGCGCCGCCCACAGGCCGGCGAACCCGGAGCCAATCACTATCACGTCGGTCAATGGCTCAACACCTGACGGACCTGCTCCAGCGCGACCGCCGCCTCGCGACCCGGCAGCATCATCCACGCGTGCAGGCCTCCGTCGAGTTCGTGCCAGCCGATATCGAGACCTTCGTTTGCCGCTCGCTTGCGAAAGGCCCGGGCGTCGGGGTTGAGCACGTCATGGGTTCCGGTGAATATCGTCAAGCGCGGCAGCTCGACCAGCGGTCCCACGCTGGGGCTGACCAGGGGAGTGTCCAACGGGTCGCCACCGGCGTAGCGGATGCCCGCGGCGCGCATGTCATCCAGGTTGAGAAACGGGTCGATCTTGGCGACGGCCGGCACGTCGGGGTCCGGCAGTCCGACATGCATCCAGGGGGACAGCAACACGGCATCGCTGGGCGGGGGGAGACCCGCGTCGCGCACGGCATGGCACAACGCGAAAGCCATACCGCCGCCCGCCGAATCACCCATGAAGGCAATCGAACTCGGCTCAGCGCCGTCCAGCATGCGGCGATACACCTGCAGCAGGAACGGAAATACCTCGCGGTAGGTGTGCTCAGGAGCAATGGGATAGATCGGCACAGTCATCTTGCGCCGCAACATGTTCGACAACTTGGCGATAGCGGGCCAATGGAAATGCGGCATCAGGTCGAGCACGTAAGCCCCGCCGTGCAGATAGAGCACGTGACCCGCAGGGGCTGCACCATCGGCCAGGCGCGGGGTGACCTGATACAGCAAACGGTTGTTGATGGCTTCCCGAGTGACATCGACCTTCTTCAGGACGCGCTTGGACGGTTGGCCGGCATAGGGCAACCGCGGGTGGGCCGCCCAATAGTCCAGCTTTGCGGCCGGAAAGAGCCGATTGCGCACTCCCGTGGCGCGAAGCAGTCGCTGGGTGAAGCCTCTGTTGAGCATCCCGTGGTTCGTCGATCTCATCACGAACAGTCTGTACCCACACGCCGGGATCCGTAGGCGCTCAGCTGCTAAGAGCGGCGCGCCGTAATCTAGGTGCTGTGGACGCGCTGGCCGGATTCTGGTTCGGGCTACCCGAGCAAATGCGGGACCCGGTGCTCTTCGCCATCCCCTTCTTTCTGTTGCTGCTGATTCTGGAGTGGACGGCGGCCCGCAAGCTCGCACGCATCGCTGCGGAACGGCCCGAGGAGATAGCGGACCCAGCGCTCGCACGCCCGGCGACCGGCGCCTACCTGGCCCGCGATTCCATGGCAAGCATCTCCATGGGCTTGGTTTCGGTGGCCACTTCCGCCGCCTGGAAGGCGCTGGCTCTGCTCGGCTACGCGGCGATCTATGCGTACGTCGCGCCCTGGCACCTCTCGCCAACCCAGTGGTACACGTGGGTCATCGCGGTCGTCGGCGTCGACTTGCTCTACTACGGCTACCACCGCATCGCGCACCGGGTTCGGCTGATCTGGGCCACGCATCAGGCCCACCACTCCAGCGAATACTTCAACCTGGCCACCGCGTTGCGGCAGAAGTGGAACAACAGTGGCGAGGTCGTGATGTGGATCCCGTTGCCGCTGCTCGGGCTTCCCCCGTGGATGGTGTACTTCAGCTGGTCGCTGAACTTGATCTACCAGTTCTGGGTGCACACCGAGCGAATCGGCAAGTTGCCACGGCCCTTCGAATTCCTGTTCAACACGCCGTCGCATCACCGGGTGCACCACGGGATGGACAAGCTGTACCTGGACAAGAATTACGGCGGCATCCTGATCATCTGGGACCGATTGTTCGGAACCTTCCAGCCTGAGGTGTTCCGCCCGCATTACGGTCTGACCAAGCAGGTCGACACCTTCAACATCTGGAAGTTGCAGACGCGCGAGTACATGGCTATCGCCCGCGACTGGCGGTCGGCCACCCGGCTTCGCGATCGCCTGGGCTATGTCTTCGGCCCGCCCGGCTGGGAGCCACGCGCGGCGCGACAGGCCGACGACGCGGGGGCGTTGGCCAAATCCGGGTAACGCTCGCAGTGGCCGGCGCGAAAAGCTAGGGAGAGGGGGGTCCCAACCTCAAGGTCACAACCTCGATCTGCGGCCGGCGTCATTCGCCGGCCCCGACGGAGCGGAGTGCGATGGTGCGTCGCTGGGCAATGCGCGGGTCGGCCGCGAGCGCGGTGTCGGTAGTGCTGGCCGGGCTGCTACCCGGGACGGCCAGCGCGGACCCGCCGGCAGTGTTCCCCGGCATGGAGATCCATCAGGACAGCAAACTGTGCACGCTGGGTTACGTCGACCCGGGCCGCAGAATCGCCTACACCGCCGGCCATTGCCGGGGCGGGGGCGTGGTCACTGATTGGGCCAACAATGTCATCGGGCATATGGCAGCCTTCCGAGACAACACACCTACCGGCACGACGGTCGCCACCGACCAGATGATCACCGACTACGAGGCGATTGTGCTAGCCGACAACGTCGCGGTGAGCAACGTCCTGCCCGGCGGTCGCCCGCTGGAAGGCAGGGGAGCCCCGGTCGCGCCCGGCCAGGCGATCTGCCATTTCGGGGTCACCACCGGTGAAACCTGCGGAACCGTCGAAAGCGTAAACAACGGCTGGTTCACCATGTCCCACGGCGTCGTCAGCCAGAAGGGCGATTCGGGTGGGCCGGTGTACGTGTCCAACGGGGGCAGCGCCCAGATCGTCGGAATCTTCAACAGCGTGTGGGGAGATTTGCCGGCCGCCGTGTCCTGGCGCAACATCTCCGAGCAGGCCAACGCGGACCTCGCCGGCGCGGGATAGCCGCCATCGAGGTCAGCGGGTGGCCGGGTGCAGGGCGAATACCGGTATGGATGGTGCTGCAGCGCGCAACTCGTCGTCGCCGGATTCTGGGGTCAACCCCAGCACGTAATCCTTGACCTGCCAGTACCACCTGGCCAGATAGCGCCTGAGCAGTTCGGGTTTCGCGTCGTCGGGCACCTCGCTGATGCCGGCGCGTGCGCTTGTCGAGAATAGTGGCCAGCGTGGTCCCACTTCGACGACACCTGCGGCCCGGACGTTGCGCGCCCATTGCGTGTTGCCCCGTGGTGAGACGACATAGTCCACACCGTCGACGGACAGCAAGTTGACCACCACGCCGCGTTGTTTGCCGGTCTTGCGGCCGCGGACGCGCAGCGCCTGGGTTCCGGCGATGCTTATCCCCAGTTCGGCGAGCCAGCGGACTACTGTGTTGGCGGCTCGGACGGTGCGGTTGGGTTGGTCGTATCGAGTGGGCATGGGGCAGTCCTCTCCAGAGTGATCGGCAATCGAGAGCACTGCTCTCTTCTGTGGTCACCGTGCCACAGGCCAGCGGGAAAAGCAAGAGCGGTGATCTCGATTATGCGAGACTGGCCAGGTGGGCAAACGTCAGGAATCGCGGGAGCAGATCGAGGGCAGAATCGTCGAACTCGGCCGTCGGCACCTGATCGACCATGGCGCTGCCGGGTTGTCGCTGCGCGCCATAGCCCGCGACTTGGGAATGGTGTCCTCGGCCGTGTACCGGTATGTATCCAGCCGAGACGAGTTGCTGACTTTGTTGCTCGTTGACGCCTATTCGGATTTGGCCGACGCCGTCGACCAAGCCCGCGAGGGCGTACCCGACCTGTGGAGCGAGGACGTTATCGCTATCGCGCGGGCGGCTCGCCGATGGGCCCTCGCGCATCCTGCGCGCTGGGCCCTGCTCTACGGCAGCCCCGTGCCCGGCTATCACGCGCCAGCCGAACGCACGGTCGGCGTCGGTACCCGCGTCGTCGGGGCGTTCTTCGACGCAATTGCCGCGGGGATAGCGACCGGGGACGTCCGGCTGACCAATGACGTTGTCTCGCAACCGATGTCGTCAGACTTCGAGCGTCTGCGACAAGAATTCGGCTTTCCGGGCGACGATCATGTCATTGCCAAATGCTTTCTGCTCTGGGCGGCAGTGGTGGGCGCGATCAGCCTGGAGGTCTTCGGCCAGTACGGCGCCGACACCCTCACCGACCCCGAGTCGGTATTCGACACGCAAGTACAGCTGCTGGTGGACGTGCTGGCCCAGCATTGACGTGCCTTGTAGCCGGAATTAGAACGTGTTCACCCGGCCTTCAGCGGTGCGTTCGGTGCTGACCTCGGCAAAGGTAGTTCAGGCCGCGTTGGCGTGCTATGGGCTTTCTCAGCGCTGGGTTATCCTGCGAGACGATGAGCCTTCCTGTTCAATCGCCGACGCAGATTGCGTGGGTCACCACCGACCTTGACGCCACTGAAATGGCCCTCACCGGCCTGTTAGGCGTAAGGAAGTGGGTGCGCATCCCGGACGTCCATTTCGGTCCGGACAGCTGCACCTACCACGGCGAGCCCGCGGACTTCGTCGCCAGCATCTCGCTGAGCTATCTCGGCGACATGCAGTTGGAGCTGATCTCACCGGTCCGCGGCGAGAACATCTATAGTGACTTTTTGCGCGATCACGGGCCGGGTCTGCACCACATCTGCGTGGAAGCCGAAAGCCCCGAGCAATTCGACGCGACACTGGTGGCAGCGGCGGCCAATGGCGCGCCGGTTGTCCAGCAGGGTGTGATGCCCGGTGGAATCCGCTTCGGCTACGTGTCAGCGCCCCAGGCCGGAGTGCCGTTCATCGAGATCGCCCATATCTCAACGGAGATGAGAGCGTTCTACGACTACATAAAACAGGAGCAGCGATGAGCAGTGCCGGCGACGATGCCGAGCGCAGCAGCGATGGAGAGGAGTGGCGCCGATGAGCACCGAGATTCCGGCGACGGTCAAAGCGGACACGGTGACGTCCTGGTCGGACGACGTCGATGTGCTGGTGATCGGCTTCGGCATCGGCGGCGGCTGCGCGGCGGTCAGCGCGGCCGCCGCCGGCGCGAGGGTGCTGGTCCTCGAGCGCGCCGCGGCGGCCGGCGGCACCACTTCCCTTGCCGGAGGGCACTTCTACCTGGGCGGTGGGACAGCGGTCCAGCAGGCGACGGGACACCCGGACTCACCTGAGGAGATGTACAAGTACCTGGTCGCCGTGTCGCGTAAGCCCGACCATGCCAAGATTCGGGCGTACTGCGAGGGCAGCGTCGAGCATTTCAACTGGCTGGAAGACCTGGGTTTCCAGTTCGAGCGCAGTTACTTTCCGGGCAAAGTGGTGGTGCCGCCGGGCACCGAGGGCCTGAGCTATACCGGTAACGAAAAGGTGTGGCCCTTCTGCGAGCAGGCCATACCCGCGCCGCGTGGGCACTCGGTGCCGGTGCCCGGTGAGTTGGGTGGCGCGGCCATGGTTATCGACCTGCTGGTGAAACGCGCCGATGCGTTGGGAGTACAGATCCGCTACGAGACCGGGGCGACCAATCTGATCCTCGACGAGGGGGGTGCCGTGGTCGGCGCGGCATGGAAGCACTTCACCGAAACCGGCGCGGTGAAGGCCAAAGCGGTGGTCATCGCGGCCGGCGGTTTCGCGATGAACCCGGACATGGTCGCCGAGCACACCCCGGCGCTGGGTCAGCCGCGGCGCACCAAACACCACGGCCTCGTGGCGCCTTACATCCTTGGTAACCCGAACGACGACGGCATTGGCATCCGGATGGGTGTCTCGGCGGGTGGTGCCACCGAACACATGGACGAGTTGTTCATCACCGCGGCCGCCTACCCACCGGAAATCCTGCTGACCGGGGTGATCGTCAACAACGAGGGCAAACGCTTCGTCGCCGAGGACTCCTACCATTCGCGTACCTCGGCGTTCGTGCTGGAACAGCCGGACCAAACCGCATACCTGATCGTCGACGAAGCGCACACCGAGATGCCCGGCATGCCACTGATCCGGTTCCTCGACGGCTACGAGACGATCGCTGAAATGGAAGCCGCGCTGGGCATTCCGGCCGGCAACCTGGCGGCAACGCTGGAACGCTACAACGAGTTCGCCGCCAAGGGCGAGGATCCGGATTTCCACAAGCAGCCGGAATTCCTTGCGCCACAAGACAATGGCCCGTGGGCCGTGTTCGATCTCTCGCTTGGTCGGGCAATGTATTCCGGATTCACCGTCGGCGGCCTCGCAGTCACCCTCGACGGCCAGGTGCGGCGCGCCGACGGCAGCGTGATCCCCGGGCTGTACGCGGTGGGCGCATGCGCGTCCAACCTCGCACAGGACGGCAAGGGGTATGCGAGCGGCACCCAACTGGGTGAGGGTTCCTTCTTCGGCCGCCGCGCGGGAGCTCACGCCGCCACCCGCTGATCGAGACTGCGGCCAGGGCGGCAAAACCTTGGGGAACCCGGCCGTAGGCGCAGGGTCGGCGCCATGACCGCAGGCTCGAATACGGCTACACCTGCGCCGGCTCCCGCTCGACTGGACCCAGCCGCCATGGGCCGTCGCCGAGCAACTCCAGCTGACGTTCGTGCAGCAATTCGACGGCACGCCGATGGCTGACGCTGACCACAACGCAGTCCGGCAATTCGGTGCGAAGCATCTGGTAGAGCGCGAATTCCAGTCCTTCATCAAGCGCCGACGTGCTTTCGTCGAGGAAGACCGCTTTCGGTTTGGTGAGCAGTATTCGGGCGAAGGCAATGCGTTGCTGTTCGCCTGGGGAGAGCACCTTGGCCCAATCGCGCTCTTCGTCCAGCCGGCCGCAGAGCGGCGCAAGTGCGACCTTTGTCAGCGTTTCCCGCAATGTGTGGTCGGGAATGTCGTCGGGTGAATTCGGATAACACACGACGGTGCGCAGCGTCCCCAGCGGCACATAGGGCAATTGCGACAAGAACATCGTCGCGTTCTCGCCGGCGGGGCAAGACAGTGTCCCCGAGGCATACGGCCACAATTCGGCCAGGCTGCGCAACAGGGTGGTCTTCCCGGACCCTGACTGACCGATGATCACCAGCGACGAGCCAGCGTCCAGCTCGACGTCGAGCGGGTCGATCAGCCGGTCTCCGGCCGGCGTGCGCACCTCGACACCCGCGAGCTCGACGGCCACGTCTCGGCTCGGCTTGACCAGGATCGCCGGTAGGGCGCGTCCGGATTCGTTCGCCTCCACCAGCCCGTTCAGTCGTATGATCGCCGCGCGATAGGCCGCGAATTTGTCGTATTGATTACGGAAGAACGACAGCGAATCGTGGATATGGCCGAACACGGACGCGGTCTGCACGACATCGCCGAATTTGATCTGATGCGCGAACAGTCGTGGCGCCTGGACTATCCACGGCAGCGGGACGATCACTTGCGACATCGACCAGTTCCACCCTTCGAACGCGATGGTCCGCCGAACGTACCTGCGGTAGTTGTCGATGATCGGCGTGAATCGCCGCCACAACTGCGCTCGCTCGACCCGCTCACCTCGGTAGAAACCGACCGCTTCGGCCGCGTCGCGTAGCCGCACCAGCGCGTAACGGAACGCGGCGTTGAGCCGTTCGTTGCTGAAGCTGAGCCAAATCAAGGGACGCCCGAGCCAGAACGCGATCACGGTCGCCACCAACACAAAGACCAGCACAATCCAGAACATCGCGCGCGGCACCCCAAGCAGAGGCCCGGAAAGCCTCCACAAAATTGCGGCGAACGAGATCACCGACGCGACTGCGTGGACAGCGCCGAACAGCAAGATGTCCTGGGCGCTGTTACGCGGGATGTTCGGGGTGCCGCCGGCGCCGGCGGTGAAGACGTCGATGTCCTGCTGGATGCGTTGATCGGGATTGTCGATGGGCTCGTCGATGAACAGATCCCGGTAGTAGGCCTTTCCTTCCAGCCAATCGTCGGTGAGGCGCCGGGTCAGCCACATGCGCCAGGCGATGATGAATCGCTGAGTCAGATAGATGTCGAGAAGGATCTTGGCGATGTATATGGCGGCCAGCGCGCTGAAATGCAACAGCGAGCTGTAAAAGCCATCCCTGCCAGATCGAAATACCTTTGCGTCGCCCATTGCGTCGCCTTCAAACGCTGTCTGCAACGAGGAGTACATGTCGTTGTAGAAGAAGCTGAGCAACACGTCGAGATACACCGACAGCAGGACCAACAGCAACAACACACCGAGCATCGCCCAGACTCGCAGGGCACGCCGTCCGGTGAAGTAGTCACCGCTGATACGCCAGAACTGCCGGCCCCACACCGTCGAATACCTCAGGACGGCCAATACGGCCACGACACAGACGGCGCTGATCAGCCAGGCGATGGCGAGCCAGGTGAGGGATTCCGGAATTGCCGCGGACCAGTCAATGGACGGCTTGAAGAGCCTGTGGTCCATCTATGACGTCTCCTTGCTGCCAGGCATCTGCCGGGCTTACTTCCCCGCGAAGGTACCCGAGCGCGACGGATAGGCTGCGGACATGAGCACCGACGCTCCGCCCAGTCAAACCGTCCACGCCGGCCGGCTCATCGCCCGCCGACTGCGCGCCAACGGTATCGACACGATGTTCACCCTGTCGGGCGGTCATCTGTTCTCCATCTACGACGGTTGCCGCGACGAAGGCATTCGCCTGATCGACACCCGCCACGAGCAGACGGCGACGTTCGCCGCCGAGGGCTGGTCGAAGGTCACCAGGGTGCCCGGGGTGGCGGCGCTCACCGCGGGACCGGGCGTCACCAACGGGATGAGTGCGATGGCCGCCGCACAGCAGAACCAGTCGCCGCTGGTGGTGCTGGGCGGCCGCGCACCCGCTCTGCGCTGGGGGATGGGCTCGTTGCAGGAGATCGACCACGTGCCGTTTGTGGCGCCGCTGACCCGGTTCGCCGCCACCGCCGAGTCGGCCGAGGCGGCGGGCCGGCTCGTCGACGAAGCGCTGCACGCGGCGGTCACCGCCCCCTCCGGCGTGGGATTCGTCGACTTCCCGATGGATCACGTCTTCTCGATGGCCGACGACGATGGCAGCCCCGGCGCACTCTCCGATTTGGCCGCGGCGGCGCCACCCGATCCGCAAGCCGTGGACCGCGCTGCGAGCCTGCTTTCGGCGGCCCAGCGCCCGGTGATCATGGCCGGGACGAACGTCTGGTGGGGGCGCGCGGAGGCAGCCCTGCTGCGCCTCGCCGAGGAACGCCAGATTCCGGTGCTGATGAACGGGATGGCCCGGGGTGTCGTTCCCGCCGATCACCCGCTGGCCTTCTCGCGGGCGCGCGGAAAGGCACTGGGCGGGGCGGACGTCGCGCTGGTCGTCGGCGTGCCGATGGACTTCCGGCTGGGGTTCGGGGGCGTGTTCGGGGCAGAAACCCAGATCGTCGTGGCAGACCGTGTCGAGCCTGGGCGCGAACATCCGCGGCCAATCGCGGCAGGCCTGTACGGGGATCTGACGACGATCCTGTCGGCGCTTTCCGGGGAGCACGGCGCTGACCATCAGGACTGGATCGCCGAGCTGCGTGCCACGGAGACCGCGGCGCGCGATCGCGAGAAGACCGAGCTCGCCGACGACCGGATCCCGCTGCACCCGATGCGGGTGTATGCCGAGTTGGCCCCGATGCTGGACCGCGACGCCGTTGTCGTCATCGACGCCGGCGACTTCGGGTCCTACGCCGGCCGGGTGATCGACAGCTATCAGCCCGGATGCTGGCTGGACAGCGGACCTTTCGGCTGCCTGGGGTCCGGCCCGGGCTACGCGCTGGCGGCCAAATTGGCCCGTCCGGACCGGCAGGTCGTGCTCCTGCAGGGCGACGGCGCGTTCGGGTTCAGCGGCATGGAATGGGACACCCTGGTCCGGCACAACGTGCCGGTCGTATCGGTGATCGGCAACAACGGCATCTGGGCCCTGGAGAAGCACCCGATGGAGGCGTTGTACGGCTATTCGGTGGTGGCCGAGCTGCGGCCCGGCACCCGGTACGACGAGGTGGTGCGCGCACTGGGCGGCCATGGGGAGCTGGTGTCAGCGCCCGCCGAGCTTCGGCCGGCACTGGAACGGGCGTTTGCCAGTGGCCTGCCCGCCGTCGTCAACGTGCTCACCGACCCCGCGGTCGCCTATCCACGCCGGTCCAACTTGGCCTAGCAGCCCCAACATGAGGCCGAGCGTGCACAAATGTACGCCCGTCCCCGGCGTGTCCCGGACAAACGCGCACGCTCGCGGTGGGAGTCGGCCGCTCGCGTACCGTTGACCTGTGCCGAAGACCACCCAAAGCCAACCTGGCAGAGTCAGCAGCCGATTCTGGCGGCTGCTCGGCGCCAGCACGGAGAAGAACAGAAACCGCTCCCTCGCCGAGGTGAACGCCTCCGCCGAATACGACGAGGAAGCCGCCGACCTCAAAGACGAGCAACTACGCAAAGCGGCGGGGCTGCTGAATCTCGACGATCTCGCGGAATCCCACGACATCCCGCAGTTTCTCGCCATCGCCCGGGAAGCGGCCGAGCGGGCGACCGGCCTGCGACCATTTGACGTGCAGTTGCTCGGTGCCCTGCGGATGCTCGCCGGCGACGTGATCGAGATGGCCACCGGTGAGGGCAAGACCCTGGCCGGCGCGATCGCGGCCGCGGGCTACGCCCTCGCCGGACGACACGTGCACGTCGTGACCATCAACGACTATCTGGCCCGCCGCGACGCGGAGTGGATGGGCCCGCTGCTGGAGGCCATGGGACTGACCGTCGGGTGGATCACCGGGGAGTCGACGAGCGAGGAGCGGCGGACCGCCTACGGTTGCGAGATCACCTACGCCTCGGTGAACGAAATCGGCTTCGATGTGCTTCGCGATCAGCTGGTGACCGACGTCGAAGACCTGGTATCGCCCAATCCGGACGTGGCGCTTATCGACGAAGCCGACTCGGTGCTGGTTGACGAGGCGCTGGTGCCGCTCGTGCTGGCCGGCACCACCCACCGGGAGACCCCACGCGTGGAGATCATCAAGCTGGTGGGCAACCTGTCCGCGGAGACGGATTACGACACCGACTCCGACAATCGCAACGTTCATCTGACCGAGAGCGGCGCCCGCAAGGTCGAGAAGGCTCTGGGCGGGATCGACCTGTATTCCGAGGAACACGTCGGGACCACCCTGACCGAGGTCAACGTCGCTCTCCACGCGCACGTGCTGCTGCAACGCGACGTGCACTACATCGTCCGCGACGACGCCGTGCACCTGATCAACGCGTCCCGCGGCCGCATCGCGCAGCTGCAGCGCTGGCCGGACGGCCTGCAGGCTGCCGTCGAGGCCAAGGAGGGCATCGAGACCACCGAGACCGGCGAGGTGCTCGACACCATCACGGTGCAGGCGTTGATCAACCGCTACGCCACCGTCTGCGGCATGACGGGCACCGCACTGGCTGCCGGCGAACAGCTGCGCCAGTTCTACAAGCTCGGCGTCTCGCCGATACCGCCGAACACCCCCAACATCCGCGAGGACGAGTCCGACCGGGTCTACATCACCGCAGCGGCAAAGAACGACGCGATCATCGACCACATCGCCGAGGTGCACGAGACGGGGCAGCCCGTGCTGGTCGGCACTCGCGACGTCGCCGAATCCGAAGAGCTGCACGAACGGTTGCTGCGCCGCGGCGTTCCCGCGGTGGTGCTCAACGCCAAGAACGACGCCGAGGAGGCGCAGGTCATCGCCGAGGCCGGGAAATTCGGCGCGGTCACGGTGTCCACCCAGATGGCCGGGCGCGGCACCGACATCCGGCTCGGCGGCTCCGACGAGTCCGACCACGACCGGGTCGCCGAACTCGGCGGTCTGCACGTGGTCGGGACCGGCCGGCATCACACCCAGCGGCTGGACAATCAGTTGCGCGGCCGGGCGGGACGTCAGGGCGATCCGGGGTCCTCGGTGTTCTTCTCGAGTTGGGAAGACGACGTGGTCGCGGCCAACCTCGACTACAACAAGCTGCCCATGGAGACTGATGAGGACGGCCGCATCGTCAGCCCGAAGGCGGCCGGGATGCTCGACCATGCCCAGCGGGTCGCGGAGGGCCGGATGCTGGACGTCCACGCCAACACCTGGCGCTACAACCAGCTGATCGCCCAGCAGCGCGCCATCATCGTGGAACGGCGAAACACGTTGCTGCGCACGGTGACTGCGCGCGAGGAACTGGCCGAGCTGGCTCCGAAGCGGTACGAGGAGCTGGCCGAGGCGATGCCCGAGGACGAGGCCGAGGAACGTCTGGAAAAGATCTGCCGACTGATCATGCTGTATCACTTGGACCGCGGCTGGGCCGATCATCTGGCATATCTCGCCGACATCCGGGAAAGCATCCATTTGCGTGCACTGGGCCGCCAGAATCCGCTGGACGAGTTTCACCGGTTGGCGGTCGACGCGTTCGCCTCGCTGGCCGCCGACGCGATCGAGGCGGCGCAGCAGACCTTCGAGACCGCGAATGTGCTCGAAGAGGAGCCGGGGCTGGATCTGTCCAAGCTGGCGCGACCGACCTCGACGTGGACGTACATGGTCAACGACAATCCGCTGGCGGATGACACGCTGTCCACGCTGAGCCTGCCCGGGGTGTTCCGCTAGCGGCTCACCCCGGTCCGTCGATGCGGACCGCGTCGCCACCGCAGAGGGGGCCGGGCTAGGGTCACGGCATATGGAGCCCGCACACGAAGCCGATCGGGTGCTGACGGTACCCAACGTGCTGAGCGCCATCCGTCTGCTGCTCATCCCGGTGTTCATCTACGTGCTGCTGGTGGCGCACGCCAACGCCTGGGCGGTGGCGATCCTGATGTTCAGCGGGATCTCCGACTGGGCCGACGGCAAGATCGCGCGGATGCTCAACCAGTCCTCACGCTTGGGCGTTCTGCTGGACCCCGCGGTCGATCGCCTCTACATGGTTGCCGTCCCGATCACCATGGCGGCCGGCGAAATTGTGCCGTGGTGGTTCGTCATCACGCTGCTCGCCCGCGATGGGCTGTTGGCTGCCACACTGCCGTCGCTGCGGAGTCGGGGGCTCTCCGCATTGCCGGTCACCTATGTCGGCAAAGCAGCGACCTTCGCGTTGATGTCGGGCTTTCCGCTAATACTGCTGGGCCAGTGGCACGCATTGTGGAGCCGAGTGGTGGGCGTCTGCGGTTGGGGCTTTCTGATCTGGGGCTTGTACATGTACCTCTGGGCGTTCGTCCTGTACATCCTGCAGATGACGCTGGTGGTTCGCCACATGCCCAAGCTCAGCCGGGCCGATCGCCCGGCAACCCCGCAAGCGGGTAAGCATGTCTGAACCCGACCGGCGCCTCGGCGGCTATGACCCCAACGCAGGTCGTAGCGCCCATGCGGCCGCACGGCCCACCCTGATCCCGGTGCCGTCGCTGCTGCGGGCCCTACTTTCGGAACACCTCGACCCCGGTTACGCCGCCGCAGCCGCCAAACGGAACCGCCCAGATCGCCCATCGAGCCGGCGAGCACGTGTTTTCGGCTGGATCTGGCAGGCGCTGGCGGCAATGCTGGTAGTCACGGTTTTTGCCGCCGCGGTAGCGCAGGCCCGCTCGGTTGCACCCGGCGTGCGTACCGCGCAGCAGCTGCTGGCGACCAGTGTGCGGTCAACGCAAACGGCGGCCGCCAAATTGGCCCAGCGCCGCAACCTGCTCGCGGCTCAAGTTGATGACGTGCAGCGTCTAGCACTCGCTGACAACGCAATGGGACAGCGGCTGCTGACCCGCCTCGACGCGCTCAGCCTGGCCGCGGCCAGCACAGCGGTCACCGGTCCTGGCCTGACGGTGACGGTCACCGATCCCGGCGTGGGACCGAACCTTTCCGACGTGTCCAAGCAGCGCGTGAACGGCAGCCGGCAAATCATCCTGGACCGGGATCTGCAACTGGTCGTCAACTCGTTATGGGCGAGCGGCGCAGAGGCCATTTCGGTCGGCGGCGCCAGGATCGGCCCGAACGTGACGATCCGGCAGGCTGGCGGAGCCATCCTGGTCGACAACAATCCCACCAGCAGCCCGTATACGATCCTGGCCGTCGGGCCGCCGCACGGGATGCGAGACGCTTTCGAAAACAGCCCCGGTCTGCACCGCCTCAGGCTGCTGGAGACGTCTTACAGCGTCGGCGTCAGCGTGAACATCTCCGATCGACTTTCGCTGCCCGCCGGAGCAATCCGGGAAGTCAAGTTCGCCAAACAGATTGGGCCCTAGTGAGAGAAGTCCTGGTGATCCAGATGCCCTTGCCGACGACTGGAATCCGCTCAGCATGATCGGTATCGCTGCGGTTGCGATCGGCATCGTGCTGGGCCTGTTCTTTCACCCCAGCGTGCCGGAGGTCGTCCAACCCTATCTGCCCATCGCCGTGGTGGCCGCGCTCGACGCGGTGTTCGGCGGGCTGCGCGCCTACCTCGAGCGGATCTTCGACCCGAAGGTCTTCGTGGTGTCGTTCGTGTTCAACGTCCTGGTGGCAGCCCTGATCGTCTACGTCGGGGATCAACTCGGCGTTGGCACCCAGTTGTCCACGGCGATCATCGTCGTGCTGGGTATCCGGATCTTCGGCAATGCCGCCGCATTGCGGCGCCGGCTGTTCGGCGCATGACAGAGATGAGGTCAGGGTGAGCGAGCGACCCCCGGGGTCCCGAGACCTTCCGGAAGACCAGTCCCAGGACCACGCAGAAAGCGGTGCCAAAGCTGAAAAGTCGACGCCGCACGTTGCGCCCGACGCTGATTCCGAGGCCTCGGACGCGGGCCAGCACGGCCGTCACGAATTGCCCGGAAACAGTCCCCGGCCAGAAATCGGGCCGCTGCGCCGCACGGGACTGTCCGGACTGCTGCGGGGTGGCCGTTCGCGGTTGGCGTTCGGCGCGCTGGCCATCCTCTTGTGTGTCGTACTGGGTGTTGCCATTGCCACCCAGGTGCACCAAACCAAGTCCGGCGATTCCCTTGACACCGCCCGGCCCGCCGATTTGCTGGTGCTGTTGGACTCGCTGCGGCAACGTGAGGCCGCCCTGGAGACCGAGGTGACCGAACTTCAGAACACCCTGAACAAATTGCGGGCGTCCGGCAACACCGATCAGGCTGCCATCGAAAGCGCGCAGGCCAGGCTGGCCGCGTTGGCCATCCTCGTCGGGTCCGTGGGCGCCACCGGGCCCGGCGTCACCGTCAAGATCGAAGACCCCGGTCCCGGAATGGCGCCAGACACGATGCTCGACGTCATCAACGAGTTGCGCGCCGCCGGCGCAGAGGCCATCGAGATCAACGATGCGCGCCAGTCCGTTCGGGTCGGTGTCGATACCTGGGTGGTAGGCAGTCCCGGCTCGCTGACCATCGACGGAAAAGCCTTTTCGCCGCCGTATTCGGTTCTGGCGATTGGCGATCCGCCGACCTTGGCCGCGGCGATGAACATTCCCGGTGGCGCCGAGGACAGCGCCAAACGTGTCGGCGCGCGGATGAGTGTGCAACAGTCCGACCGCGTCGACGTGACCACCTTGCGGCAACCAAAAGCACGCCAATACGCTCAGCCCGTCAAGTGAGCACCACCGAACAGAACAGGACTTGCCCGTGAGCGATATCCCGTCCGATCTGCACTACACCGCCGAGCATGAATGGGTTCGCCGCAGCGGGGACGACATCGTGCGAGTCGGCATCACCGACTTCGCGCAATCGGCATTGGGCGATGTCGTTTTCGTGCAGTTGCCGGATGTGGGCGCCGAAGTGACCGCGGGCGAATCCTTCGGTGAAGTGGAGTCCACGAAATCGGTTTCGGATCTGTATGCGCCGCTGTCCGGCACGGTGGCAGCGGTCAACTCCGAGCTGGAAAGCAGTCCGCAACTGGCGAACTCAGATCCATACGGTGCCGGGTGGCTGCTGGATCTGCGGGTGCCGGATAACGCCGCGTTGGAGTCGGGCCTCGCGACGCTGCTTGACGCCGAGGCCTACCGCGGCACACTGACCGAATGACGATTGCTAATGTGCCAGCCAGCGTCGCACGACGATCTTGCGGTGGGAACCACATCGCGGACCACTGCGCGGTACGGTCGACACATATGTATTGAAGGCATTGAGAGCATTTGACAGCATTCGACGGCATGTGAAGGCATTTGAAGGCATTTGAACTGAAAAGCCGGCCAAGCGGCCCGGTCGAACGCCACAGCAGCCAGTAAGGAGCAGCGGGTGACGGAAATGGACTCAGGAAGTCCGCAGGACCAGACTTCCGATGATGTCACCGTAGAGACGACTTCCGTCTTTCGGGCCGACTTCCTCAACGAACTCGATGCGCCCGCACAGGCGGGCACGGAGAGCACGGTGTCCGGGGTCGAAGGCCTCCCGGCGGGTTCGGCGTTGCTGGTCGTCAAGCGCGGACCCAACGCTGGATCGCGTTTCCTGCTCGACCAGCCCATCACATCCGCGGGCCGGCACCCGGACAGCGACATATTCCTCGACGACGTCACCGTGAGCCGTCGTCACGCCGAATTCAGGTTGGAGAACACCGAATTCCAGGTCGTCGACGTCGGCAGCCTCAACGGCACCTATGTCAACCGCGAGCCGGTGGATTCGGCGGTGCTGGCCAACGGCGACGAAGTGCAGATCGGCAAGTTCCGCTTGGTGTTCCTGACCGGACCCAAGCAGGGTGACGAGGGGGGAACCGGAGGCTAGTGGGCGCACTCGATAGCCCGGCGGTAGCCGGGATGTCGATCGGGGCAGTCCTCGACCTGCTGCGGCCGGATTTCCCCGATGTCACCATCTCCAAGATCCGCTTCCTGGAGGCTGAGGGGCTGGTGACGCCACAGCGCGCCGCCTCGGGGTATCGCCGGTTCACCGCGTACGACTGTGCGCGTCTCCGCTTCATCCTCACCGCCCAGCGGGATCATTACCTGCCCCTGAAGGTGATCCGGGCACAGCTCGACGCCCAGCCGGACGGTGAGCTGCCGTCGGTCGGATCGCCTTACGGCGTACCGCGATTGGTGCAAGTGGCCGACAACGGTGATTCGGGATCCGACACCGCAGAGGTGGCGCCCCCCCGCATCCGGCTCAGCCGGGAGGACCTGCTGGAACGTTCGGGGGTGGACGACGACCTGTTGACGGCGCTGCTCAAGGCCGGGGTGATCACGACGGGGCCGGGCGGGTTCTTCGACGAACACGCGGTCGTGATTCTGCAATGTGCGCGCGCGCTGTCCGAATACGGCGTCGAGCCGCGGCATCTGCGTGCCTTCCGGTCAGCCGCGGACCGGCAGTCCGATCTGATCGCTCAGATCGCCGGGCCGCTAGTCAAGGCCGGCAAGGCCGGCGCCCGCGACCGTGCCGACGATTTGGCGCGCGAGGTCGCTGCGCTTGCCATCACCCTGCACACGTCGTTGATCAAGTCGGCGGTTCGCGACCTTCTTCACCGCTGAGGACTAGACTTCGTTCGACAGCTTGGTGTGCGGCGACGCTGGTCTTGTCGGGGTCGTCGCACCGGCTTCCGTCGGGACACAGCGGCATGTGCGGAGGGCAGACACAGATGGGTGAAGTTCGTGTTGTCGGCATTCGCGTCGAGCAGCCGCAGAACCAGCCGGTGCTGTTACTGCGCGAAGCCAATGGTGACCGGTACCTGCCGATCTGGATAGGCCAGTCGGAGGCCGCGGCCATCGCCCTGGAGCAGCAAGGGGTCGAGCCACCCCGGCCGCTGACACATGACCTGATCAGGGATCTCATTGCCGCACTTGGCCATTCGCTCAAAGAGGTGCGAATCACGGATTTGCAGGAGGGCACCTTCTACGCCGACCTGATTTTCGATCGCAACATCACAGTGTCGGCGCGACCCTCCGACTCGGTGGCGATCGCGCTGCGGGTGGGCGTTCCGATCTACGTCGAAGAAGCGGTTCTGGCCCAGGCCGGCCTGCTGATTCCCGACGAGAGCGACGAGGAGTCCAGCAGCGCGGTTCGCGAGGACGAGGTGGAGAAGTTCAAGGAATTTCTCGACAGCGTGTCGCCTGACGATTTCAAGGCCACGTAGCGGCGGTCCGGCATCGTCCCGGGCAACGTTACGGATGCGTCTCATCTGGCACCGCTTTGTCGACACGCCTCGCGGATGGCGGCTCCCGGCCCGGGTGGCAGCCATACTTTTGAACACGACTTGAAGATTCATCTCGGGCCACGGCAGCTAGTGAAAGCGTATGCTCACTAGCACTCGGGCCTGAGCGACCGTGGTTGCCGGGGGCAGCCAGTGACGCAGCGAGTACACGAGCGCGATCGGCGAGAGGAACCACCGTGAGCGAGCAGCCACGTCAAGAGCAGCTGGACCTTTCCGACCAAGCGAACGTCGCGACTACTGACGCTGCCGCACCAAGCGAGCCTGTGCAGCCCGGGCTGTTCCCCGACGACTCCGTGCCGGATGAGCTGGTGGGCTATCGCGGCCCAAGCGCCTGCCAGATCGCCGGCATCACCTACCGTCAGCTGGACTACTGGGCGCGCACATCGCTGGTGGTTCCCTCGATTCGCAGCGCGGCCGGTTCCGGCAGCCAGCGGCTTTACTCGTTCAAGGACATCCTGGTTCTCAAGATCGTCAAGCGCCTGCTGGACACCGGCATCTCGCTGCACAACATCCGGGTCGCGGTCGACCACTTGCGCCAGCGCGGTGTCCAGGATCTGGCCAACATCACCCTGTTCTCCGACGGCACCAGCGTGTACGAGTGCACGTCCGCCGAGGAGGTCGTCGATCTGCTGCAGGGCGGGCAAGGGGTGTTCGGCATCGCGGTGTCCGGTGCGATGCGTGAGCTGACCGGCGTCATCGCCGACTTCCCCGGCGAGCGCGCCGACGGCGGCGAGTCGATTGCGGCACCGGAAGACGAGCTGGCCTCTCGTCGCAAGCATCGCGACCGCAAAATCGGCTAGTTCCGCCTCACCTTCCTCCGCGAGCGTGCGCAATTGCACGCCTCAGGCGGCGTGTCCCTGTACAAACGTGCACGCTCACGCCTTGCGATAAGGAGGCGGTAAACTGGGCGATGCGTCGCGCTTGCGCGGGAGAGTTCCATGACCGCCAGTCATGGACGCCGAAGGAGCAACACCTCTCCGTCAACCTCTCAGGCCCCCGGACCGCGTAAGACAAGATGCCTCTGGAAAGCGGTGGCGACCGCCGGTCGTCACCCGCCGATGGGGAAAGGTGCCTGTTAGCGGCGCCGAATCTCTCAGGCGCCTGGTGCACGGGTGAAGACAGAGGGAGAGGGCCGCTAGACCCTTCCTCTGCAGCACCGCGCGTCAGGAGTTCGCCACATGTCAGGGAATTCAACCCCCCACCCGGCAACGTTCGCCGACCGGCACATCGGCCCGGACCGCCAGGCCGTCGACGCCATGCTGGCCGTGATCGGTGTCGACTCACTCGACGAGCTCGCCGCCAAGGCCGTCCCGGCCGGGATTCTCGACAAGCTCACCGGCACCGGCGCCGCACCGGGACTGGACGGGCTGCCGGAGCCCGCCAGCGAGGCCGAAGCACTGGCCGAACTGCGTGCGCTGGCCGACGCCAACACCGTGGCCGTCTCGATGATTGGGCAGGGCTACTACGACACGCTCACCCCGCCCGTGCTGTTGCGCAACATCATGGAAAACCCGGCCTGGTACACCGCCTACACGCCCTACCAACCCGAGATAAGCCAGGGCCGTCTGGAAGCGCTGCTGAACTTCCAGACGCTGGTCAGCGATCTCACCGGCCTGGAGGTCGCCAACGCCTCGATGCTCGACGAGGGCACCGCGGCGGCCGAAGCCATGACATTGATGCATCGCGCGGCCCGCGGCGGCTCGACTGGCCGCCTCGTCGTTGATAGCGACCTGTTCGCCCAGACGGCAGCGGTGCTCGCCACCCGGGCCAAGCCGTTGGGCATCGACATCGTGACCGCCGACCTGCGGCACGGCCTGCCGGACGGCGACTTTTTCGGCGTGGTCACCCAGCTGCCCGGCGCCAGCGGCCGGATAACCGACTGGGC
The DNA here is from genome assembly GCF_001667115.1 of Mycobacterium sp. 852002-51163_SCH5372311. Lineage (GTDB taxonomy): Bacteria > Actinomycetota > Actinomycetes > Mycobacteriales > Mycobacteriaceae > Mycobacterium. The sequence goes on along the minus strand of NZ_LZIJ01000041.1, from coordinate 22,832 downwards.
CGATCTGGTGGCTGAGGCCCATGACCGCGGGGCCCTGATTGCCGTCGGTGCCGACTTGTTGGCGCTGACGCTGATCACCCCGCCCGGCGAGATCGGCGCTGACGTCGCCTTCGGCACTACGCAACGGTTCGGCGTGCCGATGGGATTCGGCGGCCCGCATGCGGGCTACCTGGCCGTGCACAACAAGCATGCCCGTCAGCTGCCCGGCCGCCTGGTCGGTGTTTCGCTGGACGCCGACGGGTCCCCGGCCTACCGGCTGGCCCTGCAGACGCGCGAGCAGCACATCCGTCGCGACAAGGCAACCAGCAACATCTGCACGGCGCAGGTGCTGCTGGCGGTGATGGCCGCGATGTATGCCAGCTACCACGGGGCCGAGGGGTTGACCGCTATCGCGCGCCGTATACATGCCCACGCCGAGACCATCGCCGCTGCCCTCGGCGACGCACTGGTACACGACACCTACTTCGACACGGTGCTGGCCCGGGTACCGGGACGGGCTGACGAGGTGCTGGCCGCGGCCAAGGCCAACGGCCTCAACCTGTGGCGAGTCGACGCCGACCATGTGTCGGTGGCCTGCGACGAAGCCACCACCGAAGAGCATGTCGCGGCGGTTCTGGAAGCCTTTGGTGTGTCGGCCGCCGAACCGGTGCGCGCAGACATCGCAACCCGCACGTCGGAGTTCCTGACGCATCCCGCGTTCACGCAATACCGCACGGAGACGGCGATGATGCGCTACCTGCGTGCGCTGGCGGACAAGGACGTCGCTTTGGACCGCAGCATGATTCCGCTGGGATCGTGCACGATGAAACTCAACGCCGCGGCCGAGATGGAGCCGATCACCTGGCCGGAATTCGCGCGTCAGCACCCGTTCGCCCCGGCCGTCGACACCCGGGGGCTGCGTCAGCTGATCGGCGACCTGGAGACGTGGTTGGTCGCTATCACCGGCTATGACGCCGTCTCGCTGCAGCCCAACGCCGGCTCGCAAGGGGAGTACGCGGGTCTGCTGGCAATTCACGACTACCACGCCAGCCAGGGAGAACCGCACCGCGACATCTGCCTTATCCCGTCCAGTGCGCACGGCACCAACGCGGCCTCGGCGGCGCTGGCCGGGATGCGCGTCGTCGTCGTGGGCTGCCATGACAACGGGGACGTCGACCTGGACGATCTGCGCGCCAAGGTCAGCGAGCACGCCGACCGGCTATCGACGCTGATGATCACCTATCCGTCCACTCATGGCGTGTACGAGCAGGACATCGCCGACATGTGCGCGGCCGTGCACGACGCGGGCGGTCAGGTGTACGTCGACGGCGCCAACCTCAACGCACTGGTGGGACTGGCCCGGCCGGGGAAGTTCGGCGGTGACGTCAGCCACCTGAACCTGCACAAGACGTTCTGCATCCCGCACGGGGGCGGGGGCCCGGGAGTGGGTCCGGTTGCGGTGCGTTCGCATTTGGCACGGTTCCTGCCGGGTCATCCCTATGCCCCCGAACTTCCCCATGGTCACCCGGTGTCGTCGGCTCCCTACGGATCGGCCTCGATACTGCCGATCACCTGGGCCTACATCCGGATGATGGGCGCCGACGGCCTGCGCGCGGCGTCGCTGACGGCGATCGCCTCGGCCAACTACATCGCTCGCCGCCTCGACGAATACTTCCCGGTCCTCTACACCGGCGAGAACGGCATGGTGGCCCACGAGTGCATCCTGGATCTGCGCGCACTCACCAAGTCGACCGGCGTGACCGTCGACGACGTGGCGAAACGTTTGGCGGACTACGGCTTTCACGCTCCGACGATGAGTTTCCCGGTGGCCGGCACGCTGATGGTGGAACCCACCGAGAGCGAAAGCCTGACCGAGGTCGACGCTTTCTGCGAGGCGATGATCGCCATTCGCGGCGAGATCGACCGCGTCGCGTCGGGGGAGTGGCCGGTTGACGACAACCCGCTGCGCGGCGCGCCACACACCGCGCAATGTCTGCTGGTGGCCGACTGGGATCACCCGTATACGCGTGAACAGGCTGCCTACCCGCTGGGCGCGGGTTTCCGGCCCAAGGTGTGGCCGCCGGTGCGCCGCATCGACGGTGCCTACGGCGATCGCAACCTGGTCTGCGCGTGCCCGCCGGTGGAGGCATTCGCGTAGCCCGGCGGTGCCCGTCAGCCGAACCGGTCGATGATCGCGGCGGCGATCCGATCCGGTGCGTCCTCCTGGATGAAGTGGTTCGCCTCGGGCAGCTCGACGAGCACATGATCGGGAAACGTCTGACGCATCCGTGGGATCGTCGGACCGGGTCTGAACGCGAAGTCCTTCATACCCCAGACGAACAGCGCCGGCTTGGCGCCCAGTTTTTCGGGCACCTCACGCGCCAGCCGTGCCAGCAGCGGACGGGCAGCCAGAAGCTCTTTCGGCAGCTCGGCCACCCCCAATCGCGCCTCCGAGTCGGGCTGCACCGCGCGGTAGTGCTCCATCACCACCGGGCTCAACCGACGAGCCGTCCCCGCCGGAATCAGCCGCTCGACAAAGAAATTCCGGCGCAGAATCGCGTATTGCATTGGGGGACTTGACATCACCCTGCTGAAGATCTTCGTCGTCAACTCATCCGTCGGCCAGAACCAGGTGTTGCCCAGCACGACACCGCGCACTCGATCGGCACGCTCGACGGCCACAGCGGTGCTGATCGGCCCACCCCAGTCCTGACCCATGCTGAGATACCCGTCGAGGCCCAGGTGATCGACCAGCTCTCCGATCACGCGGGCGTGTCCGTCAACCTTGTAGCCGAACCCCGATGGGCGATCCGACAGGCCGAAGCCGAGATAGTCCGGTGCGATGCACCGAAATCGGTCCCGCAGCGCGACGATGATGTCGCGATACAAGAAGCTCCACGTCGGGTTCCCGTGGCAGAACAGGATCGGCGGGGCATCGGAACCCGTAGGACCCTCGTCGACGTAGTGGATGCGTCCCTGCGAGCTGTCGAACCAGCGCGACTCGAACGGGTACAGCTGAGGATCCGGGGTGAAATCGATCGTCATAACCCTCCTTTGATCGCGCCCTCGATGGTATGTCCGAAGGGTGACACCAGTGAACGTCCAGGAATGGCGCGATGCCGGCCGCTGGCTGGAGACGCCCGTGGGCCGGGTATTCGTCCGGTTAAAAGCGGGTGCTACACCGACTGTGCTACTGCTGCACGGCTTTCCGTCGAGTTCGTTCGATTTCCGGGCCGTGCTGCCGTATCTGGGCGACCACGCCTGGGTGACGATGGACTTCCTCGGCTACGGCCTGTCGGACAAGCCGCGTCCGCATCGCTACAGCCTGCTCGAGCAGGCCAACCTGGTACAGACCGTGATCGCGCAGACGGCGACCGGCCCGGTGGTGGTGCTCGCCCACGACATGGGCACATCGGTGACCACCGAGCTGATGGCCCGCGACCTGGAGGGTCGCCTGCCTTTCGACATGCAGCGGGCCGTGCTGAGCAATGGCAGCGTCATCCTGGAACGCGCCAGCCTGCGGCCGATCCAGAAGGTGCTGCGCGGCCCGCTGGGTCCGGTCGCGGCCCGGCTGACGAATCGGCGCGGTTTCCAGCGGGGCTTCGGCCGGCTGTTCTCGACCGATCACCCGCTGTCGGCTGAGGAGGCCGCCGCTCAGTGGGAGTTGTTGTCGTACAACGACGGCAATCGCATCGCGCATCTGCTGATCAGCTATCTCGACGAGCGGGAGCGTTACGCGCAACGCTGGCATGGCGCCGTGCGCGATTGGCCCAAACCGCTGGGCTTCGTATGGGGACTCAACGATCCGGTGGCCACCACGAATGTGCTCGACGGGTTGCGCGAGCTGCGGCCCGGCGCCGCGGTGGTCGAACTGCCCGGCTTGGGCCACTACCCGCAGATCGAGGACCCCAAGGCGTATGCCGACGCCGCGCTGTCCCTGCTGGTCGGCTAGCGCGCTGACGCCGTGCCCTCGCTGAGCGTGTTGGGCGTGAATCGTTGGCGTTGGGCGTGAATCGTTGGCGTCGCGTGTGAAATGAGGGCGCGAAAAGCGCCCGGATTCCGCCCTGCCTTCACACCGAAAGCCGTAGCTTCACACCGAAAGCCGTAGCGTCACACTCAACGCCAACGCTTCACACCGAACGCCCTGGCATCGCCCAATTCAGCCCAGGAAGGTGCTGACCGCCGCGGCGAGGTCGGGGGACGCCGAGGTTCCCAGGTTGCGGTAACTGCCGCCGCTGAGCTGCGCGATGGCCTCCCAGGTCGCCCGGTCCGGGTCGGCGCCGAAGTCGATGACGTTGACCGCGATCGGCCGGGCCTGGTCCGCTGCCTTGCGAATGAAATCCTGCAGACCAGGGCCATCGAGAGTTTGGTCGGTATGCGGCCCGGTGGTGATCACCAGTATTGAATTCGTTTGCCCGGCACGGTAATTGGCGAGCATCTCCTGATAGATCATGCGCAGCGTGGTGAACGAAACGGCGCCGCCGTTGGACGAATACTGCTTGTCCAGCGCGGCCGTCAGCGCGGCCGAGCGAGGCTGTCCGTTGACGGGGTCGTCCAGTGGTCCGATTGCCACCTCGGATCGACCCTCGTGACCGTCGAACGTCCACAGTCCCACCATCGACGTCGGCGGCATCGCTTTGACTCTTTCGCTGAGGGCCGCGACCACGTTGGCGAGCCGGGTTTTGCCGCCCTCGTCGGTGGGCATCGACTGGTCGAGCATGATTGTCGCGGCTACCCCAGCCGCCGTTGAGGCCAGTCCGTTGGCCAGCGTGACGCGCTGCGCCTCGTCGCCCAACGAGAGCGCCGGGGGCAGGGCGGGGAAGCCGGTGACCGGGCTGCTCGGTGGTTTTACACCATTTACCCGGAACCCCGCTTTGGCCAGCTTGGCCAGTTGTTCGGGCTTTTGCATGAATCGGGCAAACGCGCTGGCCGCCTCGGTCTGTTCGTGGGACAGCCATGACCCGGTGAGCAGCACGGCAGGATAGTCGGCAACCGCGACCGGCCCGGGCGGCAGCCAGGAGCCCAACTTGCCCTTGGCGTCCGGCAGCGACTGGCCGCGCTGGAACAGCTGTTGCTCGGTGGTGGCCACCGCATGCACCGGGCCGGTCGCCGGGTCCCCCGCGCCGAGCAGCGCGTTCATCGCCGCGCCGAGGGAATTGTCGGCCAGTTTCGGTTGCGCGGCCATCAGTGTGCGCGCGGCGCCGATGCCCTGGGTTACCGGCGCCCCGGCGGGTGCTGACGTGGCCGCAACCGCCTCGCCGGCCAGCACCGACGCATCGCCGTTGCCGTTGGTCGGCAAAGCCAGCCGCAACGATCCCCACGCGGGCAGATTCAAGCCGGCCAGCGAGTTCGGATTGGTTTGCAAGCCCGGCAAGTTCGCCCAGTTCTGGCTGGAAAGGGCCTGCTGGAGTTCGGGACGAATCGCGAGTAGCACCGGCGATGTCACCAAAGAGTGGCTCTCGCTGACGATCTTCTGTTTGGAGGCCGCGCTGAGGCGTGCCGCGGAGACCGAGCTGCCCGGGACCCACAATGCGGGCTGATCACCCAACTCGGCCGGCCACTTGCCGCTGAAACCGCCCAGCACCGCCTCGGAGCCGGCAGGTTTGACGTCGACCGATACGCAGCGGTCGCCGACCGGACCGGCCGACGGGTTGTAGCTCTCGGCCAGCTCCCGCACCTGATCGGCGATGGTCGGGTCGGCGACGACGGCAACCGTCTCCTTTCCCCCCACACAGCGAGCCGCGGCGTTCTGTGAACGATGCGACAGCGAGTCACCGATGAACTTCCACAGGATCCATACGCCCACCACGGCGACGACCGCGACGAGGGCCACTATGACGCCGATGCTGACTCCCCGGCCGCCGCGGCCGCTGCGATGCCCGCCGCGCCATTCGCCGCCTCCACGGTGGCCGGCGGCGTAGAGCGGCGGTGGGGGCGTCGACGGGTCTGGGGCCGCCGCGCTCGCGGGCCGGGACGGAAAGTCGGGGTACCCCGCGGCCGCGCCGGACGCCATGTCACTCTCGGCCCCGTACCGGTCGTCGAGGTCGGCGTACGCCTCACCCGGAGCCGGCATGGATTCGTCTTCGACCGGACGGGATTCCCAGCTGGCGGACGGTTCGTCTTCGTCCAGATAGCGACTCTCGTCGGCATCGTGGTAGTCATCGGACCATTCGTCGTGGCCGTCGGACCAGACGTCCGACTCCTCATCCGCCTCCAGGCCACCGTGTCGACCTTGATCGGCCTCGTCCCCGGGGTACGCACTGTCCGCGAAGGATTCCTCAGAGGGCTCGGCGGCGGAATCCTCGGGGTCCGGCAAGCTGTGCCTACCCATTCCGGTGTCTGCGTCCTTTCGTTTCGAATCCGTTGAAGCTCTCCGCTGGTCAGCGTGAATTCCGATGGGCCCGCCGGGTCCCCGGGCCGCCAGCGGCCCGCATTGTCAGCGGGTCCGCGCTTTGAACTCCCGACGACGGCGATGCAGGATCGGCTCGGTGTAACCGTTGGGCTGCTGCCCGCCCTTCAGAATCAGGTCCTGGGCGGCCAGGAAGGCGATGCTGTCGTCGAAGTTGGGAGCCATCGGGCGATACGCCGCGTCACCCGCGTTCTGCTTGTCCACCAACGGCGCCATGCGCTCCAGGCTGGCACGCACGTCCTCGCTGGTGATCACGCCATGCCGCAGCCAGTTGGCGAGCAACTGGCTGGAGATCCGCAGGGTGGCCCGGTCCTCCATCAGGGCGGTGTTGTGGATGTCAGGCACCTTCGAGCAACCGACGCCCTGCTCCACCCAGCGCACCACGTAGCCGAGGATGGACTGACAATTGTTGTCGACCTCCTCGCGGATCTCTTCAGGAGCCCACGCCAGTTCCTTGGCCAACGGAATGGTCAGCAACTCGTCGATGGTGGTGCGGGTCTTACCCTCGAGTTCCTTCTGCACCGCGAAGACGTCCACCTGGTGGTAGTGCATCGCGTGCAGGGTGGCCGCCGTGGGCGACGGCACCCAGGCGGTGGTGGCGCCGGCCTTCGGCTGGGCGATCTTCTGCTCGACCATGTCGGCCATCAACTCGGTCATCGCCCACATGCCCTTGCCGATCTGTGCCTTGCCCGAGAAGCCGGCGGCGAGGCCGATGTCGACGTTGGCGTCTTCGTAGGCCTTGATCCAGGTGCTGTTCTTCATCGCACCCTTGCGGATCATCGGTCCCGCCTCCATGGAGGTGTGGATCTCGTCGCCGGTGCGGTCCAGGAACCCGGTGTTGATGAACACCACACGATCGGCGGCTGCCTTGATGCATGCCTTGAGGTTGACGGTGGTGCGGCGCTCCTCGTCCATGATGCCGACCTTGAGGGTGCCTTGCGGCAATCCCAGCACGTCCTCGACCCGGCTGAACAGCTCGCAAGTGAACGCCACCTCGGCAGGACCGTGCATCTTGGGCTTCACGATGTAGATGGAGCCCGTGCGGCTGTTGATCAATGGCCCGTTGAGGTCGCCGCTCTTGAGCCCATGGATCGCTGCGACGCCGGTGAACAGCGCGTCCATGATGCCTTCGTAAACCTCTTTTTCTTCGTCACCGTCGCCGACGGAGACGATTGCGTCGTTGGTCATCAAGTGACCGACGTTGCGGACGAACAACAGGCTGCGCCCGGGAAGGGTCAGCTCGCCGCCGTCCGGCGTGGTGTATGTGCGGTCGGTGTTGAGGACACGGGTGAATGTCTTGCCGTCCTTCATGACGTTCTCGGCGAGATCGCCCTTGTTCAGGCCGAGCCAGTTGCGGTAACCGAGCACCTTGTCGTCGGCGTCGACCGCGGTCACCGAGTCCTCGAAGTCCATGATCGTGGTGATCGCCGACTCGAGAATCACATCCTTGATGCCGGCTGCGTCGGTCTTGCCGACCGGCGAATCCGGGTCGATCTGGATTTCGATGTGTAAACCGTGGTTGACCAGCAGCACCGACCAGTTGGGCGAGCCGAGCTCGCCGCTGTATCCGGCGAACTGCTCTGGGCTCGCCAGACCTGTGGACTCCGCGCCTGAGGCGATCTGCAGCTGGCCGTCGTCGATACTCAACCCCGTCGCGTCTGCCCACGAGCCCGACGCCAACGGCACGGCACCGTCGAGAAACTTGCGCGCGTAGGCGATCACTTTGTCGCCGCGAACCTTGTTGTAGCTGGTGCCCTTTTCCGCGCCGTCGCTTTCCGGGATGACGTCGGTGCCGTACAGCGCGTCGTAGAGGGAGCCCCAGCGAGCGTTGGCGGCGTTGAGCGCGAAGCGGGCATTGAGCACGGGGACCACCAGCTGCGGCCCGGCTGTTGTGGTGATCTCGTCGTCGACGCCGGAGGTGGTGATGGTGAAGTCGTCGGGTTCGGGCTGCAGGTACCCGATTTCGGTGAGGAATTCGCGGTAGGCCTCCTGATCGATGGGCTCGATCACCCGATGGCGGTGCCACTTGTCGATCTGTGCCTGTAGCTCGTCACGGCGGTTGAGCAAATCCTGGTTCTGCGGGGTGAGGTCGGTCACAACCTTGTCGACGCCCGCCCAGAAGCTGTCCGGGTCGATTCCGGTCCCCGGCAGGGCCTCGTTGTTCACGAAGTCGTAGAGCACCCTGGCGACGCGCAAGTTGCCCGCCGACACGCGTTCAGTCATGGTTCTCCTTCACAACGGCCCCTGTTGAAGCCCTCTTCGACCCCGGCTGGCGCTTCGGCTGGACCAACCGGGCCAATCGGCCGCATTTTGGCTATGCGCCAGCCTACCGAGCGACAGCCTGACGAGCGTATACGGCCGACCTGCAGCAGCAGGTCAAGCCGGGGCTGGCGGCTTCACGGACGGCACGGCGGCGGGCCATACGTATCGTCTTCTGGAAACGAGCGGCCCGGGGCCGTCAGTTCCCGGAGCACGCACGGCGCACAGATCATACGCGTCGCCACCATCAGCTGGTGCCTTCGCGCATGGTACCGACCAGGTCCTCGACCAGGTCCTCCATCGCCACCATGGCGACCACCTGCCCGCCCTCGTCGGTCACCAGCGCCAGATGGCTGTTGCTGCGGCGCATCCGCGACAATGCGTCGGCCAGCGGCAGGGACTGCCGGACCCGCGGCAGCGGGCGTACCAGCGTCAGATCGACGACGGCTTGCGGATCGTCGCCTAGCGTCAGCACGTCCTTGATATGCAGGTATCCGACGAACTCGCCGCCGATGCCGGTGACCGGAAACCGGGAGTAGCCGGTTTCGCCGAGGGCCTGCTCAACCGCACCCACCGTCGGCCCGCTGTCCGCCCTCGCCACCGGCACCGCCCGGACCTCAGGGAGCGGCCGCGCGACGTCGGCGACAACCCTGGTCGATATCCGCAATGCCCGGCTCAGCCGGGTGTGTTCCTCCTGATCCAGCAGGCCTTCGGAGACAGAATCAGCGATCATCTCGGACAGCTCGGCCGTGGACACAGTGATGTCGAGCTCGTCTTTGGGCGCGACGCCCAGCATCCGCAGCACCGCGTTGGTGCACTTGTTGTACAGGACGATGAATGGCCGGGCTGCGCGCACGTAGTGCAGATACGGCGGAACCAACAGCATCGCCGTTCGTTCCGGACCGGCCAGCGCGATGTTCTTCGGCACCATCTCGCCGAGCAGCACATGCAACGTCACCACCAGGGCCAGCGCCACCACGAACGACACCGTATGCACCAGCGTCGGCGGCATGCTGGTGAAACCCAGTGACCTCCGCAGCAGATCGGCGACCGCCGACTCGCCTATCCGGCCGAGCAGGATGGAGGCCACGGTGACGCCCAACTGAGCACCCGCCAGCATCGACGAAAGCTGCTCACCGGCCCGGATCACGGTGACCGCACGGGCCCGCCCCTGCTCAGCCAGCGCTTCCAGGCGGTCGCGGCGGGCCGAGATGAGCGAGAACTCCGCGCCGACAAAGAAGGCGTTGGCGCCGATCAGCAGGATCGCCGCCAGCACTTTGAGCGCGTCGTGAATCATTGTCGCGGTCCTGAGCCCGTCGGGTGACTGTCCGGTTGATGCGTCAGTTCGGTCAGCTGAAGCAGGTCGATGCGGCGGCCGTCCATCCGGACCACCGTCGCCTGCCAGCGCACCGAGTCGTCCGACAAACCGTCCGCGTCCCATGCCGGCACCTCGACGGTCTCGCCGGCCCGGGGGATGTGGCCGAGCTCGCGCAGCACCAGCCCGCCGATGGTCTCGTAGGGCCCATCTGGAGCCCGATATCCGGTCGCGGTGGCCACCTCGTCGATCCGCAGCAGGCCCGATACCCGCCATCCATTGCCGGAAGCCAGCACATCCGGTGTCGCGTCGTCGTGTTCGTCACGGACGTCGCCCACGATCTCTTCGATCAGGTCCTCGACGGTCACCATGCCCGCGGTACCGCCGTACTCGTCGACAACCATTGCGGTCTGCAGGCTGTCGGCGCGGATGCGCGCCATCACCGCGTCGCCGTCCAGCGTGGAGGGCACCACCGTGACCGGCTTGGCCAGAGTCGTCACCGGCGTGCGTCCGCGATCGGGGGGCGCGACGTCGAACACCTGCTTGACGTGCACGATGCCGACGGTCTGGTCGAGATCACCGTCGATGACCGGGAAACGCGAGAACCCCGACTTCGCGGCGGCTGCTACCAGGTCGGTGATGGTGTCATCGGTCTGCAGCGACACGATTTTCGACCGCGGCGTCATCAGTTCTTCGGCCGTCAGCGCGCCGAACTGCAGCGACCGCCGCACCAGCGACGCGGTGGCAGGGTCCAGGACGCCACTGCGCGCCGAGGTCTGCACCAGCGACAGTAATTCCTGTGGTGAGCGGGCCGAGCGCAGCTCCTCGGCCGGCTCGATTCCCAGTTCCCGGACGATCCAGTTCGCCACCCCGTTCGTCAACCGAATGGCCGGGGTGAAGAGCACCGAGAACACCAGCTGCGGTACCACCACTGCGCGGGCGGTCCGCAGCGGGCGCGCGATCGCGAGGTACTTGGGCACCAGCTCGCCGAACACCATCGACACCGACGTGACGATCACCAGCGCCAAGAAGGTGGTGAGCCCGTCGGCCAGGCCGTCGGATATCCCGATCGCGGCCAACGGCGGGTAGGGCAACTTGTCGACCAGCGGTTGGGTGAGGTAGCCGGTGACCAGCGTGGTGATCGAAATGCCCAACTGGGCACCGGACAGCTGGAACGACAGCTTGTGTTGGGCGCGCTGGATGAAGCGGTCACGACGGCCACCGGTGCGGGCGTTGGCCTCGACAATGCTGCGATCCAGCGCCGTGAGCGAGAACTCGGCCGCGACGAACACCGCCGTGCCGACGATCAGCACCACGATGGCCAGCCCGGTGGCCACGATGAGAGGAATATCGATCACCAGCCGGTCGGCAGCGGATGGCCCTCAGCGAAGCCGGCCGCCGACTGTACTCCGACGACGGCGCGCTCGTGCAGTTCCGCCAGCGTGGCGGCACCCACATAGGTGCAGGTGCTGCGCACCCCGGAGGTGATGTGGTCAATCAGGTCCTCGACGCCGCCCCGATCGGGGTCCAGTCCCATCCGCGAAGTCGAGATGCCTTCCTCGAACAACGCCTTGCGGGCACGGTCGAAGTTGCTGTCCGCGGCGGTGCGGGCCACCACGGCACGTTTGGATGCCATGCCGTAGCTCTCCTTGTACGGCTGGTCGTCGCGGTCCCGCATCAGGTCCCCGGGGGATTCGTAGGTGCCGGCGAACCATGACCCGATCATCACGTTCGATGCCCCGGCGGCCAGCGCCAGCGCCACATCCCGCGGATGCCGGATTCCGCCGTCAGCCCACACGTGGGCTCCGAGTTCCCTTGCCGCAGAAGCACATTCGAGCACAGCGGAGAATTGCGGACGTCCAACGGCGGTCATCATCCGGGTGGTGCACATCGCGCCGGGACCGACGCCGACCTTAACGATGCTCGCACCCGCGCCGAGCAGATCCCGAACGCCCTCGGCCGATACCACATTGCCCGCCGCCAACGGCACGCCCAGCTCCAGCGACGAGACCGCCTTGATCGCTTCCAGCGTCTTGACCTGGTGTCCATGGGCGGTGTCGATGACCAGCACGTCGACGCCGGCCTCGGCGAGGGCCTGCGCCTTGGCCGCGACGTCGCCGTTGATGCCGACGGCAGCGCCGATTCGCAGCCGGCCGCGGGCGTCGGTAGCGGGGGTGTAGATGCCGGTGCGGATGGCTCCCATGCGGGTCAGCACCCCGGCCAGCGTGCCGTCGGAGCCGGTCAGCACCGCGACGTCGATCGGGGCATGCTCGAGCAGGTCGAAGACCTTGCGCGGCTCGGTGCCCACCGGAGCCGTCACGAAATCGCTCACGGCGACGTCACGCACCCGGGCGAAGCGGTCCACACCTACGCACGACGATTCCCGCACCAAACCGATCGGACGGCCCTCGAAGAGGACCACGGCCACGCCATGCGCGCGTTTGTGGATCAGCGCCATCGCGTCCGAGACCGAATCGTCGGGCGTCAGAGTCACCGGGGTGTCGAGTACCAGGTCGCGGCTCTTCACGAAATCCACCGTCTGCTGCACCGCGTCGATCGGAAGGTCTTGCGGCAGAATCACAATGCCGCCGCGGCGCGCCACCGTCTCGGCCATCCGCCGCCCGGCGACCGCGGTCATGTTGGCGACCACCAGCGGAATGGTCGTGCCCGAGCCGTCGACGGTGGACAGATCGACGTCGAACCGAGACGCGATGTCCGACCGGTTCGGCACGATGAAGACGTCGTTGTAGGTCAGGTCGTACCCGGGCCGGTGCCCGTCCAGGAACCTCATCGTCTAATGCAACTCGCTAGGCAGGTACTTCGGTTCGGTCTCCGCTCCACAGGGTGTGGAACTTCTTGCTCGGGTCCTCGTCGATGCGGCCGTAGGTGTGGGCACCGAAAAAGTCCCGCAGGCCCTGGGTGAGCGCGGCGGGCAATCGTTCGGTACGCAGAGCGTCGTAGTACGACAGCGCCGACGAGAACCCCGGAATGGGGATACCCAGCTGCGTCGCTGTCACCACCACCCGGCGCCACCCGTCGATGGCCGATTCGATCGCGCTACGGAAGTACGGCGCCACGATCAACGTCGCCAGGTCGGCGTCGGCGTCGTACGCCTCCTTGATGCGGTTGAGGAATTTGGCCCGGATGATGCAGCCACCTCGCCAGATCGTGGCCAGATCACCTGGCGTGATGTCCCAGTCGTACTCGGCGCTGCCGGCCTGGATCTGGTTGAAACCCTGTGCGTACGCGATGATCTTCGACGCGTAGAGGGCTTGCCGGACGTCTTCCACGAATTGCGCTGTGTCGTTGGGCTTTTCGCCCAGCGCGCCGGCGGCCAGCCCAGTGGTGGCCTTGCGCTGGGCCACCGAACCGGACAACGCGCGGGCGAACACCGCCTCGGCAATGCCGGTGACGGGCACACCGAGGTCCAGCGCAGACTTCACCGTCCAGCGACCGGTGCCCTTCTGCTCGGCTTCGTCGAGGATGACGTCGACAAGTGGTTTGCCGGTCTTGGCGTCACTCTGCCGCAGCACCTCTGCGGTGATTTCGACGAGAAAGCTGTCCAGATCGCCCTTGTTCCAGTCGTCGAACACGTCGGCGATTTCCGGCGCGGCCAAGCCAAGGCCGTCGCGCAGCAATTGGTAGGCCTCGCCGATGAGCTGCATGTCGGAGTATTCGATGCCGTTGTGGACCATCTTGACGAAATGACCGGCACCGTCGGGGCCGATGTGGGTGCAGCACGGCACGCCGTCGACGTGAGCGGAGATCTCCTCGAGTAGCGGTCCCAGCGATTCGTACGACTCGGCGGGCCCACCGGGCATGATCGACGGACCGTTGAGTGCCCCTTCCTCGCCGCCCGAGATCCCGGCGCCGACGAAGTGCAGTCCGCGCTCGCGCATGGCCTTCTCGCGGCGGATGGTGTCGGTGTAGAGGGCGTTGCCGCCGTCGATGATGATGTCGCCGTCCTCCATGGCGTCGGCGAGCTGGTCGATGACGGCGTCGGTGGGATCGCCGGCCTTCACCATGATCAGGACCCGCCGCGGCTTCTCCAGCGCGTCCAAAAACTCCTCGATGGTCTCCGAGCGCACGAAGTTGCCGTCGTCACCGTGCTCTTTGAGCAACGCGTCGGTCTTGGCAGCGGACCGGTTGTGCAAGGCCACCGTGTAGCCGTGCCGAGCAAAGTTCCGGGCAATGTTCGATCCCATCACGGCCAGGCCGGTGACGCCGATCTGCGCGGTTCCCGTCTTCGATTCCGACGAACTCACGTCTTGCATTTGAGTGGCCTCTCCGGTCGCAGAAATTCGGCTCGAGCTTTCTGGCGAACACTAGTCCGACAACTGTGACACAGCGAAGTGCTGACGTTGCAGAGTGTTTCGCTTAGGCCGAGGTCTTAGGCGGCGAACAGGCGCTGCACTTCCGTCAGCCACGGCACCGCCAACGCGACCGTCGGCACGACCAGGACGGCCGCCGCGGCCAGGTATGCGGCGGCTGACAGCGCCAGGCTGTTGCCGCGTCCGGAGAGCCGGCGCACCCGCAGGACGGTGCTGGGTCCACCGGCGGCCAGCGCGCCAGACGGCGCACGGCCCGACGCGCACGCGACCAGCGCCCTGGCCAGGGGTGCGCGCCCCGCGGCGCGCACCGCGGCATCGTCGGCCAGCAACTCGACCAGCAGTCGCACCGAGTCGAGCGCAGTCGAGCTGCGCACCAGCCGCGGGAATGCGGCGTGCACCGCGGTGAACGCCTCCAGGACCAGGTCGTGGCGCGCGCGCAGGTGGGCGCGCTCGTGGGTGAGGATGGCCGACACTTCCGCGTTGTTGAGCGTGTTCAGTGCGCCTTCGGTGACTACGACCCGGCTGCGCACGCCCGGCAGACAGTAGGCGAGCGGTTGTGAGATGTCCAGGACGCGCAGGTCACGAGTGCGTGTGCAGGGCTGGGGCAGGGCCGCATCGTGTCCGACTCCGACGAGGTCCACCACCATGCGGTGGTGGGCCCGCCGCCGTCGAGTGGCGATGGCCACGCGGACCACGGCGACCATCAATCGCGCACCGACCAGCACGGTCAGCGCGAAAACGGCGATGTATGCGGCCCACAGCGGCCAGCCCAGCCGGCCCTCCGCGTCCAGGATGCCGGCCGTCGGCCTCCCGTCGGGACCGGGCATCAGCAGTCGGGTGGCGATCGCGATGCCGGCGCTGAATGCCGAAAGCACCGCTGCCAGGGCGATGGCCTGCCACAACACCATCGCGGCGCGCGGAGCGCGCAGCGGCCACTTGGAGCGGGCTACCAGGGCCGGTATCGGACCGACCAGCAGCACCGCAAGGATGGTGAAGGCCAGCGCTGACACGCTGCCAGTCTCCCTCAGTCCTCCGCCGTAACGCCAGTAGCTGGCTCAGATGATCCAGACGGCCCAGACGGCGTAGTGCGTTGATTTGCTTCGAGCTCCGCGAGCGCTCGACGAAGCGCGTCGGCCTCATCGGCTCCGACCCGTTCGACGAAGTGCACCAGCGCGGCTTGCCTGTCTCCGGAGTCCTCGGCCTGGGCCAGCGCATCGACCATCAGCCCGGCGACCAGCTCGTCGCGGCCGTGCACGGGTGCGTATCTGTGCGCCCGGTCGTCGCGTATCTGAGAGACCAGATTCTTCTTGGCCAACCGTTGCAGCACCGTCATCACGGTGGTGTACGCGAGGTCACGCCGCACGGACAACGCCTCGTGGACTTGGCGAACGGTTTGGGGTTCCGGGGTGGACCACAAATGGTCCATCACCGTTCGTTCCAGATCACCCAGCCGAGTCAGCTTGGCCATAGTTCGTTCATCTCCATCAGACGTCCAATAAGACTACTCCCGCTTACTACCGGTTGTCGTATGCGAAGTGGCCTGTGCCGCGGACAGGCCGGTTGCGCGAGGCCCGAAGCTGAGCACGACGCACTGGTAGACCGGGTTTACGGATGCTGGTGTGACCCTGGTAACACCGGGACCGGTCGAGTTTCGCGGGCCCGAGAGGCGTGCAATCGGGTCTGTCCAAACACTTGCGAAATTAGGGCAGCCTTGCCTATTCTAAATCCCGTCGAGCGAACAATGACCGCGGCAGAGTCCTGAGGGCTGCAGCGACCCCCGGTCTACTCGATCGGCGGGCCCCGTGCCTGGGTTGCACGGGGCCTGCCTGTTTTCCGGGCCTGTTCCGGGCCTGTTTCTGAGCCGGGAATCGGCCCCGACGAACATGGATCAGCCGATGGTGTAGACACATGAACGTGTCGTCGGACGTGACCCTTCCGGAGAATTTCACCGCGCCTTTCGATTCCGAGCTGGGGCTGCGGTTCACCGAACTCACCCCCGACGGCGCCCGCGCGGAGCTCGAGGTCACACCCAAACTGCTGCAGCCAATGGGGCTGGTGCACGGCGGCGTTTACTGCTCGATGATCGAGAGCATGGCCAGCGTGGCCGCCTACACCTGGCTGAATTCGCCCGGAAGCGGCAACGGCGGAAACGTGGTGGGCGTCAACAACAACACGGACTTCTTGCGCTCCATCGGCTCGGGCACGGTGTACGGCGCGGCCGAACCGATCCATCGCGGTCGTAGGCAACAACTCTGGCTGGTCACCATCACCGACGCCGGCGACCGTACGGTCGCCCGCGGGCAGGTGCGGCTGCAGAACCTTGAGGCACGCTGACGGTCAGCTGGCCACTCTGGCGGTCGCCGCGTCTTGTGCCTCGGCGGCCAGCTCGGCCAGCTGTTCGAGGCGCGTTCGGGCGAAAGCCTGCTGGTCGGTGATGGTCAGCTGACCGCGACGAGTGCTCAGGAAGGTCACCGTCCAGGACAGCAGCGTCGTGATCTTGGTCTTGAATCCGATCAGGTACACCAGGTGCAGGACCAGCCAGATCAGCCAGGCAATGAAGCCGCTGAACTCGAGCGGGCCAATTTTGGCCACAGCAGAGAAGCGCGACACGGTGGCCATCGAACCCTTGTCGAAGTACTGGAAGGGCTCCCGCTGGGTAGGGTCGGCGCCGGCGAGCTCGGCCTTGATGGTCGTCGCAACGTACTTGGCACCCTGGATGGCACCCTGCGCAACCCCGGGCACGCCTTCCACCGCGGCCATGTCCCCGATGACGAAGACGTTGGGGTAACCGGGGATGGACAGGTCGGGCAGCACCTGAACCCGTCCGGCGCGGTCGAGTTCTACGGGCGACTGCTCGGCGAGGTCCCGTCCCAGCCGGCTCGCCTGGACTCCTGCGGACCAGACCTTGCAGGCCGACTCGATGCGTCGCTCGGTGCCGTCGGAATCCCTGACGGTGATGCCGTTGCGGTCCACGTCGGTCACCATCGCGCCCAGCTGGATCTCCACGCCCATCTTCTCCAGCCGCGCGGCCGCCCGCTGACCCAGCTTCTCACCCATCGGCGGCAACACCGCCGGAGCGGCGTCCAGCAGGATCACCCGGGCCTTGGTGGAGTCGATGTGCCGGAACGCGCCCTTCAAAGTGTGTTCGGCCAATTCGGCTATCTGCCCGGCCATTTCCACACCGGTCGGGCCGGCGCCGACGACGGTGAAGGTCAACAGCTTCTTGCGTCGTTCCGGATCGTTTGACCGTTCGGCCTGTTCGAAGGCGCTCAGAATGCGCCCGCGCAGCTCCAGGGCGTCGTCGATCGATTTCATGCCGGGCGCGAATTCGGCGAAATGGTCGTTGCCGAAGTAGGACTGGCCGGCACCGGCGGCGACGATCAGCGTGTCATAGGGAGTTTCGTAGGTGTGCCCGAGCAACTCCGAGATGACGCGCTGATTGGCCAGATCGATGTGGGTTACGTTGCCCAGCAGCACCTGCGCGTTGCGTTGCTTGCGCAGGACGACACGGGTGGGCGGGGCGATTTCCCCCTCGGAGATGATCCCGGTGGCCACCTGGTACAACAACGGCTGGAACAGGTGGTGGGTGGTGCGGGCGATCAGCTTGATGTCGACGTCGGCGCGCTTGAGTTTCTTTGCCGCGTTGAGTCCGCCGAAGCCCGAGCCGATGATCACCACCTGATGCCGACGCTTGGGAGCAGCTGGGGCTTCTTGCTGGGGACTCATGTTCCGCTGCTCCTGACGAGGCTGCATTGGCGTTCGATTTGCAGTTAGCTACTCCGCAGGCAAGCGTAGTCAAGCCCGCGACTAGATACCCAGGCGCGAGCCTGTGTAATCAGCCACATCCTCGTCGGCCGAGTGTGCTGGACTACACACCGAACAGCGGGCGCAGCGCCTCGGCAACGGTGGTTATGACACCAGGCACGTGACCGTTCGGCATGTTCACGATCACTCCACCGACGCCGACGCCCAGGATTTTCGCCTGTACCTGGTCGGCGATCTGCGCCGGGCTGCCGGCCACCATGCGCGGATTATCCCGCTCGGGATCGAATTTCCCGTCGAGCAGCACCGTCAACATCAGGCTGGTCTCGATGGTCGCCGGGTCTCGGCCGACCTCGTCGCAGCGCGCCTTCAGCGCGTCTACCTTGCGTGGGAGCTCGTCGAGCCCCGCGATGATATTGAGGTGGTCTGCGCATCGGGCGGCAATGGCAAACGTCTTCTTCTCGCCGCCGCCGCCGATCATGATCGGGATGCGGTCGCGGTATCGCGGCTCGGCCGTCGCCGATTCGGTGTGGTACCACTTGCCCGAGAATGTGGGCCGCTCGCCCTTGATCATCGGGTTCAGGATCTGCAGCGCCTCTTCGAGTCGCTGGAAACGGTCGGTGAACGTGCCGAATTCGAAGCCGAGCTGGCGGTGTTCGAGCTCGTACCAGCCGGCGCCGATGCCCAGGATCGCCCGCCCGGCGCTCACCACGTCCAAAGTGGTGATGATCTTGGCCAGCAGCGCCGGGTTGCGGTAGGTGTTACCGGTGACCAGCGTGCCTAACTGCAGATGTTCGGTGGCGGTCGCCAACGCTGCCAAGGCGGTGTAACCCTCGAGCATCGGCGCGTCCGGAGGGCCCAGCACGGGCAGCTGGTAGAAGTGGTCCATCACGAAAAGCGAGTCGTAGCCGGCTTTTTCGGCTTCTTGAGCCTGCGCGATGACCGTCGGGAAGAGCTTTTCTACGCCAGTGCCATAGGAAAAGTTGGGAATTTGAAATCCAAGCTTGATCGCCACGGTGTTAACCGTAGCGATCGGCCCGGTGCTTAAGACAGGGGCGGACCCGGCTCAGGCGAATTGAGCGAGCGCGCCGTGACTGACATGCAGCGTCTGGCCGGTGATGTGGCGAGCCGCCGACGTCGTGAGGAACCGCGCCAGCCGGGCGATCTCAGCCGCGACGGACGGCGGTGTGTGCGAGAGGCCGTCGTACCCGGGCTGCGCGCTGCGACCGCATGCCACTGCGTTGACCGTGATCCCGCGGGTACCGAAAACTTCCGCCTGCCCCGCAACCCAACTGGACAGCGTCGCCTTGATCGCGGCGTCCACGCTGCCCGGGGGCGGGTTTTCCGTCACCACGCTGATGATGGACCCACCCGAACGCAGGTGGTCACCCACGGCCTGCACCGTCAGCACCGCCGAAAGCACCGTCGCGTCCAGGGCATTGCGCCATGCGTTGGCGGTGTCGGCCAACGAATAGGTGCGAGGATCGCCCGCTTCCCAGCGCGGCGTCGGCACGTTGACGATCGTGTCCAGGTGATGAGGGAACAGCCCGCGCACCTCGGCGAGGCTGCTGGGGTCCATGGTGTCGCAGACGATGGCGTCCACGTCGAGTTCCTTGGCGACGACCTCGAGATCGCCACGGCGGGCGCCCACCAGGGTTACCTTGTGGCCGTCCTCGCGGAAGCCTTCGGCTACTACTCGCCCCAGATCGGTGTCGCCTCCGGTGACCAGCACCTCCACTGCCATGACCTCCTCGTGTTCAACGTTGAACCCAGACCCTGGGCCGTTCACCAGCGCATTTGCTCCAGCGAACCTAGTTCCGACGGCGGCTCAGCCGCCTCGACCGCATAAGTCTCGGAACTGCATTGCCTGGAATCTCAGCGTGTTATGGCGTCGACTCCGGCCAATGTTACTGGACAGTAGCTCTTTGGCGAAACTCCACACCCCCGCGACGCGCGGGCGAATTGCATAACTATTCGGTTCTGACCTTCAGGGCGCTCCTG
Organism: Mycobacterium sp. 852002-51163_SCH5372311; assembly: GCF_001667115.1. Lineage (GTDB taxonomy): Bacteria > Actinomycetota > Actinomycetes > Mycobacteriales > Mycobacteriaceae > Mycobacterium. The sequence continues at coordinate 2,776 of NZ_LZIJ01000041.1, read as the reverse complement.
GCACTAGATACCAGCGAGATAGGTTTGGCCGATGCGTCCGATCGGGGTCCTGGCCAGAGTGTTGCCGGTCCTACTGATGTCCGTCCTGCTCGCGTGCGGTCCGAAGTCGCCGTCCGCGGTGGTGGTGTTCGCGGCGGCTTCGCTGAAGCCGGCGTTCACCCAGATCGGTCAGCAGTTCAAAACCGACAATCCCGGCAGCAGCGTCGAATTCGACTTTGCCGGCTCTTCGGAGCTGGCAACCCGACTGACGCAGGGCGCGACTGCCGACGTCTTCGCGTCGGCCGACACCGCGCAGATGGAGACGGTCGCCAAAGCCGGGTTGCTGGCCGGCGACCCGGGCAACTTCGCCTCCAATACCCTGGCCATCGTCACCGCACCGGATAACCCGCAGCGGGTCACCTCGTTCGCTGACCTGGCCAGGCCCGGTCTGCGCGTGGTGATCTGCCAGCAGCCGGTGCCCTGCGGGTCGGCGACCCATCGCATCGAAGACTCCACCGGGGTACACCTCAACCCAGTCAGCGAGGAACTCAGCGTGACCGACGTCCTCAACAAGGTCACCACCGGGCAAGCCGACGCCGGGCTGGTCTATGTCACCGACGCACAGAGCGCCGCGAACAAGGTGGGGACCGTCAACTTTCCCGAAGCCACCGGGGCGGTCAACGTCTATCCGATCGCGCTGCTCAAAAAGGCGCCTCAACCCACCTTGGCCCAGAAGTTCGTCACGCTGGTGACCTCCCCGGCGGGCCAGAAAGTGCTGGCCCAGTTCGGCTTTCAGAAGCCGCAAGCCAACCCCTGAGTATCCGCCATGCACCGGCCGACGGACCTGCCCCGGTGGGTATACATTCCCGCCGCCGCGGGGACCGCGTTCGTGGTGCTGCCGCTCCTGGCAATCGCCGTCAAAGTCGACTGGCTGCACTTTTGGGCGCTGATCACCAGCACGTCATCCGCGGCAGCGCTGTACCTGAGCCTCAAGACCGCCGCGGCAAGCACCCTGCTCTGCGTGCTGCTGGGGGTGCCGATGGCGCTGGTGCTTGCTCGCAGCGACGCGCGGATGGTGCGGCTGCTGCGTCCGCTGATCCTGCTGCCGCTGGTGCTGCCACCGGTGGTCGGCGGCATTGCGCTGCTCTACGCCTTCGGCCGGCTCGGGCTGATCGGGCAGTACCTGGAGGCCGCCGGTTTCAGCATCGCCTTCAGCACGACTGCGGTGGTGTTGGCGCAGACGTTCGTCTCGTTGCCGTTTCTGGTGATTTCCCTCGAGGGCGCCGCGCGCACCGCCGGGTCCGACTACGAGGTGGTGGCGTCGACCCTGGGTGCGCGGCCCAGCACGATCTGGTGGCGGGTCACCCTGCCGCTGCTGCTTCCGGGCATGGCGTCCGGGGCGGTGCTGGCATTCGCCCGGTCGCTGGGGGAGTTCGGGGCGACGCTCACGTTCGCCGGATCCCGCCAGGGTGTGACTCGGACCCTGCCGTTGGAGATCTACCTGCAGCGGGTGACGGATGCGGATGCGGCGGTGGCATTGTCGATCCTGCTCGTCGCGGTGGCGGCGCTGGTGGTGTTGGGTCTGGGGACTCGCCGGCTGACCGGGACCGACGCGAGGTAGCCGGGCTATGAGCGAGTTGCAGCTTCGCGCGGTCGTCGCAGAGCGGCGGCTGGATGTGTCGTTCTCGGTGTCCGCCGGCGAGGTGCTCGCGGTACTCGGCCCCAACGGCGCTGGCAAATCCACCGCACTGCATGTGATTTCGGGTCTGATTCGGCCCGACGCGGGTCTGGTGCGCCTGGGGAATCGGGTGCTGACCGACACCGAGGCCGGCGTGCAGGTGTCCACACACGACCGCCGGGTTGGGCTGCTGCTGCAAAAGCCGTTGCTGTTCCCGCACCTGAGCGTGGCCGCCAACGTGGCGTTCGGGCCGCGCAGCCGCGAGGGCATGTTCGGGATGTTCGGGTCGGGCCGCGCGCGGGCGAATGCGTCGAAGGCCCTGGACTGGCTACGTGAGGTGGATGCCGAGCAGTTCGCCGACCGCAAACCGCGGCAGCTGTCCGGCGGTCAGGCTCAGCGCGTCGCGATCGCGCGGGCGCTGGCGGCCGAACCCGACGTGCTGCTGCTCGACGAGCCGCTGACCGGCCTCGACGTCGCTGCGGCAGCGGCGATCCGAGCGGTGTTGCGTACCGTCGTCAGCCGCAGCGGCTGCGCCGTAGTGCTGGTCACCCATGATTTGCTGGATGTGTTCACACTGGCCGACCGAGTGCTGGTGCTCGAGTCCGGCAAAATCGCCGAAATCGGCCCGGTCGCCGAGGTGCTCGCGAGGCCACGCAGCCATTTCGGGGCCCGCGTGGCCGGTGTCAACCTGGTAAACGGAACCATCGGCGCGGACGGCTCGCTGCACGCCCGATCCGGCGTCAACCTCTATGGGAACCCGAATCCGTTGCCCGGCAGCGAGTTCGGGGAGCTCGCTGCCGGGCAGAACGCCATAGCGGTGTTCCCGCCTACCGCGGTAGCGGTGTATCAGAACAAGCCCCACGGCAGTCCTCGCAATACCGTGGAGGTAACCATCGCGGAACTGGACACCCGCGGATCCGCAGTCTTGGTGCGCGGCGAGGAGCAGCCCAGCGGCGCACCCGGCCTGGCCGCCGAAATCACCGTCGATGCAGCTGCGGAACTGCGATTGACGCTGGGGGAGCGGGTGTGGTTCAGCATAAAAGCTCACGAAGTGACGCTGTGTCCGGCACCGGGTGGGCCCACGCATCAATAGCCGGGGCTTGCCCGTCAGATATTGCG
>NZ_LZIJ01000040.1 GCF_001667115.1 Mycobacterium sp. 852002-51163_SCH5372311 | reverse complement strand
ACAATGGTTCCACCGGCCTATCTCGGCAAGCAGTTTGCGGCGGCGCACCAGCACTACCTTGTCTCTGGTAGCGCCACTATTGATTCCGGAGACCTCGAAACTGCCGTTCGCCATGTGACCGAGCACGGTTTCGGCACTGAATCAAACTCACGGCTGTTGGCGCTGATGAACCCGGCACAGGCGGAAGTGGTGTCAACCTTCAAAGCTGGCGAAGAAAACGCCAGCGGCATTATTGCCAAACACGACTACATTCCGTCCGCTGGCGCTCCGGCCTACTTGCAACCGGAAAATATCGTGGGTCAGGTTGCGCCGGAGTCCTACAACGGTCTTAAGGTGCAGGGTTCCTACGGCGAGACCTGGATCATCCAGAGCGACTTCATCCCAGAAGACTACTTCGCGGTTGTCGCCACCTACGGAGCCAACAGCCCTGACAACGCCATCGGGTTCAGGCAGCACGCTCAGCGCCAATATCAAGGTTTGCGTACTATTCCCGGTCTTGGCCCGTATCCGTTGCAGGACAGCTTTTTCCAGCGCAGCTTCGGTGTTGGTGTGCGCCGTCGCGGCCAAGCCTGCGTCACGCAGATCAAGGCCAGCGGTTCCTATAGCGTGCCGGTGATCCCGAAGTGACGCCTCGAGATTGGCTGCAGGCCAATCTGACTGCAGTCGTGGTCGCGGTAGCTCAGGCCGGTGCCACCCTGGCCGGCTCAACTGCTGAAACCAATGTGTCTCAGACCGTTACTA
>NZ_LZIJ01000039.1 GCF_001667115.1 Mycobacterium sp. 852002-51163_SCH5372311 | reverse complement strand
CCGGGCCGACGAAGCCGGTTGGTGCGGCCGCCGGTTGGTGCTTGACCGTCTGGCGGGTGGCTGCCTTGTGCGGCATGGTGGCTTCGTCGCTGCGGCGCAGGATGTCGACGGCCTGGTGTTGATCGGGATTGGTGAGTGCTTGGTGGGCGGCCTTTGCCAGTTCGCCGGCCGTGGCGTAGCGGTCGTCGGGCCTTTTGGCCATGCCGCGTGCGATCACCCGGTCCAACGACTTCGGGACGCCCGCGCGCTTGATGCTGGGCTGTGGGATCGGGTCCAGCATGTGCGCGGTGACCAACACGCCGGCGCTGTCGGAGGCGTACGGCGGGGCGCCCGTCAGGCACTCGTAGAGTACGCAGGCCAGCGCATAGACGTCGGCGCGATGGGTGACTTCGCCCGATGAGAATCGTTCGGGGGCCATGTATTTCCAGGTGCCCACCGCGGTGCCGATCTGAGTGAGCTTCTCGTCGGTCGTCGCATTGGCGATGCCGAAGTCGACCAGATAGGCGAAGTCGTCACGGGTGACGAGGACGTTGGGTGGCTTCACGTCGCGATGCATGATTCCGGCGGCGTGCGCGGCGTCGAGCGCCGAGGCGACCTGGGTGATGATGGCCACCGCGCGCGGCGGAGTCAGCGGCCCGGATTGTTTGAGCAGAGTCTCCAGGTCGGTGCCCTCGATGAGGCGCATCTCCAAGTAGAGTTGCCCGTCGATTTCGCCGTAGTCGTGGATGGGTACGACGTGCGGTTCCTGCAGGCGGCCGGTGTGGCGGGCTTCGCGTTTCATCCGTTCCCGAAACACCGGGTCTTTGCTGAGCGTTTCCGACATCAGCTTGACCGCCACCGTCCACCCTTTGACGGTGTGTTCGGCCTCGTAGACCTGGCCCATCCCGCCGTGCCCCAGCGGCCGTTTCAGGTGGTAGGGCCCGAACATCGAACCCGCGCGCGAGCCCTGCCCGTCGCTCATCGATGACCCCTCCAAAGAACCCCGCAACCCCCGCCGACAATATCAACAGCCCGGACTGAGCATGGGTTCGGAGAAAACCGCCGATCCGATCATGTTGGTGCGACCAGAACGGCAACTCGTTTGCGCGTCCTCAGGCGTCGCGGTTTGTGCAGGTCAGCCGTTCTTGCCCCACCAGTTGTGCAGTTCCTCGATGTTGGCGGTGCCGCCGAAGACGTCACTGAGCATCAGCTTGCCCTCGTTGCTCCAGATCACGTTCGGCTGATTCTTGTAGGTGCCGCAGGCGACCATGCCGGCCGTCACAGTCGGGCTGTTCTTGTAGTGCCAGCCGTCCGGTGATGCTCCCTCTCCCGGGCAGTTCATCAGCTGCACGGCGGCGATGTCATCGTTGAAGGCTTTCTTCAGTGCGTCGAGATTGGGGAACAAGCCGTAGATGGCCTTGGTCGGGCCGCCCGGGCTGGTGTTCTGTCCGCACTTCACCATCGCTACCGAGCCCTCCCAGATGCTGTTGGCCGACGGAGTCGTCGATGTGCACGTACCCGTGGGGTAGCCCTTGGGCAGCATGCTCATCAGCTTGCTCTGCGGGTCGCTGGTCGGTGGCGCCGAAAAAGAGGTGCTCGGGGTGGTCGTGACGACCGAGGTGGTGTGATCCGCCTTCGGATGGCTGTCCGAGTTGCCGGTGAACAGGTAAACGCCGACACCGGCAATGACTAAAACCACGACCAGGGCCGCGACGCCGGCGAGGATGGGCCAGGGGCTGCGTTTGGCCGGCGGTTGGCCCTGGGTCCACGAAGTCTGGCCGCCGGGCTGTTGCGGCGGGGGCCCGACAGGCGGCTGACCGCCCCAGTTGCTGGACGAAGTCTGGAAGTACTGCGGCGTGGGAACAGGTCCAGAGCTCGAAGCTCCGGGGTAAGGCGACTGCTGGGCGGGGGTAGGTGGCGGCGTGAAGTTCTGACCCGACGCCGGAGGACCAGCGACGCCGGTGCCGGCCAGGGTGGCCGGCGGCGCGCCGCTGCCGGGCCCCAGCACGGTGGCTTCCTGGCTGCGGCGCACGATGTTGGCGGCGTGGTCTTGATCGGGGTCGCTGAGCGCTTCATGGGCGGCCAGCGCGAGATCGCCCGCACTGGCATAGCGGTCCTCGGGCTTTTTGGCCATGCCGCGCGCGATCACCGCGTCCAGGGCCCTGGGGATGCCCGCGCGGCTGGCACTGGGCTGCGGGACCGGGTCCATCAGATGCGAGGTGACGAGCATGCTCGCGCTGTCGGACCGATACGGCGGCGCGCCGGTCAAGCATTCGTAGAGCACGCAGGCCAGCGCGTAGATGTCGGCGCGGTAGGTGACCTCGTCGTTGGAAAACCGTTCGGGCGCCATGTATTTCCAGGTCCCCACCGCCGTGCCCAGCTGGGTGAGCTTCTCGTCGGTGGTCGCGCTGGCGATGCCGAAGTCGACCAGGTAGGCGAAGTCGTCGCGGGTGACCAGGATGTTGGGCGGCTTGACGTCGCGGTGCATCACCCC
>NZ_LZIJ01000038.1 GCF_001667115.1 Mycobacterium sp. 852002-51163_SCH5372311 | reverse complement strand
CTTTTCCTGGCGGTCGACCCTGATCTGCTGGTCACCGTCAACGCGATGACCGGCGGCTACGTCGTCTCCAAGCCGGGGGCCAGCCGGGGGTGGTCGGCCAGCGGCCACAGCATGGTGATCCACACAGGTTTGGATGTGTCGGGTGCGACGGCGCCGCTCAGGTCGTCGGCTTTGTCGGGGGGGACGCCCACGACCGGCAGCAGGAACCGCGCGTTGTCGAGGCGGGCGGGCGCGCCGTAGTCGGGTGTGCCGTTGGCGTTGACGAGAATTGGGAAGACTCCCGGCTGCCCGACGCCCAGCGACGGTTTGGTCAGTGAGCGCAGCGGCGCGGTGAGGACGAAGCCGGCCTCCTGGCCGCGCTGCAGTTCAGGCGCGATTGTGACGAAGTCTCCGGCCGGCTGGTACTCGTCGGTGCTGCCGTCGAGCGAGGTCCGCAGACCGGCTGACGACGCGACGGCCGCCGCGTGCTCGAGCCGGACCATGACGTCGTGCACCGGTCGGTCGCCGACGTTGGTGACCATTCCGGTGACGGTGACGACGGGTTCGCTCGTGGTGGTGACCACGTCGGGCGTCACCTGGTCGATGCGGACATGGATGAACGGCGTGGCGCTGGGCTCGCCGGCGACCGCCCGCGGCGCTGCGGCTGATCCGGTGAACACCACCGAAAAGCCGGCCACCATGCCGACGACCGCGGCGAGGCGCACCAAGCCGGCCCACCAGGTTCGCGGCGCAGTCACGGCCCCGGCTCGCGGCCGTTCCTCGGGCCCGCGGCGCGTTCTTCGGAATGGCGGGTGCGCGAGTGCGTCTGTGGTCGCCGCCGCGGGGAGCTGGGCGGGAGCGGCGGTAGCGCGGCCGGGCCGTCGCTCTGCAGCTTGTCGATCAGTTCGTCGGCCACCTCTGCCAGCCGACGTTCGTCGGCGTAGGCCAGTCGCGACGGGAGCTCGCGCATCGGAACCCAGGCCACTTCGGCGACCTCGAGATCCTCGTCGGAGAGTTCGCCGCCGGAGAACTTCATTAGATAGTGGTGCACGGTCTTGTGCACGCGACGGCCGTCGGTGACGAACCAGTAGTCGATGCGCCCGAGAGCGGCGAGCACGCTGCCGCGGATCCCGGTTTCCTCGGCGACCTCGCGAATGGCGGTCTGTTCGGCGGTTTCGCCCATCTCGATGTGGCCTTTGGGCAGCGACCACAGCATCCGGCCACGCCGGTCGACGCGGCCGATGAGCGCCGCTACCTGCGAATCGCGGGGCCCGTCGATGCCGTCGATGACCAGTCCGCCGGCGGATGTTTCGTGCACCGTGCGCAGCCGCTCCGGCGCGCGGCGCGGTGAGCGAGACCTGCGCGGTTTCGTCGTCGCTGCGTCACCGGTCGGCTGGTTGTCCACGTGGTTCTGGGCGGAACCTGCAGCGCCACGACCGCGGCGCCGGCCCCGGCGCCGACGTGGTTTCGCCTGTTCGCCGTCCGACACTCAAGCGATAGTAGCTGGGACGGACTGGTCTCCTGGACATACTCGCCGGTTGTCGGGCATGCGGCGGCGGCGGGCCTAATTCTGGTGGCCAGCGTGTGTACGCCTGCGCGCGGTATCGGGCCCACGGAACTCAGTCACATGCGCCACTTCAGCACCGCGACGGGTCGCACCAATCGATTGTCGAAAGCAGTAGCACATGCGATATCTGTCCCCTGAAGGCGAAGTTGCCCTGGCGCAGGTCGGCAAAAACTGATGCCCGTAGGCGGGCAAAACGACATGGCTCGTTGCCCTCGTCAAGGTGCCCGGTGCGCCATTTCGTTGTGTCGTGCGTTGGTTGTGAATCCTTGGCTTTAGTTGTGCAGCCTGGGCGGAAAAACGCGCGAACTTCCGCCCCCCGTTCACACGGAACGCCCCCATTGCACATTCGAAGCCGTCAGTACACACTCAACGCCGTCACTACACACCTGGCCCGCTTTGTCGCCCGACTAGGCTGATCGAACGTGCCCGAACTCGCCCAGGATGCCGAGCTGCTGACCAAAGCCGCGGTCGCGCTGAATCAGCACTCGTCCGTGCTGCGCGAGCTGGGCGCGGCGTTCGATGCCGCTGGCCACCAGCTGTATCTGGTCGGCGGGTCGGTGCGCGACGCCTTGCTCGGCAGATTGAACTCTCCGGACCTGGACTTCACCACCGACGCCCACCCCGAGCAGGTGCAGCAAACGCTGCAAGGGTGGGCGGATGCGCTGTGGGACACCGGGATCGAATACGGCACAGTCGGCGTCGGCAAAGACGGCTACCGGCTAGAGATCACCACGTTCCGCGCCGATCGGTACGACCAGGTGTCGCGCAATCCGGAGGTCTGTTTCGGCGACAGCCTCGACGACGACTTGGTGCGCCGGGATTTCACCGTCAATGCGATGGCTGTCCGCATCACAGGCAGCGGACCGGGCGAGTTCCTTGATCCGCTGGGAGGTTTGGCGGGGCTGCGCGCCCGGGAATTGGACACCCCGGCTGCGCCATCGCGGTCCTTCGGTGACGACCCGCTGCGGATGCTGCGCGCCGCCAGGTTTGTGTCCCAACTCGGGTTCACCGTGGCGCCGCGGGTGCGGACCGCGATCGAGGAGATGGCTCCGCAACTGGCCCGCATCAGCGCCGAGCGGGTAGCCGTCGAGTTGGACAAGATGCTGCTGGGGGAGGACCCGGTGGCCGGCATCGACCTGTTGGTGCAAACCGGGATGGGCGAGGTGGTGCTGCCCGAGATCGGCGGCATGCGGATGGCCATCGACGAACACCACCAGCACAAGGACGTCTACCAACATTCGCTGACCGTGTTGCGCCAAGCGATCGAGCTGGAGGATGCGGGTCCGGACCTGGTGCTGCGCTGGGCCGCCGTGCTGCACGACATCGGCAAGCCCGCCACCCGGCGGCACGAGCCCGACGGCGGCGTGAGCTTCCACCATCACGAGGTGGTCGGCGCAAAGATGGTCCGCAAGCGGATGCGGGCGCTGAAATACTCAAAACAGATGGTCGACGACGTCTCTCAGCTGGTCTACCTGCACCTGCGGTTCCACGGCTACGGCGACGGCAAATGGACCGATTCGGCGGTGCGCCGCTATGTCACCGACGCGGGACCGCTGCTCTCGCGGCTGCACAAGCTGGTGCGTGCCGACTGCACTACCCGGAACAAACGCCGGGCCGCTCGGCTGCAGGCCAACTATGACCGGCTGGAGGCGCGGATCGCCGAATTGGCCGCCCAGGAGGACCTGAACCGGGTACGTCCCGATCTGGACGGTAACGAGATCATGGAGCTGCTCGGCATCCCGGCGGGCCCGCAAGTGGGCGAAGCGTGGCGCTATCTTAAAGAGCTACGGCTGGATCGCGGACCGCTTTCGCGCGAGGAGGCAACGGCCGAACTGCTCTCGTGGTGGAAATCGAAGGGGAACCCGTAGTCGCCGCGAACCATCTAACAACGCATGGAGTATTGCATCGGCGGCGCCGACGGCACGGCGTCCATCTGGAATCGTCCGTTCGACCTTGACCTCGACGGCGACGGCCGCCTCGACGCAATCGGCCTGGATATCGACGGTGACGGCAGGCACGACGACGCCCTGGCCGACCTCGACGGTGACGGGGTGGCTGACCACGCCGTGGTCGACCTCGACAACGACGGCACCCCGGACAGCTACTTCACCGACGACGGGTCTGGGACTTGGTCGGTGGCAGTGGACCGAGGGGGCCAGCTGCGCTGGTTCGGTCTCGACGGTGCCGAACACACCGGCGGCCCGCTGATCGACTTCGACGGTCAAGGCCACCTCGACGACCGGCTGCTCGACGCGGACGGCGATGGTGTGGCCGACCGGGTGCTGTGCGCCGGCGAAAACGGCGTCACCGGATACGTCGACACCGACGGCGACGGTCACTGGAACGTCCGGCTCACCGACAGCAACGGCGACGGGCTCGCCGACGGCGCAAGCGGCCTGTAACCGGCGCGTCGTTGCGACTGAACCGAGGAGGTGGGCAGCAGGTTTCAATACATACAGCGACATACAGCGAGTTTCGGCAACAACGGCGTTCTGTAGTGGATTGCCGTTCGTGGGTTTATCGTTCCGGCTAGAAGTTGCTGACCAGTTGTTTGGAGGCGGCCTTGGAGAGCGGGACGCCGTTCGGACGCTACCGTTTGCTGGATCTGCTGGGCCGGGGCGGCATGGGCGAGGTGTGGCGCGCGTTCGACACCGTCACCGAGCGAGTAGTAGCCCTGAAAGTCCTGCCAACCGAGTTCGCCGACGACGCGGTATTCCAGGAACGCTTTCGCCGCGAAGCCAAATCCGCCGCGGGGCTCGATGAGCCGCACGTAGTGCCGATCTACGACTTCGGCGAGATCGACGGGCGGCTCTTCGTGACGATGAGACTGATCAAGGGCCGCGACCTGCAGGGAATCCTGAACGAGGGGCCGATGGACCCGGGGCGCGCCGTGCGAATCATCGATCAGGTCGCCTCGGCGCTGCACGCCGCGCATCAGGTCAACCTCGTGCACAGAGACGTCAAGCCGTCCAACATCTTGGTCTGTGAAGACGACTTCGCGTATCTGATCGACTTCGGGATCGCCCGCGCCGCGGGCCAAAGCAGCTTGACGGGCACCGCCAATGTCATCGGCACCTGGGCCTACCTGGCCCCCGAACGGATCACCGCCGACCAGACCGACGCGCGGGCCGACATTTACGCGCTGGCCTGCGTGCTTTACGAGTGCCTGACCGGCAGCCAACCGTTTCCTGGAAACAGCCTCGAACAACAAATGGGCGGGCATCTCAGCCTGCCGCCGCCACGGCCGTCCGAACGGCGCCCTGACATACCCGCACAGCTGGATGCGGTGATCGCCAAGGGAATGGCCAAAAGACCCGACGACCGGTACAGCACCACCCGCGAACTGGCACGGGCGGCGACGGCCGCCGCCACCGGCCCGGCGACGGTACCGAACCCCCCGGCGCCGACCGCCGCAGGACCGTTCGCGCACACCCAGTCCACTTGGCAACCGCAATACGGCCACGTCAACCATGTGGCGCGGCCGAGCGGTCCGTCATCCGTCGGTCCCGCCCAGTACCGGCCGATGCCGTACGGCCAGCCCCCGCCGGCTCCCCGGCAAGCGCCCATGCCCCCGCCCAGCGGTCCTACATCTGCTGACCCCAATCAGTACGGGCCGATGTTTTATGGCGCGCCTCCGCCGGCGCCCAAGCAATCCCGCAAGGGCCCGCTTATTGCGCTCGCGAGTATCGGCACGGCCGTCGTCGTCGTAGGAGGGGTGGTAGCGCTCGTCGTGTCCAATTCCGACGACGACGGCGCTGCTTCGCACCCCGGTCCGACGCCGTCCGCCAATCCCAACACCGGTCCCTTCACCGGCACCTTCACCGCAGAGCTGGGTCCCGCGGCGCTGTCGAGTGGAACTCCGGCCCAAGACGCAGACGCTGGGGCATTCTCGGAATCCTGGCGGCTGCGGTCGGCATGCAACGACGCCGGCTGCGTGGCTACGGCGGCAAGCGGCGGCCGGTACCCCGCGAAGGACGTAATTTTCGACAAGGTCGGTGCGGGCTGGCTCGCCGTCACCACGTCGCGAAGAAAGTGCGGCAACCGCGACAACGACGAGGCGTGGAACGTGATCTCCGTCCAGCCGCAGGCCGAAGGAGCCATGACGGGTGAATTCACCCAAGCCACGACTAACGGGTGCTTCCTCAAGCGGAGCGTGACGTTCACCAGAACGGCCGACACCGACGTCGCGCTGCTGCCCGACCCGGCAAGCCTGCCGCGCCGCGTGGTGTCGCCTGCCGGCGGACTCCACGGCCGCTACGAAAGCGCGACCATCTACGCCAATGGCGACAAGTGGGTCGACGAATTGGTTGTGCGGACCGACTGCTTGCGCACCGGCGACCGATGCGTGAGCGCATTCCTCGATACGAAGAAGGACACCGACCAAGTGTTCGTCTTCGCAAACGGAACTTGGACCCGGAATACGGAGTTCGACTCCACCTGCTCATTGGGCGGCACCGCCCACGTCACCAGCACCGCCTCGCTGCAGATTCCGCAACCGGTCGTGGACCCGATCCCATCGCTCGCCGGGCACGGTTACGCCGATCTGGTTCCTGGGTCGAAATGCCGCAGTCAGGCGTACGACGAGAGCTTCACCCGCACCGGCGACTGATCAGTGAGGGTGGCGACCCGTCCTCCAGCTTCGCGGGGGTGCCCCAGCGCCCGGCTACCCACGCGATCTTCCGTTTGACACGTAAGGGATGCTGTTGTCCACTGAACAGCCTGTTTTGCGCGCCAGCTTCCGCGGGCGGTGAAGTGACAGCCTGCGACAGCCGATCTAGGTTTACGCAGAACCCGGCCCCGGGAGCTTAGGAAATCGAGGAGAAACACATGGCAGACGGCGGTACGACGAAGGCGTTCACGGAACTGCTGAGGACCACTCAGCAGCACATCGAGTCGGCGCTGCAGACCGCAACGGCAATCGCAAACGAATACCTGCACGGCCACGAGGACGTCGTGAACGTCTCGTCCTGGAGCGGCCAGGCCAGTACCGCCTCCCTCGCGACGGCTGCTCAAATTCACCACGACCTCACACAGACCATCACCGGCGGTCAGCGCCTGACTGCCGGCCTGGGAAAGACCGCGGTGCTCTTCGAGCATCACGAAGACGACGCCGCGCACGGCATGCAGAGCCTGTTCGGCGCCGTAGCGACCTAGAACGGATCCGCTGCCGAAATCCAATTCGAAAACTTCACCTTAGGGAGCAGGACATGAGTGAGATCACCTACAACTACGCGGCCATCGGAGCTTTCTCCTCCGATACCGCCCAGCGGGCAGCTCATCTGATGGAAATCCATCAGGACATCCTTCAGCGGACTCAGGCACTGGCCGACTACTTCTTGGGCAAGGGCGCGACGGCCTACTTCGACGCGCAACGGCAGATGCTGGACGGGCTGGAGAACCTGGCCCATCACATCACCCAGCATCATCGGGTGGTGGACGGCACGATGGAAAGTGCCCAAGTCACCGACGCCAACGTGCAGAGCTTTTTCGTTTAAACCGCAAGCTGATCGGGGGCGCACGCGCTGCGTGCGCCCCCGTGGTTGGGTCTGGAAAACGTGTTAACCACCACAGTCGACGGCCTGTGGGCTCTTCAGGTGCTCACGGGTATCGAAGTTCTCGCTCCCGAGCTGGGCTTGCGGCCACACCTGCCCAGCGTGGAGCCCAAGCGGCTGGCGCTGGAGCACCCGGTGACGGCCGAGCTGCGGGCCGCCGGCGTCATCGACGCGTCGGACGCGGTCGACAGCATTGTGGTGGAGTGGCTGACCGTACTCTCTCGTCGCGATATTGCGCTGCTCATGCAATTCGGTGGGCCACGAGCCGATGAACCGGCGCGGGTGCTGCTCGCCCGCTTCGCCCAATGGTGGGTAACGATCGAACGGTCGGCGGATCTGGTACGGATCGGCGGGGCGGGAACGGCCAGCTGCGAAGCCGCGGCCACTGCGGCGCTGAGTACACAGATCGAGCGCTTGTGCGGCACGAAGGAGCCCGTCGCGCTGCGACCGGTCACGCTGGACGCAGACGCCATGCAGACGGCCGCGACCAGCCGGGCGGAACTACGCAGATTCCTGGACAGCCGCGGACTGGAGGCGGACCAGGTACAAACGCTCGTATCGGCCGCCGACCCCGAGCGATCAGCGCAGGCCTCGATCGTCGCGATCCAGTCTGGCGTGGAGACCGGCCGACCCACCCGCGCATACGTCGAGCCGACCGTTGTGACCATCATCGACATTCCACAAGGAAGATTGGTCGCCGAGCACACCTACTCGGGCGGTTCGGGCGGCAAGAAATGGATGATCATCGCCCCGGGCACCAGAAGCAATGTCGCTGCTGCGCTGAGCCGGTTGATGCGGCGCCTGCCCGCCGATCAAGAGTGGTATTCGTACCGCAAAGTCGTGTAGTCGAGAGGTATCGCAAAATGTTAGTAGCGGCATCGTGACCAGTTCGTGGACCACAGCACCCGATTCTGCCGAAAAAGGCGGACAGGTCAGTAGAGAAACACCTTCCGCGCGTTACCAACGGCTGGATTCGGTATCCGGAACATTGCGTATCTCCGATATGGTCGCGCCGCGCAAAATCCCGCCGGGATCGGGTTGGCGAAAAGCCGTGTATCGCCTGTCGTTCAAAACTCTCAACTTCGGCGAATCGCCCGCCGAAAGGCATTACCGGGAATTGCAGGAGAGGATACGGCGCCACATTCGAAAGCAGTATGTGATCGGGGTGGTCTCCGGCAAGGGCGGCGTCGGCAAGACCACGTTGACCGCATGCATCGGTGCGGCGTTCCGGGAGTGCCGTCCCGAGAACGTGGTGGCGGTGGACGCGGCGCCCGGCTTCGGGACGCTGGCCGGCCGGATCGACGAATCGCCGCCCGGCGACTACGCGGCCGTACTGAACGACACCGACGTGCAAGGCTATGCCGACATCCGAGAGCACTTGGGGCAGAACAACATCGGACTCGACGTGCTGGCCGGGAACCGGGCCTCGGACCAGCCGCGACCGTTGGTGCCCTCGATGTTCACCGGGGTGCTGTCGCGGCTGCGGCGCACGCACACGGTCATAGTGGTCGACACGTCCGACGACCTCGAGCACCCGGTGATGAAGGCGGTCCTGGACTCCTGCGACACCCTCGTCTTCGTGTCCGGCATGACCGCCGACACGTCGCTGCCGGTCACTCGCGCCATCGATCTGCTGCGGTCGCTGGGCTATCACGAATTGGTGTCCCGCAGCACGGTCATCCTGAACGACAGCCGCAACAAATACGACGAAGATGCACGGTCGTATCTCACCGAGCGCTTTGGGCAGTCGGGCGCGACAGTCGAATTCATGCCGTACGATCCTTATCTCGCCAAGGGCGGCATAATCGATACCCAGCATGAGCTGAAGAAAAAGACGCGGCTACGGCTATTCGAGATCACTGCGGCATTGGCGGACAAATACATTCCAGATGCCGACAGGCCACGCTAATGACCCCGGTGCTGGGGAAAGTCTCATTTCCGGCCCGTTGCGCGGTTGCGGTCGTCTGCGGTGAGCACCTGGTTTCGCAGGTGTACCCGGCATCCGTGCCTATCGAGGTTTTCCTGGACGACATCGTCGAGCTGCTCAACGACGAGCTCAAGCGTCGCGGTTTCGGCGGCCTGGAATCTGGCGTCGGATACGAATTGAACAGGGCCAACGGTGTGCGGCTGGACGTCACCAAGACGCTCGACGAACTCGGCGTCGAGGATGGCGCCACGCTCGCCCTGGTGCCCGCGGGTCTCGGCGAATCTTTCGAGCCGCAGTATGAGTCCTTGTCCACCGGACTGGCCCGCATCGGCAAGAAGCTGTTCGAGCCGGTTACGGTCCGAACCGCCTCGCACACGGCGCTTTTCATGTTGGCGATGGCCGCGGCGACGGTGCTGGGACTGGCCGTGCGCCAGCGTTGGGCGAGTGATTCGCTGGTGCCGAGCATGGTGACCGGCGGCGCCGGTCTGCTGGCCGCCGGTGGCGCGGCAGCGGTGTGGCGGTGGTGGCCGCGCCGCACCGACATGATCGACGGACTCGGGTGGCTGGCGGTGCCGCTTCTGGTGGCGAGCCTGGCGGGGGGCCCGCCCGGAAAGCTCGGATCCGCGCACGTGTTCATCGCTGCACTGGCGGCCGCCGTGCTGACCTGTGGAATCGCCGCCGCAACGCGGCGCCACACCAAGGTGGCGGCCGCAGTTGTGACGCTGTGTGGACTAAGCGGTGCCGTCGCGGCTGCCCGGATGTGGCGGCCGATTCCGGCGCAGTGGCTGGGTATGTGCGCGCTGGTCGCATTGTTGCTGGTGCTGACCATGGCGCCGACGATCGCCTTGTGGGTCGCGCGGATCCGCCCCCCGTACTTCGGCTCGATCACCGGACGCGATCTGTTCCGTCGCAGCGCCGGTCTGCCGCCGGATGTGGTGACGCCCGTGCACGACGACACCGAGAACGCCGACGAGGGCGTGAATCGGGACACCACTCCTCGCGGCGAGCTGATCGCGGCGGCGGCGGTACGTGCCAACAGCGTGCTGACCGGCATATGTGTGGGCGCCGGGGTGGCGCTACCGGGTGCCGTGTGGGCCACGTTGATGCCGGGCCGTGAGCGCAGCGTGCCGGCCGCGGTGCTGGCCGCGTTGTTCGTGGTGATTTTCGTCAGCCGGGGAAGGGCATTCGCCGACAAGTGGCAGGCCGTCGCGCTGGTCTGCGGCGCCGCGGCAGCGGTCTGCATCGGCGTGCTCAAATTCGTTGTGCACGAGTCTGGTTCAGCTTACGCAGTGCTGTGGGGCGCGCTGGTTCTGGCCGGGTTCGGCGGCGCCGGCCTGCTGGCGGCCCTGCTGGTGCCGATCACCAGGTTCACTCCGTTGGTGCGCATGACCGCCGAATGGGTGGAGATCGCAGCGATCATTACGGCGCTGCCGCTGGCTGCCTGGATCGGCGGATTGTTCACCTGGGTGCGCATGCGATGACCGGAGTGACGCGAAAACCGTTGCACCGGATCGTTTCACTTGCGCTGACCGGTCTGCTGGTCGCGCCCATGACGAGTCTGCCGACGGCGCATGCGATTCCGCCGCCCAGCGTCGATCCCAGCCGGGTACCGGCAGACGGCAAACCGGGCCCGGATCAGCCGATGCGGCAAAGCTTCGCCTGCGCGCGGACGATAACCGTGGCAGATCCCAACGTGACGGCCACCGCGCCGGGTTTCACCATGCTGAACATCAGCAAGGCGTGGCAGTACTCGACAGGCAACGGGGTACCGGTCGCAGTCATCGACACCGGCATCAATCCCAGTCGACGGCTGCCGGTGGTCGCCGGCGGCGACTACATCATGGCCGGCGACGGCCTGACCGACTGCGATGCACACGGCACCATCGTCGCGTCGGTGATCGGCGCTGCGCCGCAGGGCCTTCCGATGCCCGCGCGGATGCCGAGCAGGCCGGCCTTCCCGCCTCCGGCCGGACCGCCCGCGACCGATATCGCTGCACCACCGCCCGGTGGTCCGCCGCCGCCGCCCGCGCCGCCGCCAACGCCGTCCCCGGTGACCATCACCCAAACCGTGTCGGCGCCACCGCCACCGCCGCCATCGCCCGAGGATGTGCCATCGAACGCGCCGGGGGATCCCGGTGCCGAGCACTCCGAAGACCCTGAGGTGCCGCCCCCGCCGTCGGGCGCGCCGGACGGCGTCGTGGGAGTCGCACCGCACGCGGTGATCATCTCGATCCGCCAGTCGTCGCGAGCCTTCGAACCGGTCAACCCGGGCCCGGGCGACATGGAGGGGCGCAAGAAGGCGGGCACCATCGCGACTCTCGCCAGCGCCATCGTGCATGCCGCCAACGTGGGCGCCAAGGTGATCAATGTCAGCGTGACCGCCTGCTTGTCGGCGGCCGACCCGCTGGATCAGGGCGCTATCGGAGCCGCGGTCTGGTACGCGGCCACCGTGAAGGACGCCGTGGTCGTTGCCGCGGCGGGCAACGACAGCGAAGACAATTGTGCCCAAAACCCGTCGTTCGACCCGCTCGACGCGTCCGATCCGCGCGATTGGCATCAAGTCAAAACCGTGTCGTCGCCGTCGTGGTTCGCCGACTATGTGTTGTCGGTGGGCGCCGTGGACAACACCGGCGCACCGATCGGCAAGAGCCTCGCCGGGCCTTGGGTAGCCGCGGCGGCACCGGGTGTCGGCATCATGGGGTTGTCACCGGAGACGGGTAGCCCGGTCAACGCCTACCCGCCAATTCGCCCGGGCGAGAAGAACATGCCGATCTGGGGCACCAGCTTCTCGGCGGCGTACGTCAGTGGGGTCGTCGCACTGGTGCGCGCCAAGTTCCCTGGGCTATCTGCCCACCAGATCGTCAACCGGATATTGCAGACCGCGCACAATCCACCACGGGGGGTCGACAATCAAGTCGGCTACGGCGTGGTCGACGCGGTTGCCGCACTGACCTTCGATGTGCCTGCGGGAGAACGACTTCCCCCAGCGGCTGCCAGTCGGGTAATCAGGCCCGCTCCACCGGCTCCCGCGCCGGACCACCGCGCTCGCACCGTGGCGCTGGTATTCGCCGCAGTGGTGGTTGCCTTGATCATGGTGGGCTCGTTGATCCTGCGGGCACGGCGCGAGCGATGACCGCCACCACCAGGCTGACCATCATCGGCGGCGTATTCCTCTTCGTGCTGCTGGGCTGGGCTGTAGGTGAATACACCGGTGCCGCAGTAGGGTTGGTGGCCGGAATCGGCCTGGGCGCGATCAAGTGGCGGGGCCGGCAGGCGTGGTCCTGGCTGGCGCTATGGGCGCGGCGCCGTCGACCGATCCAATGGTCGGAACCGCTGACGGTGGTCAACGACCGTGCCGGGGGCGGAATTCGATACCAGGACGGCGTGGCGGTTGTCGCGGTACAGCTGCTGGGGAAGGCGCATACCCCAACGCTGTTCACCGGATCAACCACGACGCACACCGAAAACGCGCTTGACGTCAGGGGTTTGGAGCCGCTGCTGAAGCAGAGCCTCGGCCTTACGATCGATTCGCTCAGCCTCATCAGCGGTGGGGCGCGGCGGCGCAGCACCGGTGACTACCCACGGGTGTACGACACTCTGATCGGTACGCCACCGTATGCCGGACAGCGGGAAACCTGGCTGGTCGTGCGAATCTCGGCGCTACCCAACGCCGAAGCGCTGAGCTGGCGTCGATCGATCGGCGCTGCAACGCTGGCAGCCGGTCAGCGCATCACCGCCGAAATGCGGCAGCAGGGCATTCGCGCGAAGGTGGCGACCGCCACCGACATCGTCGAGATGGAGCGACGATTCGGCCGATCCGCGCTGGACGCGCCCGACGGACGCTGGCTTTCAGTTCGCGGGGACCACGGCTGGCTGACGACCTACTGGTACCAGCCCGACGACATCACCGCCGAGAAGTTGGCGCAAGCCTGGTCCATGCGCGCCGACGGGATCGTGCACAACATCACGCTGTTCGGTGACGGCAGCGTCAGTGCCACGGTGACCGTCGGCAGCGCGCACCCACCGACGGCTCCACCGAGCACCATGCTGAAAACGTTGCCGGGTGAGCAGTTACCGGCCGTCGCGGCCAATCTGTGCGGACCGATGCCGCGGCTGCTCGGTCTTCGGCGCGCGACGTTGAATGGCCCGCTCGTCGTCCCCATCGGGCCATCGGGGGTGCTGCTGGGGAAGGTCGATGGTGGCAACCGATTGATGCTGCCCCTCGACGACGCGGGGGAGTTCAGCCGGGTGCACATCGCCGCCGAGGATTCGCTGGCCAAGCGGATCGTGATCCGCATGGCAGGTGCAGGTGAACGGATCACGGTTCATACGCGAAACCTACAGCGGTGGAACAGCGTTCGTATGCCGAACATCGCCGTCGTCGACCAGCCCAAGCCAGTCCCAGGAACGACGGTCAGCGTGGTGGACGGCACGCTGACGCCCGCGCCCCGCCCGAATACCCTGATCTCCGTGGGGGAACCCGGCGAGCCCTACCGGGGAACGGCCAACGTGCTCATCACCCAAATAGGTGTCGCGACGGTGGAAGTCACGGCGGCCGGTCAAGTCCACACGGTGGAGATCGAGTTGTTCCGCGCGGAGAACCGCTACGTCTCCGCTGAACCGACGGTGTTGCGAAGTCTCGAGCTGGCAGCGGCAGAGCCGCAATGACGAGCACCACCGGAACTGCCGCCGCGCGCAAGAGGTTCGACCAGGCGATGGCCTTACTGACCGCCGAGGGCCCCGCCGACATCGCCGCAGCCGGAGCACGGTTCCGCGAGGCCACCGAGATCGACGCGTCGATGGCGGATGCCTGGCTGGGCCGGATCGCCGCTGGCGACGAGACACTGTCGACGGTGCAGCACCTGTACGAGTACGGCGGCCGGTTGCATCGGGAAACCAACCGGCTCGGGGTGCGCCTGTCGGCTCCGATCAAAGCCGGCCCCTACCTTTCGATTTCGGTGACCGAAGCATCGCATGCGGGACTGGCGCTGGCCAGTGCGCTCATCGACGACCGCCAGTACGAGAAAGCCGAAGCGTTGCTGGCGGATTCGGCGCTGCTGGACACCTGGGAGAATCACCAGTGGCAGCAGTACATCAAGGCCTACCTGATGTTCGCCACCCAGCGGTGGCCGGACGTCATCTCGGTGGCTGCGGTCGTCTTGCCGCCACAGGCCATCATCATGTCGGCGGTCACTGCGGCAACCTGCGCTCTGGCGGCCCATGCCGCAGCCCATCTCGGCCAGGCGCGCGTCGCCCTTGACTGGACCAACCGGGTCGAGCTGCGCAACGGACACGCCCGCCCGAACGGACGCCATCACGAAAGCGCCATCACCGCAATAGATCCCACCGACTTTCCACTGATAGCGGCGGACCTGGCTTATGTGCGGGGGATGGCGCATCGTCAGCTCGACGAGGAACACGAGGCGCAGATCTGGTTGTCCAAGGCGACGATCAACGGCGCCCTGATCGAATCCGCCAAACAGGCGTTGGCCGACCCGTCGGTGCAACTGGCGATCACCGACGAGGATGCGATCAGCACCCGCACCGACAAGTGGGATGTGAGCACCGAGCGGTCCGAACAGCAGCGTCGCGACGAGGAACACGAAGAGCGACGGGCCCAACTCTTGGCCGAGGGCCGCGCGTTGCTCGACAACCAGGTCGGGTTGGGCGAAGTCAAACGGGCGGTGGCCGAACTCGAGGACCAGATCGAGGTCCGGGCGCTTCGGCTGGCGGCCGGCTTGCCGGTGGCCAATCAAACCAACCACATGCTGCTGGTGGGGCCACCGGGAACCGGTAAGACCACCACCGCCGAAGCCCTGGGCAAGATCTACGCCGGACTGGGCATCGTGCGCCATCCCGAGATCGTCGAGGTCAAGCGTGCCGACTTCTGCGGGGAACACATCGGCGCCTCGGGCCCCAAGACCAACGAACTGATCAACCGCTCGCTGGGCCGCATCCTGTTCATGGACGAGTTTTACTCACTGGTAGAGCGCCACCAGGACGGCCGGCCCGACATGATCGGCATGGAGGCGGTCAACCAGTTGTTGGTCGCACTCGAGGTGCATCGCTTCGACTTCTGCTTCATAGGCGCCGGCTATGAGCAGCAAGTCGACGAATTCCTCACTGTGAACCCGGGATTGGCGGGACGCTTCAACCGAAAGTTGCGGTTCGAGTCCTACACGCCCGACGAGGTGGTGGAGATCGCGGTCCGCTACGGCAAACCGCGGGCCACCGTTCTCCAGCCCGCCGCCTGCGAAGCGCTGAGCGCCGCGTGCGCAACGCTGCGCGGCTACCACGCGGCCGACGGCACACACGGCATCGACGTCATGCACAACGGCCGCTTTGCGCGCAACGTGGTCGAACGCGCCGAGCGGCTACGCGATTCCCGGGTGGCCGCCCAGCATCGCAACGACAAGGGTTCGGTCACCGTCGAGGACCTCCAAACGCTGCGCGCACAGGACGTGATTGCCGCGGTCCGCGAAGCCTGTGCGGAAAAGCATGTGCCGATAGAACTTTGAGCACCGGGCCGCCGCTCCCCCGGACGCGAGCGTGCGCAAAATGCCGCTGGCGCTCGGCGTGTTGCGTACAAACACGCACGCTCGCGCCCTAGCCTCGCGGCGCGGCCCTAAGAACTACGACGCGACGGGCTCGAAACGGAAAACGGCGACCCGGCCCGCCAGTGCCTCGAACTCGTCGGAGGTGCCGTCGCGCACCATCCCTGAGCGCTTGGCGAACGCCACACCGACGGGCACCTCGCTGGGGAAGGCACGCAACACCGG
>NZ_LZIJ01000037.1 GCF_001667115.1 Mycobacterium sp. 852002-51163_SCH5372311 | reverse complement strand
CAGGCCGCCCCAGGACGACCGTGACGCGGCGAGTGAGCCCGCGCATGAGGCACGCCGGACGGCAGCGCCAGCACGCCCGGAAGGACACATCACCGGCCTGGCGGCAATACAAATGGCGAATCAGGCAAACCGGCAAGCTGGCACCTTGCCGCCGCTTCGGGAGCTAGAGAGCCCGCACAAGCGTTACAGGCAACACAGGCACTAGCCCGCCGTGATGGCCGTGTTTGCCCAGGTCAGGCATTGTAGCCACTGTTGTACCCGGTCAGCTAAAACTTAAGGCGTAAGGCGCAACCGCTCGGTTACGCCCCACACCAGGAAGGAACACAGGAGATGCCGACAAAGGCAGACGCACGAGAACCGATGCAACCGTTGATGTTTGGCTACACGCGCGTAAGCACCGACGAACAGGCCGACAGGCGTAACGGACTAGAGGCACAACGGGAAACCATCAATAGCCATGCCGCACGACGCAGCTGGACCGTGGAGCACTTCGCAGACGAAGGCGTATCCGGCAAGATAATCGGCCCGAAGCTGCAGGAAGTGTTGCAACTGTTGGCTTCTGGACAAGCAGACGGTCTTGTGGTCGCAAAGCTGGACCGCTTAAGTAGATCAATCGTTAACGCAGCCAACATTATCGAGTCAGCACAGGCGCAAGGTTGGTCGCTGGTGATTCTGGACCTCGGCGTAGACCTGACCACAGCAGCGGGCCGGATGATGGCGATGAACTTAGTCAACTTCGCGCAGTACGAACGTGAATTGATTAGCGAGCGTACGAAGGCCGCTCTTGCCGCCAAGAAGCGCAGAGGCGAGAGAATTGGAAGGCCTAGAGCTGCATCGGCTTCGGTGGTCCGCCGCATTGTCCGAGACAGGAATGCCGGCTTCAGTTACGACGCTATCGCCTCCGCCCTCACC
>NZ_LZIJ01000036.1 GCF_001667115.1 Mycobacterium sp. 852002-51163_SCH5372311 | reverse complement strand
ACCGCCGCCCCCACCCGATCCAGCCACGCCCGCGACTCCGGGGTCGGCGTGCGCACCACAGCCCCGGCAAACATCTCATCGAAGCCGGCCAGGACCTGCTCCTGGGACCGACCACCCGCTCCTTCGAACATACGTTCGATTATGCCACGGCCGTACGACAACGGCCGGCTACAGACTCAGCGCTCGTGGGCCATGCCGTGGCTGGCGCCCTGCTGGGGCTGGCTTTCGGGATGCCCCGGCGAATCACCGCGGATGTCGATGCGCCACCCGGTGAGCCGCGCAGCCAGCCGCGCGTTCTGCCCTTCCTTGCCGATCGCCAGCGACAACTGGAAATCCGGAACTACCACGCGGGCTGCGCGGGCGGTCTGGTCGATGACCGACACCGAGACCACCTTCGCCGGCGACAGCGCGTTTGCGACAAAGCGCGCCGGGTCGTCGTCGTAGTCGATGATGTCGATCTTTTCTCCGGACAACTCGCTCATCACGTTGCGAACCCGCTGCCCCATGGGACCGATGCAGGCGCCCTTGGCGTTCAGGCCCGGGACACGCGACGCAACGGCGATCTTGGACCGGTGACCGGCCTCTCTGGCCACCGCCACGATCTCGACCGACCCGTCGGCGATCTCCGGCACTTCCAGCGAGAACAGTTTGCGTACCAGGTTGGGGTGGGTGCGCGACAAGGTGATCAGCGGCTCACGGGCGCCGCGCGTCACACCGACCACGTAGCAGCGCAGCCGGTTGCCGTGTTCGTAGCTCTCGCCGGGAACCTGCTCGGCGGCCGGGATCACACCTTCGGATGCCTTGCTCTCCGTGCCCATTCGAACCACGACCAGACCGCGGGCGTTGGCGCGGCTGTCGCGCTGGATGACCCCGGCGACGATTTCGCCCTCGCGCGTGGAGAACTCGCCGTAAGTGCGCTCGTTTTCGGCGTCACGGAATCGCTGCAGCATCACCTGGCGGGCGGTGGTGGCGGCGATGCGGCCGAAGCCCTCGGGAGTGTCATCCCATTCGCTGATGAGATTGCCGTCGGCATCCAGCTCCCGTGCGATCACGCGGACGACGCCGGTCTTGCGGTCGATGTCGATGCGTGCCTCGTTCTGGTGGCCCTGGGTGTGGCGGTAGGCGGTCAGCAGCGCGGACTTGATCGTTTCGAGCAACTCATTGACCGAGATGCCACGGTCCACCTCGATCGCATGCAACGCGGCCATATCGATGTTCATCCGCCGCCCTCCTCGTCACTGAACAATCCCCCCTCGGAGAGGAGTTCCATCTCCCGTGCATCCGGCCGGCCGAACTCCACCTGAACCACCGCGCTCGCGATGTCGCCGAGCGGAATCTGCCGGACTGCGGGTTTGGCGCGGCGATCGCCGCGGACCACCACCCGAATTTGGCCGTCGATGACGTCGCCGAGCCGAACGGTCACCGCAGAGCCGTCGGTCAACGTCACGTCGGCTTTGCGTCCGCGGGCTCGGCGGAAGTGCTTCTCTGTGGTGAGCGGGCGATCCACGCCGGGTGAACTGACTTCGAGGACGTACTGACCGTCTACCTTGGCGCCCGCATCGAGGAGTACGGACGCGGACCGGGACAACGCCGCTATCGTGTCGAGATCAAGGGGCACGTCGCC
>NZ_LZIJ01000035.1 GCF_001667115.1 Mycobacterium sp. 852002-51163_SCH5372311 | reverse complement strand
GCATCTGAAGATGGACGGCAGCTGGCGGGTCGGTAACCGGCCGGCACGCCCCGATCACCGGGTGCGAATCATATTGGAAGCCGGGGATATTCGGGCCGTCGGCATCGACCTGGGCGTACTGGAGATCCTGGAGCGCGACCGCCACGCCGTGGCGGTCGCGCACCTGGGGCCCGACCTGCTGGGCGAGGACTGGGATCCCGCCGTGGCCGCGGCCAACCTGACGGCACGCCCGGACCGGCCGATCGCCGAGGCGCTGCTGGACCAACGGGTGCTGGCCGGGGTGGGCAATGTCTACTGCAACGAACTGTGTTTCGTCAGCGGACACCTACCGACCGCGCCGGTCAGCAACCTGGCAGACCCGCGGCGGCTGGTGTCTCGGGCTCGGGACATGTTGTGGGCCAACCGCTTCCGCTGGAATCGCTGCACCACCGGGGATACCCGGGCAGGCCGGCAGCTGTGGGTTTACGGGCGCGCCGGGCAGGCCTGCCGTCGCTGCGGCACGCTCATCGCCTACGACGACACCGGCGATCGGGTGGCGTACTGGTGCCCCACCTGCCAGCGGTGAAGCATGCAGCGCGCGTCAATCGCGGGCGTGCGCGAGGAAGAACTGGGCGATCACCTGCGAGGCGTCCAACGCCCGCGTCGTGGGTCCGATGACCACCTTGGGCAGGTACTGCTTGCCGCCCGGCCAGGTGTGGCCGCCATGGTCGATCTTGTAGAAGACCACCTCGGAACCGGCCGCGCACACGGTGGAGGCGAATCGGCGCACCAGCGTCCCGTCCCCGACGTCGGGCAGCACCTGCTCCGACGGTTCGCCCTGGCACCCGTCGACCACTCGCCATCTGTCCACCAGGCTGGACGCCGAGATGGCGTGGCTGATGCCGCCGCGCCCGCGCACGTCTCCGCCGTTGAACGGCACCACCGGATCGGAGGTGCCGTGCGCGTCCAGGACCGACACCGGCCGGGACGGTTCGCAGCCCACGCTGACACCCAGCGTCCCGGACACCGGCGCGATCGCGGCGAAGACGTCGGCGCGATCACAGGCCAGCCGGTTGGACATGAATCCGCCGTTGGACATGCCGGTGGCGAAGACGTGCCCGGCGGGCACGGCGAACTGGTCGCGCAGCTTGCCCACCAGCGCGACCAGAAACCCGACGTCGTCGAGATGGCGACGGTCCGCCGGCGAGGCCCCTCTTCCGTCGGCCCAGCTCTTGTCGTAGCCGTCCGGGTAGACCACCAGCAGGTTGCTGGCGTCGGCGACGGAGTCGAAGTCGGTGAGACCCTGCTGGCCTTCTCCGGTGCCGCCGCCGCCGTGCAGGCTGAGCACCAGGCCGACGGGAGGACCGGGCGGCAGATGCACGATGTAGGTGCGCTTCAGGCCGCCGAATGCAAACGTCCCGAACTGATCACGCGATGCGGCGTGTACCTCCCGCGAGTCACAGCCGGCAAGAAAGGACGCGATGGCGCTCAGCGAGATGGCCAGCGACAGCAATCGCGCCCAGGGCATGGGGCCAAATTACCGATCGCCGTCAGGACCGTACGACAGTGGGCCGAGTTTGCGGGCTCATCCCGCTGACGGCGGTCGTGGCATCACCGTGCCCTTTACCTCCAGTCCTAATGCGAGGTCGTCGTACTTCTGCGGCTTCCTCTTGCGCCAGCCGCTTCCGGCAGAGACCGGCGGCGGCATCAGCGGCGGGAGCATCGGGAATCCCGACTCCTCCGGTCGAAGCGGGGAA
>NZ_LZIJ01000034.1 GCF_001667115.1 Mycobacterium sp. 852002-51163_SCH5372311 | reverse complement strand
TGTCCCGGCTACGGCCCGCCGCCGGGGTACGGCGCCCCGGGGGGCTATGGGTTCCCGCCCGGCTTCGGTCCGCCACCACTGGCGCCGGGCGCCGTCAAACCCGGCATCATCCCGCTGCGGCCGTTGAATCTCAGCGACATCTTCAACGGCGCGGTCGGTTACATCCGCGCCAATCCGAAGGCGACGATCGGGCTGACCGCGGCGGTGGTGCTGGTCATGCAGATCATCAGCTACGTCGCGACGCTGGGCCCATTGGCCGCCGCCAGCCGGCTGAAAAGCGCACCGGCCGCCGAGTTGTCCTGGGCCGACGCGGCCGGCTGGATGCTGGGCCTCGGCGGCAGTGTCCTGGTCGCCTGGCTGGGCGGCATCCTGCTGTCGGGAATGCTCACTGTCGTGGTCGGGCGGGCGGTGTTCGGCTCGCCGATCACCATCGGCGAAGCGTGGGCCAGGATTCGCGGACGGCTGCCGGCCTTGATCGGCCTGTCGCTGCTGGAAGGCGCGGGCGCGGTGGCGATCATCGGGCTGGCGGCGGTGCTCATCGCCGGTGCGGCCACGGTCGGTCATGCAGCGCTGGCGGTCCTGGTGGCGTTTCCGCTGGTCCTCATCGTGATCGCGCTGCTGGCTTACCTGTACATCGCGCTGTTGTTCGCTCCCGTGCTGATCGTGCTGGAAAGACTGCCCGTCTTCGAGGCCATCGGCAGGTCCTTCGCGCTGGTCCGCAACGGGTTCTGGCGGGTGCTGGGCATCTGGCTGCTGGCGACTCTGGCGACGAACATCGTCGCAGGTGCGGTTGGGATGCCGTTCAGCATCGCCGGCCAGGTAATGCTGTCCATGGCGGGCCGATCGTCGCTCGGCATGCTGATCCTCGGCACCACCCTGGCATCCATCGGCTCGGCCTTGGGTCAGATTCTCACCGCTCCGTTCAGCGCCGGGGTGGTGGTGCTGCTCTACACCGACCGACGAATCCGCGCAGAGGCCTTCGACCTGGTGCTGCAGACCGGCGCCGCCGGCGGACCCTCCGCGGGGGAGTCCACCGATCACCTTTGGCTGACCAGGCCCGTTTGAGGACCTACTGACTGTGCCTTCCATCGACATCGACCGTGATGGCGCACATCAGCTTGCCCAGCACGAGCTGGACAAGCCGATCTATTCCCAGTCCTCCTTCAGCCAGAAACTGGACGAATGGATCAACGAATTCCTGTACCGGCTGTTGGAGAAGACTTCCCACATACCTGGCGGGTGGTTCACCGCGACGGTGCTGCTCATTCTGCTGGCGGTTGCGGTGGTGGTCGCCATCCGCATCGCACGCAACATGCTGCGCACCAGACGCGACGGCGACTCCCAGCTGTTCGAAGCCGCGCAGCTTACCGCCGCCCAACACCGTGCAACCGCGGAACGTTATGCAGCGGAAGGGAATTGGGCCGCAGCCATCCGCCACCGGCTGCGCGCGGTCGCCCGCCAACTGGAGGAGACCGGCGTGCTCAACCCGACTCCGGGCCGGACCGCCAATGAACTGGCCCGAGACGCCGGCATCGCGTTGCCTCGTTTGGCAGACGAATTGTCCCAGTCGGCAACGGCATTCAACGACGTGACCTACGGTGAACGCCCCGGAACCCAGGCCGCCTACCAGATGATCGCCGATCTCGACGAACATTTGCGGTCGCGGTCGGCCGGCGCACCGGCAACGGGCATACACCCCGTTCCCGCCGACTCATGGGCACAGGTCCGGTGACGGCGGCCGCGCCCGCTGCGGAGGGTACGGTGACGCGCCGCTGGCGGTCATGGCGCGGGGCAGCGCTCATGCTGGTGTTGTTTGTGGCGGTGGCGGCCATTGGCGCCTACCTGACCGCACCGCGGCCCGGCGGCCGGATGGATGCCGGGGCGACCGGCCCCCACGGTGCCCATGCCCTGGTGACGCTGCTGCGCGACGGCGGCGTGGAGGTCGTCGTCGCCGGCAGCATCGCCGACGTGGAAAGGTCGGCACGTCGCGACACGCTGATCCTGATTGCGCAGAGCCAATACTTGACCGACCGGACCATACTGGACCGCTTGGCACACGTTCCCGGCGATCTGCTACTGGTGGAACCGACTTCGCGAACTCGTGAGGCACTGGCACCGGGCCTGCGCATAGCAAGCGGCGGCCCCTTCAACCGGGAACCGAATTGCTCTCTGCGCGAGGCAGTTCGATCCGGGCCGGTTCGGTTTGGGCCGAGCAGCAGCTACAGCTTCAAAGACGGGCGCGAGGTGACCAGTTGCTACAACGGGGCGTTGATCCGCTATCGCGACGGCGGCCGAACCGTCACGGTGGTCGGCAGTTCGGATTTCATGACGAACGGGAGTCTGCTGCAAGAGGGCAACGCCGCGCTGGCAATGAACCTCGCCGGCGACCGGCCGCGTCTCATTTGGTACGCGCCCGACCACACGGAGGGCGAAAAGCCCTCCGCCACATCGTTTTCAGATCTGATTCCGGACAACGTGAGCTGGATGGCCTGGCAACTGTGCCTGGTCGTACTGCTGGTCGCGTTGTGGAAGGGCCGCCGGATCGGCCCGCTGGTTGCCGAGGAACTGCCCGTCGTGGTTCGGGCGTCGGAGACCGTGGAAGGCCGTGGGCGGTTGTACCGGTCGCGCAGGGCGCGCGATCGCGCCGCCGACGCGCTGCGCACCGCGACATTGCAGCGATTGCTGCCGCGACTCGGCCTGGGCACCAACGCTCCGGCACCCGCGGTGGTGACGGCCGTCGCCGCCCGCAGCGGTGCCGACGTGAATTTCGTTTTCTACCAACTCTTCGGGCCGGTCCCCGCCACCGACAACGACCTGTTACAACTTGCCCGTGCGCTCGACGACATCGAAAGGCAGGTCACCCACCAGTGACGCAACCCTCTTTTACGCCCCACGCCTCTCCAACCCAGACGCCGATCGCTGAGTCGGCGCGCGAGGCACTGCTTGCCCTGCGCACCGAGATCGCCAAGGCCGTCGTCGGACAGGAAGGGGTGATCAGCGGTCTGGTGATCGCCCTGCTGTGTCGCGGTCACGTGTTGCTGGAAGGCGTTCCGGGAGTAGCCAAGACGCTGCTGGTCCGCTCGCTCTCCGCCGCCCTGCAACTGGAATTCAAGCGGGTACAGTTCACCCCCGACCTGATGCCCGGTGATGTCACCGGTTCGCTCGTCTACGACACCCGCACCGCCGCTTTCACCTTCCGGCCCGGCCCGGTGTTCACCAATCTCCTGCTGGCCGACGAGATCAACCGCACCCCGCCCAAGACGCAGGCGGCGCTGCTCGAGGCCATGGAAGAGCGTCAAGTCAGCGTGGACGGCGAGCCCAGGCCACTGCCCGACCCGTTTATCGTCGCCGCGACCCAGAACCCCATCGAGTACGAGGGCACCTACCAATTGCCCGAAGCACAGCTCGACCGCTTCCTGCTCAAGCTGAATGTGACACTGCCGCCCCGCGATTCCGAGATAGCCATCCTCGGGCGGCACGCACACGGCTTCGACCCCCGCGACCTGTCCGATATCAAACCGGTCGCCGGGCCGGCGGAGTTGGCAGCCGGACGCGAGGCGGTGCGCCAGGTGCTGATCGCCGACGAAGTGCTGGGCTACATCGTCGACATCGTCGGAGCCACGCGGTCTTCCCCCGCACTGCAGCTCGGTGTGTCGCCACGCGGGGCAACCGCGCTCCTCGGCACCGCGCGGTCCTGGGCATGGCTGTCCGGCCGCAGCTACGTCACTCCCGACGACGTCAAGGCCATGGCCCGCCCGACACTTCGGCACCGGGTGATGCTGCGTCCGGAAGCCGAGCTCGAAGGCGCCACACCCGACGGCGTGCTCGAGGGAATATTGGCGTCGGTTCCGGTGCCCCGCTAGTGATCCTGACCGGACGCGCCGGATTGGCGGCACTGATCTGTGTCCTGCCGATCACGCTGTCGCCTTGGCCGGCAAAGGCTTTCGAAGCTCTGCTGGTAGCGCTGGCAGCACTGGTGGCCATCGATGTCGGGTTGGCGGCCAGCCCGCGCAGGTTGCGGTATATCCGCTCGCCGGACAGTTCGGTCCGGCTGGCCCAGCCGGTGGCGGCGGGTCTGCTGATTCACAACGACGGCCGCCGCCGGTTCCGCGGTCAGATCCGTGATGCCTGGCCGCCCAGTGCCTGTGCGCAGCCACGCGCCCACACCGTCGTCATTGCCGCCGGGCAGCGTGAACATGTCGAGACCCGGCTGCGGCCGGTCCGTCGTGGCGACCAGCGCGCGGCCGTGATCACCGCCCGTTCGGTCGGTCCGCTGGGGTTGGCGGGGCGACAAGCTTCGCAGCGGGTGCCCGGGCAGATTCGTGTGCTGCCGCCGTTCCTGTCTCGTAAGCACCTGCCGTCCCGGCTCGCCAAGCTGCAGGAGATCGACGGCCTGCTCCCCACGCTGATCCGCGGACAGGGCACCGAATTCGACTCGCTGCGCGAGTATGTCGTCGGCGACGACGTCCGCTCAATCGACTGGCGGGCAACCGCGCGCCGCGCCGACGTCATGGTCCGCACCTGGCGGCCGGAGCGCGACCGGCGGGTCGTGCTGGTCCTCGATACCGGCCGGATGGCCGCCGGTCGCGTCGGTGTCGACCCCACCGCCGCCGATCCCGCGGGGTGGCCCCGACTGGACTGGTCGATGGACGCCGCACTGCTGCTGGCCGCGCTCGCGTCGCGGGCCGGCGACAACGTCGACTTCCTGGCCCACGACCGGGTGACCCGGGCCGGCGTGTTCGGCGCATCGCGAACCGAACTGTTGGCCCAGCTGGTCAACGCGATGGCCCCGCTGCAACCGACGCTTGTCGAGTCCGATTGGCGCGCAATGGTAGCCGCAATTTCCCGACGTACCCGGCGACGGTCGCTGGTGGTGTTGTTGACCGACCTGAACGCGACCGCTCTCGACGAGGGCCTGCTGCCGGTGCTGCCGCAGTTGTCGGCCAAGCACCACGTGCTGATCGCCGCGGTCGCCGACCCGCGCGTCGACGAAATGGCCTCCGGGCGTTCGGATCCCGCCGCGGTGTACGACGCGGCGGCGGCCGAACGGTCCCGCAACGATCGCCGCGCGATCGCATCGCGACTGCGCCGAAGCGGGGTGGAAGTCGTCGACGCGCCACCTGCCGAGATCGCGCCCGCTCTTGCGGATCGCTATATAGCGATGAAAGCCACTGGGCGACTGTAGGTTTAGGACGAGCGATTGATCGCTGTTGGTCGGAGTCCACGGCGGCATTCGTAGTCTCAGGCTCTAGTGTGAACTCTGGGCTTTGCGCGTGTGAATCCTGGGCTTTGTGCGTGCGCCCTGGGCGGAAAGTCGCGTCGATTCCCGCCGTACATTCACACCGAAAGCCGTACATTCACACTGAAAGCCGTCGGTTCACACTCGGCAAGGTTCAGCGAGTGGGGACCACGTCGGGCGCGTCATCGATGTCGCCGGTTTCCCCGGCCCGCACCGCGCGACGGCCGAAATACACGACGTACGACAAGAACGCCGCCTCGGCGATCACTCCTATGCCCACCCGAACGAACGTCGGCAGCGGCGACGGCGTCACCAAGGCCTCGATCAAGCCGGAGACCAACAGCACGCCCACCAATCCGATCGCCACCGACACCACGCCACGGCCATGTTCGGCAAGCACTTGGCCGCGCGGGCGGTCACCCGGCGATATCACCGACCAGCCCAACCGCATCCCGGCCGCTCCGGCCAGGAACACCGCGGTCAACTCGAGTAGTCCGTGCGGGGCGAGTAGGCCGAGCAGCAGGCCCCCTTTGCCGTTCTGGAACATCAGTCCGGCGATGACGCCCAGGTTGGCCGCGTTTTCGAACAGCGCGAACGGAATCGGCAGGCCCAGCACGACCGAGAAGGCGATGCACTTGGCGGCCACCCAGGAATTGTTCACCCACACTTGCAGCGCGAACGCCGCGGCGGGGTGCTCACTGTAGTACGACTCGACGTCGTGGTTGACCAATTGGTCTATGTCCCTTGGTGTTCCGACGACAGCCTGCACTTCCGGATTGCCCGCCACCCAGAACGCGATGACCACGGCGACGACGAAGAAGGCCACCGCCGTCGCCAGCCACCATCGCCAGGCCCGATAAGCCACGACGGGGAACGACACCGTCCAGAACCGGGTGAACGTACGGCTCAGCGGGGCGTGTGCGCCGGTCACCGCGGCGCGAGCGCGAGCGACCAAGCTGGAGAGCCGGCCAACCAGCAGCGAATCAGACGAGGCCGACCGCAGCATCGACAGGTGCGTGGACACCCGCTGGTAGAGCTCGACGAGTTCGTCGACTTCGGCACCCGTCAGCGACCGGCGCCTCTTGATCAACTGATCGAGCCGGTCCCAGGTACCGCGATGGGTCAGCACGAAGGCGTCGACATCCACGCTGCGCAGCTTAGCTTCGCCGGCTGCAGGCGGGCCATGACGATCACGCGCAGCATGTACCGTTCGGTGTTATGTCCGAGGTGGTGACCGGCGACGCAGTAGTACTGGACGTGCAGATCGCCCAGTTGCCGGTGCGGCTGCTCAGCGCGGTGATCGACCTGACGCTGATGTTCGTGGGCTGGGTGCTCGGCATGATGCTGTGGGCAGTCACGCTGCGCGAGTTCGACGAGGCGTTGACCACCGCCATCCTGATCATTTTCACGGTGCTGGTGATAGTCGGTTATCCGGTCGCGATCGAGACCGCGACGCGCGGCCGCTCGGTGGGCAAGATGGCGATGGGTCTGCGGGTGGTGTCCGACGACGGCGGCCCGGAACGCTTCCGGCAGGCGCTGTTTCGAGCGTTGGCGTCGGTGGTGGAGATCTGGACCCTGTTCGGCAGCCCCGCCGTGATCTGCAGCTTGTTGTCGCCGAAGGCCAAACGCATCGGCGACATCTTCGCGGGCACCGTCGTAGTCAGTGAACGCGGGCCCCGGTTGGGACCGCCGCCGGCGATGCCGCCATCGCTGGCATGGTGGGCGTCGTCGCTGCAGCTGTCCGGCCTGACCGCGGGGCAAGCCGAGGTTGCACGTCAATTCCTTTCCCGGGCAGCGCAACTCGACCCGAGGCTGCGTGACCAGATGGCCTATCGGATCGCCAGTGACGTGATTTCCCACATCGCGCCGCCACCTCCACCCGGTGCACCGCCCCAGCTGGTGCTTGCGGCCGTCCTCGCTGAACGACACCGGCGCGAGCTAGCTCGGATGCAGCCGACGGGCCTGCCCCCGGGTCCTGGCCGCTGGCCGCCGGCAGGGCCGCCGGTCGGGCCGCCCATGGCGCCCCAGCCACCCTCCGGCTGGCAGCAGCCGGCCCCGTGGCCGCAGGCTGAGCCGCAGCAGGCTCCGCGTAGCGGCGGATTCTCACCGCCGCACTGATTGGCCGCCCTATGGGGCGACGGTGACTGCCATGACGATGACGTCGGCGATCAGCAGCGCCCACCCCAGTAGCGGAACGACGATGCCGCCCTTGTGCTTCGCGGTGAAGAAAGAGACGACGATCACCACGAAGGCCACCACCGGCGCACCGTAGAAGGCGACACCGAAGTCGATCCCGCCACGGCCCAGGTTGGGGCAAGAGCGTTCGCTGCAGGCATCGGTACTCATGACGGCGCCGAGCGCGAACAGCATCACAATCGCTGCGCCGGGGACCGTGCATATAGCCAGCCCCCAGTTCACCCACGACCAAACCCGCCCGTTTCGGCGGCTTTGACCCTGCACCGGTTGACTCATGTTTCGCGCTGGATTGTCGAACGTCTGATGGGCATTTTCAACGTTCATCGTTCAGGAGCTACCCGTTACGACGGGATACAAACGACCCAGAAACCGCGCTCACCAGTACCGTTGCATCGCGTTCGATCACGATATATCGTGATATACCGAGGCAGGCAGACGCCGCCTCTTCTCAGACAAAAGGATTTGGACACATGAACACTCCATTCACTCCTCCGGGCGGGCCATTCGCTGCCCGCCCCGGCTTCGGATTCGGCTTCGGACCTGCCGGCCCCGTCCAACGACGGGCGCTGCACGGCGCCAGGCGGCAGGCCCGGCGAGAATTCTTCGAGCATCTCCGCGAAAACGCCGGTGGCCACGACGGACCCCTGGGTTTCGGCCCCGGCTTCGGCCCTGGTTTCGGGCCCGGTTTCGGGCCGGGCTTCGGTTTCGGCGGCCCGCGGGGCGGTTGGCGTCGCGGCGGCCGTGGGCGCGGACGTCGCGGCGACGTGCGGGCGGCCATTCTGGTGCTGCTGGCCGAGCGTCCGATGCACGGCTACGAGATGATCCAGCAGATCGCCGAGCGCAGCAACGGAATTTGGAAGCCCAGCCCGGGCTCCGTTTATCCGACACTGCAACTGCTGGACGACGAAGGGCTGATCGCCACCAGCGAAACCGACGGCAGCAAGAAGCTTTTCGAGCTGACTGACGACGGCCGGGCGGCGGCTGAGAAGGTCGAAACCCCTCCGTGGGAGGAGATCGCCGAAGGCGCCGACCCGGGTCATGTCAATTTACGGGCGTCCATGGGTCAGCTGT
The DNA here is from genome assembly GCF_001667115.1 of Mycobacterium sp. 852002-51163_SCH5372311. Taxonomy (GTDB): domain Bacteria; phylum Actinomycetota; class Actinomycetes; order Mycobacteriales; family Mycobacteriaceae; genus Mycobacterium. The sequence goes on along the minus strand of NZ_LZIJ01000034.1, from coordinate 55,616 downwards.
TCGGTGCCGTCGCGCAATCCGCACACACCGCCACTGCCGAGCAGCAGCAGCGCATTGTCGAGATCATCAACAATGCGCGGCGGGAAATCTACGGCATCCTCGGCGAGGACTGAGCCCCCAGCCCCGCGAGCGTGCGCAAATGTACGGCCGCACCCGACGTGTCGGTGTACAAACGCGCACGCTCGCGGCAAGGAAAACTAGGACACGTCGACCCAGTCGAGGGTTCGTTGCACCGCTTTGCGCCAGCCGGCGTACCCCGCGGCGCGCTGGTCGTCGTCCCACGCCGGCGTCCAGCGCTTGTCCTCCTGCCAATTGGCCCGCAGGTCCGACGGGTCGGCCCAGAACCCGACGGCCAAGCCAGCCGCGTACGCAGCGCCGAGGGCCGTCGTCTCGGCGACTACCGGACGCACCACGTCCACGCCCAGCACGTCGGCCTGAATCTGCATGCACAGATTGTTGGTGGTGATGCCGCCGTCGACCTTCAGCACCTCGAGGCGGACACCGGAATCCGCTGCCATCGCGTCCACCACATCACGGCTCTGGTAGCAGATCGCCTCCAGCGTCGCGCGGGCCAGATGAGCGTTGGTGTTGAATCGCGACAGCCCCACGATCGCGCCGCGGGCATCTGATCGCCAGTAGGGTGCGAACAACCCGGAGAAGGCCGGCACGAAGTACACGCCGCCGTTGTCAGCAACTTGACTTGCCAAGGATTCGCTTTGGGCTGCGCCGCTGATGATCCCCAACTGGTCGCGCAGCCATTGCACCGCCGAGCCGGTCACGGCGATCGAGCCCTCAAGCGCGTAAACGGGTTTGGCGTCCCCGAACTGGTAGCACACCGTGGTCAGCAGGCCGTTGTTAGACCGAACGATCGTCTCGCCGGTGTTCAGCAGCAGGAAATTGCCTGTCCCATAGGTGTTTTTAGCCTCTCCTTCTGCCAAACACACCTGACCGACCATCGCCGCATGCTGATCGCCGAGGACACCGGTGATCGGCACCTCGGCACCGACCGGTCCGCTATCCAGCGTCACGCCATACGGCTGCCGCGGTGACGATGGCTCGATCGCCGGCAGCATCGCCCTGGGGATGGAGAAGAAGGACAACAGCTCGTCGTCCCAGTCCAACGTCTCCAGGTCCATCAGCATGGTGCGGCTGGCGTTGGTCACATCGGTGACGTGTACGCCGCCGCGCGATCCACCGGTCAGGTTCCATAACAACCAGGTATCCGGGGTGCCGAAGAGGGCGTCGCCGCGTTCGGCGTCGGCCCGCACGCCGTCGACGTTGTCGAGGATCCACTGCAACTTCCCGCCGGAAAAATAGGTCGCCGGTGGCAGGCCCGCCTTACGCCGGATCACGTCGCCACGGCCGTCGCGGTCCAGCGCCGACGCGATGCGGTCGGTGCGGGTGTCCTGCCAGACGATGGCGTTGTAATACGGCCTACCGGTGCGCCGGTTCCACACCAGGGTCGTCTCACGCTGATTGGTAATCCCGAGCGCGGCAATGTCTTTCGGAGAAAGGTTGGCCGTGTTCAATACCGACATCAAGACCGACGCGGTACGTTCCCAGATCTCCACCGGATTGTGTTCCACCCAGCCGGCGCGCGGCAGGATCTGCTCGTGCTCGAGTTGGTGACGGGCCACCTCGCCACCGCCGCGATCGAAGAGCATGCAGCGCGTGCTGGTGGTGCCCTGGTCGATGGCGGCTATGAAATCGGGGAACCCGGCCACCTAGCTCTCCTCCGCTGTGAGCTCGGACACTGCATCCAATCGTCCATGATGGTCCATATGACGACCCAAGCAGCCATCGACGACATGCCGCGCGGCGGACCCGACGCTTCGTGGCTGGACCGCAAGTTGCAGACCGACCGTCTGGAATACCTCGACCGTGACGACGCCGACAACAAGAAGCGTGCGGTGGTCCGCTCGTTGGACCGGATGGGACGGCTTTTCGGGCAGCACGAAATATTTGCCCGCGCCGCGTTCGAGGAGGTCCGCGACGTGCCCGATCCCAAGATCCTGGAACTGGGCTCAGGCCATGGCGGGCTGTCGCGGAAGTTGCTGGAGATGCTTCCCACCGCGCATATCACCGTTACCGACGTCGAGCCGGCATCGGTGGCCGCGATTGCAGCCGGCGATCTGGGCGATCACCCACGCGTCACGGTCCGCGAGATGGACGCCACGGCCATCGACGCGCCCGACGGCAGCTACGACCTGGCAGTGTTCGCGCAGTCTTTCCACCACTTGCCACCGGCGTTGGCATCGCGCGTGTTCGCCGAGGGCACCCGGGTCGCGGACAAGCTGGTGATCATCGACCTGCCGCGGCCACCTTCGCTGCTGCACATCCTGCAGCTGTCGCAGATGCTGCCGTTGGCGCTGTTCCCGCTCCTGCACGACGGCGTGATCAGTTCGCTGCGGGCCTACAGCCCCTCTGCGCTGCGGGCACTGGCCCGGCATGCCGACCCAACAATCCACGTCGAGCTGCGCGGCGGCGGCCTGCTCAATTCCCCCATCCACCCACGCCCGCAGATCGTCGTGGCCACCCGTGGCGATCGCGAGCGCGGCGCAGCGGGGCGTGGGGGCACCCCCGCGAAGCTGGGGGACGGGTCGCCACCATCAGGCCGTGGCGATCGCGGCTCACCACGGTGGCGTAGGGGTCGGTAACCTGTTGCATCGGCTTCGGGAGACTTTGTGGGCGAAGAGGTAAAGCGCACCACGTATGACCGCGCACAGCGGCGGGAATACCGGCGCAAGGTGCAGCTGTGCCTGGACGTCTTCGAGACGATGCTGACCCGGGCCAGGTTCGAAGCGGACCGCCCGCTCACCGGCATGGAGATCGAGTGCAACCTCGTCGACTCCAATTACCAGCCCGCAATGTCGAACCGGGACGTGCTGAAGGCCATCGCCGACCCGGCCTACCAGAACGAATTGGGCGCCTACAACATCGAATTCAACGTGCCGCCGCGTCCGTTGCGCGGACACGCCGGATTGGACCTCGAGGCAGAAGTGCGGGCCAGCCTGAACGATGCGGAGACTCGGGCCTGTTCCGGCCCCGGAGCGGGAGCCCACATTGTGATGATCGGCATCCTGCCCACCCTGATGCCGGAGCATTTGAATGAGGGCTGGATGAGCGAGTCGACGCGGTATACGGCGCTCAACGATTCCATCTTTTCCGCCCGCGGCGAGGACATCCCGATCAATATCGCCGGTCCGGAGCCGCTGAGCTGGCAGGCCGCCTCGATTGCGCCTGAATCCGCTTGCACCAGTATGCAATTGCATTTGCAGCTGGCTCCGGCGGATTTCGCTGCCCACTGGAACGCGGCCCAGGTGCTGGCCGCTCCGCAGCTGGCACTGGGTGCGAACTCCCCCTACTTCTTCGGCCACCAACTGTGGGCGGAAACCCGGATCGAGCTGTTCGCGCAGTCCACCGACACCCGGCCCGAGGAGCTCAAGATTCAGGGCGTGCGCCCGCGAGTGTGGTTCGGGGAACGCTGGATCGACTCGGTCGTAGACCTTTTCAAGGAGAACATCCGCTACTTCCCGTCCCTGCTGCCCGAGGTGTCCGAGGAAGACCCGGCGGCCGAGTTGGCATCCGGGCGCATCCCGCAGCTGGCTGAATTGCGGCTGCACAACGGCACGGTCTACCGGTGGAACCGGCCGGTCTACGCCGTGGTCGGCGGGCGCCCACACCTGCGCCTGGAAAATCGGGTGCTGCCGGCAGGGCCCACCGTCATTGACATGCTGGCGAATTCGTCGTTGTACTACGGCGCCCTGCACAGCCTGGCCGCAGCGGATCCACCGCTGTGGTCGGAAATGAATTTCGCTGCGGCGCAAGCCAATTTCCTGCACACGGCTCAGCATGGCATGGATTCGCGACTGCAGTGGCCGGGACTGGGCGAGGTGACGCCCGATCGGCTGGTGTTGGACACGTTGCTGCCGATGGCCGATGACGGACTGCGGGCGTTGGGGGTCGACGCGCAGGTGCGCGACCGTTTTCTCGGCGTCATCGAGGGCCGCGCCAAGACCGGGCGCAACGGCGCGCACTGGCAGGTGTCCACCGTCCGGGCACTGCAAGACGGCGGCATGACCCGGCCGCAGGCCCTGGCCGAGATGCTGCGCCGGTACTGCGAGCACATGCATGCCAACGAGCCCGTGCACACCTGGGACACCTAGCCTCGCGTAGTTTGGGAGCCATGGCCGACGAGGTGATGGACTGGGACAGCACTTACCGCGAGGAGGGCCAGTTCGAGGGGCCGCCGCCATGGAATATCGGTGAGCCGCAACCAGAATTGGCCGCGCTGATCGCCGCCGGAAAGGTCCGCAGCGACGTGCTGGACGCCGGGTGCGGGTTCGCCGAGCTGTCGTTAGCGCTGGCCGCCGACGGCTACACGGTGGTGGGCATCGACATCACGCCCACCGCTATCGCGGCGGCCACCAAAGCCGCACAGGAACGCGGGTTGACCACCGCCAGCTTCGAGCAGGCCGACATCACCGACTTCACCGGCTACGACGGTCGCTTCTCCACCGTCATCGACAGCACGCTGTATCACTCGCTACCGGTCGAAAGCTTGGACGGCTACCTGAGCTCGGTGCACCGCGCGGCAGCCCCTGGCGCCAACTTCTACGTGCTGGTGTTCGCCAAGGGTGCCTTCCCCGCGGAGATGAACCCGAAGCCTAATGAGGTCGACGAGAACGAACTACGCGCCAAGGTGAGCCAGTACTGGGAGATCGACGACATCCGACCGGCCTTTGTCCACGCCAATATCCCGAACTTGCCCCCGGACGCGCCGTTCCAATTTCCGCAGCACGACCGCGACGAGAAAGGCCGGATGAAGCTGCCCGCCTATCTGCTGAGCGCGCACAAAGCCGGGTGACAGTTCCCGCGCTTCGTCGAAATCGACGGTAGCGCGGTCCATTCTCGCGATTTTTCACGCCAACGTCGATCTCGGCGTCGCCTCGCGCACAAAGCCGGCTAAGCGGTCGCAGCGGTTGCCGCAATCAGTGCTTCGGCGAAGGTTTCCAGGTCCTCAGCCGTGGTGTCGATGTGCGGCGAGATCCGTAGCACAGGTCCGGCTAGCTCCAGCGGCGCCCGCGCCACCCCGACAAGGGTGGTCAGGATCCGACGCTCCTCGAGCAACCACGACCGCACGGCCGCAGGATCGACGCCGTCGGCCGGTGCCAGAGTGGTGATCGCGCTCGGCTCCTCGACCTCTTCGACCACCGTCCAATCGGGCACATCGGCCAGTGCGCCGCGGCTGCTCGCGCCGAGCTCGGCCAGGCGACCGCGTACGGACTCCGGACCGCAGGCCAAATACTCTCCTATCGCCACCGAAAATCCCACGCGCGCAGCAACATTCGCCTCACCGAACTCCAGTTGCCGGGCCACGCTGAAGTGCGCCGCCCATTCCGGTGCCGTCAAGCGTGGCCGTAACCGCTCCATCAGGTGAGGACGAACGGCCAGCACACCGACGCCGCGCGGCCCCGCGATCCACTTGCGCGACGACGAATAGGTGACGTCTGCACCCACCACGCAATCCACCTGACCCAGCGCCTGGGCCGCGTCGACGACCAACGGCAGACCCAACTCGCGGCAGAGCTCCGCCACCATGGGCAGCGGTTGTACGACGCCGCTGTGGCTGCCCACGGCGGTGAGGTGGACCAGCTCGGGCGGGTCCTCGCCCAGCGCCAAAGCCGCGTCGTCGAGGGCTAACCGGCCGTCGTCGAGAGTCGGCAGCAGCTGACGCTCGAATCCGTGGACATCCATCAGGGCCAGGTTGGGACCGTATTCGCCGGGCAGACAAGCCAGCCTCTTTCGGTCGCCCGGCCAGCTGCCCAACAGCAAATCCAGTGCGTTGAACGAGCCGGTGGTGAACACCACGTCGGCGTCGGGCAGGCCGATCAGCGCGGCAAATGCCGCGCGTCCGGCGTCGAGCGCGGGTACGGCGGCCTCGGCTGCGACGTAACCACCGACTTCGGCCTCGTAACGCGCATGCCGGGCCGCCGCGTCGATCGCCGCGACGCTCTGGCGTGAGCAGGCCGCGCTGTCCAGGTGCAGCCCGGCGACGGGCGGACGGGCCGCGCGCCATCGGTCGGCCAGCGGCTCGCTCACTTGTCGGGCTTGACGGCGAGGGACAGTCCGAAGTCGCCGGCGCCGTCGGTCCACCAGCGGATGCGGCGCAAGCCGGCCGCGGCCAATTCGGCATTCACTCCGTCCGGGCGGAACTTGCACGACACTTCGGTCAGCATCTCCTCGCCCGCCGCAAAATCGACGCTCAAATCGAGCCCACCGACGCGCACCCGTTGACGACGATCGGACCGCAACCACATCTCGATGCGTTCCTCTTCGGTGTTCCACCGCGCGACGTGCTGATAGGCGTCGACGTCGAAGTCGGCGTCCAGTTCCCGGTTGATCACCGCGAGCACGTTGCGGTTGAACCGTGCCGTCACGCCGGCCGTATCGTCGTAGGCCCGCACCAACCGGTCGATATCCTTGACCAAGTCGCTGCCCAGCAGCAGTCCGTCGCCAGGCCGCATCACCGCGGCCAGGGTGGCGAGGAACTCCGCACGCGGCTCAGCGGTGAGGTTGCCGATCGTCGATCCCAAGAACACGAACAGCCGTCGTCCGCCGCTGGGGATTTCACTCAGGTGTTCCTCGAAATCGCCGCAGACAGCGGCGATTTCGACGCCTGGATATTCACGTTGAATAGCCGCGGCGGTGGTCGACAGCATGGTGGCGTCGACGTCGAAGGGCACAAACCTGCGCAGCGATCCACGATCGCGCAGCGCATCCAGTAACAGTCGGGTCTTCTCCGACGTCCCCGCCCCCAGTTCGACCAGGGTGTCGGCCCGGCTCGCGGATGCGACCTCCGCCGACCGGGCACGCAGGATCTCGGCCTCGGCACGGGTCGGGTAATACTCGGGCAGCCGGGTGATCTGGTCGAACAGGTCGCTGCCCACCGAGTCGTAGAACCACTTGGGCGGCAGAGATTTCGGCGTCTTCTGCAACCCCTCGGACACATCGCGGCGCAACGCCTGATACGCCGCGTCGGCGGCGAGGTGGTTGGACAGCGACGGCGTCATCAAGGTCCTTTCGCGGATTTTGCGGGAACCAGCGGGGTCAGGGTGACACCGTTCGCCGTCACTTCGACGAGATGGCGGTCCGGCACGTCCTCCCATTCGGGGTCGTCGTCGTAAGGCTCGCTGGCCAGCACCACACCGCCGGCGCGGTGCAGGATGGACAAGGTGTCGCCCCAGGCGGTGGCCAGTAGTCGAGATCCGTTGGCGGCCAGCACGTTGAGTCTGGCAATGGGATCGGCGGTCCCCAATTCCACGACCGTGTCACCCAGGGCATCCATTCCTCGCTCGAATATGGTGGCCGCGAGCATCGCACTGTCGCATACCGATTCGGCCGACCGGCTGAGCGGAAGTAGACCGCGGTCGACAATCCCGTTGTGCGACAACAGCCATCGGCCATCGGTGAACGGTGCTGTCGCGCTGACCTCGATCGGCATGCCGGCGGTGGCCGAGCGCACCGCGGCCACCACGCAGTGGCTGCGCAGGGCAGGCGCGACCGACTCGAACGACACGTCGCCCCACAACGGCGCCGCACTGCGCCAGCGCCTGGGTACCTCGCCGTCGAAAAACCCGACCCCCCATCCGTCGGCGTTCAGCAAGCAGTGCTTTTGCCGGCGCGGCGCATACGACTGGACCCGAAGGCCATAGGGCGGGTCCAGCATTAGCGATGAGACGGTGACGTCAGCTCCGAGCCAGCCGAGGTGACGGCACATCAGACGTCCCACGCCAACCGGACGCCGGAAAAGATCTGACGACGGTACGGGTGATCCCAATTGCGGAAACTGGGCCGCAGGATGGCCGACTCCACGGCCCACGATCCACCCCGCAACACCCGGTAGTCGCCGTCGAAGAACGGCTGCGAGTAACGCTGATACACCATGGGCACGAATCCGGGCCAGGGCCGCAGCGGTGAGCTCGTCCACTCCCAGACGTCGCCCAGCATCTGCTCCGCCCCGTAAGCCGAAGCCCCGCCAGGGTAGGTGCCCACCGGGGCCGGACGCAGCGAGGTGCCCCCGAGGTTGGCGCGAACGTCCGACGGCGCCTCGTCACCCCATGGATAGCGGCGTCGGGTGTTCGTCGCCGGATCCCACGCGCAGGCCTTCTCCCATTCCGCCTCAGTTGGTAAGCGGGCTCCGGCCCAGGCCGCGTAGGCCTCGGCCTCGAAGTAGCTGATGTGCTGTACCGGTTCGTCAGGCGGAATGTCCTCGACGTAGCCGAACCGGGTTCGCCCTCGCCCGTCGGCAGCCCAGAATTGCGGCGCGGTAAGACCCGCCTTGAGGCGATGCTGCCAGCCGCGGTCCGACCACCACCGCGGCTGGGTGTAGCCGCCGTCGTCGATGAAGTGTTGCCATTCGCCGTTGGTGACGGGCACCCGGCCGATCCGGAACGCCGGCACGTCGACGATGTGGGCAGGGCGTTCGTTGTCCAATGAGTAGGGTTCGACGGCGGCGTCCACACCCAGCTGGAACGGGCCGCCGGGCACCAACACCGACGTTCCGCCGAGACGAGGGCGGCCCGCGGGCAAGGCGGCGGCGTCGGTGAGGAGCGGCGGCCCCGGGCGCAGGTTCAGTGCCTGCAGCATCGTCTCGTCGTGTTGGTTTTCGTGGCTGATCACCATCCCGAAGGTGAACCGCGTTCGGTCGAAAGCTGGGTCGTCCGGAAGTGCGTCGAGGGCGTCCAGCGCGGCGGATCGCACGGTGCGGCAATACGAGCGCGCGCGATCCGGTGACAGCAGCGGCAGGTCGACCCGACTGGCGCGGGAGTGTTCGAAGGCGTCGTAGAGGGTCTCGACTGCCGGCGGCAGCATTCCCGGCCGGTTCGGGTCGCCGGCACGCAGCAGCCACAGCTCTTCCTGCTGACCGATATGCGCCAGATCCCACACCAGTGGGCTCATCAGCGGATCGTATTGACGACAAAGTTCGGCATCGTCGAAATCGACCAGCCGTAGTGTGCGCGTGCGCGCCCGCTCCAGATCGTCGGCAAGTCGTTGTCGGGAGGTCACACGTCCCCTTCGGTTAGCCGCGCGACGGTCGGGGCGATGCCGTGTGCGATTACCTGGTCGGAAAAGTCGTCCCCGGGGCAGCGGCCCTGTTCGACGTTGCGGACCAATCGCTCCATCGCGTCGGTGAGTTCTGGTGGCGCCTGCTCAGCTGCCACTGCCACGCACCGGTTGGCCGCCTCGTACAGGCGGCGATCACGCAGGCCGAGGCGGGCGGCGTTGTCCCAGGCGGTGGCTACCGGTTCGACGGCTTCGGCAGCGATGTCGGCGGCATTCGGATCGTCGAGCAACATGACCAGCGTGAACAGCAGTGCGGGCCAGAACTCGTCCGGCACGCTGTCGAGGTAGCGGATCTCTAGCCACTGGCGCGGGCGTACCGGCGGAAACAGTGTGGTCAGGTGATACTCCAGGTCCGCCACGGTGGGGCGGCGGTCGCCGAGCAACACCCGGCCGTCCACCCAGTCGGTGAAGGGCACGTAGTGGGTGACCGCGGTGGCCTCCGGGTTATTCACCAGCATCACCGGCGCCTTGAGTGCGTAGCGCGCCCAGTCGGTGCCGGGGTCGACACCGCTGGCGCCCAGGATGGGCCCGCATCGGGCGGAGTCCATCTGGCCCCACACTCGCTGCCGGGTGGACAGCCAGCCGGAGAACTCGCCGCCGAGCATCGGAGAGTTGGCGGCCACCGCAATCATCGTGGGCCCCAAGGCATGCGCCAGGCGCACCCGGGCGGCCCAACCTGCCTGCGGCCCGGCGTCCAGGTTCACTTGGATCGACGCGGTCGAGGTCATCATCGCCGCGCCCGCCTCAGCCGAGTCGCTGGCGGCGAAGAACTGCTCCATGGCGCGGTAACGCGCGCCCGGGTTGATGCGGTGCGGCGGCCGCAGCGGATCGGCGCCCAGAAAAACCAGCCCCAGCCCCGCGTCGGCAAAACCTGACCGCAGCACGGCCTGATCGCGACGCATGTCGGCAATGGCCGGCACCACACCCTCGATGGGTGGGCCGGACAGTTCGACGGCGCCGCCGGGCTCCACGGTGACCGCGCTGCCGCCGGGAAGTGTGGGCAGCGGCTCGAGGACCGCGGTGATTTCCTGCCAGCTCGGCCTCCGGTACGGGTCGGCGGGGTCGAAGCAGTGTGCCTCCATCTCCAAACCGACTCGGCCCAGGGGGGCATCGACCAAACAGGTCTCTGCGATGTATTGAGCAGCGGCCGCGGAACTGGCCATCTCCGCTTCGCCCGAATCCGGCCGCTGCGAGGTCGCGGCGGTGACGGTCATATCACGATCCCTCCGGGCCCGAGCATGTCCAAGCATGCCCTGTGGACCGTTAGTTGCGCGGCTACCGGAACGATAACCGCCACCACTTCATCTTCCAGATCGCACCGACATATTCCCGATGAGCCAAATACTCAACCAGAACTACTGGCCCAACGCGTTCTGCATCGCCCCTGCCAAAACGTTGACCGCCGGACCGGCGTTGCCGGATTGGCACACCTTGGCCTGCAGCAACACGTTTTCCCGCAGCCGGGTTTGAACGAAGCACCGCCGGTCGGTGCCCGCTTCCTGCTTGGTCCAGTTCGCGTCGGTCGCGGTCGGCGGTCCGCCGTCGAACGACCACACCTGTGTGGTGCCGTTATCCAGATGCATCGCGGTGGTCTGGCCCGAGCAGCCCACCGTGCGATCCGTGACCCGGTGGAAGGCGCGGGCCGCCGCGTCGTTGCCGGCGAATACCCCGACGGCCTGCTTGACGTAGTGGGTTTGGTCGTTGGCCGACGTCTGGGTGGTGGCCCCGTTGAACGACGCCAGGTCGGGGTCACCGTACACCTCGGGTAAGCCGATGTCGGCCCAGTTGTTGCAGACCGGGAGGTCGACCGAGAAGCCCTGGTAGGGCTCGGTGAACACCGATTCCCATCCCATCGGCGCGCCGACGATGTTGCCGACCGATCCCCTGCCGAGCACCGCGTAGGAGACCACGCCCGGATCCGACGGATGGGCGTGCGCGACGGGGACCGCTCCGCAGATGGCCAGACCAAGGGTCCCCATCGCGACGGCGGCTCGCACGGGCTAGACCTTGGCCGAAATTTCGACGTCGATGTTTCCCCGGGTGGCCTTGGAGTACGGGCACACCTGGTGGGCCTGCTCGACGAGGTCGTCGGCGGCGCCCTGCTCCAGGCCCGGCAGATAGCCGACGATCTTTCCGGTGAGGCCGAAACCGCCATCGGAGTCCTTGCCGAACCCGACCTCGACGGTGACGTTGGTGGCGTCGTCCAGCTTGACCTTCGCCCTGCCGGCCACCAGCCGTAGCGCACCCAGGAAGCAGGCGGCGTAACCGGCCGAGAACAGTTGCTCGGGGTTGGTGCCCTCACCGTTGCCGCCCATCGCCTTCGGCGGTCGGGTCTCCAGGTCGATGCGGCCGTCGTCGGACTTCACGTGGCCGTCGCGGCCGCCGCCGGTCGCGGTGGATGCGGTGGTGTAAACGACTTCAATTGTCATAGGTCTCGATCATGCCAGGCACGGCGGTCGCGCGTCAGCACCGGCTCCTTCGCGCCTTGCCGTGATGACCAATGATGTTGTCCGCCAACGGCTTCGGGCTGGTGCCGGCCGGCTACGGACGCGGCGGTGTGCTGGACGCAGACGGCGGAGCGGGCGCCGACGGTGACTGGGCGGGCCCACCTGGCCCACCGGGAGGTCCGGCTGGTGCACCGGGGCTCATGCCGGGCATACCGGGACCCCACTGCCAGGGCCCGCCGCCCGGCCCGGGCGGCCCCCAGTGCCGGTACATGCCGTGGTGATGGTGGTGATGGCAGTGGTGATAAGACCCGAAAATGACTGCGCCGGTGAAGAATACGGTTGACAGGATGAAGACGATGCCGGCAACTATGACCACCCACGCCGCGACGACATAGAGCCGGGGCGGCTTTTCCCGTGGCGGCGGAGGAGCGGCGGCGACCGCGGTCGACGGACTCGACGTTTCAGGTGATTCGCTCATGCCTCCCAATACTGCCCTCGGCGCGCGAGCGCCGAAACGAGTTGGTTAGAGGAGTTTTCTGTGAATTCAGCTGCCGGGTACGAAATACCGCGGCCCGGCGCTCGCGCGAGCGCCGGGCTGCTGGTTGTGGGTTAGACCCGCCGGGGTCCCCTCGTGCCCCGTGAGCAAGTTGACTAAGGCGTCCGCGACGGGGAGACCGACGACGGAATCTGGCCGGGACCCGGCGAGGGGGACACGGACGGGGCGCCGCCAGGCGTGGTCGCGCCGGGCCCACCCGCACCGCCGGGGCCGTGCCGGTGGTACATCATCCCGTGATGCTTGTGGTGACCGTGGTGGTGATAGCCGCCGTGGCCGGCGTGCCGTCCGAGGCTGTAGCCGGTGAAGAAGATGACCGCGACGATGAACACGATCCCGGCGACGATGGCTACCCACGCCGCACCCAGAAAGACTCTGGGGGTTCTGCGGACGGGTTCTTCTGCGACTGGACTAGGTGCGGTAGCGGTGTGCGCCCGCACGGTGGGGGTTTCAGGTGTTTCACTCATGAGACGCATGATGCCTGGGTTAACAGTAGTGGCGGCTATGCGCTGCTTATGTAGGAGCTGTGAGCTGAAAGTGGCTGTTACCTGGTATTACCGCCGTGGCGCCGAGGACCGCCTCAGTCCTGTCGGGGCACCCTGAGATGAGCGAGGGCCAGCTCGAACTCGCCGACATCATCCTGGTCCAGGTCGAGGTCGCGAAGCATTGCCGTCTGCAACGCGCCGGTCGCGTCAGCGCTTCGTTCCATCGATCCCACGCTGTCGAACGTCACCGATGCGACCGCCCGCGCGGCGGTGGGGTCGACCATCAGGCTGGCACTGCAGAAGCCGTCAAAGCCCTCGATAGCCGGAAGCATCTTCTGCCGGTAGAAGTCGATGGCGCTCTCGAACAGCTCCGGTCGCGCTTTGAGCCATGCGGCACGCACGCAGGCACCAGGACCTTTGCTGTCATCGCGGCGCACAACCGCGATCTGCCACAGGTTGTCGATCGGCGAACCGCCGAGCATGTCGGCGGCCCGCTTGTTCTCCAACCGCACCTGCTCGGCGCTCGCGTGCATGGCCTCTTTGGTCTGCCACGAGTTGGTCAATATGCATCTGCCTGACCCACGGTTGACCAATACGGACATGCCGAGACAGCCGTCGATGCCCTGGAGGATGGGCCAGGTGACATCGCGAAAATGCGCAATCCCAGCGTCGATCAGAGCGGGTTGCGCCTGGATGGTGGTAGAGCGCGCGTACACGGTCAGCCCGTCTGAGGTCGGGGCGGCACCCTGGGCGGCGCCACCGGTACCGGATACCTTCCTCCTACCGAATCATCCTGGCAATCCTTCGTTGCCCAGCGCAGTGCCGAGCACTCCGCGAAATCACTTTCACCCGGCCCACACGTCCTCGACGTAGCGGTCGGACTCGATGAGGCCGTTCAGCCAGTCGCGGGCCTGACCATCATCAGCGCCCGTCCGTGCCCGATAAATGTCGAGGAACGATCCGCGCACCGCCGGCGCCATCCGCGCGCCGTCGCCGCACACGTAGACGTGGGCGTCCTTGCCCGGGTCACCCAACAGGTCCCACACGTCGTCGGCGTCCGCGGCGATCCGGTCCTGCACATAGCGAACCCCGCCCTGCGGCGCCCTGGAGAAGGCCGGGCGCATCTGCACGATGCCGATGGATTCGGCCTGCTCGAAGCGGTCTCGGAAGATGTAATCGACCTCCGGGTCACGCACCCCGAAAAAGCACAACGCAGGCTCCACCGGCGCTCCGGCGCTCTGTGCTGCCAGTCGGTCGCCGAGGAAACCGAGGAACGGTGCGACGCCGGTACCGGCACTGACCAGGATCACGTTCTTGGCCGGATCGGCACCGGCCCTGAATGCCTGCCGGGCCGGGTCGACGCGCGCCCGGATCACTTGGCCGGGTTGGACTGTCGCCAGGTAATTGGACGCGACACCTTTGAACAGACCGTGACCTGAACGAGCCGGCGCATCCAGCACACTGACGACCAGTCCTACCGTGCGTGGCGACAGCATCGACGACGATGCGATCGAATAGTGCCTCGGCACCATAGGGTCGAGCAGCTCGAGAAGTTCGGCACCGGTGAGCACGCAAGCCGGATATTCGTCGAGGCATTCCAGCACGCTGAGCGGGCAGCCGTCTGAGGCCTCGGCCAGTTCAGTAAGCCGCCGGCGCTCCGCAGGATTGCCGTTGGCCGCCGCAAGACTGCGTAATTGACTGCTGGTCACCGGTTTTCGCAATTCGACGAAGTGCGTGAGCAGTTCTCGTGCGCTGACCTCCCGGTCCAGCGCGATGAGCCGCCGAGAGCTGCGCCGAGGATTGATCGCTAACCTCAATCCAGGGTCGATGCCCAGTTGCGCCAGAACCGCGTCGACCACCTCGGGCGGGTTGTCGGCCATCACCGTGAGGTGGTCGCCCGTTTGGTAGTCGACGCCGTCCGGAAGGTCCACGCGGACATTGGTTTTGGCTTGCCCCAGCCCGGCGCTGACCAGTTGGGTGTTCTCGACGATGGTCATCGGTATCACCGACGACCGTGCGTCCATCGCCGCCGTCACCGGCCCGACGATCTGGCGCATCTCGTAAAGCGGTTCGTCTGCATCCGTGAGGGGCGCCGCGTCGGGGTCTCCGAAGCGTTCGGCCAACGATGACCACAGCGCGGCTGCGAACTCCTCGATCGTGCCGACCATGTCCCCCGAGGTGTCGGCCGCTGCCCGCGGGACCAATCGGTTGGCTTCCAGCTCGTGGAGGCGCTCGTCGATGCGTTGCGGAACCACCTGGTAGGTGTCCGCCCAGTTGTGGTCACCCACGCCGAGAACAGCGACGTTGGGTGTCGGATCCAGCGTGGTATCGGCGTCGAGTAGCCAGGTGAGGAAGGCGCGCGCATCGTCGGTCGGCTGTCCGTTGTAGGAGGAAGCGATGATCACGATCGCCTCGGCTTCAGGGAAGCCGCCAACGGCGTCATCGAGGGGCGCCACTGTCGCGACGCAGCCCAGAGCCGTTGCATCATCGGCGAATTGGCGGGCCAGCGCACGGCACGTGCCGAGGTTGGAGCCGTGAAAGATGACCAGCCTGGTGCCGGCCATGATCGCCGTTGGGTGCTGCACTGCGTTCTGTCCGGCGGCCGCCTCGACGCCGGGTGCGTCGGTACGGCGGTCCTGTGCGGTGCGCCGGAGGACATCGAGCTGGAATCCGACCGGCCGACGGCTGTTCGGAGTTTCCCACTGCGGCACGTAGTGGAAGGTGTCGAGGAGGCGGTAGCGATGGACGATCCGGGCCAGTGCCATGGCCGCCTCATGGAGCGCGAACTGCCGGCCGATGCATGATCGTGCGCCGGTTCCAAAAGGTTTGAACAACGCGGCCGGCCGGGCCGCCGAACGTTCGGGAGCGAAGCGGTCGGGATCGAATAGCTCGACGTTGTCGCCCCACTGCGGCTGGCGGTGCAATGCGCCGGTAAGTACCGTGACCGCCTCGCCGCGCTTGATCGGATACTTGCCACCGATCACGGTGTCTTCCAAGGCCATTCGATCGAAACTGAGCACCGGCGGGGACAGTCGCAGGGTTTCCTCGATGACCTGCCGCAGATAGGTCAGCTTGCCGATGTCGTCGTATCCGGGCAGGTAGTCGTCTTCGGCTCCGAACACCGCGTCTACCTCTGCCTGCGCCCGATGCAGGACGGTCGGATCGTTGACGATGTTGTACAGCGCGTTGGGCATCAATTCCGATGTGGTGAGCTGGCCGGCGATCAGGAAGGTCAGGATCTGGTTGCGGATGTTCTCCGTCTCCAGCACAGGTTTGCCGTCCGAATCCTGTTGCAGCATCAACGCCAACAGGTCCTCGAATTCACGACCGCCGGATGTGTGCTCGGCTATCAGCCCGTCGATGAACGCGTACAAAGTGCCCAATTCTTCGTTGAAAACCGGCGTCGGCGCTTCAGATACCAACTCCCCCAGGGCCGTTGTGAAGCTCTGCGGAATCGCAGCCAGGCCCGGGCAGTCGAAAGAGTCAAAGCGCGAACCGAATCCTGCGAGCCCCACGGTGTCCATGGCCAGCTTCTGCAAGTCGTTAGACACATCCACCGGCCCGACTCCGGCACTGGCGTCCCACCGGTTGATCAGTTTGCAGTTGATGTCTAGCATCGCGCGGTGATAGGCGCGCAAGCCCGCGTAACTGAAGCCCGGTACGAGGACATCATGGGCTCGCTGCCAGTTCGGTTCTCCGTGGTAGGCCGTGAACAGGCCGTCGCCTGCCAACGGCCTGACTCGGGCGAGGGTTGCCGTGAGGTTCTTGGCGAACCGGCTTTCGTCGCAAAGCTCGGCAACGAGCTCCAGCGAGCACGCGTAGAGCTTCCTGATGCCGCCGTTGAAGTCCGAGTAGAACAGCGGACCGTGCAATTCACCGAGTACGTCCACGGCCAACGCGCGGGGGCGGCCGATCAATTGCTCCGGGCCGGGTAAGGGTCCCTCGGCCGAGGGGAGACCGGGAAGATCCGGCGGCAGCGACGCATGGAACTCGCTCATCTGCGCAGCATAGGATCCGACGCGAGCACGCGGAGTGCTTCCGCACGGCTGGTGGGATGTGCTGTGTACCCATTGCTTACTGAGGCCCGAAATAGCCTCCGATCACGGCTTGAACGGGTTGACGGCAAACTGGATCACGCGGTACGGCGCACTCACCCGCGCGCGAGTGTCCCACTGGCTGACGAAGATTCGCAGTTCGTCGAGTGTGGAGCCGGGCGAGATGTACCCTCCGTAGGGCTGCGCCAGCCGGTTGTCATACGGGGCCGGCAGGCTTTCCGCTGGCTCAGGCCACTCGTCGTGCTGCACCACCGTGGTCACCGGCGCATCACCCAGCGACGTCGGATCGTTGGCGACCCGCACCTCCATGTCGCCCGTGCTGGCGTTGAAATAGGACAGCACGGTTTTGCCGTCAATCTGGCGGATGCACATCTCGCCGACCTTGTCGGGCCACAACGGCGTCGGCGGCCTGTTCCAGCCGCCCCCGGGTCCAGCCGCCCAGCCCTGCCAGCGAGACCGGTCGACGAAGGTCTGAGGCGTTGCGCGGTACAGCACTACCGGATCTCTGCGGGTGAAGCTGTTGGCGACGATGTACACCCATCCGCTCGCCGAATCGGGGGTGGGGATCGGGTCGTAATATCCGCTGATCTGGGTCTGACGACCGCCCTGGTATGACGCATCGCGGCGGGACCCGGCAATGGTCTGCCAACCGGCGCGCGCCGGTACCGGCATGACCAGCCGCGAGCTCTGCGGCTCGAGGTTGTGGGTGGTGGTCACCATCAGGTAGTTGCGCCGGTTGATCTGCACGACTCCGGCGGGTAGCTGTGAGTCCCCGGGCGGGGTGGGATCGGCCAGCAGCGGTTGGCTGATTCCGGTGACACCCGTGTAGCGCACCCCGGCGGGGTCGTCGACGGATGCGGTGTCGACCTGCAGCGCAACCGGCGAGTACCAGCCTCCGAACCCGACGCCCTGGCCGGCGAAGCTGTCGCCGCAGACCTGCAACAGCCGGGTCGGGAACTCGACGAACTCGCACAGGTCCGTGGCGCCGACACCGTAGTCTCCGGTGGGCGTTCCGGTGCCGGCCGTCGGCCCGATGCGCAGCACCTCACCAGGGGCCAAGGGCTGCAGGATCGGCTGCGGAATCGGTGCCGGCGGGTCGGCATGTGCGGCCCAAATGCCTTGCGGGAC
The DNA here is from genome assembly GCF_001667115.1 of Mycobacterium sp. 852002-51163_SCH5372311. GTDB lineage: Bacteria > Actinomycetota > Actinomycetes > Mycobacteriales > Mycobacteriaceae > Mycobacterium. The sequence goes on along the minus strand of NZ_LZIJ01000034.1, from coordinate 37,822 downwards.
AAGAAGACACGCGGCCAACAGCGAGCATCGCGAAAACCGGCGGGTGCGGGCGGACTTCACCCGCAGATCACAATTCGGCGGCCAGCAGCTCGGCGATCTGGATGGTGTTCAGCGCCGCGCCCTTTCTCAGGTTGTCACCCGAGATGAACAGCGCCAGCCCTCGCCCGTCTGGCACCCCCGGGTCCTGACGGATGCGTCCGACGAGTGAATCGTCGATGCCGGCGGCGGCCAGCGGGGTCGGAACATCCACCAGCTTCACGCCGGGAGCGCCGTCGAGCAGTTCACGCGCTCGTTCGGGTGACAGTGGCCGGGCGAACTCGGCGTTGATGGACAGCGAGTGTCCGGTGTACACAGGTACCCGCACACATGTGCCGCTGACATGCAGATCGGGGATGCCGAGGATCTTGCGGCTTTCGTGGCGCAGCTTCTGGTCCTCGTCGGTTTCGCCGGAGCCGTCGTCCACCAGGGAACCGGCCAGGGGCAACACGTTGAACGCGATGGGAGCGACGTAGGCATTCGGCGGCGGAAAGTCGACCGCGCCGCCGTCGTGCACCAGCTGCTCGGCGTCGTCGACCACCGCGCGCGCCTGCGCGGCCAGCTCTGCCACCCCGGCCAGGCCGGTCCCGGAGACCGCTTGGTACGTCGAGGCGACCATGCGGACCAGCTGGGCTTCGTCGTGAAGCACCTTGAGCACCGGCATAGCGACCATCGTGGTGCAGTTCGGGTTGGCGATGATGCCCTTGGGTCGGCGGTATGCGTCGCGCGCGAAGTTGACCTCGGACACCACCAACGGCACGTCGGGGTCCTTGCGCCACGCCGAAGAGTTGTCGATCACCGTCACCCCGGCGGCGGCGAAGCGCGGCGCCTGCGCCAGAGACGTCGTCTTGCCGGCCGAGAACAACGCGATGTCCAAGCCGGTCGGGTCTGCCGTCGCGGCGTCCTCGACCTCGATCTCCTGGCCACGGAAAGGCAACTTGCGGCCCTGTGAGCGGGCCGACGCGAAGAACCGCACCGAGTCCGCCGGGAAGTCTCGCTGGTCGAGCAGGGTGCGCATCACCTGTCCCACCTGACCGGTGGCTCCCACTACACCAATTGACACCCGATTCGCGCCCACGCTACCTACCCGTCCCCGCGTACACCGTCGCCTTCTCCTCGCCGCCGAGCCCGAACGCCTCGTGCAACGCCACGACGGCCTTGTCCAGCTCGGTGTCGCGGCACAACACCGAGATGCGGATCTCGGAGGTGGAGATCAGGTCGATGTTGACCCCCACCGCCGCCAGCGCCTCACAGAAGGTCGCCGTCACGCCCGGGTGGCTGCGCATTCCCGCGCCGATCAGTGACACCTTGCCGATGTGGTCGTCATAGAGCAGCTGGGTGAAGCCGATCTCGTCTTTGAGCGAGTCCAGCTTGGCCACCGCGGTGGGCCCGATGTCGCGTGAACAGGTGAATGTGATGTCGGTTTTGCCGTCCTCCACCTTGGACACGTTCTGCAACACCATGTCGATGTTGACGTCGGCCTCGGCGACGGCGCGGAACACCTTGGCTGCGTATCCCGGGATGTCGGGTATCCCGACGACGGTCACCTTGGCCTCGCTGCGGTCATGAGCGACGCCGGTGAGGATGGGGTCTTCCATGGCTATGTCCTTGATCGATCCGACGACGACGGTGCCCAGCTTGTCCGAATACGAGGACCGGACGTGTACCGGCATGTTGTAGCGGCGGGCATATTCCACGCAGCGCAGCATCAGCACCTTGGCGCCGCACGCCGCCATTTCGAGCATCTCCTCGAAGGTGACCGTGTCCAGCTTGCGGGCGTTGGGCACGATCCGCGGGTCCGCGCTGAAGATGCCGTCCACGTCCGTATAGATCTCGCAGACATCGGCTCGCAGCGCCGAGGCCAGGGCGACCGCCGTGGTGTCCGAACCGCCTCGGCCCAGCGTGGTGACGTCGCGGGTGTCCTGGCTGACGCCCTGGAATCCGGCCACCAGAACGATGCGCCCTTCATCCAGCGCCGCCTGCAGCCGTCCCGGTGTCACGTCGATGATTTTCGCGTTGCCGTGGGTGCCGGTGGTGATCACGCCGGCCTGCGAACCGGTGAACGACCGGGCTTTGGCGCCCAGCGATTCGATCGCCATCGCGACCAGCGCATTGGAGATGCGTTCACCGGCGGTCAGCAGCATGTCGAGTTCCCGCGGCGGCGGGACGGGGCATACCTGCTGAGCGAGTTCGAGCAGGTCGTCGGTGGTGTCGCCCATCGCAGAAACAACGACCACCACATCATTGCCCTGCTTCTTGGTCTCCACGATGCGCTCGGCGACGCGGCGGATTCGGTCGGCGTCGGACACCGAGGATCCGCCGTACTTCTGCACGACGAGCGCCACTGATCTGTCCTGTCTCGTGAATTAAGTCCACAACAGAATACTTGGCGGCGCATCCCGATTTCGTCGGGCGATCCCAACGATTGTGCGCTTGCGGCATTAGGTGTGAACTCAGGGCTTTGCGTGTGAACCCAGGGCGGCAATTTCGCGATTTGGCCGCCCTGGGTTCACCGGCAAAGCCGTCACGTCACACTCAATTGCCGTGACCGTTTTGGCGCGGTTTTGGGCTCGGAGCGGATCGCGGTAGAGTTCTTGACGTGCAGCGGGTGCTCCTCCTCGGACGCCGCGACGGGGTCTGATCCAGACCGGCTTCCCGTCGCGGGCGTTGGCGATCCGCCGGTCTGAGGTTCCTTCTCACATCCCCCGGAGCAATTACCGTGACCAGTTTTGATTCACCTGACGCCTACAGCGAGACGTCGAAAGCTCGCACCGTCGTGAAACCCGTCGGGCCGCCCGGCCCCGGTCAGCCGGTGTGGAATCCCCAACGCGGCTCGTCGATGCCGATCCACCGGTACCGGCCGTTCGCCGAAGAGGTCGAGCCCATCACCCTCCGGGACCGTACCTGGCCGGACCGGGTGATCACTCATGCTCCCCTGTGGTGCGCAGTGGACCTGCGGGACGGCAATCAAGCGCTGATCGACCCGATGAGCCCAGCTCGAAAGCGCCGCATGTTCGACCTGCTGGTCCGCATGGGCTACAAGGAGATCGAAGTCGGCTTCCCGTCGGCCAGCCAGACCGACTTCGACTTCGTTCGGGAGATCATCACCGGCGGCGCCATTCCCGACGACGTCACCATCCAGGTGCTGACCCAATGCCGGCCCGAGCTGATCGAGCGCACATTCGAGGCGTGCGAGGGAGCACCGCAGGCCATCGTCCACTTCTACAACTCGACATCGATCCTGCAGCGCCGCGTGGTTTTTCACGCCGACCGGCCCGCGGTGCAGGCAATCGCGACCGACGGCGCCCGAAAGTGCGTCGAGGAAGCCGCCAAGTATCCCGGGACGCGGTGGCGGTTCGAGTATTCGCCGGAGTCCTACACCGGAACCGAACTGGAGTACGCCAAGCAGGTCTGCGACGCCGTGGCCGAGGTCATCCAGCCGACGCCGGAGAACCCGATCATCTTCAACCTGCCGGCCACCGTCGAGATGGCGACCCCCAACGTCTACGCCGACTCGATCGAGTGGATGAGCCGCAATCTGGCCAATCGCGAGTCCGTCATCCTCAGCCTGCATCCGCACAACGACCGTGGAACCGCCGTCGCCGCAGCCGAATTGGGCTTCGCCGCCGGCGCGGACCGGATAGAGGGCTGCCTGTTCGGCAACGGCGAGCGCACCGGCAACGTCTGCCTGGTGACCCTGGGGCTGAACCTGTTCTCCCGCGGCGTCGACCCGCAGATCGACTTCTCCAACATCGACGAAATCCGGCGCACCGTGGAGTACTGCAACCAACTGCCGGTTCATGAGCGCCATCCCTATGGCGGTGACCTGGTCTACACCGCGTTCTCCGGCAGCCATCAGGACGCCATCAACAAGGGACTCGACGCGATGAAAGTGGATGCGGACGCGGCCGACTCCGACGTCGAGGACATCCTTTGGCAGGTGCCGTATCTGCCGATCGACCCCAAAGATGTCGGGCGCACCTACGAGGCGGTGATCCGGGTCAACTCTCAGTCCGGCAAGGGTGGGGTGGCCTACATCATGAAAGCCGATTACGGCCTGGTTCTGCCGCGACGGCTACAGATCGAGTTCTCGCAAGTGATCCAGAAGATCGCCGATGGCGAAGGCGGCGAGGTCTCGCCGAAAGAGATGTGGGACGCGTTCTCCGAGGAGTACCTGGCTCCGATACTGCCGCTGGAGCGGATAAGGCAGCGTGTCGACGCTCCCGAGGAGGACAGCGGCACGACCAGTATTACCGCAACGGTCAAGATCAACGGGGTCGAGACCGAGATCAGCGGGACCGGCAATGGCCCGTTGGACGCTTTCGTGGATGCGCTGGGCAGCGTCGGATTCAAGGTTGCGGTGTTGGACTACTCCGAGCACGCGATGAGTGCCGGCGGTGACGCCCAGGCAGCCGCCTACGTCGAGGCTTCGGTGGCGATCGCGAGCGCGGCGGAGCCGGGCGAAGCGGGTCGCCACCCATCAGACACCGTGGCGATCGCGAGCGCGGCGGAGCCGGGCGAAGCGGGTCGCCACCCATCAGACACCGTGGCGATCGCAAGCGCGGCGGAGCCGGGCGAAGCGGGTCGCCACCCATCCGGCCCCGTCGAAGGCCGGACCGTTTGGGGGGTGGGGATTGCGCCGTCGATCACCACGGCGTCGCTGCGCGCTGTGGTGTCCGCGGTCAACCGGGCCCTCGCCGGATAAACCGCTCACGTATGTGAGACGGCGGCAGCGATTTTGCCGACGACCTGGGCCGCTTGGCTCATCGTGCCGAACCCACACCAGAGCGTGTCGATGATTACGTTGTTGCGCAGTCCCATTGCTCGTTGGCAGGTGTAGCCGTCTCTGAAGCTGGGGATCTGCGTCGCAGTCAGGGTGTTGTCGTTGGTCTCGACGTCGCGAAATGACCAGGCGACCGGGGCGCGGCCCGACCGGATCACGAAGACGGACCTGCCGGAGCAGGCGGACCACCGTTGTTCGGCCTGCCGGAAGAATTGCTGAGCCGCCTCGGCGTCCGGGAAACCGACCAGAGCTTGAATCACGGCGTGGCGTGGGCCGCCCTGCGGTCCCCCGTCGTTGAGCAGCTGTCCGGTCACGACGTTCCAGTTGCTGTCGCGGTAGACCTTTTCCTGGACCGGCGTATAAATATCCAGGCAGTTACGTCCGACGACACTTTCGTCGTCGGTGGCCATTTGCGAGAGCGTGCTGCGTAGCGTCAGGTCGGTCAATCCACCGATGTCGTTGACTTCGCTCGGGGAGAGCAGCAGCCCGTTGAGTTGCGCCGGTTGAATCGGCGCAGGCTGCCAACGACCGAGGTCGGGTGCAGCGGTCGGTCGGCCGGCTGTGGTGACCGAGCAGCCGGTCAACATCAGGCACAGGCCGAAGGCCGCGAACGTGACGGCGCGCAAACCGACGGCCACGCGATTCGCCCGACCGGCGCGGCCCGCGCGCCCTCGTGCGCGACCAGCAGGCGCGGACAAATTCTTCGACGCTGGGGACATCATTGATTCCTTCCCGCTAGGAGACCGATTCGGTGGCGACGGCGGTTTCGGCGGTTTCGGCGGCGCGACCGGGCCAAACCCCTCGACCAGCCGGTCGCCCGCCGCTGGGGCGTCATACCTGCATTCATCGCTTCTAGCTCGCTCTCGGACGCGCGGATGCCACGACTTTAAACGAAGCACCGTATTAATGCAACATTTTAACTGTAGCGCTATGCTCCGGCGTTGTCCGTCTTCGTCGCCACGACGCAGATTGTTTCGCTGAACTGGGCGGATAGGCGATTCAGCCGCTATGACTAGCCGTTCCCGCACCCCGCGGTTGCCGGTCATGCTCCTGAGCCGATGCCAACATCTGCTGCGCTGTGCCTTACGACCCGCGGTTCGGCGACCGTTCACGTCCCAGGAAAGATGTAGCATCTGTAGGCGCATCTTGCACGGACCACGGGAGCCAGCAGTGACAATTGACCACGGCGCGCCGGCGCTCGCACCGCGCCTGGCGGTGCAAATCGGGCAAGACTCGCAGACTCTTGACCCGCGGGCCGGCGTCGCCGTCATCGGCCGAGACGCCGGGGCGGTCATGCGGATCACCGATGACCGGATCTCCCGGTGGCATCTTCGACTGGAACCGCGCCGCGACGGCTGGGAAGCCATCGACACCAGCACCAATGGCATGTATTTGGACGGCGTGCGCCGCAGCTCGGTGCTCATCACCGGCCCCACGACGATTCACCTCGGCGCCCCCGACGGGATTCCGGTGAGCCTGATGCCCGGTGAACCGATCGACGACTCACTCGAAGTAACCGGTGTGCTCGACGTGGCCGAACCCGACGAGGACGAATGGTGGGAAGGCGAGACGGATCCCGGTGTCGCGCGTGCCGGCCGCGCGGTAGCCGCGCGACGGAACGAACTCGAGCTCACGCAACGCAGCCTTGCCAGGGACAAGATCATCAACGCAGGCACCCTGATCGCGTTCGAGAAGGGCCGCAGCTGGCCGCGCCGCGCGACGTTGTCGAAGCTGGAAAAGGTGCTGAACTGGCCGCCGGGCACCATCGCTCGCATCCGCAGCGGGGCAGCCGCCGCGCCCGGCGCACCAGCCGCCGCTCCGTCCGATCAGGCGACCGAAGCGTTCAGCGATACCGTACGTGCGCCGTTGATGGCCGAGGCGGTCGAGTTGGCCATGCACAGCATCACGGCGGCCATCACCGCCCTGCCTGACCCGTCGGACCCCGACTTCACGCCGCGTGCCAGCAGCATCCTCGCTGATCTGCGGAAACTCGAGAAGGTAGCGGCGAACGCCGCCCGCAACGCCAAGGGGACACCATCCGTCGTCTTGGCGTTGAGCAGCGTCCGCCGCGCTTACAACGACCTGATGACCCGCGCCGCGGCATCCCCTCGCGCCACGCTGGGTCAACGCCTGCACGGGGCTCGCCATCGCGCCGAAATTAGCCTCGACGAGGCCGCGACCGCCGCCGGGCTGCCGATAGACGTCCTCGAAGATGCCGAATCCGACCGCCCGATTCCGCAGGACGCTGCCGACGCAATCACAACCCTCATCGCCCAGCTGACGATGAGCTGACAGTTCCCATATACTGCAATAGTTAAACCGTTGCAGTGCTACGGTAAGGTTATAAAGCAAGCGCGTTGTACGTCGTCAGCAAGGTCGGACCATGAACCCGCAATACGTCGCACATTCGATGGCGCCACCCTGGCCGCCGTTGGCCCAGCCATATTTCCCGGCGCAACCGCCGACGCCCGGTTATTTCGCAGCCCCAACCGGCTTGGCCGGCCCGTTCTCGAAGCGGGCCCTGCTGCTAACCGCTGCCGCGTTGTGCATCCTGTTGGGCACGGTTCTGTTGGTATTGGGATTCGGTGCGCCAGGCTTCTTTCTCACCCGCCAGCTCGATGTCCACCAGGCGGAGGCGGGTATCGAACACGTTCTCGTCGACCCCATCGGTTACGGCGCCAAGAACGTCAACGGCGTCGTCTGCAACGGCGGTCACGACCTCACCATCAAGAAGGGGACCACCTTCACCTGCGAGGCGACCATCGACAGCGTGCGGTGGCAGTTTCCCGTCCGGTTCACCGACGATGCGGGCAGCTACGAGGTCGGCCGGCCGCAGTAGCCGGCCCGTTGTGGCCGGGGTGTCAGAACAGCGCGAACTGCTCGTCGACGATGGCGGTGAATTCCTCCATGCTGCGACCACCGACGACCGAGTCGACGCTGTCCATGAACTGGGCGTCGGAAACCACCGGCACCCCCAACTGCACGGCGTGATAACCCTTGCCCTGTTCCGGAGCCTTTTCGTTGCAAACCACCAGCGAGGTCTCGACGTCCACGGCGTCGCTGTAGGCCAGCCCGGCGTGCAGGATCCGCTCGACGAGCTCCTCATGGGTGCGTCCCACCTCAGCGGCCAGCGCCACGCGCATGCCCTGAACCAGCGGCCTGCCACGGACGTAGCGACCTGGGTTCAGGTATGGACAGGGCAGTCGGGAAGCCAGCGCTTTGAGCGGTCGCAGCTCGTCGTGCGTCACCCGGCCGTTGGGCCAGCGGCGTCGGGTCACCGGACGTACCGGCAGCCAGACATCGCGTTCACGGGCCCGCCGTAACGCCGCCGCCAGCACCCCGGTCAACACGGTTGCGTCGTCGAACGCGTCGTGCGGGCGCTGCTGGCTCACACCCCAGTGCGCCGCCAGCGTTTCCAGCCGCAAGTTGTCGATGCCGAGGTTCAGCCGGCGAGCCAGCTCGACAGTGCACATGACGGTGTCGACGGGAAGTTCGGCTTCGGCGATCTCGGCCTCGGCAGCCAGGAACGCGTAGTCGAAGGCGACATTGTGTGCTACCAGCGTGCGGCCACGCAGCACTTTGACCACGTCACCGACGATGTCGGAGAACTGCGGCTGGTCTTCCAGCATCGAGGTGGTCAGGCCGTGTACATGGGTGGGGCCCGGATCCACGCCGGGGTTGAGCAGGCTGACCACGGATTGCTCCACCTTGCCGTCGGCGTCGAGGCCAAGGGCAGCGATGCTGATGACGCGCGCCTGTCCAGGGCGAAAACCCGACGTCTCGACGTCGATGACGGCCCAACCCTCGTCCGGGTGGCTGGCCGGCCGTCCCCAGGTGTGGCTCATGGGTTGAGAATGGCACGTCCAACCGACATCCCCCGGTCGCTGCGCATCGTGTCGGCGCTTGAACTAGAAGGCCGCAAGCCCGACGGGGGCGACCCGCCGCGCCCGGCGCACAGCGCCGCGCTTGCGATCGCCGCAAGCCCGACGAGGGCGACCCGCCGCGCCCGGCGCACAGCGCCGCGCTTGCGATCGCCCTTAAACTGCGCGGGTGGTTACCACCCGTGCTCGGCTCGCACTCGCCGCGGGCGCCGGCGCGCGCTGGGCGTCGCGAGCCACCGGACGCGGGGCCGGAGCGATGATCGGCGGCCTGGTGGCGATGACCCTGGACCGCTCGGTGCTACGCCAGCTCGGACAGGGCCGGCGCACGGTCGTCGTCACCGGCACCAACGGCAAATCGACGACCACCCGCATGGTGGCTGCCGCCCTAGGGACGCTGGGTGCAGTTGCCACCAACGCCGAGGGCGCCAACATGGACGCCGGTCTGGTGGCCGCGCTGGCCGCCGACCGTCGGGCCACACTGGCGGCCCTGGAAGTCGACGAGATGCATGTGCCGCACGTATCCGACGCGGTCGAGCCGTCCGCCGTGGTGCTGCTCAACCTCTCCCGCGACCAGCTGGACCGCGTCGGCGAGATCAACGTCATCGAACGCACCCTGCGGGCCGGCCTGGCCCGGCACCCGAAGGCGGTCGTGGTCGCCAATTGCGACGACGTGCTGATGGCATCGGCGGCATACGACAGCCCCAACGTGGTGTGGGTCGCCGCCGGCGGAGCCTGGTCGAACGACTCGGTGAGTTGCCCCCGCAGCGGCGAGGTCATCGTCCGCGAAGGGGCGCAATGGCATAGCACCGGCGCCGACTTCAAGCGGCCCAGTCCCGACTGGTGGTTCGACGACGACAACCTCCACGGGCCCGACGGGCTGACGCTGCCGATGCGCCTGGCGCTGCCCGGTTCGGTCAATCGCGGCAACGCCGCTCAGGCCGTCGCCGCTGCCGTCGCGCTGGGCGCCGATCCGGCGAAGGCCGTCGCGGCGGTATCCGCCGTCGACGAAGTTGCCGGACGCTACCGGACCGTGCGTACCGGCCCGCATGAAGCGCGCCTCCTGCTGGCCAAGAATCCGGCGGGCTGGCAGGAAGCCCTGTCGATGGTGGACGAGCACGCGGACGGGGTGGTCATCGCGGTCAACGGGCAAATCCCCGACGGCGAGGACTTGTCCTGGCTGTGGGACGTGCGATTCGAGCACTTCGCGGACGCCTGCAAGACCACCCCGGTGGTAGCTGCCGGAGAACGCGGCACCGACCTGGCGGTACGCCTGGGATACGCGGGCGTGCCGCACACCCTGGTGCACGACACGCTCGCCGCCATCGCCTCGTGCCCACCAGGGCGGGTCGAGGTCGTCGCCAACTACACCGCGTTCCTTCAGCTGCAGCGCAGGTTGATGCGGCGTGGCTGACTCGACTGTGCGCATCGGACTGGTACTGCCCGACGTCATGGGCACCTATGGCGACGGCGGTAACGCGGTGGTGCTGCGCCAACGGCTGCTCCTACGCGGCATCGCGGCCGAGGTCGTCGAGATCACGCTGGCCGACGCGGTACCGGACTCGCTGGACCTGTACACGCTGGGAGGCGCCGAGGACTACGCACAGCGGCTGGCCACTCGGCACCTGATGCGCTACCCCGGTCTGCAGCGCGCGGCCGGCCGCGGTGCCCCCGTACTGGCCATTTGTGCCGCGATCCAGGTGCTCGGGCACTGGTATGAGACGTCTGCCGGGGAGCGGGTCGAGGGTGTAGGGCTGCTTGATCTGACCACTTCGCCGCAGAACTCGCGCACCATCGGGGAACTGGTGAGCAAGCCGCTGCGCGACGGCCTGACCCAGCACCTCACCGGGTTCGAGAACCATCGCGGCGGCACCGTTCTGGGTGCCGCGGCGTCCCCGCTGGGCGAGGTCGTCAAGGGCGCCGGAAACCGGGCCGGAGACGGCGTCGACGGCGCAGTTCAAGGCAGCGTCGTCGCGACCTATATGCACGGGCCCTGCCTGGCGCGCAACCCGGAACTCGCCGACCTGCTGCTTTCCCAGGTGGTGGGTGAGTTGCCGCCGCTGGAGCTGCCCGAGGTGGAGCTGCTGCGCCGCGAGCGACTCTCGGCACGTTAAAGTCCAGAGCCGCGGCGCGCGAATCAGTGCCAGCGCATCAATACGAGTTCGGAACTCAAGCCAGGGCCCATGCCGATCATCAGGCCCGGGCTTCCGCTGGGCGGCGGTTTGGCGAGGGTGTCGCGCAGCACGTGCAGCACCGACGCCGACGACAAGTTGCCTACCTCGCCGAGCGAACGCCAAGTCAGTTCCAGTGCCTCGGGTGACAGGTCGAGGGCCGTTGTGATCGCGTCGATGATCTTCGGACCGCCGGGATGGACAACCCATGCGCCGACGTCAGTGGTGGTCAGGTCGTGCGCGGCCAGAAACGTGGTGACATCCTCGCCGATGTTTTCCTGTAGCGCATTCGCGACTTCCTTGGACAACACGAGTTCAAACCCTCCGGTGCCCACGTCGTAGCCCATGGCGTCCAGCGACCCGGGGTAGAGACAACTACGCGAGTCGACGATATCCGGGCCGGTGGCGCCGACGCATTCGGCGCGACGCTCGCCGACGGCAACCACCGCCGCGGCTCCGTCAGCAAATAGAGCACTGCCCACCGAACCGGCCAGCGTCGGCTTGTACCCCGGGTAGGTAAGTGAGCACAGCTCGACCGAGACCAGTGCCGCGACGCCGTCCGGCATACCGCGCACGAAGTCATGCAGCCGCCCTACCCCTGCCGCTCCGGCCACACAGCCCAAGCCGAACAGCGGTACCCGCCGCACGTCATCGCGCAGACCCAGCCGCCCGGCGATCCGGGCATCCAACGACGGCGCCGCGAGCCCGGTGACCGTCGTCGTGATGAGCATGTCGAGGTCTTGCGGTTGTAGGCCCGCCTCATCCAGCGCTCCCACCAGCGCCTCACACCCGAGGTCCACGGCGTTTTCGATGAAGATCCGATTTGCCTCGCCGAAGTCGGACAGTGCCCGATACCTTTCCTTCGGCATGACGAGGTGGCGACCGTTGACTTTCGCGCTGGCGTGCACCTGTCGGATGATGTCCTCGTAACCCTTGAACTCCGGGATGCTGGAAAACAGATCCGTGAGCTCTTCCTGGGAATAGCGATATGGCGGCAACGCGCCAAAGACGCCTGCAATTACGCTCATTGGTCCCACCCCGTGACGAGGACCTCGGTCGAACGGTTCAACCGGATCCCTCGAGCCGAAGCTTAGTCGGCTAGTCGCGTGCCGTCACACAAATGAGCCGCCAGCGTTTGTGCCGAACACCGACAGCCCTGGGATCACCATGCGCTGCCTGGCAGTTGACGTGCTAAACCATGGCGCGGCGGCCGGTCAACGCGCGGCCGAGCGTCAGCTCGTCGGCGAACTCCAAGTCGCCGCCCATCGGCAGTCCGGACGCAATCCGCGTCACGGTCAGGCCCGGAATGTCGCGCAGCATGCGAACCAGGTAGGTGGCTGTCGCCTCGCCCTCGGTGTTCGGGTCGGTCGCGATGATCACCTCTGTGATGTCCACTCCGTCGACCCGCTCACCGATGCGGCTCAACAGCTCACGGATGCGCAGCTGTTCGGGGCCGATCCCGGACAGCGGATCCAGCGCGCCGCCCAGCACGTGGTAGCGGCCCCGAAACTCGCGAGTGCGCTCGACGGCCTGGATGTCCTTCGGCTCCTCGACCACGCACACCAGCGAGCCGTCCCGGCGCGGATCGGCGCAGATCCGGCACCGCTCGTTGTCGGAAACGTTGCCGCACACCGCGCAGAACTGCACGCCGTCACGGACTTTGGCCAGCACGGCGGTCAGCCGGTCGATCTCCGGCGGTTCGACCGACAGCAGATGGAAGGCGATGCGCTGGGCGCTCTTGGGGCCGATGCCCGGCAGCTTGCCGAGCTCGTCGATCAGATCCTGGACGGGTCCTTCGAACATGTCAGTCCAAGTCAGGGCCCACCGACGCCGGGCACACCCGGCGGGGTCGGCGGCGTCGGCGGCGCCATGGCGCCGGCCAGTGCTCCCAACCGCTCCTGCGCCATTTTTGTGACCTGCTTAGACGCGTCGGCCATGGCGCCGACAATCAAGTCCTGCAAGGTCTCGATGTCCGACGGGTCGACGACCTTGGGATCGATGGTCACAGAAACCACCTCGCCGCTGCCTTTCACGAGGACCTTGACCAAGCCGCCGCCGGCCTGACCGAGCAACTCTGCGTTCGCCAACTGCTGCTGAGCTTCCATCAGCTTTTGCTGCATCTGCTGCGCCTGAGCGAGCAGTGCCGACATATCGCCTCCGGGTTGCATGACAGTCCTCTCGCATCTTGGTCTCGAGTTGGTTTCGCCTGCGGTTGTCGGGCGATTCGAAACACCCAGCGTAGACCGAGCGCCGCTACCTTTGCGCCGTGGACGTACCAGACGGCTCCCGTGTCGGGGCAAGTGCCGGCATCAGAACGATCCTCGGTTTAGTCGGTGTAGTTGTAGCCGCGGCGACGGCGATCATGCCCGCGGCCTCCGCGGCCCCGTCCAACATCAACGGCATGGTTGTGTTCATCGACCCCGGCCACAACGGCGCCAACGACGCGTCGATCACCCGCCAGGTGCCTACCGGCCGCGGCGGCACCAAGGACTGCCAGGCCAGCGGAACGTCAACGAACACCGGCTATCAGGAACACACCTTCACTTGGGACACCGCCCTGCGAGTCCGGGCCGCGCTGAACGCGCTGGGTGTCCGGACCGCGATGTCGCGCGCCAACGACAATGCGCTGGGCCCGTGCGTCGACCAACGCGCCGAAATGGCCAACGCGCTGCATCCCAACGCCATCGTCAGCTTGCACGGCGATGGCGGCCCGCCGTCCGGCCGCGGGTTCCACGTCAACTACTCGGCCCCGCCGCTCAACGCGGCCCAGGCGGGACCGTCGGTGCAATACGCGCGAATCATGCGTGACCAGCTGCAGGCGTCGGGCATCCCGCCCGCCAATTACATCGGCCAAGGCGGCCTCTACGGCCGTTCGGATCTGGCCGGGTTGAACCTGGCGCAGTATCCGTCGGTTCTGGTCGAGCTGGGCAACATGAAGAACCCTGCCGATTCGGCGTTGATGGAGTCCCCCGACGGACGGCAGAAATACGCCGACGCGGTGGTCCGCGGCATCGCCGGCTTCCTGGCTACCCAGGGACAGGTGCGCTAGCTTTCCAGTTCCTTCTTCAGGTTGGCCAGCACCTCGGCCTGAATCTTCTTCAGCCCCAGCGGCGCAAACGTCTTCTCGAAGAAGCCCTTGACACCGCCCGCGCCATTCCAGGTGGTCTTGACGGTGACGCTGGATCCGGGCCCGGCGGGCGCCACGGTCCAGTTAGTGACCATCGACGAGTTCGCGTCCTTTTCGATGACGGTGTGGCCCGCCACGTCGACGTTGACCTGCACGTCGCGAACGCGTGATTCGGTGGCCTGCAGCCGCCACTTGGCGACAGTGCCCTGCCCCTGGCCACCCTCGAGCACCTCGTACTCGCTGTAGTGCGGGGAAAGGATTTTCGGGCGAACGTTCTGGTAATCCGCGACTGCAGCCAGTGTCGCTGCGGGCTCAGCACTGACCAAGATCGTGCTGGCTGCGCTCACCTGTCCCATCAGGCGCAACTCCTCGTGTCGTGATTGCGGTGCCGCTCGCGTGCGGGTGCACGCTGTGTCATCGGAGACTAGGGTATATCTGGTGCCTGTTCCGATATCCGCCCTGTCGGCTCACGCGTCGGGCGTAGAGCGGCTGCTGGCGAGCTATCGATCTATCCCCGCAACAGCCACGGTTCGACTCGCGAAGCCGACGTCAAACCTGTTCCGCGCCCGCACCAAACAGGATGCGCCCGGATTGGACGTCTCGGGGCTGACCGGAGTCATCAGCATTGACCAAGAAGCCCGCACCGCCGACGTGGCCGGCATGTGCACCTACGAAGATCTGGTGAGCGAGACACTGCCGTACGGACTTTCGCCACTTGTCGTCCCGCAGCTGAAGACCATCACCCTGGGCGGTGCGGTAACCGGATTGGGCATCGAATCGGCATCGTTCCGCAACGGTCTGCCGCACGAATCGGTGCTGGAGATGGACATCCTCACCGGCGCAGGCGAATTGCTCACCGTGTCTCCGGAAAAGTACACCGACCTGTATCGTGCTTTTCCGAATTCCTATGGGACACTGGGGTATTCGACCAGATTGCGGATAGAGCTGGAGCCCGTCGCGCCGTTTGTGACACTGCGGCACATACGATTCCACTCGTTGAGCGAACTGCTGGAGACGATGGAACGCATCGTCGACACCGGCGGCCTGGACGGCGTCCCAGTGGACTACCTCGACGGGGTGGTGTTCAGCGCCGACGAAAGCTACCTCTGCGTTGGCAGCCGGACCACCACTCCTGGACCCGTCAGCGACTACACCGGCAAAGACATCTACTACCGGTCCATTCAGCACGACGCCGGCGTCAAAGAAGACCGGTTGACCATCCACGACTACTTCTGGCGTTGGGACACCGATTGGTTTTGGTGCTCGCGTGCGTTCGGGGCGCAGAACCCGCGGCTGCGACGGTGGTGGCCGCGCCGGTACCGTCGCAGCAGCGTCTACTGGCGGCTGGTGGCCCTGGATCAGCGCTTCGGCATCGCAGACCGGATCGAGGCGCGGAACGGGCGCCCGCCGCGGGAGCGAGTCGTGCAGGACGTCGAGGTGCCGATCGAAAACACCACCGAGTTCCTGGGGTGGTTCCTGGACAACGTGCCGATCGCACCCCTCTGGTTGTGTCCGCTGCGGCTGCGGGATCACGCCGGCTGGCCGCTGTATCCGATCCGGCCGGACCACACCTTCGTCAACGTCGGGTTCTGGTCTTCGGTGCCGGCCGGCGCCGACCAGGGCGCGACCAACCGCAGGATCGAGGCCAAGGTCAGCGAGCTCGACGGCCACAAATCGCTGTACTCGGATTCCTTTTACACCCGCGACGAGTTTGATCAGCTCTATGGCGGGGAGTGCTACAACACCGTGAAGAAGACGTACGACCCCGACTCGCGTCTGCTCGATCTCTACGCAAAGGCGGTGCAACGACAATGACAGCGATCAATCAGACAAAGCACCCGGAGCGCGCCACCACCGGCAAGCTCAGCATGGCCGAGGTGCTGGAGATCCTGACGGCGGGCGGACAGCATCCGCTGAAGTTCACCGCCTACGACGGCAGCACGGCGGGGCGCAACGACGCCGAAATGGGCCTGGATCTTTGCACTCCCCGCGGTGCCACCTACCTCGCCACGGCGCCCGGCGAGCTCGGCATCGCCCGCGCCTACATATCGGGTGACCTGCAGGCCCGTGGTGTGCACCCGGGCGACCCGTACGAGCTGCTGAAGATGCTGACCGACAAGGTCGAGTTCAAGCGGCCGTCGTTGCGGACGCTGGCCAACGTCGTGCGCTCGATCGGCGTCGAGCACCTGTTGCCGGTCGCACCGCCGCCGCAGGAGAATCCGCCACGCTGGCGTCGGGTCGCGGACGGCTTCATGCACAGCAAGACCCGCGACGCCGAGGCGATCCACCACCACTACGACGTCTCGAACACGTTCTACGAATGGGTGCTCGGGCCGTCGATGACCTACACGTGCGCGGTCTATCCGACCGCCGACGCGACGCTGGAAGAGGCCCAGGAGAACAAGTACCGGCTGATTTTCGAAAAGCTGGGGCTGAAGCCCGGCGACCGGCTGCTCGACGTCGGCTGCGGCTGGGGCGGCATGCTTCGCTACGCGGCGCGACGCGGCGTTCGCGCCATCGGCGCGACACTGTCGGCCGAGCAGGCCAAGTGGGCGCAGAAAGCGATCGAGAACGAAGGTCTGCAGGACCTGGCCGAGGTGCGTCACTCCGACTACCGCGACGTGCGCGAGACGGGGTTCGACGCCGTTTCGTCGATCGGACTGACCGAGCACATCGGCGTGAAGAATTACCCGGCATACTTCGGTTTCCTCAAGTCGAAGTTGCGCACCGGCGGGCTGCTGCTCAACCACTGCATCACCCGCCAGGACAACAAGCAGACCTCCTTCGCGGGCGGATTCACCGACCGCTACGTCTTCCCCGACGGGGAGCTGACGGGTTCGGGCCGCATCATCACCGAAGTGCAGGACGTCGGTCTGGAAGTACTGCACGAGGAGAACTTCCGCCACCACTACGCGATGACGCTGCGCGACTGGTGCCGCAATCTCGTCGAGCACTGGGAAGAGGCGGTCGTGGAGGTTGGTCTGCCCATCGCCAAAGTGTGGGGTTTGTACATGGCCGCTTCCCGAGTGGCCTTCGAGCAGAACAACCTTCAGCTGCATCACGTGCTGGCCGCCAACGTCGACACTTGGGGCAATGACAACCTGCCGCTGCGACCTTGGTGGACGCCTTAGCCGGCCTAACCTCGTGGCGGGTCGCCACAGTCAGCCTTCGATACGACGGGCGCCCAGTTCGTTCTGTAGGAGTTCCAGCGCGACTTCCTCGGGATCCCGGCGCGGCTGTGAAGAATCGCTGCGACCGGCTTCGGCCAGCATGCTTTCCTCTTCCTCACGCTCCTCGCGTGCGAAGCGCTGCGCGGAATCCACTTCGGGGGCAGGCTCTTCGACCTTCGCGAGGGCGGTCGGCTGCGCCGGCTCAGGTGCGCCCGCCTCGCAGCGCACCCGCCAGTTCACGCCCAGCGCATCTTTGAGCGCCTCAGCGATCACGTCGGCGTTGCGTTGCTCGGACAATCGTTTGGCCAGCGGCGCCGAGGTATGGGTCAGCACCAGGGTGTTGTCCTCCACGGCACGCACAGTGGCGCCCGCCAGCATCACTTCGGTGGTGCGGCTGCGCTGGCGCACCTTGTCGCGAACGGTCTGCCACATGGTTCGCACCGCGGCCGCGCTGGGTTCGCCTGGCACCGGAGCTGATTCCCCGGACGGAGCCTCAGCCGGCGGCGAAGCGGTCGGCGCAGCCGGTTCAGGGGCCGCGGTGTGCTTGGGCGCCGGTGCCGCCGACCGCCGCGGCTGCGGTGCCGGCTTGGCCGGCGCGGGTGCGGTTGCCGGCGCGGACTCGGGGATCGACATGTCCAGCCGGGTCTCGATCCGCTCGACACGTTGCAACAGCGCCGACTCGGCCTCACTGGCCGAGGGCAGCAACAATCGCGCGCAGACGACTTCGAGCAGCAGGCGTGGCGCCGTCGCACCGCGCATCTCACCCAGCCCGGCTTGCACCACCTCGGCGTAGCGGGTCAACGTCGCCGGCCCGATTCGGGCCGCCTGCTCTCGCATCCGGTCCAGCACGTCCTCGGGCGCATCCACCACGCCGCGGCTCGCCGCATCCGGCACCGCCTGCAACACGATGAGGTCGCGGAATCGCTCCAGCAGGTCGGTGGCGAAGCGCCGCGGGTCGTGGCCGGCGTCGATCACCGATTCGACCGCACCGAACAGCGCCGCGGCGTCCCCAGCGGCCAGCGCGTCGACGGCATCGTCGATCAGTGCGACGTCGGTGGCACCCAGCAACCCGAGCGCCCGCTGGTATGTCAGGTGGTTGCTCTCGGCTCCGGCCACCAGCTGGTCGAGCACCGACAGCGTGTCGCGCGGGGAACCGCCGCCGGCGCGGATCACCAGCGGATACACCGCGTCGTCGACGAGGACGTCTTCTTGTTCACAGATCCGCCCGATCAACGACCGCATGGTGCGCGGCGGCAGCAGGCGGAACGGGTAGTGATGGGTGCGCGATCGAATCGTCGGCAACACCTTGTCGGGCTCGGTGGTGGCGAAGATGAAGATCAGGTGCTCGGGCGGTTCCTCCACGATCTTGAGCAGCGCATTGAACCCGGCGGTGGTCACCATGTGCGCCTCGTCGACGATGAACACCCGGTAGCGCGACTGTGCGGGTGCATAGAAGGCGCGGTCGCGCAGTTCGCGGGTGTCGTCGACGCCGCCGTGGCTGGCAGCGTCGAGTTCGACGACGTCGATGCTCCCGGGCGCGTTCGGCGCCAGCGCCACGCAGGATTCGCACACCCCGCACGGGTGGGCGGTCGGCCCCTGCGCGCAGTTCAGCGACCGGGCCAGGATGCGCGCCGATGAGGTCTTTCCGCACCCCCGCGGCCCGGAGAAAAGGTATGCGTGGTTGATGCGGCCGGCGTCCAGGGCGATGGACAGCGGCTCGGTGACGTGCTCCTGCCCCACCACCTCGGCGAACGATGCCGGTCGATATTTGCGGTACAGGGCCACGTCAGCAGGCTACCGGCGCGGGGTGACGATGCGGACGGCTGGGCGACGAGTGTGAAGCCACGGCTTTGCGTGTGTACCTACGGCTTTGCGAGTGCACCCAGGGCGGGCGATCGGCCGGCGTTTACGCCGTCAACTCACACCCAAAGCCGTCGCTTCACACTCAGTGCGCAGTAGAGGACGCCAGCCCGAGCAGCGACTCGGAAGCGGCCAGCAGCGCACAGGTCGCCAGTCCCTCGACCGCGTTACGCAGGTCGGGCAGCGAGGGAAATGTGGGCGCAATCCGAATGTTCTTGTCGTCGGGATCTTTTCGATATGGGAACGACGCTCCCGCTTCGGTGACCGCGATACCGGCGTCCTTGGCCAGGGCGACCGTTCGCCGCGCCGTTCCGGGCAAGACGTCGAGGCTTACGAAATAACCGCCCTTCGGCTCCGTCCAGGAGGCGATCTTGGATTCACTCAACCGCCGATCCAGAATCTCCAGCGTCGCCGCGAACTTCGGCGCCAACAGCTGCTGGTGGCGCAACATATGCAGGCGCACCCCGTCCGCGTCGCCGAAAAAGCGCAGATGCCGCAGCTGGTTGACCTTGTCCGGCCCGATCGACTTCTTGGCGGCGTACTGCAGATACCAGGCGATGTTGCCCAGCGATCCGCCCAGGAAGCTGACCCCGGCGCCGGCGAAGGTGATCTTCGAGGTGGATGCGAAGACGTAGGGCCGATGTGGATGGCCGGCCTTGGCGGCCAGCCCGAGCACATCGACCTGACGGACGAAGTCCAGCGTCAGGGTGTGCACCGCATAGGCGTTGTCCCAGAACAGCCGGAAGTCGGGCGCCGCCGTCCGC
This sequence comes from Mycobacterium sp. 852002-51163_SCH5372311, assembly GCF_001667115.1. Taxonomy (GTDB): domain Bacteria; phylum Actinomycetota; class Actinomycetes; order Mycobacteriales; family Mycobacteriaceae; genus Mycobacterium. The sequence continues at coordinate 18,033 of NZ_LZIJ01000034.1, read as the reverse complement.
ATCTGCACCAGCCGGCGCACCGTCTCCCAGGAATAGGTGACGCCGGTCGGGTTGCCGAACACCGGCACCGCCCACATGCCCTTGATCGCGGGATCGACGGCGACCAGCTCCTCGATCAGGTCGACGTCCGGGCCGTCCTGAAGCATCGGGACCGGGATCATCTCGATGCCCATCGTCTCGGTGATGGCGAAGTGCCGGTCGTAGCCCGGTACGGGACACAGGAACTTAATGCCGTCTTGCTCCTGAATCCAAGGCCGCGGCGAGTCCACGCCGCCGTACAACATGGAGAACGCCACCAGGTCGTGCATCAACTCCAGGCTGGAATTGTTGCCCGCGATCAAGTTCTGCACCGGGATGCCCAGCAGTTCGCCGAAGATGGCACGCAGTCCGGGCAAGCCGTGCAGGCCGCCGTAGTTGCGGGTGTCGGTGCCCTCTTCGTCGCGGTAATCGTCACCCGGCAGGCTGAGCACCTGATTGGAGAGATCCAGCTGTGCTGCAGACGGCTTGCCGCGGGTCAGATCCAGGGCCAGCTTCATGGCCTGCAGCTCCGCGTAATCCTGCTGGTGGCGGGTATGCAAGGCAGCCAGCTCTTCAGGGCTGAGGGAATCGAACGCCACTACACGGCCTTTCGGGTCCTAGGCAGCAAAAGTTTGGCCGGTATTGGACTCTGCGGCCCCCGACTGAGGGGACCCCGCGCACCCGACAGAGCCCATTGACCCTTGCTGCCTTCCGGCCCTGGGGGAGTTCACAGGATAAACGCCGCGCGGGGTCCATCGGCGAGTGTAATACCTGGGCGTGGAACACTCGGCTGCGGTCGTAACAGGCCGCGGGACGCTCGGCCGTTGACTCAGCGGCTACCATGGCGGCGGAGGATTCGCCTAGTGGCCTATGGCGCTCGCCTGGAACGCGGGTTGGGTTAACAGCCCTCGCGGGTTCAAATCCCGCATCCTCCGCAACGGGTCGCCCTTGGTTTTCGGGGCGCGGACATGCACGATTGTGGGCTGGTCGGCCTCTATGCTGGCCTGAGCTCCGGCAGCTTGCGGGACTGAGGGAGAAGTATGGGACGCACGTGGGCCATCGTGTGGCATACGTTGTTTTCGATCATTGCCGGCGTCTTCTACTTCTTGTGCGTGTTGCCGCGCTGGTCGGAGCTGATGGGTGAAACGCCGCACACATTGGGCATGGCGGGCCGGATCGCCTCGGGCGCGCTGATCGGACTGGCCGCCCTGCCGGTGGTCTTCACGTTGCTGCGCACCCGCAAGCCCGAGCTGGGCATTCCGCAGCTGGCCCTGTCCATGCGGCTCTGGTCGATCATCGCCCACGTGCTGGCCGGGGTGCTGATCATCGGCGCCGCGATCAGCGAGATCTGGCTCAGTCTGGATGCGGCGGGCCAGTGGTTGTTCGGTATTTACGGCGCCGCCGCCGCGATCGCCGTGCTCGGAATCTTCGGGTTCTACCTGTCCTTCGTCGCCGAGTTGCCGGCGCCGCCACCCAAACCGATCAAGTTGAAGGAGCCCAAGCCGAAGCGCAAGGAGCGCAAGAAGCGGGGGAAGGACACAGACGCCAAAACGGCCGACGAGTCCCGTGAGATCACCGAGACCGAGGCCGGCGACGCCGAGTCCGGGGCCGACGAGATCACCGAAACTGAAGCTGTCGAGGCCGGCGACGCCGAGACCACCGAGGTCGAACTCAGCGAACCAAAGGGCCAGGAGATCGAGGCGGAAACGGCCGACGAATCCGTCGACGCCGCCCAAACCGAAAGCTCGCAGGCCACCACCGAAATCCCCAAGCCAACGCCAGAATCCGACGCCCCGACGCAGGAAGCGCCGGCAGCCGACCCAGCCCAAGTCACCAAAGCCGCGGAGAAGCCAAAGCTGCAGAACCGGCGGCCGACCGGTAAGACATCACATCGGCGCAGGCGCACCCGTGGTGGCGGCGTCGCAGTCGAGGACTGACGCGAACCCGCTAGCCGTCGCGACGACGGAGGCGCTCGAGGTAGGCCGCGATGCGCTGACGCGTCTCCTCCGCTCCCCATAGCCCGCGGACCTCGCGGTCGATATCGGCGCCGTCGCTGATGCGCGCCAAAGTAGGGTTTCGCAATTGCGCTTTCGTCTGGCGGTAAGCGTCGGCCGGAATCTCGGCAAGGTCCGACGCCGCCGCCAGAGCCGCGCCGATGAGGTCGTCGGCGACGATGCGGTCGACCAGCCTCATCTCGACAGCGTCGGCATCTCGATAGATCCGCCCGCCCAGCACGACTTCCTCCGCGCGATGTCCGCAGGCGTAACGCATCACCTCCAGCGCGGCCACCGGAAACGGAACCCCTACGCGGACCTCGGACGCCCCGATCTGCCCGGAGGAGGTCATCACGCGACGATCGCAGGCGCAGGCCAGCACACAGCCGCCTGCGATGGCGGCGCCGTTGACCGCCGCGACCGTCGGCCCCGGGTAGCCGAACAGCGCCACGATCAGATTCGACAGGGCCGGGATCAGCCGATCGGTGTAATCAGCGCCGCCCTCCACGACGCGATTCAGGTCGACGCCTGCGCTGAACACCCGCCCGGCACCCGTGACGACCAAAGGCGCGCCGCCGGCGCGCTGCAACTCACGCACGGCGTCAGTCAGCTCGTCGGCGAACGTGACATCGAGGGCGTTGACGCGCCCCGACGAGAAAGTCAGCAGGCGAACCTCGCCGTGCGTCTGGACCTCGATCACGCTGGCACCTACTTGCGGCCGGAAACAAGAATCACCGGTATGTCGGTGTTCTCGTCGGTGTAATAGCTCGCGCAGACGCGGTGGTAGCCGTCGGCGATCTGCAGCGGTACACCAGTGTCGAGATCGCCACGGATCAGCAGGATCGGCGAGAGCGGCTGCTTCTTCTTGATCTTGAACAGATCCGCCGCGACGTGCGGGTTGTCCTGCGACAAAAGCGGCAGCCGAGCCGCCCGGAGAATGTCCTTGGCCTTTCTGTGCACGCCGACACCGGCCCGCAGCCGCTCCGTCAGCTCCTTCACGATGTGCGGGTCCGCGAGCAGATCAAGGTAGTCCGCAGCCGCTGGAAAGTCGTGGGCCTCAGGCTTTTCCAGCCATCTCACGCGCGGCATCGAAGGCCTCCCTTCATCTGTCGAAGCAGCCTAGCGGTCGTCGCGAAAAATTGGGATCGGTAGCGCCCCCAGGGTTCTGTACTTACCTCGATGACGTCGTCAACAGGGCGGCGCATGAATGAAGGGAACTCCAGTGAAACGTCTTCTCGCAGCAGCGATTGGAAGCCTGGGCTGCGCGTCGGCTCTGGTGGCTTGTTCGAGCGGTGGACACCCCGCTGCCGGGCCGGCGAGCGTGGCCAGCGGCGGCGGGGTCACGCAGGTCAAGGTCGGCGGTAGCGACCTGGCGGGCCTGGACCCTGCCACGGTCACCTGCGTCAAGCAGGCCGGCAAGATCAGCATCGGCAGCGGCAACACCGCCGGCAAGCAACAGGCCGTGGCCGTGGTGATGACCGACGAGGCCGCTCCGAAGGTCGAGTCGCTGATCCTGGTCGTCGACGGCAACGCCTTGTCCGTCGCCAACAACATGGGCCAGAACCTCGGCTCGGCCAAGGTGGCGGTGGACGGCAAGACCTACACCATCACCGGTCAGGCTCAGGGTGCGGACATGAAGAACCCGATGGCCGGAATGATCACCAAGGACTTCAGCATCAAGGCGACATGTGGCTGATGGGCAGCAATCCGGGCGGCGGACGTGCAACGCATGTCCGCCGCTCCGGCCTGTGCGGCGGCAGACGGGGCGCTCGGGACCGCAACGGACTTATGATGCAGCCGTGTCGATCCCCGGCGAATTGCAGCGCGCGCGACGGCTGACGTTTGCCGCGGACGAGATCGCGGCCAGGGATCTGCTGCTGTCCCTGATCCCACAGATCGAGCAGGCCGATCGCGACGATCTCATGCTGGAAGTGCTCGCCCAGCTGGGTGAGATCTACCTGGTTCGCGGCGCGAATGACGGTGTAGGCGAGTGTATCCGGCGTATCCGGGACTGTGTGCGGATCTATGCCGACATTGCCGCCGGCGCACTGCCGGAATCGGCCGCCCAGGTGCACTTTTCCGACACCGAGGTTACGGAGATGATCTGCCGATATTCGCGACGGGCCCAGTTTTTGGAAACGGGCCTGGCTGCGGCGCAAGGCGATCACGATCATGCGGCTGCGTCCCTGGCCGCCTTGGAGGCGGCCGCCGACTTCCCCGCCCTCGCGAAGGAACACGCCTTCCTGGTCACTTACGCCCAGGTCCTGTGCGCAAGCGCGCTGTGCGACGACGACCTGCACGTGCAGTCAGTTGCGTTGTGGGACAAAGTGCTTGCGGCGCTGGATCATGGCGCAGACGGCGACGAGGCGACGGACTTTCTGCGGGTCACGGCCGGCACCGCGTACGGCCGGTACTGCGTCGAGACCGGGCGGCTTTCGGAGGCGCAACCGTGGCTTCGCCGTGCGGGCGCCCGTGCGCAGACGAACGGGTGGGAATTGGCCTCGGCCAGAGCACAATTGGAGAGAGCGGCGGCGACCTGGTCCGCGCGCGACCAGGTGACCACCGAGCAGCTGGCATCGGAAGCCTATCCGGTCATCGCCCGCCACGCCCGGGCTCACGACGTATCGCGGTGCTGGCTGTATCTCGGCCTGACCCGCATGGCAGCCAACGCGCTGGAAGCCGCCGACCAGTGTTGGGAGCACGCCGAACGGCACTGGCGCGAGTTGGGCAAGCCGCTGCATATTCATCGCATTCTGTTGCAGCGCAGCTGGTTAGAGATATTTCGCGGGCGCTTCTCGGCGGCGGTTGAGTTGATTGCCCAGGCCAGGGAATTCCTCGACGCCTCACCGCGCAGCGGCTGGCTGCAATACGCCCGGCTCGACTATCACCTCGGTACGGTGTGGCGGGCGGACGCGTTGACGGACTTGGGCCTCGATGCCATGGGCGCCCCCTCGGACAGCTGGCAGGAGGTCGAAGCACGGCACGCCGAGTCGCTCGGCGTCATCCGGGGGCAAGTCAACCCTCAGCGGCATCGGCGCGCGATGACAAAACTCGAGCAAGCGGCGGAGCTGAAGGTTCCGGCCGCGCTGGCGGTCGACTCGGTGCGCTATTCCATCGCCGACACCGACGCCAGATCCCGCTGGGCGACCTATGTTTCGGCACCCATGTTGGCCGGCGCCTTCGCCGTCGCGTGGGAGTGGGAGAATACCGAATTGGTCGCCGAATTGATTGAATACCACAGCGCACGTGGTACTTTCAGCAGCGAACCGGTGCAACGCGAAACCCGGGAGTGGGCATCGACCGCCACCGCGCCAGTCCTGGCCGACGATGACGCTGCGGTGCTGGCCGCAGCCGGACCCCAAGTGGGCGGCCAGGTTACCCTCACCCGGCTGGGCCCATTGCCGCCGCTGCAGATGCAACCGGATGCCGCGCCGATCATGAGCCACTATCGCGCACTGGCGTTGCAGCGCTACGGCCGCGACGTCACCGCCGCCGAGCCCGCCTGGTCGACCTGGCCATGAGCGAACCGGACCGGCTGACTCTCGTCCTGCGTTACGCCGACGTCGGGATCGCCACGTACGGCAGTTTGCGGGTAGTCGGGCACCCGTCGAAGACGGTGACCTGGGTGGTGGACGAGCCCATTTTGCTTGCGGCGCTGCAGGAATTGGCGGAGGCCTTGCCTGAGCCGCACGGCGCCGAAAACCGGCGCGATGCCATCGAGCGCGCGTTGACCCGCGGACCGTTCGCGGCACCCGATACCGAACTGACAGTCGCCTACATCCTCGGCGCGCTGTTGATCGGCGCAGCGGGCTGGCAGCTGCTGACTGAGTGCGTGGCTTCGCCGCGTGCTTCGCTGTTCGTTTCGCCCACCGCCCGGCTGGCGCGTGTCCCCTGGGGATTGCTGGCATTGCCGAAATCGTGGCCCAGTCCAGAGGAACTGGTACGCCTCCGGGCGGAGGCGTTCACTGTCAGAGGTACCATGGCCGCCCAAATCCCTTGGCAGCTAACCGATGTTCGTGACCACACCGACGGCTATCGGTTGATGGAACTGGTGGACGTGTTGATGGCGGTACCGCAGAACATCGTGCATGCGCCCCGAACCCCGGCACCCTGGAATACCCGACAGGACCGCCCGCCGCTGCTGGTCCTCGATCCGCGCGTGCCGGGACAGCTTCCGGACTCGCCGCTGGGCTCGGTGCTCGGCAGGCCCTCCGAACGGTCGCGGTTGGCGCGGCACTTCGCCGAGCTGCTGGAGCGCGGGCCCGTACTACCCGTGGTCGGTGCGGCCGTGGAGCTGTTCCGCCGCCCGGATGCCGACCGCAGATGGTTGGCCGAGCTTTTGAGGCACACCGCGCGGCCACCGAGCCGGCTCATGTACGTCGGCCACGCGAGTGCGGCCGACGGCGATCCCGATCGAGCCAGCCGGGCCGATCGCGCCGCCCTGCACTTGGCCTGCACCGCAGCGATTCCCGGCCACGCCGATCCCGTCGGCGAGCACCGGCCCCTGACCGCGTCGGACCTCATGTCGTTGCGGTTGCCGATGCCGCCCAGGGTGGCCCTGTTGGCCTGCGCGTCGGGCGGCGACTATCAATTCGACGAGGCGACCGGTCTGGTGGCGGCGATGATCCTCGGCGGCGCGCAGTTGGTGACCGCCACACTGTGGTCGCTGCCGACAACCGCGGCCTATCGGCGGTTTGGGGCGACCGACACGACCGACCCGATAACCGATGTGGTCATCGCCGTCGATCAGGCACACGAGGACGTCGACGCGGGGTGCGCTGTGAATCGCTGGCAACGCGAACAAATGCGGCGCTGGCGCGACGGGGACGTCACTGCCAGCCCGCTGTATTGGGCTGCACTGGTGACGTTCACGGTCGACGGAGTGCGGTGACGATCAAATGGAGGTCAGCTCCGCCGCCCGGACGGCCAGCACGTCGTCGGGCAACGAAAGCTGCTCTGGGGCAGCAGGATCGAACGCCACCAGCAGTACCGCCCCCGGACGCAACCATGCGGCCACCTGGTCACCATCGTGATGAGTCAAGCGACCGACGAACTTCGCGCCGTCCACACTGGTCACCTGAATCCTGACCGGTTGCCTAACGGGCGCATCGCACACGGTGCCGACTCCGACGATGCGGCTGTGCTCTGGAATCTGCGACATCTTCATGCGCACAGCCTTGCGCTGCCGATCGGCTACCGAACCCAACTTTTCCGATGCCGATAATCCTGGAATGCCCCTATCCTGAGCAGATGAGCGCCGAGCCGCAGGTGACGACTGCCGCAACGGCACGGGTGGCGGGGCATCCCCGACGGGCGGTGATCGAGCAAGCCTGGCGCGCAATCGGTCCCGGCGTCGAGGTGCTCAGCAGCGACGACGGCGGACCCCTGACCAGGACTGTCAAACGCATCATCGACCCGCTCGTGTTGCGCTTACGGTCGAATCCGCAGTATTCGGCACCAGTCGTGAGCGCGGACTGCGCCGCGGCAATGCACGAGCTGATCGTCGACAATGCACCCCAACTGCGTGCTGCCGCAGCATGGTTCGAGGTTCTCAAACTCGAGCGCCGCAGGGCGCGCATTCGCAGCGGAAACGCTCAGGAGCTGTACTTTCCCGTCTGCTTCGAACTCGCGGTGACCAAAGGTGCGCCCACCCCGGAAGATCGCGAGACACCGGCTGCGGTACTGCGCGACATCCACCAGGGCCGCGACCGCACCGCGATCGAGGTGCTCAACCAATACGTGGCGAATCCCGATGCGGTCGCCAAGCTGACCGAGCAGCTGGACCGCAGCTGGGGCGACGTGCGTGCCGAAGATGTCGTTGTCGATCCCTTCCTGGCCCGGCTGGGCACCGTACTCGGCCCTGCCCCTAGTCACGGGGCGGCCGTCGCGCGTCAGCGCGTGTGGGCGGCGGTGATAGCTGACACCACCCCCTACCACCTCGGTGCGCTGACCCGCGTCGACACAGCGGAGCTGCCCTGGTCCATCGTCAGGTTGGGGTTGAGTGCCGTTGTGCCACAACGACGGCCGCAAATCCATAGCGCAGCTGAGCTAGCCGGTGACCGCCCGCTGGATCGCAGTGTGGTGGACCGGGTGCGCGCGACGTTGCGCCGCGCGCTGGATCGCGACGCCTTGCCGGACATCCCGTTGCTGTGCGACGAGGAGGTCGACCGGGCCTGCGCGCCCTGGGGATTGTTGGGTGAGGACAAACAGGCCACGCTGGTGACCGGCATCGAAGTCGCACTCGAACTCGCGCCGTTGGACGCGTCCGTCGGAAGTCGCTACGCGCTGGCCGCACAGATCCAGGCCCGTCTGCGCAAGGAGGCATACGTGCTGCACGCCCGGCGCTATCTCGCCGGAGGTGGCCCGATCCATCCGCGCCAACAGCAAGTGGTCGACGACCTCGCCAACTACGCCCAGCCCTACCTGAGCCGGCTATGGGCGCGCCTGCACGGGCGTGATGTCTGGCAGGAGCCGTGTGACGACGTCGACGAGGTGCGCTCCCTGCTCGAAGGGGTGGCCAGATCGGTGAGCCTGGATCACCGCCAGCGGATCAAGTCGATGCTGGAATTGCAGGTGGCGGGATGAGATTGGTCGCCGACTCCGGCCTGTGGACCACTGGGGAGCATCGCCCCTCTGCGGCAACGCCATTGGTCGCGGTGCTGGAGGTCAGTGGCGCGGTATTGTCCTGGACGGTCGACGACCCGGCCGACGACAGGGCCACCCAGATCGCCTTCACCGATTTGGCTCGTGCCGACTGGCTTTGGCGTGTCGTCGGCGACTCCGGGCACGTCATGCTGGCATCGGCGATAAACGGCCACACTCCTGGCGATCCCGACAACATCGAGCTCACCGGTGTCGACATCGTGCCCGGATCGTTGATGCAGCTGCGCAGGCTGGCCATCGGCCATTGGCTGCGCCGGTGGTGGCCGGCCAGCCGGCGCGACGGCATCGTCGCTTTGGACCGCGCGCTGCTCGACGTCGAGGTCGCATTGTTGACAGCCGGCGCACAAGACTTCTTCACCGACGACACACTTGACTCGGATGTGACGGAGTTGCTGGCACCCCACGCGGGCGCGCTGCTCACGGATCTTCGCCGCGGCGATCCGCGGGTCCGCGATCTGGTACGCGCCGGCGCCGGCGTTGCCGACGAAGTCGGCGTGGACGGTTCGGGTTGGCCGGAACTGTCCGCCGCTCTTGATGATTCAAGTTTGGCGTTGGCTATACCCGCGGCCCGTCAGGATGACTACGCGCTGGCCGCCGGCTCTGAATCGGGTCGGCATGCTGCGGCCGCAATCAGTCGCGGCGTTGCATCGATCAACTGGAGTGCGGTGCCGCCCGGAATCTTCGACGCGGGTGAACACACGGTCGAGTGGAGCATCGAGGCGGCGGGTACGGCGGCGGTCGCCGTCGTCCGGGCGATCGTCATCAGCCCGCGCCGGGCTACCGGTGTTCCGGTGCGGGTCGAATCCGCAAGCATCACCGCCGCCGGCGCGCTGGACGCCGACGGCCACGCCACCCTCCCCCTGGTCGACGCGCAACAGCGGCCAATATCCGAAGCGGCTGCGTGGGACCATGATTGGGCCGCGACCTCGGTACACGTCGGTGCCGACTCAGCGGAGACACCGGAGACACGAGAGCGGGTTCGCCGCTGGGCCCGATCCCGGTTGGACCGGCCGCCGGCGGACGCCTTCCTCGCCGAGATCCTGGCCGCCGAATCGGCGTACTGAGCGCCGGATCGTTCGCCTATGCTGAGCGAGTGCCAAACAGCTATCGCGTCGTGCAATGGACCACCGGAAACGTCGGAAAAAGCTCGTTGGAGGCGATCGCCGCGAACCCTTCGCTCGAACTGGTCGGGTGCTATGCCTGGTCACCCGAGAAGGCCGGCCGCGACGCCGGCGAACTGTGCGGCATCGCACCGCTCGGGGTCGCCGCCACCAACGACGTCGAGGCACTGTTGAGCCTGAAACCCGACTGCGTCGTCTACAACCCGATGTGGATCAACGTCGACGAACTGGTCCGCATCCTTTCCGCGGGTGTCAACGTGGTGACGACGGCAGCGTTCATCACCGGCCACAACCTGGGCGAAGGCCGCGACCGCATCTTGGAGGCATGCCAGAAGGGTGGCTCCACCATCTTCGGGTCCGGCGTCAGCCCGGGGTTCGCCGAGCTGTTGGCGATAGTCTCGGCGATGGTCTGTAACCGGGTCGACAAGGTCACCGTCAGCGAGGCCGCGGACACCACGTTTTACGACTCGCCGGACACCGAGAAGCCGGTGGGCTTCGGCCAGCCGATCGACCACCCGGAGCTGCAGCAGATGGCGGCCAAGGGCACGGCCATCTTCGGCGAGGCCGTCCGGCTGGTGGCCGACGCGCTCGGTGTCGAGCTCGACGACATACGCTGCGTTGCCGAATTCGCCCAGACCACAGCAGATCTCGACCTCGGTTCGTGGACCATACCCGCCGGATGCGTGGCAGGCACCTACATCAGCTGGCAGGGCATCGTCGGCGACAAAACCTTGATCGACCTGAACGTTCGGTGGCGCAAGGGGCAGACGCTCGAGCCCGACTGGAAGATCGAGCAGGACGGCTGGGTCATCCAGGTCGACGGGCAGCCGACGGTAACCACCAAGATCGGCTTTCTGCCGCCGCCGTACTTCCAGGCCGAAACGATTGCCGACTTCATGGTTATCGGGCACATCATGACCGCCATGCCCCCCGTCAACGCGATCCCGGCCGTCGTCGCCGCGGGGCCGGGCATCGCGACGTACAACGATTTGCCGTTGACGCTGCCCCGCGGCCTCGTGCCGGCTCAGCCATAGCCGAGCAGACGCAAAATCGCACTAGAACGGCCGCTTTTACGCGATTTTGCGTCTGCTCGCGCGGCTAAGTTTTGCGGTCGCACGCTCTCGGGTAGTCGACTCAGATGAGCATCGAAAACAAACTGAGAAACAAAGCTCAATATTGGGGCGGACGGGCCAGGCAGACCGTCGGCCGGGTCACCGGAAACCGGCGTACCGAGTACGAAGGCCAGCGCGATCAGGTGAAGGCCAATCTGAAAGATGCGGGAGAGAAGGTCCGCGACGCGTTCCGTTCGTTGCTACCCGGCCGGCGCGCCAGGGTTCAAGATCGGCCGCTGCGGGGTAACCAACGCCCATATCAACCGCGCAATCGCAGGAGCAGGGGAATCCCATGAGCAGCGAAGACAAGATCAAGAACAAAATCGAGGACTTGGGCGGCAAGGCCAAAGAGGCCGTCGGCAAGGCGACCGGTGATGACGACACCAGGAACGAAGGCCGGGGCGATCAAGCGAAGTCCAGCCTGAAGGACGCCGGCGAGAAAGTTAAGGACGCTTTCAGGAAGTAGCGCTCGTCAAAGTCAGCAAGTTGCCGGCATGTCCGGCAACTTGCTGTTCATTTGTTGAGCAACCACCGCTAATGCAACTCCGGCTCGCCGATTGAGACCTGCGGCTGCGGGCAATCTAAAGCGTCATCGGGTCCGAATACCAAGTGAGCAAGACCGCACGATACGAAACGGTTGGAGATATGCACGTCAAAAAATTGGTAGAGAAGGCCTGGGTGCGCCGGCTCTCGGCGGGAGCCACGGCGGCGTTTGCTGCGACGACCTTGGCCCTGGTAACGGTGCCCACGCCGGCCGCGTCTGCGGATCCATGTCCCGACGTCGAGGTGGTATTCGCCCGCGGCTCCGGCGAGCCTCCGGGCGTCGGCGGCATCGGAGGTCCCTTCGTCGATCAGCTGCGCTCGAAGATCGGATCGAGGTCGCTCGGCGTTTATCCGGTCAACTACCCCGCCAGCACCGATTTCGGCAATCCCGATTTCCCCGTGACCGTCATCGACGGGATTCGCGACGCCGGATCTCACATCCAGTCGATGGCAGCCAACTGCCCCCAGACCCGCGAGGTCCTCGGCGGATACTCCCAGGGCGCGGCCGTTGCCGGCTACGTCACCTCGGCCGCCGTCCCACCGGGCGTGCCCGCGGCCGCGGTGCCGAAGCCGCTGTCGCCCGAGATCGCCAATCACGTCGCCGCGGTCACGCTCTTCGGAACCCCGTCGGATCAATTCCTGACGCAGTACGGCGCGCCGCCGATCGTCATCGGACCGCTCTACCGGCCCAAGACGCTCGAGCTATGTGCCCCGGGCGACGGGATTTGCGGCACTGGCGGCCAACCTAACGCCGAGCACACTCTCTACGCGGCCAACGGCATGACCGACCAGGCCGCAGACTTCGCCGCCAGCCACCTCTAGGAGCGACCAGCGCAAGACCAGGGGTTTGGGGCTTTTGCGACTGCTCCCCATAACATCGCATCATGCGCGTTCTGGTGACAGGTGGTACTGGGTTTGTGGGCGGCTGGACCGCCAAAGCGATTGCTGACGCGGGCCACTCCGTCCGATTCCTGGTCCGAACCCCGGCCAAGTTGCAAACTTCGGTCGCCAAGCTCGGGGTGGACGTGTCGGACTACGTCGCCGGCGACATCAAGGACCGCGACTCCGTTCGCAAAGCGCTGACCGGCTGCGATGCCGTCGTACACAGTGCCGCCCTGGTGGCGACCGACCCGCGTCAGACGCCGCAGATGCTCAGCACGAACATGCAGGGAGCCGGCAACGTCCTCGGGCAAGCCGTCCAACTCGGACTCGATCCGATCGTGCACGTATCGAGCTTCACTGCGCTTTTCCACCCTGGCTTGCAGACCCTGACCGCCGACCTGCCCGTCGTCGGCGGTACGGATGGGTATGGAATCTCCAAGGCCCAGGTCGAAATCTATGCCCGTGGTTTGCAGGACGCCGGGGCGCCGGTGAACATCACCTACCCCGGCATGGTGCTGGGTCCACCCGTCGGCGACCAGTTCGGCGAGGCCGGCGAGGGTGTCAAGGCTGCGCTGCAAATCCACACCATTCCGGGCCGGGGTGCGGCGTGGCTGGTCATCGACGCCCGCGATGTGGCGGCGGTGCACGCGGCATTGCTGGAGCCCGGACGCGGGCCGCGTCGCTATATGGTCGGCGGCCATCGGGTTCCGGTGGCCGAGCTGGCGAACATGCTCGGACAGGTCGCGGGCACCCCGATGGTGAGCGTTCCGGTGCCCGACACCGCGCTGCGGGTGGCGGGCACGCTGCTCGATCTGGCTGGGCCGTACCTGCCCTTCGACAACCCGTTCACCGCGGCGGGCATGCAGTACTACACACAGATGCCGGAGTCCGACGATTCGCCGAGCGAGCAGGAACTCGGCATCACCTACCGAGATCCGCGCACCACGCTGGCCGACACGGTCGCGGCCCTGCGCGCGCAAACCGGTTAACTTCCGGCGGGCGGCGCCGCACCGTCGTCGTCGGGCGGGACGACCGGCGGAGGCGGCGTAACGGGCGGCGCGTTCTTCAGCCAATCCCTCAGCCGGAACAGCTGGTTGATCACGATTCCGAGAGCCAGCAGCACCAGCGTCACCACGATGATTGCGGTGGTCACTCCTCCATGGTGGCAGTTCCACGCGGCAAAGTCCGAAACGGAGCATGTCGTTGTGAGATTCTGTGCGGGTGTCCGCGTCTCCTACGGCGAACGCGCCGTCGGGTGTAGTGACTTTCTTGTTCACCGACATCGAGGGTTCGACCAGCCGGTGGGAGGCCGACGCCGACGGTATGCGGGCGGCGCTCGCAGCGCATGACGAGGTGTTGCGCAGCGCGATCGAGGCGCACGGGGGATGGCTGTTCAAGCACACCGGCGACGGGGTGTGCGCCGCGTTCGCCTCGGCCCGGTCTGCGGTTAATGCTGCGACGGCTGCGCAAAGAGCGCTGGAGCTGCCAGTACGGATGGGGTTGGCCACCGGGGAGGCGGAGTTACGGGGAGCTGATTACTTCGGTCCGGTGCTCAACCGTGCCGCTCGAGTGATGGCTGCCGGGCACGGTGGTCAGGTGCTGCTGGCCGAGTCGACGGCCACCCTGCTCAGCGGAGTCGATCTACGAGACTTGGGACGACGACGGTTGCGGGATCTACCAAGTCCGGTTGGGGTTTTCCAGCTGCAAGCACCTGGACTGCGAACCGACTTTCCACCGCTTCGGACGCTGGATGTCAACGCGGGAAACCTCCGTCCAGCGGTAACCAGCTTCGTCGGCCGCGAAGCCGAGATCGCCGAGGTGCAGACCGCGTTGCGGGCACATCGGTTGGTGACGCTGACCGGGGTGGGTGGGGTCGGCAAGACCCGTCTGGCAACCGAAGCCGCGGCCCAGCTGTCCGATGAATTCCCGGACGGCGTATGGCTTTTCGAGCTGGCCGCGGTCACCGATCCCGCGGCGGTGCCGGATGCGGTGGCCACGGAGCTGGGTGTCACCCAGCAACCGGGCATGACAATGGCCGAAAGTGTGGCCGCCGCCCAGGAGGGCAGAATCCGGCTGATGGTGTTCGACAACTGCGAGCATCTGCGCGACGCCGCCGCCGATCTGATCGAGACCGTGCTGGCGGGATCACCGACCGTGCGCGTTCTGACGACCAGCCGGGAGGGGCTCGGGCTTGCCGATGAACAACTATGGCCGGTGCCCTCGCTGGACCTGGGCGCCGGCGTCGATTCGGCCGCCGTCAAGTTGTACGTCGAACGGGCGGGCAACGTTTCGCCGCACTTCTCGCTGACCGATGCGAGCGACGCCGACGCGGTGGTCGAGATCTGCCGTCGTCTCGACGGAATCCCATTGGCGATCGAACTGGCCGCCTCACGGATGGCATCCATGACGCTGAACGAGGTGCGCGATCGCCTGGACCGACGCTTCCGGCTCCTCGTCGGCTCACGGCGCGGGCTGGAACGACACCAAACCTTGCGCCATGCGGTGGCATGGTCTTACGACCAGCTTGGCGACGCGGAAAAGGCGCTGCTGGAACGGTGTTCGGTGTTCGCCGGTGGATTTGACCTGCAAAGCGCTTGTGCGATCACGGGTCTCGCCACTGCCACCGATGTCCCAGATGACTTCGAAGTGCTGGATCTACTTGACGCCCTGGTGCGCAAGTCGCTGCTGGTCGCCGACCGCTCGGCCGGGCACACCAGGTTCTCGATGCTGGAAACAATTCGCCAGTTCGCCGAGGAGCAATTGGTCGCCCGTGGCGAGGCAACCCACGTTCGAAACGCCCATGCCCGCTACTTCGCAGGCCGCGAGACCGACATCCTGGCGCTGTGGGACAGCCCACGCCAGCGTGAAGCCTACGAATGGTTCAGCACGGAACTGGCGAACCTGCGCACCGCGTTTCGGTGGGCCGCCGATAACGATGATCTTGACGTCGCCGTGGCCATCGCCACCTATTCGGGGCTATTCGGCTATCTGGTGGAGAACTATGAGCCCGTTGCCTGGGCTGAAGAACTCATCGAGCCCGCCCGTGCCGTCCACCATCCTCGGCTGGAGACCCTTTATGGGACTGCAGCGCTGTGCTGGACACTGGGACGGGTCGACGAGGCGATCGGCTACGCCGAGGCGAGCCTGCTCGCCCGGCGCGGCGACGCGGTGTCGTTTGGCCTCGACGGCTTGCCGGGTGGCGTGTACGTCCTGACGGGTCAGTACGAGCGGTGCTTCGAGTGGTACCGCGCTTATTTCGAAGCTGGCCGCGATGACCGCACACTCGCCCGGGACTGCCAGATCTGCGCACTCGTCCTGGCGGGCCGCCATGATGAGGCGATGGCCGCCGCCGATGGTCTGATCGACGCGGCGGAGGCTAGCGGAAATCCGTGGGAAATCTCGTACGCATTGCTGACCCACGGCCTCGCCTTCGCGGACGCCGATCCTGTTGGCGCACTGGACGCGCTGCGCCGCGGCTGGGCGATCGCGCAAGACAGCGGTATCCGCTGCAACGAGTCATATCTGGCGGGCAACCTGGCCCGACTTGAGTCCCTGCACGGCGACCAGTTGGCGGCGCTGGACTACATCGCGGTGGCCATCGACAATTACCGCCGCTCGGGCAATTTTCCCGGTATGAGCTACCACCTGGGGATCCTCGCAGCACACCTGTACCGTCTCGGGCGCCACGAACCGGCGGCCACGCTGGCCGGCCATGCGGCCATTTCGCTCGTGGTGGGCGCGTGGCCTGAACTGGGGACCGCCACCGCGGGCCTCCGCGAGGTCCTTGGCGACGAAACCTATGCATCGCTCGCCCGCAAGGGTGAGACGATGAGTCACGCCGCCATCGCGACGTACGCAGGCGACCAAATCGACGAAGCCCGAGCAGAACTCAAACGATGCGCGGCGGGTTCCTAGCCGAGCCCGGCCGTGCGTCAGGCCGCGTCACAGAGTGGTGACGTACCCGCCGTCGATGCGGTAGTCGGATCCGGTGATGTTTCCGGCGCGGTCGCTGGCCAGGAAGACGACCAGGTCTGCGACTTCTTCGGGAGTGGTGAACCGGCCCGTCGGCGCGGTGCTTGCGAGCTCCGCCCTGACCTCGTCAGGCGTCTGTCCATTGGCCGCGGCGAACGCATCGGCCGGCCCGCCGTGCTCCATCCAGCGCCTGGTCGACACCGCGCCCGGACTGACGGAGTTGACACGAATATTGTTCGGTGCCAATTCTTTTGACAGCGCCTTCGCGATATTGGTGACGGCGGCCTTGGCGGCGCAGTAGTTGTAGGTCTCGGGGCCAGGAAGGTACGCGCTGATCGAACCGACGAAGACGATGGAACCGCCGCCGCGCCTTGCCATCTGCGGCAGCGCGACGCGGGTGGGCCGCACGGCGGCCATCACATTCAGATCCCAGGACGCTTGCCACTGCTCGTCGGTGATGCTGGCGAATCCTCCCGGGTGCACCGTCGCACCGCCGACGTTGTTGACCAGAATGTCGATGCCGCCGCGGTGGGCCGCCGCGGCGATCAGTTCCTCGGCGGAACCGGGCTGAGACAAATCCACTTGAACGAACGACACCTGCCCGGCCTCCTGAAGCGCCGATAACCCCTCGCCACACGTTCGTGCGCCACCTACCACGTGCGCGCCCGCCTCGACGAGGGCCTTGGTGACCGCAAACCCGATGCCCTTGCTGGCGCCGGTGACGACGGCGGTCTTGCCCGCCAGACGCAGATCCATTCGCACTCCTCCGCCGCCCCCGCGGGCACGACGCTACTACAGTCGAACGGCAATGAACGCCGACTTCGTCAAGCGCCATCCGGGCTTGCCCACCGGCTACTTCGCATGGGAAGCCGCGGGGCTGCAGTGGCTTTCCAGCGTTGACGGCGGAGTGCCCTGCGCGCAGGTCATTTCGGCCCGCTCGGACAGCCTGACGTTGCGGCGCCTCGATTCGGTGACTCCGAGCCGACAAGCGGCTTTCGTTTTCGGCAGCCGACTGGCCGTCACGCACGACGCCGGTGCCGCGGGGTTCGGCGCGGGCCCCGACGGCTGGGACGGGCCCGGATTCTTCGGACCGCTGTCGCAGCCACTGCCGCTTTCGTTGCGCCCGCACCAGCGGTGGGGCGACTTCTACGCCGACGAGCGGCTGATCCCGATGGCCGAGCGGGCTGCCGGGCGACTCGATGCCGCTACCCGTAGGCTGATCGACTCCGTCGTGACCCGTTGTCGTGCGGGTGATTTCGACGACGACGATCAGCCTGCGCGGTTGCACGGGGATTTGTGGAGCGGCAACGTGATGTGGACATCCGACGGGGTGGTGTTGATCGACCCCGCCGCGCACGGCGGCCACCGCGAGGCGGACCTCGCGATGCTTGCGCTGTTCGGGTGCCCGCACTACGCGGCCATCCTTGATGGCTACCAGCGAGTGCGAGCACTGAAATCGGGCTGGCGCAACCGGATTGGACTACACCAGTTGTTTCCGCTGCTGGCCCATGTGGTGTTGTTCGGCGGCGGGCACGCGGCGCGCACCCATGCCGTCGCGCAGGCAGTGCTGGCGGTGTGACGGTCATTGGGTTGCGAAACAACACCAGCCCCATCATTCCCTGAGCCGTTTGGCCAATGATTTTGCAATGCGCTAGCTGTACCCGGCCATAACGTTGGTTACAGGCGGCTGATGGGTGGAAGGTCGCCGAGTGCGCTGTGGCGGCGTTG
>NZ_LZIJ01000033.1 GCF_001667115.1 Mycobacterium sp. 852002-51163_SCH5372311 | reverse complement strand
CGGCGGGGCATTTGTCGGTGTCGTTGGATGCCGAGACGACGCGGATGTTGCTTGGGGAGGTTCCTGCGGCGTTTCACGCCGGGGTGCATGAGGTGTTGTTGATCGCGTTCGGGTTGGCGGTCGCGGAGTTTGTGGGTGGCGGGCGTGCGCCGATCGGCATCGACGTGGAGGGCCACGGCCGCCACGAGGAGCTGGCCGCCGACGTGGACCTGACCCGCACGGTCGGGTGGTTTACCACGTTGTATCCGGTTTCGCTGACGGTGGGCGGGCTGCCCTGGATGCAAGTGACGAAGGGCGAGGCGGCGCTGGGCGCGCTGGTCAAGGACGCCAAGGAGCAGTTGCGCGCCCTGCCGGATCCGCTGAGTTATGGCCTGCTGCGGTATCTGAATACCGACGTCGAGCTGGACGGCCCGGAGCCGGTCATCGGGTTCAACTACCTGGGCCGGCTGGGCGCGGGCGCCGACGTACCCGATGATCTGTGGCAGCTGTCCCAACACGGCTCGTCACTGACTGGCGCGGCGGCCGCGATACCCATGCCGCTACCGCACGCTGTGGAGCTCAATGCGGGCACCGCCGACACCGACACCGGCCCGCGGCTGCACGCCAACTGGACCTGGGCGCCCTCGGCTGTCGATCGCGAGCAGGTCAGCCGGCTGGGCCGGTTGTGGTTCGAAGCCCTCGCGGGCATCTGCGCGCATGTGCGTCGCGGCGGCGGCGGATTGACGCCGTCGGATATCGCCCCGGCCCGGTTGACCCAGCAGCAACTCGAGGAACTCCAGCAGCACGAGCGCATCGCTGACGTGCTACCGCTGACCCCTCTGCAGCAGGGGCTGCTGTTTCACGCCAGCACCGCATCGGGCCGTGCCGACGATGTGTATGCGGTGCAACTCGACATCACCTTGAGCGGCGCCCTCGATCAGCAGCGGCTGCGTGAGGCGGTGCATACGGTGGTCAACCGCCATCCGAACCTGGCGGCCCGGTTCTGCACGCAGTTCGGTGAGCCGGTGCAAATCATTCCGGCTGATCCGGTGCTCCCGTGGCGGTACGTCGAGTTGGACACCGGCGGAACCGATGCCGATGTCGCTGAACAGGTCCGGGAGGTGTGCGCTGCTGAACGCGCGGCAGTCTGCGACCTGGCCGAGCCGCCGTCGTTCCGGGCGGTGTTGATCCGCACCGCGGCAGATCAGCACCGATTTGTGCTGACCAACCACCACATCGTCATGGATGGCTGGTCGCTGCCGATACTGCTCGGAGAAGTCATTGCCACCTACTACGGACACCGGCTGCCCGCAGCCGCCCCCTATCGCCGTTTTGTGAGCTGGCTGGTCGGGCGGGATCGCGCTGCGGCGCAGGCGGCCTGGCGTGAGGTGTTGGCCGATTTCGACACCCCGACCTTGGTGAGTCCGCCAGGGCGGTCAGGTCCGGGGCGCAGAGAAGTCGCATCGTTCACGGTCTCCCCGGAAACCACTCGCGCTGTCGGCGAGTTGGCGCGCGCGCAGCACACCACCGTCAACGTCGTGCTGCAGGCCGGCTGGGCGCAGGTGTTGATGTGGCTGACCGGCCAACATGACGTCGTTTTCGGGACCGCGGTTTCCGGGCGGCCGACGGAGTTGGCCGGCGCGGACTCCATGGTGGGGCTGTTGATCAACACGGTGCCGGTACGGGCCCGCATCACCGCAACGACGACCATCGGCGATTTGCTGGATGAGTTGCAAGACCTCTACAACCGCACGCTGGAGCATCAGCATCTGGCGCTGGCCGAGATCCACCGCGTCACCGGACACGACCAGTTGTTCGACACCTTGTTCGTCTTCGAAAACTACCCGGTCGACACCGCGAAGCTGACCGCTGATCATGAGTTGTCCATCACCGGCGTGGCCGCCCGCGAACACAACCACTACCCGCTGGCCGTGCAAGCCCAGCCCGGTGACGAACTGCGTCTTCGCGTCGAATACGACACCGGCGTGTTCGACGCGGCCAGGATCGAGTCGCTGTTCAGGCGGTTGCAGAAGGTGCTGGTAGCCATGACCGCCGACGCGGGGAACCAGTCGTGACCGCCGACACCACCCGGCGGTTGTTGTCGATCGATCTGCTTGATGACGATGAGCACGCCGGGCTTGACGAGTGGGGCAACCGTGGCGCGTTGAGCCGTCCGCTGCCGGTTACGCTCTCGATCCCGGAGTTGTTTGCTGCGCAGGTGGCGCGGACGCCGGACGCGGTGGCGCTGACGTGCGATGGCCGCTCG
>NZ_LZIJ01000032.1 GCF_001667115.1 Mycobacterium sp. 852002-51163_SCH5372311 | reverse complement strand
GCCCGACTTTCGGTGTAGCGGAGGGCATTGAGTGTGCACTGTTGGCGTTCGGTGTGAAGCCTGGGCGTTGAGCGTGAGGTGGGGGCGTTCGGTGTGAGCCTAGGGCGGGAAGCCGCGCAAATTTCCGCCCAGGATTCACCTGCAAAGCCCAGGATTCACGCGCAAAGCCCAGGATTCACGCGCAACACCAACACAGCAAGACGTGGTCGCGACGAGCCGGACAAATTGGCACACCCGCAACTTCGGTGACTCAAGGGACAGATGTGACCTGACCGGCGAACAAGCCGCGTCGGATAGCACGGCGCGCCTCTCAGGCCGCTCTCAGGCGCTCGTACGACACTAGTTCGCGTGCGAATCCTTGTCGTTGACGACGATCGTGCAGTGCGCGAATCGCTGCGCCGGTCGCTTTCGTTCAATGGGTATTCGGTCGAGCTCGCTCACGACGGAGTCGAGGCCCTCGACAAGATCGCCAGCGATCGGCCCGACGCGCTCGTCTTGGATGTCATGATGCCGCGGCTGGACGGCCTCGAAGTGTGCCGTCAGCTCCGCAGTACCGGCGACGACCTGCCGATCCTGGTGCTCACCGCCCGTGACTCGGTCTCCGAGCGGGTGGCCGGGCTGGACGCCGGCGCTGATGACTACCTGCCCAAGCCGTTCGCCCTCGAAGAGCTGCTGGCTCGCATGCGCGCGCTGCTGCGCCGCACCAAGCCGGAGGATGCCGCCGAGTCGGTGGCGATGAAGTTCTCCGACTTGACCCTGGATCCGGTGACCCGCGAAGTCACCCGAGGACAGCGCCGGATCAGCCTCACCCGCACCGAGTTCTCCCTGCTGGAGATGCTGATCGCCAATCCGCGCCGGGTTTTGACTCGCAGCCGCATTCTCGAGGAGGTATGGGGATTCGACTTTCCTACTTCGGGCAATGCGCTGGAGGTGTACGTCGGTTATCTGCGTCGCAAGACAGAGGCCGAGGGTGAATCGCGGCTGATTCACACCGTCCGTGGGGTGGGCTACGTGCTGAGGGAGACGCCGCCCTGATGATTCGGGTCCGGCGGCCCGTCCAGAACAGGCGCGCAGCGTTGCGAGCGACCAGCTCGTTGTCTTTGCGGTGGCGGGTCATGCTGCTGGCGATGTCCATGGTGGCGATGGTCGTCATCTTGATGGCGTTCGCCGTCTACGCGGTGATCTCGGCGGCCCTTTACAGCGACATCGACAACCAGCTGCAGAGCCGGGCCCAATTGCTGATTGCGAGCGGTTCGCTGGCAGCCGATCCCGGAAAGGCCATCGAGGGCACCGCCTACTCCGACGTCAACGCCATGCTGGTGAGCCCGGGCGAGTTCATTTACACCGCTAACCAGCCAGGCCAGACGCTGCCCGTGGGATCCGCCGAGAAGGCAGTCATTCGCGGCGAGCTGTTCATGTCCCGTCGCACCGCCGGTGACCAGCGCATACTTGCCATCCACCTGCCCAACGGGAGTTCGCTGCTGATCTCGAAGAGTCTGCGGCCGACCGAGGCCGTGATGACCAAACTGCGATTTGTGTTGCTGCTGGTCGGCGGAATCGGTGTCGCCGTCGCCGCGGTGGCCGGCGGGATGGTCACCCGGGCCGGGCTGCGGCCGGTGGCCCGTCTCACCGAGGCGGCCGAGCGGGTGGCGCGCACCGACGACCTGCGACCCATTCCGGTGTTCGGCAGCGACGAACTGGCCAGGCTCACCGAAGCCTTCAACTTGATGCTGCGGGCGCTGGCCGAGTCCCGCGAACGGCAGGCACGCCTGGTCACCGACGCCGGACACGAACTTCGCACCCCGCTTACCTCGCTGCGCACCAACGTCGAACTGCTGATGGCATCGATGGAACCGGGAGCGCCCCGGCTGCCCGAGCAGGAGATGGTCGACCTGCGCGCCGACGTGCTCGCCCAGATCGAGGAGCTGTCCACCCTGGTCGGCGACCTGGTGGACCTGACCCGCGACGCCGGCCAGGTCGTGCATGAACCGGTCGACATGTCCGATGTCATCGACCGCAGCCTGGAGCGGGTCAGGCGCCGGCGCAACGATATTCAGTTCGATGTCCAGGTGACGCCGTGGCAGGTCTACGGCGACGCCGCCGGCCTGTCACGCGCAACATTGAATCTGATGGACAACGCGGCCAAGTGGAGCCCGTCGGGCGGCCATGTCGGCGTTACGCTGCGCCAGCTGGACCCATCGCACGCCGAGCTGGCGGTGTCTGACCATGGCCCCGGGATCCCACCCCACGAGCGGCGCCTGGTGTTCGAAAGGTTCTATCGATCGACGACGGCGCGCGCACTGCCTGGTTCAGGTTTGGGGCTTGCAATCGTCAAACAGGTGGTACTCAACCACGGTGGATTGCTGCGCGTGGAAGACACCGTGCCGGGGGGCCAGCCTCCGGGAACCACGATTTATGTGCTGCTACCAGGACGGCCGATGCCGCTTCCCGATTCCGGGGCAGAGGACGCCGCAGTGGCGCCTACCGGACCAGGGGAGTTTCCGGACGCCTCAGCAGACAGCCGCACCGATCCGGCAGGAAAGGTGATTGGAACCGGTGCGAACTCTCCGGATCCGGCGAACGTTATCTCAGCGGACTCTCAGTCCGCGCGCGCAAGGTAGTTGTGCGCGGTTAGTGTTGGCAATCAGGCCGACAACGTTCGAACAGACGTCGAACAGACATCGAAAAGACATCGAAAAGACGTCGAAATACATGAAAAGACGAGGAAGAGCGACTTAGCGACATGACGAATCACCCGAGGTATTCGCCACCGCCGCAGCAGCCCGGATACCGTCCCGGGCCTGGTGGGCCTGTGCCGCCCGCCTATGCTCAGGGGCCACAGGACAGCTACAACCAGCAGTTCGACTGGCGCTATCAGCAGCCGTCGCAGCAGTACCGTCAGTCTTTCGGCGGCACCGGGACGGGCGCCATACCGACCGGCACGGGTGCGGGCCCGGTACCTGGAATCGGAGGCACGGGCACGGGCAACATACCGACCGGCACGGGCGCGGGGCCGATACCGGGAATGCACGGAACTGGCGCTGGTCCGATACCTGGGATGGGCGGCACCGGGCAGGGTCACATACCCGGAATGCTTCCGCCGATGCCTGGCCCCCCGATACGTCAAAAACGTTCTCGCGCAGGCTTGTTCGCCGGC
The DNA here is from genome assembly GCF_001667115.1 of Mycobacterium sp. 852002-51163_SCH5372311. Classification (GTDB taxonomy): domain Bacteria; phylum Actinomycetota; class Actinomycetes; order Mycobacteriales; family Mycobacteriaceae; genus Mycobacterium. The sequence goes on along the minus strand of NZ_LZIJ01000032.1, from coordinate 24,863 downwards.
GCGTTGGCGATCGCGGTGGTGTCGGCGGGTATTGGCGGCGCGGCGGCCACGATGGTGGAGCTTGGTCATCAGGCGCCGGGCGGCCACGCCGGCGGATTGATACCGGGGGCGGCGCCCAGCGTCCCGGCCGCGAACATGCCGGCCGGCAGCGTCGAACAGGTCGCCGCGAAGGTGGTGCCCAGTGTCGTCATGCTGGAGACCGATTTGGGTCGGCAGTCCGAGGAGGGCTCCGGCATCATCCTGTCGGCGGACGGCCTGATCATGACCAACAACCACGTCATCGCGGCCGCCAACCCCAAAGCGCCGCCCGGCCCAGGCGGCCCGCTGCCCGGCGGTGGCGGTGCGCCGAAGACGACGGTGACCTTCTCTGACGGCCGTACGGCCCCGTTCACCGTGGTCGGTGCCGACCCCACCAGCGACATTGCTGTGGTGCGCGTGGCCGGTATGAGCGGCCTTACCCCCATCGCGATGGGCTCGTCGGCGGATCTGCGGGTCGGCCAGCCGGTGGTGGCGATCGGCTCACCCTTGGGTCTGGCGGGCACGGTGACCACCGGAATCGTCAGCGCCCTGAACCGGCCGGTATCGACGACCGGTGAGTCGGGCAATCAAAACACGGTGCTCGACGCGATTCAGACCGACGCCGCGATCAACCCCGGCAACTCCGGCGGGGCGTTGGTCAACATGAGCGGGCAACTGGTGGGCGTCAATTCGGCGATCGCCACCATGGGCGCCGATTCGGGCGACGCGCAGAGCGGCTCGATCGGCCTTGGCTTCGCGATTCCGGTCGATCAGGCCAAGCGCATCGCCGACGAGTTGATCAGCACCGGCCGGGCGTCCCATGCCTCGCTGGGCGTGCAAGTGATCACCGACAAAGGCACGCCCGGCGCCAAGGTGATGGAAGTCGTTCCGGGCGGCGCGGCCGCGGGCGCCGGAGTGCCCAAGGGTGTGGTCGTCACGCGAGTCGACGAGCGCCCCATCAACAGCGCCGACGCCCTGGTTGCGGCGGTGCGTTCCAAGGCGCCCGGTGAGAAGGTGTCGCTGACCTATCAAGATCCATCTGGTGGCACCCGCACAGTGCAGGTCACCCTCGGCAAGGCGGAGCAGTGATGAGAGCCGACGCGCAGTTGTCCGACCTCGGATATACGGTTGCACCCATGGAAAAAGGCGCGGAGTTGGTTGTCGGCCGGGCACTCGTCGTCGTCGTCGACGATCGCACCGCGCATGGCGATGAGGACCACAGTGGCCCGCTGGTCACTGAGCTGCTGACCGAGGCGGGGTTCGTCGTCGACGGGGTGGTGGCAGTCGAGGCTGACGAGATCGAGATCCGCAACGCGCTGAACACCGCGGTGATCGGCGGGGTGGACCTTGTGGTGTCGGTGGGCGGGACCGGGGTCACGCCGCGCGACGTCGCGCCGGAGGCCACCCGCGACATTCTGGATCGGGAGATCCTCGGCATCGCCGAAGCAATCCGGGCCTCGGGGCTGTCCGCCGGAATCACCGACGCGGCGTTGTCACGCGGACTGGCAGGTGTATCCGGAAGCACTCTGGTGGTCAACCTTGCCGGGTCCAGGTATGCCGTGCGCGACGGAATGGCGACGCTGAATCCGCTGGCCGCGCAGATCATCGGCCAGTTGTCGAGCCTGGAGATCTAGCTCAACTCACCCTTTGTCTGTGCTTCCGCGTCCGCCCGTGGTCCGTGGTCAGGGGTGGGCGCCTTCTCGAAGGAGCCGTGCTTACCCGACGACATGACCGAGGTGTTCTGCGCGAGCAGGTCGCGGATTTCGGTGAGCAGAACCACCTGCGCGTCGTCTGCCTGCTCGACTTCGCCCTTCTTGCGCAGCCTGTTGTACGGCAGCACGACGAAGAAGTACACCACGAAGGCCACCAGGAAGAAGTAGATCGTGGCCGACAAGAGAACGTTGAAGTCGATGTACAGGTCGCCGACGATGTGCCTCTTCAAGAGGCCGATGTCGGATTTTCCGCTGTAGCCGATCGAGCTGATCAGCGGCTGGATGATGCTGTCGGTGAATGCTTTGACCAACGCCGTGAACGCCGTACCGATGACAACCGCGACGGCCAGGTCGACGATATTGCCCCGCGAGAGAAACTCCTTGAACCCTTTGAACATTGGGCGGACCTTTCTGGACTGGACAGGTTTGCTGCAGGCCGCATGGCGAACCTCGGGAAGGTACTCAGTGCAGGGTCAGGGTTACCGCTTGACCCAACGCCGAGCCTGCCACCGTGTTCGCCACCCGAGCCGGCAGCGCAACCAACACTACGCGGTCATCCGCTGCAGTCCCGGCTTTTTCCTTGGCGGACACCAGCACCACCACGGCGTCGGTGGCCAAAACCCGCGGAGCCGAAGTTGTAGCCGGTTGCGCGTCGGTGGCCGGTGCGGACAACACGTCGACAACGTCACCGACCCGGACGAGGTCGATCAGCGCGCCGTCCGCCAGATGCAGCGGAACAAGGCGAGCGCCGGGCCCGGCTGTCGATTCGGCCAGCCGGCTACCCAGCAGCCGGACATCGGTGAGCACCTCGCCGCGGCGTGTCGAACCGGCCAGCGTCGAACCCACCACCGCACTAAGGTCGGCTTGAGACCCGTCGGGAACCGTTGTCGCCAAACGTTTTTCGACGCGCACGTCGTCGGCGTTCAACGTCGTTCCGGGTCGCAGGTCGCGGTTGGCCACCACCACGGCCACTCGATCGCCCTCTGGGTTCGAGCGCAGCGCCGCAACACCGGCCAGCACGACGAGCCCGCCTGCGGCGACTCGCCGGGCCAACACGGTCCGAGTCCAGTCCGGCCGCAACGACGTCGAGATCCGGCTGAACAGGGTCGGATTCAGTGAGGGGTCAGCCACACGCAAAACTTAGGCGCAACGCAACGGCGCAGATGCCGGGCAATGGCCGGCTTGTGGATGACTTGCTAGCTGGACGCGCCCGCGGTAGCCGGCGCGGAGTTGCTGGTCGACTTCTCGCTCGAGCTCGTCGACTTGCTCTCGCTCGCCGTCGAACTCGACCCGGACTCGCCGGACGAGGAACCGTTGGTCGAACCGTTCGACTTCTTGGCCGACTCGCGACTGTCGGTGCGGTAGAAACCGCTGCCCTTGAACACGACGCCCACGGAGTTGAACAGCTTGCGCAGCCGACCCGAACACTTCTCGCACGTGGTCAGGGCGTCGTCGGTGAAGGCCTGCACAACGTCGAAGCGGTCAGCGCACTCGGTGCACTGGTAGCTGTAGGTCGGCACGAAAACCTCCGGATAAGTCAGGCTGTGTTAGCACTCTAGCGTGTCAAGTGCTAGAACCGCCAGGTGATGTGTCTCATTCCCGGGCCGGGCCGGTCAGCTCTACCACTCCACCCCGCGGGGTGAGAGCGTGCGTCAGTGGGACGTCGTGCGGTTCGACGGGCAGTTCGTCGACCAATTCTTGGTCGCGAACTATGGCCATCAGCCGCGCGTGCGGATGCCGGACGGCCAGTGAGCGGTCGTAGAAGCCCCGGCCCCGCCCCAGCCGGACGCCCGATCGGTCGACCGCCAGCGCCGGCACCAGCACCAGCTCGGCCTCGGCCAGGGCCGACTCCGGCAGCCACGGCTCAAGCGGCTCCAGCAGTCCCCATCGGCCCTGCGCAAGCCCGTCAGATCGGTACTCTCCCCACCGCAGCGGCAGGGGCACGTCGTCTGCGGTGGTGCGCGCTACCGGCAGCAGCACCCGTTTGGCCCGGCGCAGCAACACGTCGAGCATCTCGATTGAACCGGGCTCGGCGCCCACCGGCACGTACGCACATACCGTGCTGCCGGCGCTGACCAGCAGCTCCAAGTGCTCGCTGAGCATCCTGGCCTCGGCCGCGCGAACGTCGTCGGCGACCCGCCGCCGGGCTGCCAGCAGCTGTTCGCGCAACGCGGCCTTGGTCCCGCTCGCCATGTCCTCAACGATGACAGCCAAGGCTGCCGGCCCGCCATCGCGGTTAGACAAGCGCATAACGGTTATGGTGTGAGTCGATGTCTTTCCCCTCAAACTCGCAAGTGCCCTACACGGCCATCGTCCCGGCGGCCGGCTTGGGGACGCGGTTCCTGCCCGCCACCAAAACCGTGCCCAAGGAGCTGCTGCCCGTCGTCGACACCCCCGGTATCGAGCTGGTCGCCGCCGAAGCCGCCGAGGCCGGCGCCGAGCGCCTGGTGATCATCACCTCCGAGGGCAAGGACGGCGTCGTCGCGCACTTCGTCGAAGACCTGGTGCTGGAGGGCACGCTCGAGGCGCGCGGCAAGAAAGCCATGCTGGCCAAGGTGCGTCGCGCCCCGGAGCTGATCAAGGTCGAGTCGGTGGTGCAGGCCGAGCCGCTGGGTCTGGGACACGCCATCAGTTGCGTGGAACCCACTCTGACGGCCGACGAGGACGCGGTGATGGTGCTGCTGCCCGACGACCTGGTGCTGCCCACCGGCGTGCTGGAGACGATGTCGCAGGTGCGCGCCGAACTGGGCGGAACGGTGCTGTGTGCCATCGAGGTCTCGCCGGAGGAGATCAGTGCTTACGGCGTCTTCGACGTCGAGCCGGTTTCCGGCCTAGATGTTGCTGACAATGCCGACGTGCTGAAGGTCAACGGCATGGTCGAGAAGCCCAAGGCCGAGGACGCTCCTTCGATGTACGCGGCGGCTGGGCGTTATGTGCTCGACCGCGCCATCTTCGACGCGTTGCGCCGCATCGACCGCGGCGCGGGTGGCGAAGTGCAGCTCACCGATGCGATCGCGCTGCTGATCGCAGAGGGCCACCCGGTACACGTGGTCGTGCACCGGGGATCTCGACACGACTTGGGAAATCCCGGCGGCTACCTCAAGGCTGCGGTTGACTTTGCATTGGATCGTGACGACTATGGCCCGGACCTGCGGCGGTGGTTGGTGGCGCGATTGGGCCTGACCGAGCAGTAGCCAGGCGATCGGGCTCCGTTCGCCCGACGTGGCGCCGCCGGGGCTCGAAGGCAGGAAGGCGCGCTTGTGCGATCTGTTGAGGAGCAGCAGGCCCGAATATCTGCCGCCGCGGTGGCGCCCAGGCCGATTCGCGTTGCCATCGCGGAGGCCCAAGGGCTGATGTGCGCCGAAGAAGTGGTGACCGAACGGCCGCTGCCGGGCTTCGACCAGGCCGCGATCGACGGCTATGCGGTGCGCAGCGTCGACGTGCTCGGCGTCGGTGAATCGGGGGTTTCCAGCATCGACGGGGCCGTCGACCCGGACGCCGAGGACGCCGACGGGTCCAACGCGGTCACGCTGCCGGTGATGGGCACGATCGAGGCAGGTTCGCGCACCCCGAGCAGGCTGCAGCCACGGCAGGCCGCCCGCGTGCAGACGGGCGCGCCGTTGCCGACGCTCGCCGATGCGGTCCTGCCATTGCGCTGGACCGACGGCGGTATGTCGCGGGTGCGGATCCTGCGCGGTGCGCCATCGGGCGCCTATGTGCGGCGCACCGGCGACGACGTCCAGCCCGGCGACGTTGCCGTGCGCGCCGGGACAATTATCGGCGCGGCCCAGGTGGGGCTGCTGGCCGCGGTGGGGCGTGAACGGGTCCTGGTGCATCCCCGGCCACGGCTGTCGGTCATGGCCGTCGGCGGCGAGCTCGTCGATATCTCGCGGACACCGGGCAACGGGCAGGTGTATGACGTCAACTCACACGCTTTGGCGGCCGCGGGCCGGGATGCCGGCGCGGAGGTGAACCGGGTCGGCATCGTCAGCAACAAACCCAAGGAGCTCGGCGAGATCGTCGAGGGTCAGCTCAACCGCGCCGAGATCGTGGTGATCGCCGGCGCGGTCGGAGGGGCGGCCGCCGAGGCGGTGCGCGCGGTGCTGTCCGAACTCGGCGAGATGGAGGTGGCGCGCGTCGCCATGCATCCCGGTTCGGTGCAGGGCTTCGGGCAGCTGGGACGCGAGGGTGTGCCGACATTTCTGCTGCCGGCCAATCCGGTGAGTGCCCTGGTGGTCTTCGAGGTAATGGTGCGGCCGCTGATCCGGCTGTCACTGGGCAAGCGGCAGCCGATGCGCCGGATTGTGCAGGCTCGCACGCTGTCGCCGATCACGTCGGTGGCCGGCCGCAAAGGCTATCTGCGCGGCCAGCTGATGCGCGATCAGGACACCGGCGAGTACCTGGTCCAGGCACTCGGCGGGGCGCCGGGAGCGTCATCGCACTTGCTGGCCACTCTTGCCGAGGCGAATTGCCTGGTCGTCGTCCCCACCGGCGCTGAACAGATCCGCACCGGAGAGATCGTCGACGTCGCATTTCTGGCTCAGCGCGGCTGAGCTGGGCTACGGCACACCCCCGTGAACCTCTTTCGTGACAACTCTCGACATCCGGGCTGGCCGCAGTCCGTCGGACCGCTGCGCGTCACGGCCGGAGTGATCCGGTTGCGCGCGGTGCGGATGCGCGACGGCGTGAAGTGGAGCCGCACCCGGTTGGCCGACCGGGCCCACCTCGAGCCTTGGGAGCCCAGCACGGACGGCGATTGGACCGTCCGGCATGCCCTGGCCGCGTGGCCCGCGGTGTGTTCGAGCCTGCGGTCGGAGGCCAACAAGGGTCGCATGTTGCCGTATGTGATCGAGCTCGACGGACAGTTCTGCGGTCAGTTGACCATTGGAAATGTCGTCCACGGGGCGTTGCGGTCGGCGTGGATCGGCTACTGGGTCACCAAATCGGCGACCGGCGGCGGGGTAGCAACCGGCGCGCTGGCGCTGGGTCTCGACCACTGCTTCGGTCCGGTCATGCTGCACCGCGTTGAGGCCACCGTTCGCCCGGAGAATGCCGCCAGTCGGGCCGTGCTGGCAAAGGTCGGGTTTCGCGAAGAGGGTCTGCTGCGCCGCTACCTCGAGGTCGACCGGGCCTGGCGGGACCATTTGCTGATGGCCATCACCGTCGAAGAGGTGTACGGATCGGTGACGTCGAGCCTGGTCCGTGCCGGTCATGCCAGTTGGGCGTGACCGGTTTTGAGCCTCACCCCCGGAGTCACAGGTGTCACTTCAGCACCGGTGCGGCTGGCGCAATCGTTTCTGGAAAGTGCTAGCGCCCGCGCTAGCACATCTGTGAGCCGACACACCCGAGCTTTCCCGTGACTGGTGGGATGAATGTGACGGATGGGGCGCGCAGCAGCAGGCGCTTATCACATTGTTGAGCCGTCTCACGGGGCATGCCGCTGCGACGTGTGGCTGGCGTGACACGAGTGACTCTTGGTGCTTGTAATGGGCAAATTACAGGTGTGTAATTGTCCTGGGCGTTTGCCGTTTGCCGCACAGGCCACCAATGGATCTGGCCGGGGGATCGCCGCGAAAGGAGCTGGTCATCATGCCGAGCATCCCGCAGTCGTTGTTGTGGATTTCACTGGTGGTGCTCTGGCTGTTCGTGCTGGTTCCGATGCTGATCAGCAAACGGGATGCAGTGCGGCGCACCAGCGATGTCGCTTTGGCGACCCGAGTGCTCAACGGCGGCGCCGGCTCCCGGCTGCTCAAGCGAAGCGGTCCCGCGGCCGGCCATCGCAGCAACCCCGACTGGAAGCCCGAGGACGAATGGGAAGACGAGCCGGTTGACGGGACCTACGCCGACGCGGACCAGGAGCAAGACGAGGACGAACAGCAGGATGTCGACGATTCGCGGCCGGTCGTAATGAAACGTGCAGCTGCCGAGGACGGCGAGCCCGACTATCTCGACGTCGACGTGGTCGAAGATTCAGCGGCGCTGCCGGCCGGTGCCGAAGCGGTCGAGCCCGTGGCAGCCGACGAGGACGCTGAGGAGAGTGAGCCGGAAGCCGAGGCTGAGCCGGACGCTGACGAATACGAATACGTCGAGGACTCATCGGGTTTGGAGCCCGAGGAGGACGACGAGGAGTCGTCGCCGCCCGTCGCGCCGGCCGCCTCCCGACGCCGCCGCTTCGACACGAAGACCGCCGCGGCCGTCAGCGCGCGGAAGTACGCATTCCGCAAACGCATGTTGGTGGCGATGGCCGTCATATTGGTCGGCTCAGCCATTACGGCGTTCGAAGTGTCGCCGGCGGCCTGGTGGGCGTGTGGCACCGCGACCGCCATCACGGTCCTCTACCTGGGTTACCTGCGCCGGCAGACACGGATCGAGGAGAAGATCCGCCGCCGCCGTGCGCAGCGGATGGCACGCGCGCGGCTCGGCGTGGAAAACGCCTACGACCGCGAGTTCGAGGTGGTCCCGTCGCGACTGCGCCGCCCCGGCGCGGTGGTTCTCGAGATCGACGACGAGGACCCGATCTTCGAGCACCTCGACGACACCGTGTCGATGCGCAACTTCGGCTGGCCCAGGGACCTGCCGAGGGCCGTCGGGCAGTAGCGGCCGCTGCGGCCGCTGCTGCCGCCGAACTGGTAGCCTGCTAGCGATCAGGGGCTATGGCGCAGTTGGTAGCGCGACTCGTTCGCATCGAGTAGGTCAGGGGTTCGAATCCCCTTAGCTCCACACAGTTTGAGCAGGTCAGGCGGTATAGCGTTCGCTAAGCGGCACGGGTAGTCAGCCGGCCGGCGTTGTCGGATCCCACACGCGAGAGAAGTCGAAGTCGGTGAAGTCGCTTATGTGCGAGCTGGGCGTCGAATAGGCGCCTGCAGAGCAATTCCGTGCGTGGCGGCCAACGCCCACACTTCCTGCTTACGCAACCATGGCGAAAAGAGTAGAGTTCCGTTAAGGAACTAACATCCTTTAGCAGCATCTGAGGACGAGCAGTGGATCACCGCATTGCTCCGCGGACCCCGGTGGCGCGTCACTGGCTGCCCACGGTCCCACGTGACGCATGCGCCGATCTCGCTGCCCGACCAGGGTGCGGGAAAGGTGAACCATGACACACGAATGGATCGAAGGATGTGCGGTCGTACGGATCATGTTCCGCGACGGTCTGGTGGTGAATTTCGAGGACGACAACGAGCTGGTTATCAAGGTGCCGATGCGCCTGACCGTGCCGCCGGTCGGCTCATATCCGGCCGAGGTCGTGCCCGTCGACCCGATGGCCACTCGCGACGAAGAGCGCCCGTTGTTCGATATCTCGGGGACCACATGCACTCGCGCCCTTTGGAATGACGATGGCAGTCTCCACCTCGAGTTCTCCGACGCCCACCGGATTGATGTGCCTTCCGACGAGCACATCACCGCCTGGGAGTTGTACGGCAAGTACCACGGATACGTGGCGTGTCTGCCACATGGAAAGGTTCGCGTGCTCCGGCACGACCTGCTCGAGGAGAAATGACGGCGTCCTGCGCCTGACCGCCGCGGCCCACCCCTGCCGACGCACAGGAGAGACTTCCGATTGCCAGCATCAAATGAACTCGGCGCCGAGGCGCTAGATGCCGCCAACCGCGCGGCTGGAACACACGGGTTCTGGGCGGTCAGCGACAACCGTTGACAGAAGTCCGTTCCCTAAGGCGACTATGGTGTAGCAACTATGCAGCGGACTTCCTTTTCGACGATGGCCTGTTCTATCGCTCGCAGCCTCGATGTCATCGGTGAGCCCTGGACGCCGTTGATCATTCGTGACATGTGGCTCGGAAGGCACAGATTCGACGACATCCAGCGCAACCTCAGCATCTCGCGCAAGGTGCTCACCGATCGATTGAAGACCCTCGTCGACGTAGGAGTGGTCGAGCGTAGGTCATACCAGCGCGATCCCGAGCGGTATGAGTATCTGCTCACCGACAAAGGTCAGGAGCTGATGGACGTGCTACTGGCCTTGATGGCGTGGGGGGATCGGTGGGTTTCGAGTGAAGGGGAGCCAATGCTCATCCGGCACAACTCATGTGGCGAGCGCACCCAGGCCGCAATTAGGTGTTCCGTTTGCGGCCAGCCGCTTCGCGCCCTCGACACCGGGATTGCCCCCGGACCGGGAGCGCGACCAGGGTGGGGAACTCCGTGGAGCGACCTCCCGTCACGCACCGGCACGGCGAGGCATTGCCAGGAGGCTCCGACCGTCGATCAAGTCCAAACCTGACGTGGTCCCGTTGAAACCTCTGATCGGTTTCAGGAAATCGTGCGCCACGTATTGTGTTGTGCCGGAACGCCACATCGGCTGAGCTTGCGAGCGCCGCATCATGCCGCTGCCTCGCGGATTACCCTCGAAAGACACAAGGAAAGGCGCGCAATGCTCGCAGCGTTCGGATTCGAAACCCTCGGTGTAGTCGTCGGGGACATGTATTTCGTCGACCCGGATCCGCTTTCCGGGCAGGAAACACCGGAGCGGGGAGTCAGGCTGGAACTTCGCCTCGTCGACCGCGACGAGCCCCAGGGGTCGATCTACGCCGGCATCCCGATCGCCTTCGGCCGTCCCGTCTGGCGAGTGGACCTTTTCGGGTCGACAGAGAGTCCACCCGGGACGCTGGACCGGGCCCATCACCATCCCCGTTTCGACGGTTGGGAACCCGGGCGCCGGCACTTCGTCGACGAGCTGTCCGCTGACCCGTTGTCCTGGCTGGCCGGTCAGCTGGCCGACCCAGCCGCCGTGCTGACCCGGGCGGGCGTCGATCCCGACGAGGTCAGCGAAGCCGACAAGACCGGGCTCGCGTCCACCGCCCCGGAAATTGTCGCCGTCGTGAAGCGGATGCTCGAAGGCGTGCGGGACGGGACATTGGCACCCGCCCCGGCCGAGCCGGTTGCCGCCGCTCGCACCGGCTGGCTCTGACGGGTTGAGTTCCTCTCAGCCGTGGGTTACCTCGACGTCGGCCCGCACTACCGAAGTTTCGCAAAGTGAGCACGTCAGGACTGCACGCAGCCGATGGCCGCAGACTTTGTGGTCCAGCACGATCGGGGGATCGCCCTCGGCGAGCCAGCGATCGCCCCACATGAGCATGGCCAAGGGCACCGGATAAAGATCAAGGCCCTTAGCGGTGAGTTCGTAGGTATGGCGTGCTCCGGTCGTCGTGGAACGAATCAGCACGCCAAGCTCGGATAGTCGAAATAGCCTGTGGGACAAAATGTTCGACGAAATCGAGAGCCGCTGCTGGAAGTCGTCGAAGCGGTGCGTCCCGAAGAAACACTCCTGGATGATCAGCGCGCTCCACAAGTCACCGATGACTTGCAGCGTGCGGGCGATCGAGCATGGACGGTTGCGCTCCAGGAGGGCCAAGCCGGGCATCCGGTTACGGCGCAGCTGCCCCTCGGGCCGACGCATGGGCTCGGGTGTGCGGTCGAATACGACGTCGCGCGCGAACACCGGCTTCCCGCACTGAGCGCAGGTCATTTGCGCATGCAGCTGCCGACCGCAGCCCAGATGGGTGACCTCGACGGGCGGCACTTGAGCGCTGCCGCACCACCGGTCGCCCCAGTGCATTGCCGTCAACAAACAGCCGATGAAGTCGTCGCCGCGTTCGGTCGGCACGTAGTCCCCGCCGTGACGTTGCAGCACCTGCGAGGCGACTAGCTGGTCGAGCCTGCCGGTCAGCGTCGACCGAGCGATTCCCAGACGCGACCGGAACTCATCGAAACGAGTCACGCCGTCGAACAGCACCTCGCGTAGCACCATCCACGACCAGGCGTCGCCGACAGCGGCGACGGCACGAAACACCGAGCAATCGCGCTCCAACCGCACCCGCTGCACACGGGCATCTTACCTAAATGCTTGCATAACGAGACTGTGTGTGATTGAGTCTCGCTATGCAAGCTAAATCGGGAGTCGACGGAACGTCTGACTGCTACGAAAAGTTGATCTTCGACCGGCGCGAATCGATCACCACGATCACGCTGAACCGGCCCGAGGTGCACAACGCGCTGGATCGGGCACTCTCCGATGAACTGAACCGAGCCGTCCGCCAAGTGCGGGACGACCGCGAATGCGCGGTCCTGATCCTGCGCGGCGCAGGCGATACGTTCTGCGCCGGCGACGACATCACCGAGTTCAACAGCTGGACGCCCGAAGATCCCTACTGGCAGGTGCGCAAATACCAAGAGACCGTTCAGATCCTCGAGGACCTCACGCCGATCACCATTGCCGCCGTTGACGGGGTCTGCACCGGCGGCGGTCTTGAACTGACGCTGGTGTGTGACTTCGTGATCGCCACGGACCGTTCTCGGTGGGGCATGCCTGAGATCGACTGGGACATCACACCGGGATGGGGAGGCACGTCGCGTCTGGCGCGCATCGCCGGTCGTCGCAAAGCAAAAGAATGGAACCTGCTGGGTGCACTCTTCACCGCAAAAACGGCCGAACGCTACGACCTGGCAAACCGGATCTGTTCGCCCGAAGACCTGGAGAATGAAGTCACCGCGCTGACGGAGGTGATTCTCACCAAGCATCCGGTCACCACACGACGGACGAAGTTCATCCTGAACCAGGGTGCGGACATACACATTTCTGGTGCCTTGGCTTTCGAGGTCCCCCTCATGCCATTTCCCCTTGAGAGACAGGGCATTCAGGACTTCACAGACAAGCGCGCACGCGAGGAACGTCGCCGTCTTTCGAAGAACTTCTGGCAAGACCGCTGACCCAGCAAGCTACCGGGAGCGTTGGCCGGCTAATCGACACCGAGACAGTTGAGTGGCGTTCCAGGACCACCAGCGAAAAGCTTTGGCTCCCAACCGCTATTCGGAGCCATCTTTATGGTCCTTGACGCGATCGACACGCCGAGCGCAAAATCTCGTGCTATGACCCAGGCTCCAAGCGCCCGCCTGGCCACAGCCTTTCTTGTCACTGCGGTGGCTCTGGAACTCGCGGGTTGCGGACCAAAGACGGTGATCAAGCCCGACATGGCTGCGAAGTTTCTCACCGAGCATGTGTCGCAGCAGTCGGGCTTCACGCCGACCGACGTGAAGTGTCCCTCTGGGGTGGAGGCCAAAGTCGGGGCCGAATTCGATTGTCACTTCACTGGTCCCGAGGGACCGTACACCGCGCACATGAAGGTCACACAGGTAAACGGTGAAGACGTCACCTTCGGCCAGTGGCGCACCTTCCGGAGCTAGTTGAGCCGGAGCTGGTCACCCATCAGTTGGTCGAAGTTCCGCATTGTCGTCAGCTTGCGGGCGACTTCGACCAGCCGCGTATTGCTGTCTTGGGACACCCGCTTCAACAGCTCGAACGCCTGGATCGCGTCAATCCCGAAGCGCGCCATCAGGATTCCCTTGGCCTGCCCGATGAGGTCTCTGCTCGCCAGCGCACTGCGGAACTGCTCTTCGCGGCGTACCGTGTCCCACGCCAGCGCAGCGTGCGTCGCGAACACGAAGCCGATCTCCTCGGACTCCTCGTCGAAAGCATGCGGTTGGTCGGCGTAGACATTCAGTGCGCCCACCGTCTGATCCGAGGTGAACAGCCGGAAGGACAGAATCGACCTGATCGTGGTGGCCTTTAGCGCGTCGCGCCGATAAGCCGGCCAGCGGTGGTCCTCGGCGAGGTCATCGATGCGGACGGTGTGTTGCTGCCAGGCCGCGCTCAGACAAGGGCCTTGTCCGTGACGTTCCTGGATCACATCCAGGAGCGCTGGAAACCGGTGAGTCGTCGCCGGCGTTTCTAAATGGCGCGCAGATCTCGCGAGGGTGACACCGGCGTACTTTGCGCCAGGAATTTCACTGATCGCATATTCGACCATGCGCCCCAGCACGAGGTCAGCAGAATCTTGCGGGCTGCTGTGCAGGTTACGGGCCAAGTCCGCGATGCGCTGATGAATGTCGCCATTGGGGCTTACTTGCAGGTCAGGCCTCTCTCAATGGTCCCCAGAAGGACCAACCCTACTCCGCACCTCGCCCACATTCGTCCAGAAGACGAAGTCTTTTTACAAGCGATGCGTGGAAATCGCTATTCGACCGCGAACCAAGTCGACCACGTGTCGTCACGCGCTGCAGGCCGCAGTTAGCTGAATCGGCCGCCGTGCGGCACAATTCCGACATGATTGGCGGCGGGCGCCAGGCGGCCCAGCTAATTCCGAAAGAGAAACTGTAAAACTTACAGTATCGTGTGGCAGGTGACACCCGTGACGCAGCAGAAGCCGACGTTCTGCCGGATTTGTGAACCGCTCTGCGGCATGATCGCCTCGGTCGAGGACGGGCGATTGGTCGCTCTTCGTCCGGACAAAGATCACCCGTTGTCATCCGGGTTCGCCTGTCAGAAGGGCATCGCGTTCGCCGAGGTGCACAACGACCCCGACCGCGTCACCACCCCTCTGCGCCGCACGCCGACCGGCTTCGAACCGGTGAGTTGGGACGATGCACTGTCTGATATCGCGGCTCGGCTTACAACGATCCTTCGGGCCGACGGTGCGGGAGCAGTCGGCTGGTACATGGGTAACCCCGGCGCGTTCAGCTACGCGCACACCCTGGCCGCGCTGATGTTCATCAAAGGCATTGGGCGCAACGCGCACTACTTCACCGCGTCCTCCCAGGACACGAATAGCAGGCTCATCGCAAGCCAATTGCTGTACGGTGTGCCGACCTCGGTACCGATCCCCGACCTGATCCGCACCGACCTCTTGGTCCTCATGGGTGCGAATCCCGTTGTCTCGCACGGCAGTTTCCTCACCGCCCCGCGGATCAAAGACCGCATGCAAGACGTTGTCAAGCGCGGGGGACGCGTCGTGGTCGTCGACCCGCGCCGCACCGAGACGGCCGCGGCATTCGAATGGCTGGGCATCGTCCCCGACACCGACTCCTTCCTGCTGCTGTCCCTGCTGCAGGTGATGTTCGCCGACAACCTCGTCGACCTCGTCCGGGTGAGCCGGCAGGCCGACGGGATCGAATGGTTGCAGGCATTGTGTGAACCGTTCACTCCGGAGCTGACGGCCGCCCACACCGGCATCGACCCGGGAAGCGTCCGCTCGCTTGCGCACGAGTTGGCGGGCACACAGCGCGCGGCTGTCTACGGCAGGGTCGGCACCTGCGTGGGCCGATACGGCACGCTCACGAACTTTCTCATCGACGCGGTGAACCTGGTCGCCGGAAACCTCGACATACCGGGCGGCTCGGTCTTCGGCTCGATGGAGACGGTGGGCGAGCGATGGCAGAAAACCATCATGGGCGTCGCGCTGCGGCGTTCCTATCGAAAGCGCTCACGCATCGGTGGAATCCGTAGCACGATCGGCTCGGAGCCGGCCGCCCTGATGGCGAAGGAGATCACCACGCCCGGTGATCGCCAGATCAAGGCGATGTTCGTCTCGGCCGGCAATCCCGTCCTCTCGGTGCCCAACGGCGACGAACTCGAGAACGCCTTCAAGACACTGAAACTCTCGGTGGCCCTTGACTTCTACGTCACCGAAACCGCTGCACACTGCGACTACATCCTGCCCGTCACAACCATGTACGAGCGCGACGACTTTCCGTTCGTCTTCCAGCCCTTCCAGGCCACACCGTTTCGGCAGGCCACCGAGGCTGTCGTCGCACCGGCGGGTGACGCGCGGCCGGAATGGGACATTGTCGAGGACCTCGCCGCTCGCCTTTCGCGCAGCGTTCCGGCGTTCGCGGCACTCGGGATTCTGCGAAAGGCGCTAAGCCTGTTCGGGATAAAGCTGTCGCCGCGAATCATGATCGATGCCCTTATCCGGATGTCGCAGGGCGGCGATCGTTTCGGCCTGCGCCGCGGCGGATTGACACTGCACCGGCTGAGTGAACAGCATCCGCACGGAGTCGTCGTGGCACGGCACATCCGCACCGATGTGCTGCGCGACGCGGTGGCCTATCTGTCGCGACGGATCAAGCTGGTACACAAGGATATTGCCGCCGAAGTAGATAAGCTCTCGCAAGACGTGCACCCCGACGGCTACCCGCTGCGAATGATCGGGATGCGTGAGCCGCGATCAGAGAACTCGTGGATGCACAACTCGCCCTTGTTGATGCGCCCGTCGTCAACGCGGGGTGAGCGGGAACATCGCGCGCTGATCCATGTCGACGACGCGGCAGACATGCACGTCGCCGACGGAGACCTGGTGCGGGTGTCCTCCCCATATGGGGACATCACCGTCGGCGTCACCACCACCAAAGACCTGATGGCCGGCGTGATCGCGGTACCCCACGGCTGGGGTCACAAGGGCACCGGCACTTGGCAATTGGCCAACCGCGCCGGCGGTGCGAACGTTAACCGGCTGACGTCGAGCGAGCCGCAGGACGTCGAGTCGCTGTCGGGTATGGCGTGGCTTACGGGTGTGCCGGTGCGGGTGGAACCCGTTGGCGCTTCGGGCAAGACGACGGCCTAGGCGGTCGGCACCCGAGCCTGCGGTGCTGGCACCGATCCTGCGTCCAGGGCGCGGGTTGGAGCGTTAAGCGCGCCGTGGCTACAGTCCCGGCGGCAAAGACTCAACCGGGCTTTGCCGCGACGACGAACTGAAGCGCCCGCTGCGTCTCCTGTTCGATGTCGACCAGGCCGGCCGACGAGAACAGGTCGACGAACGCGTGCCGGTCGAACATCGTGAGGCCGATGACGCCGGCGCCCGCCTTCAGAACTCGCCGGATCGGCGCCGGCTGGCCGGCGTAACTGGTGAGCACCGCGATCCGCCCCCCGGGCCGCAGTACCCGAACCATCTCGTGAGCCACCCGAAACGGTTGGGGCATCAGGTACAGCGCGCCGAAACAGCAGACGGCGTCGAATGTTTCGTCGTCGAACGGCAGCATGTGGGCATCGCCGCGGACGTAACACGTCCGCGGCCCGCTGTTGTCCAGCACGGCGCGAGTCAGCATCGGTTCGGAAATGTCGAATCCCACTGCCAGGCCGCCGTCGGGCAGTTGCGCGGCCAGGGGGCCGGTGAAATTACCTGGGCCGCAAGCGACATCGAGCAATCTGCGAGCATTCGAAAGCCGTAGGGCCGATGCGGCACGGCGCTGCTCGGCGCCCGTGGTGACGCCGCTGGCGACGTAGAACGAGGCCGGACGCCACAGCCGCTCGTACACCGTTGCCACGAACGGGCTGTTCATGGCCCGCTGCGCGAACGTCGGAGCGGGAGCGCTGGTCGATTCGCCCAACACGTCGAGGAAGCCGTGCCTCAACTCCGCGGTTCCGTCGAGGAGGGCGCGCGTCAACTCGAGCGGGCTGTTATCCATTGCTGGTCCATTCCGGTTTGTTCGTTCGTTCAAAGCTGCCGAACTGCTGTCAGGCTAACGGGTCTGCTTGCCGCCGCCGCTGCAGACGCCATAACCTGAGTCGCATCGGACCGTGAGCGGGGCAGTGCGCCTGGCGCGGATGGGACGTGAACAAGGCGGGTTCATGGCAGTGCGGGCACCGCGAGACCCCGGTATATCGCAGTGGCCGAATTGACCGGCCCGCGAGTGGAAGAACTCGCGGCGATGGACATCTTCGAGGGATGCCCCGCCGAGGACCTGATGCCGCTGGCTGCCAGTGTCGAGCCGCTGCGGGCCGCGGCCGGCCAAGTGCTCATGCAGCAGGGCGAACACGCGATATCGTTCCTGCTCATCGCATCCGGTGCGGCCGAGATCAAGCACGTCGGCGCCGACGGTGTGGTGATCGTCGAGCACGCTATCCCCGGCATGATCGTCGGGGAGATCGCCCTGTTGCGCAACATCCCGCGCACCGCGACGGTGACCACGACCGAGCCCCTGACCGGGTGGATCGGCGGCGACGACGCCTTCGCCCGGCTGGTCCACATCCCCGGAATCGCGGAGCGGCTGCTGCGTACGGTGCGCCAGCGGCTGGCGGCATTCATCACCCCGATCCCGATACGGGTTCGCGACCGGACCGAGTTGATGCTGCGCCCGGTCCTTCCCGGTGACGACGAGCGGACCATTCGCGGACACGTCCAGTTCTCCAGCGAGACGCTGTATCGGCGGTTCATGACGGCTCGCGTGCCCACTCCTGCATTGATGCACTACCTGTCCGAGGTCGACTATGTCGACCACTTCGTCTGGGTGGTCACCGACGACGGCAACCCGGTGGCCGACGCGCGCTTCGTCCGTGACGAAAGCGATCCGACGGTCGCCGAGATCGCCTTCCTGGTCGCCGACGCCTATCAGGGCCGCGGCATAGGCAGCTTCTTGGTTGAGGCGCTGTCCGTCGCTGCCCGAGTCGGCGGAGTCAAGAGGTTCACCGCGCGAATGCTCTCCGACAACCTGGCCATGCGCACGATCATGGACCACTACGGCGCGGTCTGGGAGCGCGAAGACGTCGGCGTCATCACCACCGTCATCGATGTGCCGCGGACCGGCGACCTGCACCTCGGGCGCGACATGATTGACCAAATCAGGCGCGTTGCCCGACAGGTCATCGAGGCGGTCGGCTGACCCGCCTTCCGGCGCACGCCTGCCGTGATATGAACGAGCATGCGGCCGTTTTGGATTGGCCCCTGGACTGTGTGCGCGGCGCTGGTGGTCGCCTCGTGTGCTCAGCCGCCGGAGCCGGTGGTGGCACCGCCGGCGTTCCCGTCGACCCATGGCGGCGGCGTCAACCCCGCAAATATCAAGCGAATGGGTCGCGAGCTGCCGTCGGGCTATGAGGTGACCAGCAGCATTCCCAGTACGGCCACGCCCCGAGCGATTTGGGGGCTGAAAGCGGACGCCGCGCTTGTCACAAGCAAACCACCGCAATGCGCGGCGCTGGCCGACCCCGGCAGCGGGCGCGGCCAAGCGCAGGGCGTATCCGGATCGGGCCCGGGCGGCATCGTCGACGCGGTGGTGGTTGCTTTGCCGGCGTTGCCCGGTCCGGTCGCTCCCGACCACACCCTGGTCGCCGCCTGTGGTCAATGGACCATGATCGACCGTCACACCGGGCACATCGAGGCCGGCGTCCACCTGATCGACCCACCGCGCATCGACGGCGCGGACACCGTCGGCATGGCGGCCGACATCCGCACATCCGTCGAGTCCGGTGCCGAAATCGATTCGCGGACATACACATTCATCGCCTATCTGGGCGACTACTACGCGTTCACCACGGTGACCACAGATCCCGGCTCAGTACTTCCTGCGCTGACACCACAATTCGCCGCCGATCTACTGGTCAAAACGGTGTCGACGTTACGCAGTTGAGCGTCTCGGGTTGGGTAGATTGGCCCCGATGTTCAAGGTGGTGCTCGTGATCGCAGCGGTGTGCTTGCTCGCCGGTTGCTCATCGGAGGCAAACACCGCCTCGAACGCCGACATCGCCAAGGTCACCGGTGTCAAGTCGAGTTTTGGGCCCGAATTCAAGATCCTGGACATTTCCGAACGGGCCATCGACCCCAAGCTGCTCTCTGCCCGCAAACTGCCCGACGGACTGAAATTCGATCCCGCGAACTGCGCGAAAGTTGCTGCCGGGCCGGACATGCCACCGGACCTGCAGGGAAACATGGCCGCCGTCTCTGCCGAGGGCAACGGCAACCGGTTCGTCGTCATCGCCGTGGAGACATCGAAGGAACTGCCGTTGAACGACCCGGGGAAGGATTGCACCAAGGTCGCCTTCGTCGGGGGCCAGGTTCGTGGCGGCATGGAGGTAGTCGATGCGCCGCGCATCCAGAGTGCGCGCACATTGGGGGTGCACCGGATCCTGCAGGCGGTGATCCCCGGCGGGCCCCGCACCGGCGAGCTGTACGACTACTCCGCCCAGTTCGGCGACTACACGGTGATCGTCATCGCCAATCCGCTTGTGGTGCCTGATCAGCCGGTTGCGAAGGTCGACACGCAACGGGCGCGCGACCTGCTCGTCAAGGCGGTCAGCGCGATCCGCGGCTAGCCTGTTTCAACGCACGTTGCGCGCGCGGAACTGGATGCTTACCCGCGTACCCGTCGGCGCCGACGTCTTGGGAACCGCATGTTCCCAGGTGCGTTGGCACGATCCGCCCATCACCAGCAGGTCGCCGTGCGCCTGCGCCAGCCGCATCGACGGGCCGCCCCCGCGCCGCCGGAGCGCGAAGGTGCGAGTGGCGCCGAGGCTGACAATCGCCACCATGGTGTCCTCGGAGCTGCTGCGACCGATGGTGTCGCCGTGCCAGGCCACGCTGTCGTTGCCGTCGCGGTAGCAGCACAACCCGATGGTGGTGAACGGCTCACCCAGTTCGGCGCCGTAGATGTCGTTGAGTCGCCGGCGCAGCCGGGCCAGCATCGGATGCGGCGGTTCTTCGATCGACAGGTCGTGAAAACTCACCAGGCGCGGCACGTCGACCACCCGGTCGTACATCTGGCGTCGTTCGGCTCGCCAAGGCACCGTGGCCAGCAGCTCGTCGAGCAGACCTTCGGCGTCGTTGAGCCAGCCGGAGCGGATTTCGACGAAGGCGCCGTCTCCTAATTGGCGCCGTTCGGTGTGCTCGAACAGCGAGCCCTGCGCCCCCGAAATCACCGTCCCCACGCCGACCAGCTTATCGCACATCCGTTCGATCAACCTCGACCAAGGCCCAGCGGCTACGGTTCTAACTGTGAGTCCTGTCGAACTGGGCACCGATTCCGAAGTGGGAGTGCTACGGGTCGCCATTCTGCACCGACCGGGCGCCGAGCTGCGGCGACTGAACCCCCGCAACAACGACCAGTTGCTGTTCGACGGGCTGCCCTGGGTGTCGCGCGCACAGGAGGAGCACGACCAGTTCGCCGAGGTATTGCGTGCCCGCGGCGTGGAAGTGCTGCTGATGTCCGATCTGCTGACCGAGGCGCTGCAGCACAGCGGGGCCGCACGGATGCAGGGAGTCGCTGCCGCCGTAGATGCGCGCCGGCTCGGAACACCGTTGGCGCAAGAGCTTTCGGTGTATCTGCGTGGCCTGGAGCCGGCCGCGCTGGCACATGTGTTGATGGCCGGCATGACGTTCGAGGAGCTGCCGTCGGACACCCGGACCGACGTGTCGCTGGTGCTGCGCATGCACCACGGTGGGGATTTCGTCATCGAGCCGTTGCCGAACCTGGTGTTCACCCGCGACTCGTCGATCTGGATCGGGCCGCGGGTGGTGATCCCGTCGCTGGCGCTGCGGGCTCGGGTCCGGGAGGCGTCGCTGACCGACCTCATCTACGCCCACCACCCACGGTTCACCGGCGTGCGGCGCGCGTACGAGTCGCGCACAGCGCCGGTTGAGGGTGGTGACGTGCTGTTGCTGGCCCCGGGTGTGGTCGCGGTGGGGGTGGGGGAGCGGACGACGCCGGCCGGTGCGGAAGCGTTGGCGCGCAGCCTGTTCGACGACGACCTGGCGCGTACCGTGCTGGCGGTGCCGATCGCGCAGCGGCGCGCGCAGATGCACCTGGACACGGTGTGCACGATGGTCGACACCGACACGGTGGTGATGTACGCCAACGTCGTCGACACGCTGTCGGCGTTTACCATCCAGCGCACACCCGACGGCGTGACCATCAGCGACGAGGCGCCCTTTCTCGAGGCCGCGGCCAACGCGATGGGGATCGACAAGTTGCAGGTCATCGACACCGGCCTGGACCCCGTCGTCGCCGAACGCGAACAGTGGGACGACGGCAACAACACCCTGGCACTGGCGCCCGGTGTTGTCGTCGCCTACGAGCGCAACCTGCAGACCAACACCCGCCTCGAGGATGCGGGTATCGAGGTGCTTACGATCGCGGGCTCCGAATTGGGCACGGGTCGCGGGGGGCCACGCTGTATGTCGTGCCCAGCGGCCCGCGATCCGCTCGATTAGGTGTGGCGAGCCTGCGCTGGTGGTATCGAGACTGCGCCCAGGGCGCCTGATTGCGCAAAACGCCCGCCGTGGACGCAGTTTCGATGCAGCAGTGAATTAGCGCCAGCTGGGCAGCCAGATCTCCATGTCCCAAGTCTCCTGCGAGATCGGCAGACCGGTGAGCACTGGAAACAGCCACGCGAAGTTCGTCGCCACCAAGGCGACGTAGCACGACACGGCGATCAGTCCCAACGTGCGTCGTTCGGCGCTCTGACGCGTCCGGACGGGATGGACCGGGTAAAGAATGTCGCCGAGAATCAGCGCGATGGCCATCACCAGGAACGGCGCCATCGTCGCCGCATAGAAGAAGTACATCTGCCGGTCGATGTCGGCGAACCAGGGCAGCCACCCCGCGCAGTATCCGACCCAGACCGCGGCGTAGCGCCAGTCGCGTCGGACCAGCATTCGCCACGTCGCGTAGAGCAGAACGGGTACCGCCAGCCACCACATGGCCGGCGTGCCGACCATCATCTCCGCCTTGACGCAGGACTGTGTGCCACAGCCGGGAACGTTCTGCTGGTCGATGGCGTAGAGCACCGGTCGCAACGACATCGGCCAGCTCCACGGTTTGGATTCCCAGGGGTGGTGGTTGCCCGCGGAATTCGTCAGGCCGGCATGGAATTGGAAGGCTTTCGCGGTGTAATACCAAAGCGAGCGAATCGCATCCGGCAGCGGGACAACGCTTTTGGGCCCGATGGTCTGGCCAACCTGATGGCGGTCGATCGCGGTCTCGGACGCGAACCACCCCGCATAGCTGGCCAGGTAGACCGCAAACGGGATGAGCCCCAACGCATAACCGGTGGGCGGCACGTCACGACCCAACACCCCTACCCACGGCTTGGGCACCTGGTACTGACGGCGCGCGGCCACGTCGAAGGCCAACGACATGACACCGAAGAACAGTACGAAGTACAGGCCGGACCACTTTGTCGCACAGGCCAATCCGAGTAGCACCCCGGCGCCGAAACGCCACCAGCGCACGCCGAGTCGCGGTCCCCATGTGGTCTCCGCGATACGGCCTTCCAGCAGCGCGACGTGCATCCGTTGCCGGACCTGATCGCGGTCGACGATGAGCGCTCCGAACGCCGCGACCACAAGGAACGTAATGAATCCGTCGAGCAGTGCGGTCCGCGCGGCGACAAAGCTGACGCCGTCGCAGACGAGCAGCACCCCGGCGATACCACCGATCAGCGTCGAGCGGCTGATCCGCCGCACGATTCGTGTCACCAGCACCACCAGCACGACGCCGAGCACCGCGCCGGTGAACCGCCAGCCCACTCCGTTGTAGCCGAAGATCGCCTCGCCAAGCGTAATGAGTTGCTTGCCGACCGGGGGATGGACGACGAGACCGTAGCCGGGGTTGTCCTCGACCCAATGGTTGTGCAACACCTGCCACGCCTGCGGCGCGTAGTGCTTCTCGTCGAAGATGGGCGTGCCGGCATCGGTCGGCGAGCCCAGGTTCAGAAAGCGGGTTATCACCCCGAGCAGCGCGACCACGGCCGTGACGATCCAGCCGCGCATCCGATCCACCGGCCCGAAATCGGCGACCGGAACCACCGGTCCGGGGCTGACGACGGGGATGACGCGCTCCTGCACGACGTCAGGCATTTCTTGGGGCGGGGCGGTCATCACGTCGATCGTAGGCTGTCCGTCATGACCCATGGCCGCCTGTTGCTCGCCGCGACCCCGTTGGGCCAGCCCGCTGATGCCTCGCCACGGCTGATCGATGCGCTGGCGCAGGCCGACGTGGTGGCCGCCGAGGACACCCGGCGAGTGCGAAACCTGGCCAAGGCGCTCGACGTCACGATCACCGGCCGGGTGGTCAGCCTGTTCGACCGGGTGGAGGAGGCCCGGGCCGCATCCCTGCTGCCCGCGATCGAATCCGGCGCGACGGTGCTGGTGGTAAGCGACGCCGGAATGCCGGTGATCAGCGACCCCGGCTACCGGCTGGTCGTCGCGTGCGCGGATGCCGGACTGCCCGTGCAGTGTCTGCCTGGACCGTCCGCGGTGATCACCGCGCTGGCCGTTTCCGGTCTGCCGGCGGAGAAGTTCTGCTTCGAGGGCTTTGCCCCGCGCAAGAAATCGGCGCGCCGAACCTGGCTGGCGTCCCTGGCCGACGAGTCGCGGACCTGTGTCTTCTTCGAATCGCCGCGGCGGTTGACCGCCTGCCTGCGTGACGCCGTCGAGCAGCTGGGGGGTGCACGTCGGGCGGCGGTTTGCCGGGAGCTGACCAAGGTGCACGAGGAGGTCGTTCGCGGATCGCTTGACGAGCTGGCCGAGTGGGCAGCCGACGGCGTGCTCGGCGAGATCACGGTCGTGTTGGGCGGGGCGCTGCCGCACGCCGACCTGTCCGCCCTGGTGGATTCGCTGGTCGAACAGGTGGAGGAGCTGGTAGCCGGTGGCGTCCGTATCAAGGACGCCTGCAGTTTGGTCGCCGGCCGGCATTCGGAGGTCCGTACCCGCCAGCTTTATGACGCGGTGTTGCGATCACGCGAGGAACACGACTGAAGTTTGGTCAGCCGTGGGATGCATGGACGGCAGTATCCCCCTGCGAGGGCGCCTTTGCGCGTTGAATGTGAACTGACGGCTTTCGGTGTGAATCCGCGGCTTTCGGTGTGAATACAGGGCGCGAATCGGCGCGAAGTTCCGCCCAGGATTCACCTGCAAAGCCCGGGATTCACGCGCAAAGCCCAGGATTCACGCGCAAAGCCGGCGACGGATCAGCCGACGGCCGCAGCGGTCGGCTGTTCGACGATGGGAGCCGCCTTGTGCAGGCATTCCTCCCATTCGGCGTCGGGATCGGAGTCGGCGGTGATGCCGCCGCCGACCCCGAGCACGGCGTTGCCCGCAGTGTCGAATTCGACTGTGCGGATCGCGACGTTCAGCTCGCACCCGGCTATCGGAGAAGCCAAACCTACTGTGCCGCAGTATATCCCGCGACGCTGCGGCTCCCACTGCGAAATAAGCTGACGAGCACGCAGTTTCGGTGTCCCGGTAACCGAGGCCGGCGGAAAGGCGGCCTCCAGCAACGCCGACGTCGGAAGCTCGGCCGGAACCTGCGCGGACACCGTGGACACCAGGTGCCATACGCCCGGCGCGCGGCGCACCACCAGCAGTTCGGGCACGGTGACCGTGCCGGTAATGGCCACTCGCCCAAGGTCATTGCGCACCAGGTCGACGATCATGATGTTCTCGGCGACCTCTTTGGCCGAAGCCCTCAGCGCCGACGGCCACGCATCGAGCGGCAGCGTGCCCTTGATCGGGCTGGACATCACGGCCCTACCCCGTCGCCGCAGGAAAAGTTCCGGCGGACCGCGAAACCCACCGC
>NZ_LZIJ01000031.1 GCF_001667115.1 Mycobacterium sp. 852002-51163_SCH5372311 | reverse complement strand
GCGATCTCGGCGACGCACCGCGCGTG
This sequence comes from Mycobacterium sp. 852002-51163_SCH5372311, assembly GCF_001667115.1. Classification (GTDB taxonomy): domain Bacteria; phylum Actinomycetota; class Actinomycetes; order Mycobacteriales; family Mycobacteriaceae; genus Mycobacterium. Next base: position 70,343 of record NZ_LZIJ01000031.1, on the reverse strand, counting down.
CTGCGCGCCGTCGGCGACGCCACCCGCCGCCCACCGCCGTGCCGTCCGGTCCGCCTGGGCCCGGCCCGACTTCAAAAGCATCCCGAGCGTCGACCGGTTGCACCGACACACTCGGTGCGATCACCGCCAGCGCGCCGAACCACTCGCCGGTCAGCGCTGCCGGCGGTGGCAAACCGAGCCGGCGGGTGGCGTCGCCGACGGCGCGCAGCACGCGCGGTGCGTCGCCGAGATCGCCGAGCCGTTCGATTCGCACCGCAACAGCTTGACAGAACTTCGGATTTCCGTGGTTTCAGCCTTGTCACGACCCTCAGCCGCGGCTGATCTCGCGTGGGGTGGCCAGCGCGACGAGCTTGTCGGGGTTACGCATCACGTAGAAGTTGGTGATCTTCGGCCCGTCGACCTCGTCGGCGATCTCGAGTGTGACCACCATCGCGGGCTGCTCGTCGAGATAGAACAACACCGCCGGGGCGCTGTTGCAGGTCACCATCTCGACGCGCACGCCGCTCCCCGCCTTGCGCATCAGGCCGGTGATGGCCCGGGCCACCCGCTCGGCGCCGATCACCGGCTTGCGGGCCGCGCTCACCTTGCCGCCGCCGTCGGCCATCCAGGTGGCGTCCGGAGCCAGCATCGCCATCAGCGCCTCGACGTCGCCGCTGGCCGCCGTCTGCAAGAACTGCGCCGTGATCTCGGCGTTGCGCTGCGGGTCCACCGGCTCGCGTGTGGCGCCGCCCCACTTGCGCCTGGCCCGCACGTGTTCACGCGCCCGGTGGGCGACCTGGCGGACCGTCGGCGCCGGCTTGCCCACCGCTTCGGCGATCTCGGCGTAGTCGAAACCGAATACCTCGCGCAGCACGAACACCGCCCGTTCGTCCGGGCTGAGGGTTTCCAGCAACACCAGCATTGCCATCGAAACCGATTCCGCCAGAACCACATCCGACGACGGGTCCTGCTCCTCGAGGAGCAGCGGCTCGGGCAGCCAGGGGCCGACGTACTCCTCACGGCGCCGGGCGCCGGCCCGCAACGCATTGAGAGCCTGGCGCGTGACCAGTTGAGCCAGATAGGACTTGGTGTCGTGCACGCCGGCCAGGTCGACGTCGGCCCACCGCAGGTAGCTGTCCTGCAGCACGTCGTCGGCTTCGGTTGCCGAGCCGAGGATTTCGTAGGCGATGGTGAACAGCAACGGTCGCAGCAGCGTGAACCGTTCGGCGTGCTCACCATCGCCGGGCGACGAAATCATCGCGGCGCCACCTGATCTGGCGTCGGCTCGAAAGCCGCCAATTGCGCCTTTCGCATGCCGCCCTTCAGCCAGCGGTAAGAGCCCGGTTTGGCGGCCTCGTGGCGCAGCAGCCACACGGTGCCCTTGCAGACGGCTTCCTTGACCGACGCGGCGGTCCGGCCGGCCACCGCTATGTTCCGCGGGGTGTCGTCGCTGTGCGAGATCTGGAAGATGCCCTCGTCGCGGCCCAGGCTGATGCACTGGCCGACGAACACCTGGTTCAGCGGCTCGGGAGTGCGTCCTGCGATCCGGCTGAGCACGGTCCGAGCGGCCTGCGCGCCCAATGGCCCCGCCGCCTGGCAGCTCATCCGCAACGGCAGGCCCGACGGCGCGGCAGCGTCACCCGCGGCGACGATGCGCTCGTCGTCCACGCTGGTCAGCGTCTCGTCGGTGAGCAGCCGGCCCATCGCGTCGGTGGCAAGGCCGCTTCGTGCAGCCAGATCGGGCACGGCGAATCCGGCGGTCCACACCGTCACGGCGCTTTGCACCACGGCGCCGTCGGCCAGCACCACCGCGTCCCACTGCACCTCGACGGCCGGATCGAATTCGAGCACGTTCACCTCGAGCGCGCGCAGGCGCTTGGTCACCTTGCGCCGGCCGCGCTCGCTCAACGACGGCCCCAGGATCCCGCCGCAGATCAGCGTCACCGGGCGGCCCTGCTCGGCCAGCTCGCAAGCCGTTTCGATGCCGGTCAGTCCGCCGCCCACCACCGCGACCGGAGCACCGAGAGGCAGATCGGTCAACGCGTAGTGCAACCGCTGCGCGCTCTCGAAATCGGCTACGGAGTAAGCGAACTGAGCCGCGCCGGACACCTCGGACATCTTGGCGGCGGTCGCCCCCGTGCTGCCCACCGCGTAGATGAGGTAGTCGTAGTCCACCGACGCACCGGAAGCCAGGACGATCCGGCGGGCCTCGGCGTCGATGTGGTCGGCGGTGTCGACGATCAGCTGGATTCCTTCGCCGAGCAGCGAACCGTAATCGACCGTAGCGGTACCGGTGTTGGCGACCAGCTGGTGCAGCCGGATCCGTTCGACGAACATCGGGCGCGGGTTCACCAGGGTGATGTCGATGTCCGGGCGCTGCCGCAGATGATTGGCGGCCAGCGTGCCGGCATATCCGCCCCCGACAACGACGACATGAGTTCTCTTGGTCATTTCCTGTCTCCTGTTGATCGGACTTGTGACCTTGAGACACCGCGAGCCGGCCAGGCGTGACATCCTAGGGCCCGATTGTGACCTGTCTCACGAATCCGTCGGCAGGAAGACGAAGTTGTTGACGTAGACGCCGCGGATGGCCCAGCCGTCCTCCCGGCCACCGATGTTCGCCGGGTTCTGATGCTCGGCTGCGTCGAACTCCCGCACCGGCCGGCGGGCGCCGCCGACGTCGAAATAGCCCGTGTAGCCGAGCCCGGACAGAAACTCGGTGATCGCGGCCACGGCGTGGGGGTGATGGCGTTCTTCGGCTTCCACCAGCACCGCCGGCCGGTTGCGGGTGAGGGTGTCCGCGGCGCCGCGCAGCACGGCCAGCTCGTGGCCCTCGACATCGATCTTGACCAGGCCGACGTTGTCCAGCTGCAAGTCGTCGAGACGCCGCACCGGGACGTCGATGGTCTGGACCACACCGCCGTCACGCTCGTCCAGGTCGCCGAGTGTGTTGCTGTCGTCGATCGTGCTGCGCCCCGGGTCGTCGGAAACCACCCGCATCGTGGTCACGCCCGGCCGGTCCGACAGGGCGACCGCCTCGACCCGGACCGGGGCGCCGACCGCGTCGAACATCGCCGTCAGGTCGCGGGCCTGCGCCGGCCGCGGTTCGAACGCGATCACCGCACGCGACGACGCCAGCATGGCGATGGTGAATTCGCCGATGGACGCTCCGATGTCCAGCGAGACGCGGTCCGGATCGCACAGCGAGCGAGCCAGCAAGACGTCTGGGTGCGCTTCGCCGAGACGCTGCAGGATGCCGAATTTGCGCCGCCAGTACCGCCGTGGTGTCACCGTCTTCGCGGCCGGCGCGAGCCAACGCTTGATCGAGTGTGCGACAGGCATCTGCGGTGGGCTCCTGGCCGTTTCTAATGACGCTCCGGGCTTTCGACCGGGCCCTTCGAGGCCCTCTGATTGGCCCCCGATTGCCCGTTGTGCCGTTTGCTGAGGCAACAACCCTAGCCGACGACGGCGGGTGTCCGGCCGTAACCCCGACAGCCTTGTTTCTGCGCAGGTCGCGGGCCGGATTACGCCAAGCCGCGGCGGGGTGTGCGTGTTACGCTTTCGGGGTTCGTGACCTGCCCCGGGCCGAATAACCACGGAACCACGCGAACAATCGGGGATCCCAACTGCGCACCGGTGTGCATTGGGGAAATGCAGTCTTAGAACGACCAGTCCTTGGTTGGGCCTCGACGGCCGGGCGCCCAGAAGGGACATGTGCCATCGGAGGACCTAGTGCCGCGCAGTCTGGACCTGCTCGTTACCTCCGTCGCCAAGCAGCTGATGGAAGCCACCGCCTCTACCGCGACCCGAGTCACCGAACACGTCCTCGCGCAGCTCGTCGACCAGATGGGCCTGACGGGTAGCTTTCTGCGCCACCATGACCACGACATCCGGGCCTCGCTTTTGGTTGCCGAGTGGCCGCCGCGAGTCGACGTCCCGGATCCGGATCCGCTCGCCGTCGTGCATTTCACCAGTGCGGACCCGGTGCTTGCCGAGTGCGAGCACGGCCGCAAACCCGTCGTGATCCGGCCGGACAACGGCAGCCGGTCCTTTCCGCGCCGCGGCGGGGACGTCAACCAGGACCCATCCCCGACGGTGGCCGCCGCCCCGCTCGTCTCGCATGACGTCACCACCGGGGTGCTGGGCTTCGTCAAGGCCGGCACCAAGAAGTGGAAGCAAGAAGAAATCAACACGCTCGAGGCGGTGGCTGCCCTGTTCGCGCAGCTGCAAGCGCGAATCGCGGCCGAGGAAAAGCTGCGCTACCTGGCCGAGCACGACGACCTGACCGGCCTGTACAACCGCCGTGCGCTGGTCGCGCACCTTTCCGCGCGGCTCGCCGCGGGTAGCCCCGGTCCGGTTGCGGTCCTGTATCTGGACCTCGACCGGCTGAAGCCGATCAACGATTACCTCGGGCATACCGCCGGCGACTGGTTCATCCGCGTCTTCGCGCAGCGGATCCGGGTGTGCGCCGGGAACAACAGCATGATCGCCCGAATCGGTGGGGACGAGTTCGTCGTCATCCCGGAGCAGCCGATGTCGGCTGCCACCGCGGAGTCGTTCGCCCGACGGCTCGGCTCGATGCTGCGCGAACGCCTGGCGATCGGCGGCCACATGATCACGCGCACTGTCAGCATCGGGCTGGCGGTGGGCATGCCCGGACGTGACAACAGCACCGACTTGCTCTGCCGCGCCGACGAGGCCGTTCTGACGGCCAAACGCGAGGGCGGCAATCAGGTCGCCCTGTCTACCGACGACATGTCGCTGAAAAGCGCGTTCCGCAACGACATTGAGCTGCACCTGCAGGGCGACATCGACAGCGAAGCGCTGCTGCTGCATTATCTGCCCGAGGTGGACCTGTGGACCGGCGCCATTGTGGCCGCCGAGGCGCTGGTGCGCTGGCGGCACCCGATCTGGGGGCTGCTGCTGCCGAATTCGTTCATCGGAGTGGCCGAAACAACCAATCTCGCAGGGGAATTGGGTCGTTGGGTGATGCGCGCGGCGTGTTCCGAATTCAGCCGCTGGCGAGCCAACGGCGTCGGACAGAGCGCTACCCTGCGCATCAACGTGTCGCCGGTGCAACTGATCACCCGCGGTTTCGTCCGCAGTGTGGCCGACACCATCGAGGAGTTCGGTATCGACGGCGGATCGGTATGTCTCGAGATCACCGAGCGCGCGGTGGTACACGACATCGAAACCACCCGCAAGACGCTCGCCGAACTCAAGGAGGTCGGGGTCCAGATCGCCATCGACGACTTCGGCACCGGTTACGCTGTGCTGTCCCACCTGAAGTCTCTTCCCGTCGATATGCTCAAGATCGACCTGGGATTCGTGCGCGACTTGGGCAACAGCGCCGGAGACCTGGCCATCGTCCGCGCCATCATCGGGCTTGCCGAGGCCTTCGGTCTGCAAGTGGTCGCCGAGGGAGTCGAAACACCTGCTGCCGCACTGACTTTGATGCAGCACGGGTGTCACCGCGCGCAGGGCTTCTTGTTGTCGCGCCCCGTTCCGGGCAACACGATGGAGGCGTTGCTCGCCGCGCGGTGGATGCCGATGCCGTTCCTCGCCGACCGCGAGGCGTTGTCGCTCGGCGCGATCTAGCCTTGTCGATGGTTCTCATGTTGCGGAACAAGGCGCTCGCCGTTGCCGCGTGTGCGACGTTGGCGCTCAACGGATGTGGTGGTGACCATCCCGGCGGCTCCGGGCCGTTGAACGCAATTGTCAGTTCGGTGATACCAGCGGCCGTGCAGGAGACCCCCAATCCGCTGCGTGGTCAATATGAAGACCTGCTGGTTCCCCTTTTCCCGCAAGGCAATCCGGCTCAGCAGCGGTACCCGGCGTGGCCCGCTTCGAACGACGCGAGCATGCGGGTGTCCTGGCGGCAGCTGCAGCCCACCGATCCACGCTCGCTGCCGCCGAATGCTCCCGACGATGTCAAGTACGACTTCAGCGTGATCGACGACGCGCTGGCCAAGCTGGCCGCCCGCAACATGCGGCTCACCTTGCGCGTGTACGCCTACAACTCCTGTTGCGACGCCGTGTATCCCAACGACACCAACATCGAGATCCCGGACTGGGTGCGTGCCCTTCCCGGTGCGAGCACCAGCTATGCCGGCCCGCCGGCCGGCTCGTCGGCGCACGGTCTGACGCAGGTGGTTCCGAACTGGAATGATCCGGGCTACCTCGACGGATTCGAACAGCTGCTGGCCGCACTCGGTCGGCGCTACGACAACGACGAGCGGCTCAGCGTTTTCGAGTTCTCCGGGTACGGGGACTTCAGCGAAGACCACATCGCCTATCTGCGCGACGCGCTGAATGCGCCCGGACCGGCACCCGACGAAAGCGTCGCCGCCCTGGGCTATTACAGCCAGTTCCGTGACCAGAACATCACCGTCGCCGCGATCCGCCGGCTGGTCGCGGCCAATGTCAATGCCTTTCCCCACACGCAGCTGGTGGTGACCGTCGCCAACCCAGAGATCGTGCGTCAGGTGCTCGCAGACGACGTCACCAAAAAGCTGAGCGCCCCGGTGGGTGTCCGCTCCGACGCGCTCGGCGTCTACGCACCCCTTCCGGTGTGGGCCGAGGACAGCGCATCCCACTACGTGCAGAGCATGGATCCGCTCGTCGCCGCCTTGAAGAAGCGGCTGGCGGAGGCGCCGGTGATCACCGAATGGGGTGGCGCCCCGCCGACCAAGACCGAGCCCAAGGCGTATTACGTGAAGGGATTGCGCGACGTCGTCAAGTACCACGTGTCGATGACCTCGAGCGTGAACTTTCTGGATGCCAATTCGACCACCGCCATGGACCCCCAGCTGTACCTGCTGTGGGCTCAAGCCAATGTCGCGGCGGGCTACCGGTATTCGGTGGAGGCGCGGGCCGGGTCGCAAACCTTGCGCGACGGCACCGCCAGAATCGCGGTCACCTGGACGAATTACGGCGCTGCCGCGGCCACCGAGAAATGGGTTCCCGGCTATCGTCTGGTTGATTTCTCCGGTGCGGTCATCCGGACGCTGCCGGCGGCCGTGGCGCTGAAAACCCTTGTCAACACCAGCGACAACTCCGGTGACCAACCGGTCCCGGCGTCGTCCACCGAGTCGGTGGCGGTCAGCCTGGCGGGTTTAGCCCCGGGTCGCTACCGGCTGCAAGCCTCGGTCGCCTGGCAGCAGCACAAGCCGCAGGGGTCCCACGTGGTGAACTATCCGCCGATGCAGTTGGCTCGCGACGGCCGCGACGACGCCGGGTGGTATTCGATCGCAACGCTTGACGTTCCCCGCGACGCGCTGACCTCTGCGCCCCAGCGGTGACCTGGCCTGCCGTTTTGCAGGCGTCATGGGTCATAATGTCCCGTGACTTTGCCCGACCCGGGCGAAGTCGACAAATCTGCGCTCTCGAGTGTTCGGCGAAGTGCACCGCGACATTGCCACCTGGGGGGTCTTAGTGGATTTCCGCACTTTTGCCCGCACCCTGGCTGCGCATTGGTTGCTGCTCGTCGGCGCCTTGCTCGCATGCCTGGTCGGTGCCGCAGCCGTCACCGCATTCCAGACGAAGAGTTATCAGTCGTCGGCCACCGTGCTGATCTCGTTCTCCGGCGAGACCGACCTCACCCAGGTGTTCCAGGGCACGCAGGCCGCCCAGGAGCGGTTGTCGTCGTATGCCGCGGTGGCGGGCGGGCATGCCGTCGCCGAGCGCGCGGTCAAGCAGCTGCACCTGCCGATCAGCGCGGACGAAGTGGCCGGCCGGACCCAGGTGACGTTCACCCCGAAATCGACGCTGTTCACCATCACCGTCACCGACACCGATCCCACGCGGGCAGCCGCTCTCGCGCAAGCGATGGCCGACCAGTTCACCGCGATAGTCGGGACGCTCGGCGGGAACCCGAAGAGCCCGGTCTCCAGCGCTCCGCCGCCAACTGTGCAACCCCCCAACCCCGATGGTCAGCCGACGGCATCGCCTCAGCCGGGTGAGACCACCGCGATTCCGGCGCCGACGCCGGCGGTCGACCCACAGCCGGCAACACCCCCGGCCCAGCAGCCGCCGATCGCGCGGGCGACGGTCGTTGAGCGAGCCGGCGTACCCGACCGTCCGTTCAAGCCGGTGCCGATGCGCAACATGGCGATCGGCCTGGTCGCCGGTGTGCTGCTCGGCATCGGGGTGGCGCTGACCCGCGAGGCCACCGACCGGACGGTGCGCACCCGCCAAAAGCTGGAGGAGCTTTTGGGGGTGCGCACCCTCGCCGAGTTGCCCGGAAGTCGCGGCAGGGCACCACGGTACGGGACCAACATCTCCTTCGACGACGCCGTGCGGGGCTTGCGTGCCCGGCTGCTGCGGGCGATGGGGCCCGAGGCTCGTCGGGTATTGCTGGCCGCGCCGTTCGGCGGCGAGGGTACGACGACGACGGCGCTGAACCTGTGCCGGGCGTTCACCGAACTCGGGGAGGACGTGCTGCTGGTCGAGGGTGACACCCGCCGACCGGTGATCGCCGGCTTGCTCAAAGTCGAATCGGGAGAGGGGCTGGGCAACGCTCTGGCCGACCCGGACATCGCGCCGGAAGCCGTTAAGCAGACGCCGATTTCGAAGCTGTTCGTGCTGGCGGCGCGGGCCGCGCGCCGCGAGACGCTGCCCTGCAGCGCGTACCTGCCCGAGCGGCTGGACCAGGTGCTGCGCGATGTCTCGGCGGCTTTCGACCGCACGGTGGTCGACGGCCCGCCGGTGCTGGCCACCGCCGACTCGGGACTGTTGGCCGGTGCCGTCCACGCCACGGTGCTCGTGGTGCGGGCGGGCCGCACCACTGAGGACGAACTCACCGACGCCCTGACCGCTCTGCGCGCCGCGGGCGCCAACGTCGTCGGCACCGTGCTGACCGGCGCCAGACTGCCCCGGCACGCGAGGGCCGCGACGCGCACCTACCGGGCCAAGGTCAGCGGCTCAGCGTGATCCTGTACCTGCGCAGCCGCCAGCGCCTGGCGTTGAACGCAGCTTTGCTGGGGCTGTTCCTTTTCGGGTGCTTCTTGTTCGGCGTGTTCTCGGTTCGCACCACGGTCTACGGCTTGATGCTTGTCGGTGCGATGTTCTGCCTGGTCGTGTACTGGTCGAGACCAGAGGCGATGGTGTGGGTCGCGCTGTTCTTGGCGATGGCGTCGCTGCCGCAGGGCCTGCACGTCGGCAAGGTCTTCGGGCCGGTGTCGATCTACGCCTATCACCTGGCCCTGTTACTAGGGATCTGCTACCTCATTCCCTTTGTGCGGCCGCGGTTTACGGACTTCCTGTTGCCCGCGATGTTCGTCGTCATCGTGCTGTACTTCGCGGCAGTCGGCTTCGAGACCGGACATGCCCCGGTAGCGGTGGTGCGCGAAGCCACGTTCTTGCTGGAGATGGCCGCCGGGTTCGTGTTGGCACTGTTGGTCGTGGCCGGCGACTACATCAAGGGCGTCATGGGGGCGATCGCCGTGATGCTGTGGTTTTCGGCAGGCATGGCGGTGATGGGTTCGTTGCATGGCGTCCAGCTGGTCGGCCGCGAAGTAGGGGTGGAAACCGGTGAGTCGGTGACCCGGGTGATCACCACCGCACTGACGCCGGCGGTCGCCGTGCTCACCGCACTGGTCGCCGCGACGATCGTCAGGCGGGTTCCACCGGCGACGTATCTCGTCCTGGGCGTTCCCGCGCTTGTCATTGCGCTGCTGGCGTTCTCGCGAAACACCCTGATCTCGGCGACGGTCGCGGCCGTCGTCGCCTTTCTGGCCAACCTGGGGTGGTCGGCGCTGCGCCGCACCTTCGGCTTCCTTGCCGTCGGCGCGGCGGTATTGGCCGTCACCCTGCCGGGTGCGTTGTTCCTGCTGCAGCACTCGGCGGCCGGGACGTGGCTGGGCGACCAGCTCACCGCGTACAGCCACCGGGTGCTGGGTGGCGTGTCGGCCAGTGCGCTGGCGGTCGATCAGTCGACGCTGGACAGGTTGGCCGAAAACGACCACCTGATTCCGGCCATCGCCAAAGCGCCGGTGTTCGGCCACGGGCTGGGCTACGCCTATCAGTTGCCCTTCGGAAACGACCCGACGGGGTTCACCGAGACGCTGGGCACCACCTATGCGCACAACTTCTATCTCTGGTGGTTGGTCAAGGCCGGGGCGGTGGGCATGGCGGCGTTCGTGGTGCTCGCGAGTGTGCCGATAGTCCGGGCGCTGCGTCGCGGATCGGCACCGGCGAAGATCAGTGCGGCGGTCTCGATCGGCCTGCTGGTGATGTGCAACGTCGATCCGCTGCCCGAGGAGTCTCCCAACGGTTTGACGCTGGGCTTGGCGCTGGGCGCGGCGATGGCGTACGCCAGCCTGCGACGAACGGCACAGGAGACGGACGAGGCCGAGGCCGAGGCCGTGGACGCCGAGCCCGTGCCGGCTGTGATGTCCCGGTGAGTTCGCTCTCGGGCAGGCTGCGTGTCTTGGTGGCCGGCCCGGCACCGGCCGGCACGGTCAGCCGCGGTGGGATGGCCACGGTGGCCGCCCTGATGGCGGCACATCCCGACGAGGACATCGCGATCACGGTGGTACCGACATACGTCGACGGCCCGGTGTTGCAGCGGCTCGTCGTCGGTGTCGGCGGCATGCTGCGCGCCAGCTGGCTGGTGCTGCGCGGCCGCGCCGACGTGCTGCACGTCCATCTGGCCCACGGCGGCAGCGTGATTCGCAAGGCGCTGCCCCTGTGGACGGCGCGCCTGGCGGGGGTACCCGCCGTGATCCACGCGCACAGCTATGACTTCGGCGGCTGGTTCGACCGGCAGCCGGCGCCGGTGCGGGCAGCGGTCAGACGCATGCTTGTTGCCGACTCTTGGATGGTTCTGGGCACGGGTCACGTAGACGAGTACGCGAGCCGGCTGGCTGTCGATCGAGAGCGTATTACGGTGCTGCACAACGCTGTCCGGCTTCCGGATGCACCGGTGGCACAGGCGGGCGTCGAGCGTTTGCACGCCGTGGCGCTTGGCCGGCTCGGCGCGCGTAAGGGTAGCTACGACGTCATCGCCGCGGTCGACGCTTTGGCAGAGCCGGTTCGCAGCCGGCTGCGAGTGACGTTGGCCGGTGACGGCGACGTCGCGGAGGTGCGTGCGGCGGTCGCGGTCGCGGGGTTGAACGACACGATCACGGTGGCGGGTTGGCTCGACTCGAAGGCTCGTGACCAATTGCTTTCCAGCGCAAACATTTTCGTACTTCCCAGCTACGACGAAGGTCTGCCGATGGCACTGCTGGAGGCGATGGCGTACGGACTGGTGCCGGTGACGACGACGGTCGGCAGCATCGGGGAGGCGATCAGCGATGGCGTCAACGGCCTAGTTGTGCGGCCCGGTCATCCCGACGAGATCGCGGGCGCGCTGACGGCGCTGGTCGATGACGAGCGGTTGCGGGTTCGGCTGGCCGGGGCCGCACGCAGCCGCGCGGGTGATTTCGCGCTCGAACGCTGGTACCAGCGTTTGACGCGGTTGTGGACCGACCTGGCCGGCGATCGGCGGGCAATTCGTTGAGCTAGCGGGCTTTTGGGTTGGGATCGGTCCGCGACAGTGCCGCTATGCGGGACAATTCGTCACCTTCATGCTCGTCGCGTGTCTCGTATCGGCGTTTGAGTTTCAGCACGGGGGTCTCGAAGAAGCGGAAGCTCAGATAGGCCACCGGAACGACCACGACGAGCGTGACGACGAACAGTGGGATCCCTTCGTGCTCGCCGATTGCGGTGCGGGCCAGGTTCGCACAAAGGTTGTGCAGCAGGTACACGCCGTAGCTGATCACTCCGACGAAGGCCAGTGGGCGCCAACGGAGCACAGGGTGCAACGGCGTCCACTCGACCATGCATGTAGCGACCACCACCAGCACCATCAAGACCTCGACGACCTGCAGCGGCGTGTCTACGATGATCGCCACCGCCAGCAGCAGCGCGGCGACCGGCGCGGACCAGACGCGCCCGGCAACCGCGCTCACCACCGCGAAACCACGCCTGGTGGTGAGCGCGAGCGCTGCGGCGGCACCAAGCAGGATCGGCAGCGACAGGCTCGCCGGGATGCGCCACGGCATGACCGACGCGTCCGTGATCAGGCCGACGCCTTGCGAAACCGCGATCAGCACCGCCAGCACGACGAGCGATGGCCAGACCCGCTTGCCGCCCGTGATCATCAGCGTCGCCACCAGCAGCGGCGGCCACAGCAGATAGAACTGCTCCTCGGTGGCCAGCGACCAGGCGAAATTGAACGTCACCTGATGGCCGGAGCTGGAGAACCAGTTGTAGGTATATGTCGCGAATGCCGGCAGATGATGGAAGAACTGAATTCCTTCCGGACTGTGCCGGCGGGTCGCGGCCACCAAACCGAGGTAGACCAGTAGCGCCAGGTAGTACAGCGGAAAGATGCGCAGGGCACGACGTGCGTAGAACTTCCGTAGACTAATCGCGCCCGTCGAAACCCGTTCGCGCAGTAGCAGACTGGTGATCAGGAAGCCGCTGATCGCGAAGAAGAAGTCCACGCCCAAGAATCCCTTGTGCAGAAACGACGGACCTGGACTGCCCGACGTGTGCTGCCAAACCACCGCGATGACGCTCAGGGCCCGGCAACCGTCCAGCGCGGTGAAGCGGCGGATCGCCATGAACCGCTCGAAGTCGGCTTGCACCCAACCGGATTTGGGCTCGGTAGTGCCGCAACGAGGGCGGGCGAAGGCGCGTGCGGCGGTCGCCGCCCCGGGCAGCTTGCGTGCGGCAACGGTTCCGGCCGGTTGCGCCGTCATCATCGCGTCGTCCCGCTGACGGCCGGCACCCGCGGGGACCGTTGCAAGACATCGGTGATGACGTTCAGCAACCCGTCGGCGCAGTGGTCGACGGCGAACCGCTGCGCAAAGTCGCGTTTGGCTTCGGCGCCGCGCAGCGTCGCGCACAGTGGTTCGGCCAGCTCGTCGAACGCGGCGGCGAGTCCGTCGACGTCGTCGACACCGATCGGTGGGCAACCCGGGGGCTGGAACTCGGGTAGCCCACCGGCCGTCGACACGATCGGCATCACGCCCAGCTGCATCGACACCACCTGCACACCGCTTTGCGACGCGCGCCGATAGTGGACGATCGAACCCTTCGCGCGGGCCAGGGTGGTGGCCACGTCAACGTAGCGGTATTTGCCTGCGCGCCAACGCGTGTGTGCGGGCAAGGTGCCGATGTCGACCGCCCCGTCGCCGACGAGCACCAGCTCGTCGCCGTGCCACGCCGGCCCGCCCACGTGCTGCCGCCACGCCTGCAGGACCACCTCGAGGTTCTTGTACGGGTTCAGCCGCCCGATCATCACGAAATCGCGGCGGCCTTCGGGGTCGACGAACGGGGGCACCAGGTCCGCGGCAAGGTCGCTGCTGAGCGGCAGCACATGTACCGGGGTCCCGGCCACGTCACGCCGGGCGGCGATCGCGGCCGCGACATGCCGGCTGTATGCAACGGTGGCCGTCGAGCGGGCGCCCCAACGGTCGAATACCGCTCGCTCGTAGGCGGGACGCTGTTCGAGGGCGTCTTTGGGGTTGTCGTCGTGCACCAACTGGATGCGCGGCGCCGGCCCGGCCAAAGCGATCCAGCGCGGATCGTTGACGAGTTCGGCGATCACGACGTCGGCGCGATACTCGTGCACCCTGCGCCACGCCGCCAAGTAGGCCGGCCAGGTGGCCGCGGTGCGGACTCGCGGATCGAGCACCAGCTCGTAGTCTCGTGCCGCGTCGGCTTCCGGATGGTGATGGTCGGTGGTCACCAGCAAGACGTCGATCCCTCGCCTGCGCAGAGCCTCGGCCTGAACCCGCGCCAGTGGACGCATCCACGGCGAAAGCCACAGCACCCTAAGCGAATTCACGGTCACCCCTCCCCGCGGGCAGACGCAAAAGCACCCATTTTCGTCCCGAAAAGGGTGCTTTTGCGTCTGCTCGGCCCCTCACTTGTGCGTCTCCACCACGGCACTGAACATGTGCCGGTAGAGCCACCCCAGCAGCGGCAGCGCCGCCTTCGGCGCGGCCGGCAGACGAAGGCCGATCTTGTCCTGTGCGGTCAGTCGTGCCTCGCACCGCAGACCGTGGCGCTGCAGGGTGGCGATGCTGCTCCGCAGTGACCGGTAAAACGTCTCGTCCTCGCTGAACCGGTGGAAGATCTCAACCCGGTCCGCAAAGCGGAATTGCGTGAAGTACGGCGCCGCAAGGCCGCATCGCAGAGCTGCCGTGACGGCGGCGCGGCGCAGCGGACCCTTGGGTAGCCAATGTACGAACGGTGACCGGAGATGGCTTTCGACGGGACGCCATTTGGCATCCCAGATGTGTAGCCCGTACGCTCCCGGCGCCGAGATTCGCGCTACCTCCGCGGCGAACAGGTCAAGATCGGCGACGTGCTCGATGACCTGATCGGACAATACTACGTCAAACATGTTGTCCGGGAACGGGTAACTGAAGTCAGCGTTCATCACCTGCAGACGCGCGGGATCGTCACCGCCTGCCGCAAGGTATCGGCGTCCCCGCTCTATGTAATCCGGCGAGATGTCGATTCCGTACGCGTCCCAACCCTGGGCGCGCAACCATGCGACGGTGTCGCCACGTCCGCACCCAATGTCGATGATGCGCAGTGCATTCCAGTCGCCACACCGGTCCGCTATCTGACGAGCCAAATACCGCTGCACGTATTCCTGTGGTGCCGTGGGTGTTTCAATGGCGTGGTTTTTGGTGTCCTCAGCGTGCTCGGCAAAGTTCGGCAGCGCCTGATTGTGGCTTAGTACGGTCATTCCGGTCTCAATCCAGTATGTCGACTGACCAGCGTCCGTCGAGTTGAGGAAACTGTTGCCGGACCTCGTCGTAGAGGTCCGGCAGAGTCAACAGCACGCGATCGGGATCGGCCGCGATGAGTTGTTCGGGTGACACGATCACCACGTCGGTACCCGGTATCCGGCGCCCCTGCTTGGCCGGTGACGCGTCGGCGACCGCCCGCAACAGTCGGCGATCGACGCCGGCGATGCTGAACAGTGCGACGACGCGTGACCCGGCGCCGTATGCGTAGACCGTGCGCTGGCAGCTCGCCTGGTCCAGCAGCCAGTCGCGCAGCCGCGCGATGTGATCCTGGGCGGAGCGCTGCAATCGTTGTACGACGGTCGCGTCCGTGATGCCGAAGGCACGCTCACGCCGCAAGATGTCGTTGACGCTCTGGTCGGGTTCGGCCTTGCCATGCACCGCGGCAACCAGCACGGTTCCGCCGTAGAGCCCGAACTCCCATGCCGAGACGATGCTCATGCCGGTCGCAGCCAGCAGTCTTGTCAACGCCGTCAATGAGTAGTAGGCAAAGTGACCGTGGCGCAACGCGTTCCATTGACCCTGCCGCACAATCGTCAACAGCGAGTGGAATTGCAGTAGTAGCACCCCGTCAGGGGCGGTCGCCTCCGCCCGCAGCCGAAACGCCGATCGCTGATCCGGATCGTGCATGATGCCAAAGGAATCGAGCACCACATCGGCCGGTCCGGAGGCGCGCTGAGAATGACCTCGCTCGAGCAGCAGCGGTAGCCACGTCCCGCCATGTGGGCTGCCGAATTCGCGAACGGTGGTGCCGCGCAGCCAGCCCGAGGTAGTCACTCGCTGCAGCGCGTCGACGGCTTGGTCGCGCAGGGCCTGCGGCTCTACACCGCGCGGTTCGGCTGTCTCGGTGTCGTCGTCGGCGAGCTGGGCCAGCCCGCAATGAGCACACAGATCCATCGCGAGCGGATGTGACGCCTCCTCGGCGGTCACCGGTGCGCCGGCCGGGGGAAAGTTGTCCGCAGCCGGCACCTTTCCCAGGTCGAGAACCCGATCAAGGTCGGGGCGACCGCACCCTCGGCAGATGGTCACGGCAGCAACGCAATCCGCGCTACGAGCGGCTTTTCGGTGTGCTGACAAGGCATTCGGCGTCATGGTTGTCGCGCCGGGTGCAATGTCGGGAGGGGGAAAACCAGCTGGCCGCCCCACTGGGAAATGTAGCCCAGTTGCTGGGTCAGTTCGGTTTCGAGGTTCCATGGCAGCGCCACCACCACGTCCGGGCGGTCCGTGGCGATGCGCTCCGGCTCATATATCGGGATGCGCGTCCCGGGTGTGAAACGACCATGCTTGTACGGATTGCGGTCGACGGTGTACTCCAGCAGATCGCTGCGAATCCCGCAGTAGTTCAGCAATGTGTTGCCCTTGCCGGGCGCGCCGTAGCCGACGACGCGCTTGCCATCGGCACGACACTGCAACAAGAACCGCAACAACGCGTGGCGGGTCGCCTCGGTCTGCGGACGCAGATGCAGATACCCGTCGACGCGGTGCAGCCCGGCCGCATCCTCGGCGCGCAGCACCTTCTCCACCCGTTCGCTCGGTGGTCCGGCGAATTCGGCAGACCGGGCCCACACCCGGATGGATCCGCCGTGTGTAGGCAGGAGTTCGACGTCCACGACGGCCAGCCCGGCCGTGGCGAGGGCGTTGATCGCCGAGAACAGCGTGTAGTACTGGAAATGTTCGTGGTAAATCGTGTCGAACTGTGCGAATTTCACCAGATGCAGCGCGTGGTGGACCTCGATGCTCAGCCAGCCGTCGTCGGCGAGCAGCCGGCGCAGCGAACGTGTGAAGCCGCGCAGATCGGGGATGTGCGCGTAGACGTTGTTGGCGACGACCAAGTCTGCCGGGCCGTGTTCTTCGCGAATGCCCTGAGCGATCTGCTCGTCCAGAAACGCTGACACGGTGGGCACACCCCGCTCGCGCGCGGCCGCCCCCACATTCAGCGACGGCTCGATGCCCAGGCACGGCACACCCGCGGCGACGACGTGTTGCAACAGGTAGCCGTCATTGCTGGCGACCTCCACCACGAACGAGTCGGGACCCAGATTCAGGCGCCGTGCCGCGTCGTCGACGTAGCTCTTGGCATGCTGCACCCAGCTGTCGGAATAAGAGGCGAAATAGGCATATTCGTTGAACGTGTCCTCCGGCGTGATGAGCGCCGGTATCTGCAAGAGCAGACAGTCCGCGCACACCCGCAGGTGCAGCGGAAAAGTGGGCTCCGGTAGATCGAGCTCCTCGGCGGTGAGGAACTTTTCGCACGGCGGAGTCGCGCCGAGGTCCAAGACGCTGAACAATCGCTCGGAATCGCATAAGCGGCAAATCATTCCGCTCTCGACTCTTGGTGTGCGGCTGGGCCTTGCACTTTCGACCGTCGTCGACGGCGAAAGACCGCGCCGACGGCTACGCCTGACGCTCAACGGGTTAGACAGCTTGACAGGCAAGAATCACGCCTCCTTTGTTGCCGACGACGACGCCGCCGCGAGGATTGCCGCGCCGGCGTCCGGGGTCGGGATGGTGTCGAATGTGGCTGCCGCACCGAAAGTGGTTTCCGCACCGCGCATCTGCTGCTGTGCCAATCGTCGGGTGCTGTTGTAGATCAGCTCGCCGAGGCCGTTCTGGTATAGCCAGAGACTGTTCTGCTGGCCGGCGAAGGACGTTTCGCCGGCCATGGCACCCCAGGGCACGAAACCGCTCCCGAGCCCCACCCCGAACACGCCGGGAACAGGTGTGCCGTCGGCGGCGAGCAGCCGCGCATCGGCCCTGACCGCGGGGCCGGTGCTCGCCAATCTCACCGGACGGCCGTCCGGGTCGTAAATGGGGATGGTCGCCAGGCGATATCCAAGGGCCGGAACGATCAGATCTGCGTTGTCGAGCAGTCCCTTCAGCTCGGCACGCGTCAGGCCGCCGATGGGCATGGTGACGGCGCGGTCATCCCGCTCGGTCCCCGGTTTGCCGTGGATGCGCCGCCATATTTCACGGCCGTCGCCCTGCAACCCGCCGAGGCGATGCACGCGGCCGGTGACCTGGCAGACATCGCTTTCGGAGAACTGGTAGCGATCGGCCCAGGCCGCGCCACGCGACACGTACGTCGGGCGCGGTTCGCTGCGATGCAGGATGTGCACGCTGCGCGGGCCGAAGCGCAACCCCGGAACCTGCTCCAGCAGCATCCATGCCGACGAAAAGGCGCTGTGCGCCCCGCCCACGATGACCACGCGCGGCTCGAGGTTGGTGCGGGCGAGCCGTCGCCCCACCTCCTGTGCGCCACCGCGCGTCAGCAGCCGGTGGCTGGCCAAGATCTTGCTGCGCCAGTCCCCGAGATTCAGGCCGGCGGCAAGTTCGACGCCGCTCCACGAGGTAATCGGTCGGCCGCCCAGTGCAACGACGGCACTGGCGGCGCGGATGACGCTACGTCGCCCGTCTTCGGTCGCGATCAAGACGGCAACCGGCCCGCCGCGTTCCTGCCGGATCGCCAGCGCGGTTGCACCGGTGAAAGCACGGCTGTTCGGATGCCGGGCGAATTCGGACAGAATGGCTGCACCAACGCACCGCTCGAAGCGGTTGACCAGCCGAAGCGTTGGCCTCCCCTCGCGCCAGCGTTCCAATTCAACCGTCACCGGGTCTGCCCTCACCCCGGTCAGCGCGGCCTCGCAGTGCGGCCCGTCGAGACATTCGAGGAAAGACATGCCACGCGAGTCGGCGTTCAGCGGGTACTGGCCGAGTGCACCGCCCAGCTGGCCGGTTTGTTCGACCAGCGCGACTCCGCCGTCGAGCCATGCCCCCAGCCGGCCGTGCCGCGCCGCCCAGACAAGACACCCGGTCCCGGCCGGCCCACCGCCCAGGATCACCGTTTCGTACATCGGCGACGCTGCGGCGGCCGTCGGATTGCGGCGCTCGCCGCGTCGAGGTCGTCCGGACAAGGCTGTTTTCCAGCCCGATCCGATGTTCATGATGCAACTCTTGTCAGCGCGCCGGTCATAGCACCTCGTTGATCGCGTCGATATAGGCGTCAGCCATCGCTTCCACGGTGTAGTGCTTGCTCATTCGCTCGAAGCCCAGCCGGCCGGTCGACGGCAACGCGTCGGGCGCGGCGAGGATTTCGGCCAGACGCTCCCGCCATCCCGCCACCGAGATGTCCTCCACGAGGAACCCCGCCGCGCCGAAGTCGAGCATTTCCGGTACCGCGCACACCGCCGATGACACCACCGGTATGGCGCGGGCCATCGCTTCGAGGATCACCAACGGGAACGTCTCGCAACGGCTTGGCATGCACAGCAGGTCGGCGTCGGCGAGCGCGGGTCCGGGGCCGTCCGACCATCCGCGCCAGTGCACCCTGTCACGCAGCCCTTCAGGGGTGCGGGCCTCCAGCTCTTCACGATCGGGGCCGTCGCCGAATACGGAGAGCTTCCAGGGTAATTCGGCCAGACCTGCGAGGGCCTCTATCAGCAGGTGTGGATTCTTGAACTCCTCGATGCGGGACAGCATCACCAGGTGCAGCGGATCGCCGGCCGTACGGGCCCTGGGCGCACCGGGCGGCCCGGGTACCACCACGCCGTTGGGCGCGACGAAGTGCCGGCGCGTCAGCCGATGGTGTTCGGCAAGCATGTCCCAATGTCGTTGCGCCAGCATGACGAAGCCGTCGGCGCGGTTCATGGCGGACACCAGTGGCCGCGAGTAGATCGGCATGTCCGGGTGAGTGTGCGGGGCCACCAGCCAGCGCCGGTGCGCCCCCGACGCCCGCCACACCGTGGCAAATCCCGTCTCGGTGTTGGTGTCTCCGCTGATCACCACCGCCGGACCGGGGGGCAAGTCCACGTGCGGTGCCCACCACGGTTGGCGCACTACGCGCACGTTGTGTGGAATTTCCTTGATCAGCGGACCGAAGCGTTGGACGCAAGCGATGGTGACCGGGTAGCCGCGGCGCACCAATTCGGTTGCCAGCAAGGACTTCTGCCGTTCGGCGCCGCCGTACACCAGTCGGTTGGTGGTGATCACGATCGCCGGAAGTTCGGTGCGCTGTTTGGCGCGCGCCTCGGCGCGCGCGATGCGCTTCGACCGCTGTACGCGGTCCAACAGTGTGGTGCCGGCGAGGTAGATGTCCGCGTGGTGGACGGTGGTCTGGCGTTCGAGCATCAGCGCGGTGTTGGCACGCAGCAAATCCCGATTCCGTCGGCGCTCGTCCGCCGAAACCTCACCGCCGTGCACTGAATCGGGCCCTTTGGAAATGTTGCAAACGTCGGGTAACGGATTGCCGTGATCGACCGCGAGCTCGTCGGCGAGCACCACGCGCCAGCCCGCCGCGCGGGCGCGGGTCTGCCAGTCGACGTCCTCGCCGTAAAGAAAGAACTCCTCGTCGAAGACGCCGACGGAGTCCCAGGCCGCACGGTTGATCGCCAGGCAGGCACCGGCGATGTATCCGTCGATCTCCTGCGATTCAGTGGGCTGCCGGGCATAGAGCTGCGAAACCGGTGTGCCGCGCAACCTATCCGAATAGCCGCTGGCCGCCACCAGTGCACGGATCAGCTTGGTACGCCGGCGCGCGACGTCCCACGTGACCCGGCGCGGTGCGGCCGCGTCACGCATAGTCGGCGACACGGCGGCCACTCCGGGTTGTTGCAGCAGCTCTCTGGTGCGGGTCAGCGGACCGCGCAGTCGGCTGTCCGCATTCATCATCAGCAGGTCGGTGTCCGGTGGTGTGTGCTTTACCAGCGCGTTGAAGGCCGCGGCGAAGCCAAGATTCACCGGCCCCAGCACCCAATGCACATCCGGGTGGCGAGCGGCCAGTACCTGGCGACCGGGATACGTGTCACCACTGTTCTCGTAGACGTAGACCGGCAGGCCGGGTAGCTGCTCGGCGACACTGGCCAGGCATTGCTCCACCAAATCGTGGCTCTTGTAGGTCACGATCAGCACGGCCAAGGGTCGGTGCGACAGCGTGGTGTTCATGGTTTGAGCGGGTCCGCCGGGCTCCGCGTAGGTCCGGCACATGTCCGTTGTCATGTCACCACCTGCTTCCGGTAGAGCGAGGTCAGCGTCGACCAGTTCACGGGGCCGATCGCCAGGCTGACGACCAGATATGCGGCAGCGGCGGCGACCAGGGTCAACACCACGTGCTGTCCCGAAAGCAGCAGTGCGGCAACGGCGCTGGCCGTCGCCGGGATCAGCGTCCGCAGTAAGAACAGGCCCGGGCCGCGATAGTTGCACTCTTGGCGCAGCCGCCAGCCGGCGAGCACCAGACCGAACAACTCCGTGCACACCAACGCGATTCCGGCGCCGACAGCGCCGAACCGGCCGTCCAGAGCCAGGTTCAGCGCGATGTTGAGGGCCAATGCCACCAGGAACAGCCGGAAGAAGAAGCGCTGCTGATGGCTGGCGAACAAGCCCTGACCCAGTGTGGCGGAGACGAATCGCAGCGCGACCGCAATGAACAGCAACCCCAAGGTCGGCGTCCCGCGACCGACGTATGCCGCGTCGCCGAACAATCCGATGAGCGGCCCGGCCAGCAGGGCGCCGACGATCGCGACCGGGACGGCCACGAAATACATCAGTTCGACGCTGCGGCGCAGGAAGCGGGCGAAGGCCGCGACGTCACGGGAGAACAGGGTGGTGGCCGTCGACAACGTCGACTTGAGGAAGAAGGTCGACAACGCCTCGGTGTTGAACGCGATGGTGTAGGCCAACCCGTACACGCCGACCTCGGCGTGACTGCTCACCAGGGACAGGATCACGCCGTCGGTGCGCCAGTAGAGGATCCCGACCACCATCACGCCCATCAGCGGAAGGCTTTCTCGCAGTAGATCTTTGGCTTCCTGCGGCGCGAAGGTGGGGCGCAGCGAGATGTGCCGGGCCGCCGCCGTCCCCTGGATCGACAACTGAAGAAGGGGCGGGAGGAGCTGCGCGACCGCGAACCAGATGACGTCTGCCCGCTGCGTCACCAGCCAGGCGACCATCGCCAGCGTGGCCAGCCGGCCCGCGATGTCGGAGAAGGCCACCGCGGAGAACTGGACGGTGGATAGGAACACCGGCTCGAACCGGGTCTTCATGGTCAGCATCAACAGCTGCCCGGACAACACCACCAGCATGACCCGTACGTCGGCGTCCCGGTAGATCAACAACCCGCACAGCGCTGCAACCGTCGCCAGCGGCACGCAATACACCAGCGACATGCCACTGTTGACCCGGACCAGCCGCTCGAGATCGCCCCGGCCGGAGGTCACGCGGCGCACGATGACGGTGCCGATTCCCAAGTCCGCGAGGCTGGTCCACATGCCGATGAAGGCGACCGCGATGGTGAGCTGTCCGTAGCCGCCGGGACCCAGATAGCGGGCGGTCATCGCCACCGAAATCACTGAGGCCAGCATTCCCAGTGCGCGGCAGATCATTTGGATTGTCACCGCGTGCGCGATCCGCCCCGCCTGCACCTCGGCGGGTCCGGTCACGGCGGACGAAGCGGGCCCGACGGCCCGATCGGGCTGAGTCTCGGTTGCCGGCTCAGTCATGGCTGTCCGTCATCAGTAGGCCCCGTCTCTGGCCAGGACGGCTTTGAGGGTGCGGGCGATGATCACGAGATCGCCTGCCATCGACCAGTTGTCGACATAGGAAAGATCCAGCCGCACCGAGTCTTCCCAGGAAAGATCCGAGCGCCCGCTCACTTGCCACAACCCCGTGACACCCGGCTTCACCAACAGCCGCCGCTTGACCTCGCCGGCGTAGTTCTCCACCTCGCGGCGCAGCGGTGGCCGCGGACCGACCACGCTCATATCCCGCTTGAGCACGTTGATGAACTGCGGCAGCTCGTCGATGCTGAACCGGCGCAGCAACTTTCCGACGCGGGTCACGCGCGGGTCCTCGCGCATCTTGAAGAGCATGCCGCCGGCGCTTTCGTTCAACGGCAGTAGGCGATCGAGTTGCTGGTCCGCCCCGTTGACCATGGTCCGCAACTTGAGCATGGTGAAGGGCTTGCCGTCCAGGCCGATGCGTTCGGCGCGATAATAGACCGGTCCTTTGCTGGTCAGCTTGATGCAGATGGCAGCGACGATCAGCAGCGGCGAGGCCCCGATGAGCGCCGCCAGCGCGAAGCAGAAGTCGAACGCTCGCTTCTGAAAGCGCTGCGTGCCTTCGTATTGCGGCTTGTCGACATGCAGTAGAGGAAATCCCGCGATCGGCCGCAATGTCAGTCGTGCTTCGGCGACGTCCATGACTCCGGGCGCCACCACCAGGTCGATGTCCATCGTCTCCAGCTGCCACATGAGCTCCCGGATTCCCCGCACACCGAAGTGTTCGGTTTGCGTCACGGCCACCGTGTCCGCGCTACAGTACTGAATCGCAGATACCACAGCGGTTTCGTCGCCGAGAATCGGTATCTCGCGGCCCTGAACCATCAACATGTCGCCGCAAGCAGCCCCGTACCCCGGGATGCAGACTCCGACGACCAGGTAGCCGTCCTTCGGATTGCGCAGCAGCTCGTGTGCCAGATGTGATACGCCTGCCCGGTCCCCGATCGCCAAAACCATTGTCTGGCAACGGCCCTTGACCCGCTGCTGCCACACATGCTTGCGCCACAAATTGCGGCTCGCCACCAGTCCGAACGTCCCGACGGGAAGTGCGACGGCCAGGTAGCCCCGGGCCAGGTCGATCTTGGCCAGCAGCGTGACCATCGCGATGATTCCGAACGTCCAGAAGGACGCGCTGGCGATGCGCCGGTATTCGTCGATGCCCGACCCGATCACCCGTGTCGACCTGGTGTGAAACACCGCGATCGACGAAAGCCAAAGGACCGCAAACAGACACGAGAACAGCGTCATCACCGGGCCCGGGTAGCCCGAGGTGTCCGGCTCGCGCCCGAACCGGACATATTGGGCGAGGACGACTGCGCCGCACACGATTACCGAGTCGGTGACATGCAGGCGACGCGCATACTGCTGCTGCCAGCGGGAGACGACTTTGACGCGCGCCGGCGGGGTTGGGTTCGCATTGACGGGCGATAGGCCGTCCAGGGCTCGTAGCGTAGTGATCATGTCGGGTGCCTTCTACGCGGATGCCGCTTCGGTTGCGGCAGTCGGCAGCACGGCATGATCGTGGGCCGGCGCGCCGGCGTAGTAGACGCCGGGATAGCAGATGAGCTGGGCGCGGGTGGCGCGCAACAACGCGAATGGGCCCTGCAGGAGGTATCGGCGGGCCAGCCGCCGTGGTTCGGTTCTGAGCCGGTAGAACCACTCCAGCCCGAGCCGCTGCATCCACTGCGGGGCACGGCGGGTCTTACCGGCCAGGAAGTCCACCGCGCCACCGCACGGCAGGAATATCCGTGCTCCCGTCGCATGCCCGTGCCGGTCCACCCACTGCTCCTGGCGTGGCTTGCCCAGACTGACTACCAGAATGTCGGTCTCTGCGCCGCGGATGGCGGCAGCCAACGTGTCTGAATCCGATTCGATCTCGGACTGATTCGGTGCCCACATCCCCGACACGTTCAGCCTTGGATAGCGTTCGTACACATGTCGTGCCAGCAGGTGATGGGTCGCAGGGCTACCGCCGAAGAAGCCGACGCGCTGACCGGTATCTTCGGCCAACGTGAGCAGAGCCGGCAACAGATCGGCTCCGGTTACCCGCGGCCAGGGGCTGGCCGTGAGCAGCCGGCCCCGCCACGCTATCGGCATGCCGTCGGCCAGCAACAGCCATTCCAGCCGGCCCGCGGGGGCGGCTCCGATACTGCGGAAATGGTGCAGGTGGTCCAGGTTCACCGATCCCACGGCCAAACCGGGCCCGGGGGATCGCAGGCGTGCCGCAATGATCGACAACACCTCGCCGGCGTCGCAGCGTTCGACGATGCTCCCGCTGACGACCATGCGCACCGGAATCCGCGGCAGCTTGTCGTGGCCCATTTCCGGCCTATCCCCATTGCTCTGTGCGCGCACGGCGCGCACAGCTCGTCATGACGCGGCACTTTCGGCCGGCGTGATCTCTGGGGTCTCACCCGACGCCGGCCAGCTGGCGTCCTTCTCGGACATCACCGTGACCGGAAGCGGCCATTTGATGCCGAAAGCCCGGTCGTCCCAACGAAATCCCTCTTCGGCGGCCGGCTCGTAGGGACCGCTGACCTGGTACACGACCTCGGTGTCGTCGGTCAGAGTCTGGAACCCGTGGGCTACGTACGGTGGCAAGAACAGCGCCCGGCGGTTGTCCGCGCTCAGTTCCACCATCACGTGTCTGCCGTAGGTCTGCGACTCTGGGCGAACGTCGAGCGCGACATCCATGATCGCGCCGCGGGTGCAGCGCACCAGCTTGGCCTCGGCGTGCGGCGGCACCTGGCGGTGCAGGCCGCGTACCGTTCCGCGGGTGTTGTTGAAGCAGATGTTGGTCTGCGAGACATCGGAAATCAGCCCATAGTGCGCGAACTCGTCGGCGCAGAACGATCGCGAGAAGAAGCCGCGGTGGTCGCGGTGCGGCTCTATGTCGATGATCGTCACCCCCGCGACGCTCGTGGGCGTGTACTTCACGATGCCTCCTTCCAGAACAGTCGTTCGTCGACCTGCCCGGTCTTGAGCAGGTACTCGATTTGCTTGAGCCGGGTATGTCCGCGGCCGTGGAATGTCTCCGGTTCCATGGCGATGCTTTGGAACACCCGGTGTAGCTGGGCCGCGCCGGCGGCCACGTCCCAGGTGGCGTTGAAGCCGGCGAATACTTCGCGGATCTTGCCGAATGCGACTCGGTAACTGCGGTTGTCGGCATTGGGCGGGCCGAAAGTCAGTTCGCACCCTGGGAATTCGGCGCTCACCGTCTCGGCGATCTCGCGCACGGTGCGGTTGTTCTCGTCGCTGCCGACATTGACCACCAGCGCATGCACGCTCTGCCGGTCGGCGCGCAGCGCGCAGCGGATCGCCTGCGCGATGTCGAGGGCGTGCACGAGCGGCCGCCACGGTGTGCCGTCACTGGTCATTGCGATGCGGTGTTCGGTCCACGCCAGGCCGGCCAGGTTGTTCAGCACGATGTCGAACCGCATCCGTGGTGAGGCGCCGAAAGCCGTTGCGTTGCGCAGGAAAGTCGGCGAGAAGTCATCGCCCGCCAGCGCGGTGAGGTCCCGCTCGACCAGTGCCTTGCATTTCGCATAGGGCGTCAGCGGATTGACCGGGCTGGACTCGTCGACGGTGCCGTCGGCGATGCCGTAGACGCTGCACGACGACATGTAGACGAACCTGGTGACGCCGGCCCGCTTGGCGCAGTCGGCCAAATGCACACTGCCGTGGTGGTTTACCTGATAGGTGACATCGCCGATCAGGTCGCCGATCGGGTCGTTGCTCAACTCGGCCATATGCACGATCGCGTCGAACCCGCGCAGGTCGCCGGCGGTCACGTCGCGGATGTCTTTGACCAGGGTCGCCGGCTCGACACCGTGGGTGCTTCCGGCAAGGGGGCCGGGGCATAGCCAACCGGCCTTGTAGTAGCCGGTGTCCAGGCCGACGACGTCGTGGCCGTCTTCGAGCAGCAGTGGTGCCAGCAGGCAGCCCAGATATCCCTCTGTGCCGGTGACCAGCACTCGCATGTGGTGTTCCTTCGGTCGGGTTTCGACTGGGTTTTCGGCGGCCGGCTAGTTCGGTGATGCGGCGGTGCCCGGCGTCAGCACCGCCTTTTCGACGACGAATGCCTCGGCGTAGCGGGTATGGCATTGCACGCCGCGGACCCGCATAAGCGCCAGGAACGCCTCGGCCTCGAACCAGTCGCGCTGCATCTGGGACGGATAACTCGCCATGAGCAGCTGCGCCTTCTGGCCCGCTGCCTGATCCGGAACCGGCACGTAGACAGCAGGATTCGGCAGATCAGACTCCCATTTCAGGATCTCGTAGCCCAGCACCAGATGCGAGCGGAACTCGGTCGGGATGAGTTCGCCGAGCAGGCGGTGATCCTGGTGGAAGTCGCGGCGCTGGGGGCCCAACACCAAATCGGGCTCGCAGCCGCGGCGGAACTTGGCGAGGTGACGCTTGACGTGTCGCCAGTGTTCGGGCAGGTGACCGTCCGGCAGGTCGAGCACGGTCAAATCCACGTTGGCGTGCGGGGATAACGCCGCGAACGCGTTCTTCTCCTCGATCTCGCGTTCGGTCCCGGCGCCGGTGAACACCAGCACATGCACGGTGACTCCGGGATTGTGACGCGCGATCTGGATCAGGGTGGCACCGGCGCCGATCATTATGTCATCGCAATGCGCGCCAATGGCGGCAACGGAACTTATGGCCCCGGTCGTTAGTGGAATCATGCCGGACATCCCTCCCACACCATCCACGGCCGGACACCCGCGTTGTAGTCGGCGTCCAGCTCTGCGCGCTCCTTGAACGTGTCGGCGGGCTTCCAGAAACCCTCGTGTTGGTAGCCCAACAATCCGCCGGTGCCGGCCAGCGCCATGCACCCGTCGCCGACCAGGTCACCGTTCTCCGGGATCAGGTCGATGATCTCCTGCTTCAGCACGAAGTAGCCACCGTTCACCCAGATCGGGAACTTGGTCACCGGCGCAATCTCTTTGATGTCGCCGTCGGCGCTGACATCGACGCAGTGGAACGACGATTGCGGCGGGACCGTCAGCATGGAAGCCGTTGCGCCGCTTTCGATCAGCCGGTCGATCATGATGTCGAGCGGCGCGTCGGTGAGCACGTCGGCGTAGTTGGCCAGGAAGTACTCGTCGTTACCAAGGTATTTGCGAACCCGTCGAAGCCGCTCTCCGATAGGCGATTCCAGACCGGTGTCGACGAAGGTGATGGTCCAGTCCGACATGTCGGAGTCGAGCAACTCGATTTTGCCTGCGCGCATGACGAAGTCGTTGGACTCCATCTCGCGGTAGTTGAGGAAGAAGTCCTTGATCATGGTCTGGCCGTAGCCCAGGCACAGGATGAACTCCTTGTGCCCGTAGTGCGCGTAGTAGCGCATCACGTGCCACAACAGCGGCCGGGGACCGACCATTTGCAGCGGCTTGGGAACGAGATCACCGTCGGTACTGCGCATGCGCATGCCGTAGCCGCCGCAAAAGAGCACGACTTTCATGACTGCCATCCCTTCGAAATGCGATCCCTAAGCGCTGCGTTCGGTGGAACCACGCGCATACCAAAAATATCTATATTGGCGGTTGTACATACCTGTGGTATGTAGTGAAGGGTACGGCTGTTCAGCGAGTATTCGGGGCGCATCGGATGCCTTTCTAGCTGACGGCCGAGCCGTAACCAGCGGATGGCGGTTGGGCCATCACCGTCGGTACCAGTCCATATCGTGGCCCGGCAGCGGCGCCCGTGGTGGCGCCCCGCAGCGGCATTCCGCCCATGAGGGCCGGCATCTGGGACAGCGGGCCCATGCCACCGTTCTGCAAAGCCGTCCCCACGCCGGCCAACGGCGCCGTCGGGATCACGCTGGTCCAGGCGGGCGGCACCGACAGGGAGCCCAGGGCGGCTGCCTGACCCATACTGCCCAGCACGCTCGATCCCAGTGCGGCCTCGGCGGCCTCGGCGGCACCAGCAGCGGCTGCCTCGGCGGCTCCACCCACCTCCGTTGCCGCGGTGGCCGCCATGCTCTGCATGGTCTGGGCGATGCCGAGCACGCTGGAAAGTCCGAACAGCGGTGTTAACCCGATCATCGACAAGTTCGTCACCATGCCCACCGTGCTCGACGGATCGGACAGGCCGCCGGTCAGCCCGCCGGTAAGCCCGCTGAGCAGTCCCGAGGACCCCGTGGTGGCCGCCGCCGGGTTCGAGAGTCCTTGCAGCGCGGTGGGAACCGAGGTCACCACCTGCGCCAGCGTCGCCTGGGTCGCCCCCGATTCACCCGTCGCCGCGGCGACCGAGGTGTTCTGCGAAACCAGCCCGGCCGGATTGTCGACCTGCGGTGGCGAGGCGAACGGAGTGACGTCCGACGCCTCAACCGAGTTTGCGGCGTACTGATACATCGCCGCGGCGTCCTGGGCCCAATACTCGACGTACTCGGCTTCGGTAGCCGCGATGGCCACCGAATTCTGACCGAGGAAGTTGGTCGCGACCAGCGTCGCGAGTCTGGCCCGGTTGGCGTAGACGGCGGACGGTGGAACCGTCATCGCGAAGGCCGCTTCATAGATTTCTATGGCCAGCCTGGCGTGGCTGGCGGCCTCGGCCGCACGCGCGGCAGTGCCACTGGTCCACGCCACATACGGCCCCACCGCGGACGCCATGGACAGCGACGACGGACCCAGCCATCGACCGCTGGTCAGCCCGGCCACCACGGAGCGGTAAGCAGCCGCCGCGGCAGTCAGCTCTGCCGCCAGCTCGTCCCAGGTCACCGCCGCCGCCACGAGCGACCCGGGACCCGGACCGGCAAACATGAGCGTCGAGTTGACCTCCGGTGGCAGCGCGCCGAAATCCAGCACTGTGACGGTTTCCGTTCGGGTCAGCGAGCCGCGACCGCGTTGGCGGCCTCGGTGGCGTCATAGGAACCCGAGCTGATGGCCAGGACGTCGACGAACTGCTGGTGAACGGCTGTGGCCTGGGCGCTCACGGCTTGGTACATCTGGGCGTGCGCGGCGAATTGCACTGCCAGCAGCGCCGACACGCGGTCGGCCGCCGGCGGAACGACTGCGGTGATGGAACCTGCCGCCACCTCGTTTCCGGCGTTGACGGCCGCGCCGACTCCTTGCAGCGTGCCGGCCGATGCCGCAAGTGCTTCTGGCTGTGTGGTCACGAACGACATGCGCTTCCCCTAACCGGAACCGGGGCCGACAAGAGCAAACTGCCAGCCATCTGATCGGAGACTATACATACCTTACGAATGGTATGCACTCCACGCGCGTACTATAAGTATCCGGAGTCTGTAGCCGGGCTAACAGCGTCGGAACTCTGCAGGTCGGCGCCTTGCTGCTAACCTCGAAAAGCAACCCGGACACGTCGGACGTGCTCTTTCTTGACCGAGGTGTGCCCCTGTTTCGAGGAGGGCAGCGTGAAGGCGATCCAACTGGCTTGCCCAGTCGGCTCGGACACTCGCGTTAGCCATGGTCGAGGCTCGGGCGCCGACCTGAATCACCGGCGGCTTGCTCTGCAATTGCGATGACCACGAACTCGACTGACGGACGCGCCGACACGACGCGGCGGCAGATCCTGCGGGCCGCCGCGCATCAGTTCGCTCGACGGGCTTACCACGACGTCGGCCTCGACGACATCCTCGCCGAAGCCGAACTGACCAAGGGCGCGATGTATTTCCACTTCCGGTCCAAGCATGCGCTGGCGGTCGCGATCATCGAGAGGCAAACGACCGAAGGCACCGCCACACTGAAAGATGTACTCGCGCGGCGGCTTTCGGGCCTGGAAACCCTGATTGACGCCTCCTATCTGATAGCCGTTCATGACATCAAGACCTACGCGGTCAGGGCGGCGCTGAACCTGCTCGAGTCGGTAGGCCGGTCGGAAGGGTTGCAGCAGCGGCTATTCGACGATTGGGCCAACGCGATGGCCGCCGCCGCAGAGCGTGCGATCGCCGAGGGTGATGTCGACCAACGTTGTGATCCAGCGGATTTGGGACGGCTCGTCGTGTCGCTGCATCTGGGATTGCGGCAGACCAGCAACCTGGACGAGCCCGAACGGTTTCTGGGCGACCTCGAGAAGAGCTGGGCCATCGTGCTCAACGGCGTCCTGCAACCGGACCGGATCGATTACTTCCGCCAATTCGTCCGGCGTCGCACAGCGCTGGCAATCAACACCAGCTCGAACGGCTCCGATTCCGATTGACCAGACCGGCCGTTCGGCTGGTCGCAAGCGTGTAACCTCTCTAGGCGTTAGGTCCCTGGCCGGGGAATATAGGCTCCGACATCCGGAATCTAAGCGATTCGACACCAAACTCCGGAGGTGCAGGAGCGATGGCCCGCCAGGTTCGGTCCGAAGTCACTCGGCGACGGATATTGGATGCCGCGATCGAGGTGTTCGGCGAGGTCGGTTATGCCGCCGCCGCGTGGGGCACGATCATCGAACGCACCGGAATGACCAAGGGCGCCTTGTATCACCACTTCGATTCCAAGGAATCGCTGGCGTCGGCGATCATCGAGGAAGGCTCGAACGCCATGCTGGCCGCTTTCCGCAACGTTTGTGGGTCGTCGTCGCCGGCGCTGGAGAACATGATTCACGGCACGTTCACCATTGCCGAGGTGCTCAGCACGGACAAAATGGCCCGCGCCGCCGAGCGGTTGAGCGGTGCCCTGAGCGGATTCAACGACGCCGCTACGCGCTTCGGCACATGGTTGGTCGAGCTGATGACCGCAGAGGCCCGGCGCGCGGCCGCGGAAGGAGACCTCAGGCAGGACGTCGAGCCGACGGTGGTCAGCGAGTTGATTGTCGGCGCCGTGCTGGGAATGCGGTTGCTAAATAACAGCGTTTCCGACGACGGTCCAGCGGGCGGCGTCGGCGGCGACTTCGCCGAATGGGTCGGTCAGGTGTGGGCGCTGCTGATCGCCGGCATAGTCGCCGAGGCATCCGTACCGTATTTCCGCGAGTTCCTCGCGCGCGAATCTCTGCGCCATGCCCGGGAGTAGCTCGGACCACAGCCGTGAACTCAATGCCCGTCTTCCCACAACTGCTCGGTCAAGTCCTGGAAAGTCGCGAGGGCGAAATCGTCGTCCGCGCGCATGACCGCTGACCTGCTCATCAACGCGCGCACCACTGAGCCGTCCTTGTGCGCCAGTTCGACGACCATGTTCGCCAATGCATGGACGACCGAAAGCAGCGATTCCGAAACCGGCACCTGGTGGAAAATCTCGTGGAACCGCAGCGACAAGACCTCTTCCGGTTCGCAGCCGACCATCTCCGCGAACGCGGTGTTGGTGAACAAGATTCTGCCGTCGCCCCCAATGGCCAGCACTGGGACCGGAATCCGCTCGAGGATCACCAGCGCCGGCAATTGCTCCAGCGTGGCCATCGGCGATTCGGTTTGTTGCCAGGTGCGTCGTCGTTCCACGCGCCCAATTATTACCCACGGCAGCCGGTATCACAGGCGGTGTTTTTGTGGGATCGGCTGTTACGGCCTGTGCCGGTGTGGGCCGAGCGGTCGGGTGTACAGCAGCCGCCGGCCTGAGGATGACCGCATTGGCCACAGAGCCTCAACTGTCACATCAGTCTCTGCGTCGGCCATACTTTCCTCTTCGCGAAGTTGATAGCGCCGGTGCTAGCGCATTCCGCGATCGATTAGTGCCGCCCGCGGCGGTACTGATGTGGGAGGTGTGACTACTGGGACCGCCAGCCCCTGTCGGCGGAGACCCTTCTTTCACACCGCTCTTGACCACGGCCGTAGGGCACTGGAAACAAACTGTGAACTTGACGACAGCATCGCTTACCGCGATATGGTATGTAAAAAAGCTAATTAGGAAACATCCGGTATGGCCAGGATGCGGCGTCCGCCTGGTCGGGCCCGACGCCGGGTCGATCGTCCCGCCCAGGAGGACCACATGTCGTTGGTGACCACCGCGCGGCAGTCGGTGCCATGCATGGCGAGCGGCGGGTCACGGCTTGACGGCTCGGCTCAGTGAGCACACCGTGACCGAGACGCGTCGAGTCGGTCCGCGGTCTCGGTCGGCGCCGCTGCCACTGTCGGTTTCGCAGACTCGGCTCTGGAATCTCAGCCGGCTCGCGTTGGGCTCGCCCGCGTACAACGAGCTGATCACCATTCGCAAGGCGGGTCCGTTCGACGTGGAAGCGCTGCGCCGCGCGCTCACCGATGTGGTCGCGAGGCACGAGGTGTGGCGCACCACCTTTCAAACGATTGACGGTGTGCCTCATCAAATCGTCCGGAAACCAACGGAAGTCCAACTGCCCCTTGTCGATTTGACACACCTGAGTCTCGAAGACGCCGTACACCGGGCTACCGAGATCGCCGCCGCCGACACGTTGCGTCCCTATGACCTGGCCGAGGGGCCCTTGATACGCCCGCGGCTGATCCGCATCGCCGACGACGACCACCGGCTGCAGCTGGGCCTCCACCATCTGGTTTTCGACTGGACAACGCTGCAACGCGTGGTATTCGCAGAGCTGACGGCCCTGTACCGCAACTACGCCACGGGCGTGCACGTGTCACTGCCCGACCCGCAAGCGCAGTACGCCGACTACACGATGTGGGAGCGCGATTGGGTTCGCGGACGGGAGATAGCCGCCCGAATTGCCAAGTGGCGCAGCAGGCTTGCCGGCAGCGCGCCAAGCAATCTGCCGCTCGATCACCCGCGGCCACCGTGTCCGACTTTGGCCGGCGGGACAGTCCCGCTTGCAATTGAACACTCCACCGTGCAAGGGCTGCGCCGCGCTGCCGGGGCAGCGGGCGGCACTCTATTTCACGCGCTGGCTGCCGCATATGCGTGGTGGCTACATCTGTATGCCGACTCGACCGACGTCGTCTTCGGCAGCACGTATGACCTGCGCGAGCGTGACGACCTGTTGTGGGTGGCCGGCAACTGCGTGACACCGGTGGCCCTGCGATGCCGCGTCTCGGATGAAGAGTGCTTCACTGCACTGGTAGGCCGAATCCGCCGAGTGGCCGACGAGGCGTTCAGCGATGCTGTGCCGTTCGACACTCTCGTGACTGCGCTTGGTGTACCGCGAGATCCCCGCACCAGTCCGCTCTTTCAAACGCAATTGCTATTTCAGCCGCTGATTGCGCCGGCCGACGGGTGGTCGCTACACGCGATGGAAGCCGAGGTTCGGGACGCCGTCGGATCGGCGAACGACGACATAGGTATTGAGTTGGATGAGCGCCCCGACGGGCGCGTCGTGGGAGGGTTCGTCTTCAATGCGGATTTGTTCGACCGTGCGACGGCACGCCAGATGGCGACGCACTGGCTTCGATTGCTCGATGCCGTCGCGGCGGACCCTCGATTGCCGATGGCTCAACACGACCTGGTTACCCCAGATGAGCGCAGACGTCAGCTGAGTTGGAATCGGACCAGCGACGAGGGAACCTCGCCGCAATGCGTGCATGAGGTCATCAGCCGGCAGGTCGAACGTACGCCTGACGCGGTAGCGGTCAAGGTCGGCCCGCCGTCGAAAGAAGCCACCCTGACCTATCGGCAGTTGGACGACCGCGCGGCGGTCATCGCATCTCGGTTGGTGCAGGCGGGCTGTGGGCCCGGAACGGTGGTGGCGTTTCTGTTGGACCGAACGCCCGATGTGGTGGCTGCCATTCTGGGGATCCTCAAATCCGGCGCGGCATTTCTGCCGCTGGATCCGTGCCAGCCGGCCGCCCGGAACACGTTCTGCCTCAATGACGTTGGCGCGGGCATCGTTCTCACCGATCGCAAGCTGCCGGCTGGGACAGACGCAATCGCGGCCACCGTCATCGACCTCGGCGACCTTGGGTGGCACCAGCACGGCCCTGGTGCCTTGCCAATCGTGTCGTCGACCGATCTCGCCTATGTGATCTGCACGTCAGGGTCTACCGGTCGCCCGAAGCCGGTCCTCATCGAGCATGGCGGCGTCACGAACCTGACGCGAACGTTGTGTCGGGAGTTCGGCATCGATGCCTGCGACACAGTGCTCTCGGTGGCGTCGATCAGTTTCGATATGGCGCTTTTCGATATCTTCTGCGCACTGGCGTGCGGGGCACGGGTAGTGCTCGCCACCGCGGCGGAGGCGGTGAGCCCGGCTTCGCTGAGTCGCTTGATCGCTGACACCGGCGCGACCTTCATGTTCGCGACACCAACCACCTGGGGGGGTCTCATCGCCGCCGGCTGGCGTGGCGAGGAGCGTCTCAAGGTGGCGGCCGGCGGTGAAACGCTCACCGACGGGCTGGCCCACGCGCTGCTGCAACGGTGCGCAGCGGTCTGGAACGGCTACGGCCCGACCGAGGCTACGGCGGGCACCAGCGTTGCCCGGCTGGCCCAGGGAGACACCATCACCGTAGGCAGACCGTTGCCGAACGTACGGGTGTACATCATCGATCCCCGCGGTCGTCTCCAACCGGTCGGGGTTCCCGGCGAGATCGCCATCGGCGGCGTCGGGGTGGGACGTGGTTACCTCAATCGTCCTGACGAGCACGCACGTCGGTTCGGAGATGATCCTTTCCATGCCGGCGGGCGGATCTACCGCACCGGCGATCGCGGCAGGTTCTTGCCCGATGGCCGGTTACAACACCTGGGCCGCTACGACGACCAGCTCAAGATCCGCGGTTTTCGCATAGAGCCCGGCGAGATCGAGTCAACCCTGTGTGAGCATCCGGAAATCGGGGGCTGCGCAGTGATCGGTCGCGAGGCGCCCAACGGCGAACGGCAATTGGTCGCGTATATCGTCGGCGAGCCGGGGCGCCTGAGCGACGCGGAGGCACGTGATTGGCTGCGTCGCCGCCTGCCCGAATACATGGTTCCCAGCGCGTTCGTGTATCTGAGCGCGCTGCCGATGACCACCAGTGGGAAGCTCGACAACGCCGCGCTGCCCGCACCGTCGCCACGGCGGGAAACAGGCCGAGTCGACGCTCGGCCTCCGCGGAACGAAACCGAAAGGCGCGTCGCCGCGCTGTGGGCTGACCTGCTGGGCGTGCAGGTAACCGACGTCGACTCAGACTTTTATGATTTGGGCGGTCACTCCCTGCTGGCCGCCCGCTTGGTCGCCGATGTCGCGCGGGAATTTGGTGTCGAGCTGTCGGTAGCAGCGGTCGTCGATGATGGCAGGACCGTTGCGGGACTCGCCAAGTTGATCGGAACCGAAAGTTCCAGCGCTGCCGAGGAAGTCACGTCTAGCCCACCGCTGCATTTCATCTTCTCCGACCTTGCGTCGGCGATGAGCGTCAGACACTTCACCGCGCAGTGGGGTGCCGCGCAGCCGGTACACACGCTGATCCCCGAACAGCCAGGCGGACAGTTCGACCGATTGGTGGCCGTCGAAGACCATGCGAGACAAGCTCTTTCGATGATCCGCCGTCGGCAGCCAGTAGGGCCGCTTGCGCTGGCCGGCTATTCGCTCGGCGGCCTCGTGGCCTACGAAGTTGCCCGTCAGGCTGTCCGTGCCGGCGAGCAGATCGACTGGTTGGGCATTCTCGACATCGAGTCACCATCGCTGCTGCAGCTGACGCCGCGACGGCGGCTTCGCCGGTTACGCGAAAAGCTCGCGGATGAGCGGGCCAAGTACGCCGAAGTCGCGCGTCGAGTGCTCGGGAGTGGTTCGCCGCGGCCGCAGCGCGGCTTCGACTGCCGCGGCGCTGCAGAGATCGCAGCGCGCTATCAGCAGCCCGGACATCAGGTGCCGACGCATCTGTTCGTCAGCGAGGTCTCAGCAGGAACCGCAGAGGAAGATCTATTGGGCTGGGGCACATTTCACAAGGGGCCCTTGGCCGCGGATCGTCTTGCCGGTGACCACGTCGGGCTGCTTCAGCCACCCCAAGCGGAGCTGCTCGCGACGATAATGCTCGAGTCGCTCCGTAAGTCAAGGGAATCGGTTGACACCGCGAGCGCCGATGAACCGGAATAGCGCACAGTTTGCGGCCTTCCGCGCCTCAGACCTCTCGGTGCCGCTGTCCACGCTTGCCGGTCCGACGCCTCCGGCAGTGGCGGAGTGGGAGTTCGAGACGGTCAAGCACTGGGCCAAGAACTGGCTGAGCAAGTCGCATCCCGATCTCGGGCGCACGGGGGCCGTCTGCCCCTTCACGGGCACTTCGATCAAGAAGCATCTGTTCTGGGTGGCATTCGTGCGCGGGAACAATCTGGACCACGACAGCATGGTCGGCTTGCTCGAGGAAATCGCGGCGGCTCTGCCTGTACTTCCTCCGGTTGACCGCCCTGAATCGATCTACAAAGCCGTCGTCGTGGTCTTCCCCGAGGTGACGGACTTCGGTCAGATCGATGCCGTCCAGAACAAATGCAAGCACGCATTCGTGAAGCGCGGGCTGATGGTCGGCCAGTTTTACCCCGGCCACCAGGAGGAGGGGCTTCGCAACCCGGACTTCAGGCCATTGGACGCACCGTTCGCGATGCTCGCCGTGCGGCACATGGTGGTCACCGACTACCCGTTCCTCCGGGGCAACGAGAAGTGGATTGCTGCCTACGCCACGCGATTCGCACCCGAAATTCCGTCGCACGCGCGCTCGGAGATCGCCGACAGATTTGGCGGCCTGAGCCGCTCTACTCCGCTTGGGTAGTGGGCTCCTGATAGCGCGGGAAGACACCGGTCGGCGGCGGCAGTGGGGTACCGGGTGCCAGCCGCTGTCCGATAGCGGCGAACGAACGCTGACTTTCGTCCTGGCCGAGCAAGCGCAACAGCTTGCCGCCAGACTGCGGCATGACCGGCTGCACCAGCAACGCCGCGATGCGCACCACCTCGCAGGTGACGTAAAGCACCGTGCGAAACCTAGCCTGGTCGGCCTCGGCCTCACTTTTGCGCAGCACCCACGGCTGCTGCGCCGAGAAATACTTGTTGGCGTCGCCGAGCATCAGCCAGATCGCCTCCAAGGCAAGATGCATCGCTTGCGCGTCGAAATGGGCGCGCGCCCGCCCCAGCAAGCCGTCGGCAACCGCCAGCAGGCCGGTGTCGTCAGCGGTGAAGTCACCGGGATCGGGCACCACCCCGCCCAGGTTCTTGGCCACCATCGACAGTGACCGTTGGGCCAGGTTGCCCAGCTCGTTGGCCAGGTCGGTGTTGATCCGGGTGATGATGGCCTCGTCGCTGTAGCTGCCGTCCTGGCCGAACGGCACCTCGCGTAACAGGAAGTAGCGGACCTGGTCCACCCCGAACCTGTCGACCAGGGCTTCCGGGGCGACGATATTGCCCACCGACTTGCTCATCTTCTCGCCGCGGTTGAGCAGGAATCCGTGCGCGAAAACCCTTCGCGGCAGCTCGATTCCAGCCGACATCAGGAACGCCGGCCAGTAGACGGTATGGAACCTGATGATGTCCTTGCCGATCATGTGCAGATCGGCGGGCCAATAGCGGCGGAACGACTCCGAGTCGGTATCGGGGAACCCGACCCCGGTCAGGTAGTTGGTCAGCGCGTCGATCCAGACGTACATGATGTGGTCGGGATGCCCGGGCACCTGCACCCCCCAGTCGAACGAGGTGCGCGAGATGGACAGATCGTGCAATCCGCCGGAGACGAAGCTGACCACTTCGTTGCGCCGCACTTCGGGAGCGATGAAGTCCGGGTTCGCCTCGTAATGGGCCAGCAGCTTGTCGGCATACGCCGAGAGCCGGAAGAAGTAGGTCTGCTCCTCGGTCCAGGTCACCGGGGTGCCGGTTTCCACGGCGATCCGGGTTCCGTCCACCTCGGCGGTCTCCGATTCGACGAAGAACCGCTCGTCGCGCACCGAATACCAGCCGGCGTAGCTGTCCAGATAGAGGTCGCCGGCCGCTTGTATCCGACGCCAGATCTCCTTGGACGCCTGGTGATGGTCGGCGTCGGTGGTGCGGATGAACCGGTCGAACGAAATGTCCAGCCGTTCCTGCAGGCGCTGGAACTCGTCGGAGTTGCGGCGAGCCAGCTCCGCGGTCGGCAGCCCCTCGGCCGCCGCGGCCTGGACCATCTTGAGGCCGTGTTCGTCGGTGCCGGTCTGGAAGCGCACGTCGAAGCCGTCGAGCCGCTTGAACCGCGCGATGGCGTCGGTGGCGATGTACTCGTACGCGTGCCCCAGGTGGGGCGCGGCGTTGGGGTAGGTGATCGCGGTGGTGACGTAGTAGGGCCTCATTGCGAATCACCCTATTGTGTGCCCGTGAGCTCCAACCGGTCCGGTAACCGACAGACACCCCCTGCTCCCGAGCCGCTGGCCCCGCTGGTCGACGCCCATACCCACCTGGATGCCTGCGGCGCGCGCGACTCCGAGGACGTCGCCGCCCTCGTCGAGCGAGCCGCGGCGGTGGGTGTGGTGGCGGTGGTGACCATCGCCGACGACCTGGACTCGGCGCGCTGGGTGACGCGCGCGGCCGAGTGGGACCCACGGGTGTACGCGGCGGTGGCGTTGCACCCGACGCGCGCGAACGCGCTCACCGACGACGCCCGCGCCGAGATCGAGCGACTGGCGGCCCACCCGCGAGTGGTTGCCGTCGGCGAGACCGGGTTGGACCTGTACTGGCCGGGCCGCCTTGAGGGTTGCGCCGAGCCGGCGGTGCAGCGCGAGGCTTTCGCCTGGCATATAGACCTGGCGAAGCGGACCGGCAAACCGCTGATGATCCACAACCGGGACGCCGACGCGGAGGTGCTCGACGTACTGACTGCCGAGGGCGCGCCGAAGGACGTGATATTCCACTGCTTTTCGTCCGGCAGCGCGATGGCCCGCCGCTGCGTCGACGCCGGATGGCTGCTCAGCCTGTCCGGGACGGCGAGCTTTCGCAATGCTCGTGCGCTGCGCGAAGCCGTACCGCTGATACCCGCCCAGCAACTTCTGGTGGAGACGGACGCGCCGTTCCTGACTCCGCATCCCTACCGCGGCTCAGCGAATGAACCGTACTGCCTTCCTTATACTGTGCGCGCCATTGCTGAGCTGGTTGATAGCTCTGACGTAGAGTTGGCGCGCATCACTACGAGCAACGCTGCTCGGGTCTATGGGCTGAAGCTGCCGGCCGCGTAGTTCGTGGCGTTTGCATTGATTTTGGCAGGCGCCGGGCTGTCGGAGTTGCCGAGCCTTGGCTGATTCGTTACCGTCTTGTGATCATGACAGGTGGGCCTCTGGGCCCTTTTTTGGCGTGTAGAGCTCGAAAAGGTCATTGGAGTGGATGCTAGTGATATCCGCGGTCGGGGATAAGCGGTCGTTAGGTGTTCTGGCAAAACTGAATCAAGCTCCTTCGCCGATGTTGCGGTTCCTCGTCGGAGGGCTCCTGTTGACCCTCGCGATCGCGGGTGGTTACGCCATCTCGACGTCCAAGAAGGTGACGTTGACGGTGGACGGAACCGTGCTTCGGGTGACGACCATGAAGTCGCGAGTCATCGACATCGTCCGGGAGAACGGCTTCGCCGTCGGCGAGCGTGACGACCTGTATCCCGCCGCCGATGTGCAAGTCCACAACGCCGACAACATCGTGCTGCGACGCAGCCGGCCACTGCAGATCTCGCTGGACGGCCAGCAGACTCGCCAGGTTTGGACGACGGCATCCACCGTCGACGAGGCACTTGCCCAACTCGCAATGACCGACACCGCCCCGGCCGCGGCCTCTCGCGGCAGCCGGGTCCCGTTGAGCGGAATGGCCCTGCCGGTGGTCAGCGCAAAGACGGTGCAGATCAACGACGGTGGCGCGGTGCGTACCGTGCACCTGCCCGCACCGAATGTGGCCGGCCTGCTGAAGGCCGCCGGCGCCCCGCTACTGGACAGCGACCAAGTGGTGCCCAATGCGACCTCGCCGATCGTCGACGGCATGGAAATTCAGGTCACCCGCCACCGCATCCAGCGGGTCACCGAGCGCGTCCCGCTGCCGCCGAGCTCTCGTCGCATCGAGGATCCGGAGCTGAACGCCAGCCGCCAGATCGTCGAAGATCCCGGCAGCCCGGGCGTGCAGGATGTCACGTTCGCCGTGGCCACCGTCAACGGCGTGGAGACCGGCCGGCTGCCCGTCGCCAACGTGGTGGTGACGCCCGCGCACGAAGCGGTGGTTCGGGTGGGGACCAAGCCCGGCACGGAGGTCCCGCCGGTATCCGACGGCGCCATCTGGGATGCCATCGCCAGCTGCGAGGCGGGCGGAAACTGGGCGATCAACAGCGGGAACGGGTACTACGGTGGGGTGCAATTCGACCAAGGCACCTGGGAGCGCAACGGCGGGCTGCAATACGCCCCGCGCGCCGACCTGGCCACCCGTGAGGAGCAGATCGCCGTCGCTTCGGTGACCCAACAGCGCCAGGGCTGGGGCGCCTGGCCGGTGTGCAGCGGAAGAGCGGGTGCGCGCTGACGATCCGGCTGCTCGGACGCACCGAGATCAGGCGGCTGGCCAAGGAACTCGAATTCCGGCCACGGAAATCGCTCGGGCAGAACTTCGTCCATGACGCCAACACGGTGCGACGGGTGGTTTCGACCGCCGGGGTCGGTCGCTCCGACGTAGTCCTGGAAGTCGGACCGGGGTTCGGGTCGCTCACCCTGGCGTTGCTCGACCGCGGCGCGACGGTCACGGCCGTCGAGGTCGACCCGGTGCTGGCCGCGCGGCTGCCGCAGACCGTCGCGGAGCACTCGCACAGTGAAATCCACCGGCTGACGGTGCTGAACCGGGACGTGTTGACGCTGCGCCGCGAGGATCTGCCTGACGACACGGCGGCCCCGACCGCAGTCGTCGCCAATCTGCCGTACAACGTCGCCGTCCCGGCCTTGTTGCATCTGCTCGCCGAGTTCCCCTCCATCCGCACCGTGACGGTGATGGTGCAGGCCGAGGTCGCCGAGCGCCTCGCCGCCGAGCCCGGCGGCAAGGAATACGGCGTGCCCAGCGTCAAGGTGCGTTACTTCGGACGCGTGCGCCGCTGCGGGACGGTGTCGCCGACGGTGTTCTGGCCGATCCCGCGCGTGTACTCCGGGCTGGTGCGCATCGACCGGTACACGACCTCCCCGTGGCCTACCGACCTGACGGGCGAAGCCTTCCGGCGGCAGGTGTTCGAGTTGGTGGATATCGCGTTTGCGCAGCGGCGCAAGACATCTCGCAACGCCTTCGCGGAGTGGGCGGGCTCGGGCAACGAGTCGGCCACGCGATTGCTCGCCGCCAGCATCGACCCGGCCCGCCGCGGCGAGACGCTCTCCATCGACGACTTCGTGCGCCTGTTGCAACGGTCGGACAACACCGCCGCAGCCGGGTAGCCCGCGGCCTTTCGGCCCGTCGCGTGTGGATTGTTGCCGGCAGCGATAGTCTGCTGCCGTGGCTGGGTCTGACGGGAACACCGCCGAATTGTGGGTGCCCACCGGGTCGGCCACCGTTCGGGTGCCCGGCAAGGTGAACCTCTACCTCGCGGTCGGCGATCGCCGCGAGGACGGCTATCACGAGCTGACGACGGTGTTCCACGCCGTCTCCTTGGTCGACGAGGTGACCGTGCGCAACGCCGACGTGCTCTCGCTCGAGGTCGTCGGCGAGGGCGCCGACAAGCTGCCCACCGACGAGCGCAACCTGGCCTGGAAGGCCGCCGAGCTGATGGCCGAACACGTGGGCCGGGCGCCCGATGTGTCGATCATGATCGACAAAGCCATTCCGGTTGCCGGCGGGATGGGAGGCGGCAGCGCCGACGCGGCGGCGGTGCTGGTCGCGATGAACTCCCTGTGGGAGCTCGCGTTGCCCCGCCGCGACCTGCGCATGCTCGCGGCGCGGTTGGGCAGCGACGTGCCGTTCGCCCTGCACGGCGGCACCGCCCTGGGCACCGGCCGCGGCGAGGAGCTGGCCACCGTGCTGTCCCGTAACACGTTCCACTGGGTGCTGGCCTTCGCCGACAGCGGACTGCTCACGTCGGCGGTCTATGCCGAGCTCGACCGCCTGCGGGCCGCCGGTGATCCGCCGCGACTCGATGAACCGGGGCCGGTGCTGGCCGCGTTGGCCGCGGGCGATCCAGAGCAGCTGGCACCGCTGTTGGGCAACGAGATGCAAGCCGCCGCGGTCAGCCTGGACCCGGCGCTGCGGCGCGCGCTACGCGCCGGCGTGGACGCGGGCGCGCTGGCCGGCATTGTTTCCGGCTCGGGGCCCACCTGCGCATTCCTCTGCGCGTCGGAGGCGTCGGCGATCGACGTCGGCACCCAGCTGTCCGGCGCGGGTGTTTGCCGCAGTGTTCGGGTCGCCACCGGGCCGGTAGCCGGGGCCCGCGTGGTGCCGGCGCCGACAGATGCCGTGTGAGCCGCACGCCTTCCATGTGAATTAGCACTCACATCGCGTCACAGTTTGGCAGTTCCTTAAGAGGAGCTTAAGATATCCCGCGGTGACGAATGACGGTAAGCACATGCGCTCCGCTGGGCGGTCTGCCTCTGCCGTCGTCGGCTTATCACTGTTTCGAGACGTAACCGCGCCCCAATTGTGTGCGCGCGCCTGCCAGAATGTGGAGCTCGGCAGGCGGAGCATGAGATCCCGAACCTTGGGAACAGTGCCGGAACCGAGGAGTTGGTTGTGAGCAGATTTACCGAGAAGATGTTCCGCAACGCCCGCGAGACCACCAAGGGCATGGTGACCGGCGAGCCACACACTCCGGTTCGCCACACCTGGGGCGAGGTGCACGAGCGGGCGCGGAAGATCGCCGGTGGATTGGCGGCGGCCGGCATAGGCCGCGGCGACGGGGTCGGTGTGCTCGCGGGTGCTCCGGTCGAGATTGCTCCGACCGCCCAGGGGCTGTGGATGCGCGGCGCCAGCCTGACCATGCTGCACCAGCCCACCCCGCGCACCGACCTGGCCATCTGGGCCGAGGACACCACGACCGTCGTCGACATGATCGAGGCCAAGGCGGTTGTCATCTCCGAGCCGTTCATGGCCGCCGCGCCGGTGTTGCAGGAGCGCGGCATCAACGTGTTGACCGTCGAGCAGCTGCTGGGATCCGAGCCGATCGACCCCATCGAGGTCGGCGAGGACGACTTGGCGCTGATGCAGTTGACGTCCGGTTCGACCGGGTCGCCGAAAGCGGTCCAGATCACCCACCGCAACCTGTTCGCCAATCTCGAGGCGATGTTCATCAGCGCCGAGTACAACGCCGAGACCGACGTGATGGTCAGCTGGCTGCCGCTGTTTCACGACATGGGCATGATCGGCTTCCTGACCGTGCCGATGTACTTCGGCGGTGAGCTGGTCAAGGTCACCCCGATGGACTTCATGCGCGACACGCTGCTGTGGGCCAAGCTGATCGACAAGTACAAGGGCACGATGACGGCGGCCCCGAACTTCGCCTACTCGCTGTTTGCCAAGCGGTTGCGCAAGCAGGCCAAGCCCGGTCAGTTCGACCTGTCGACGCTGCGCTTCGCGCTGTCGGGGGCCGAGCCGGTGGAGCCTGCTGACGTCGAAGACCTGGTCGAGGCCGGTAAGCCGTTCGGGTTGAACCCCGGAGCGATCCTGCCGGCGTACGGGATGGCCGAGATCACGCTCGCGGTGGCCTTCTCCGAGTGCGGCGCGGGCCTGGTCGTCGACGAGGTGGATGCCGATCTGCTGGCCGCGCTGCGCCGCGCGGTCCCGGCGACCAAGGGCAACACCCGCCGGCTGGCCTCACTCGGGCCGCTGCTGCACGGCATCGAGGCCCGCATCGTCGACGACGACGGCAACATCCTGCCGTACCGCGGTGTCGGGGTGATCGAGTTGCGCGGCGAGTCGGTGACCCCCGGCTACATCACGATGGGCGGATTCCTGCCGGCGCAAGACCAGCACGGCTGGTACGACACCGGTGATCTCGGCTATCAGATGGAGAACGGTCACGTGGTGGTGTGCGGCCGCGTCAAGGACGTCATCATCATGGCCGGCCGAAACATCTATCCGACCGACATCGAGCGGGCCGCCGGCCGGGTCGAAGGTGTCCGTCCGGGTTGCGCGGTGGCCGTACGGCTCGACGCCGGACATTCCCGCGAGACGTTTGCCGTTGCGGTGGAGTCCAACGCTTTCGAAGATCCGGCGGAGGTGCGCCGTATCGAGCACCAGGTGGC
Source organism: Mycobacterium sp. 852002-51163_SCH5372311 (assembly GCF_001667115.1). GTDB lineage: Bacteria > Actinomycetota > Actinomycetes > Mycobacteriales > Mycobacteriaceae > Mycobacterium. The sequence continues at coordinate 26,054 of NZ_LZIJ01000031.1, read as the reverse complement.
GCACGAGGTGCTTGCCGAGGTCGACGTGCGGCCCCGCAACGTGGTTGTCCTGGGTCCGGGAACCATCCCGAAGACCCCGTCGGGCAAGTTGCGCCGTTCCACCTCCCTGATGCTGGTCACCTAACTGGCGGGCGTGCCTACCAGGCGTGGACGCGGTTTTGCGCGGGTTCCAGCCCAAGCTGGATGAGCAACTCGGTGGCGTCGGCCGCCTGCTCGCAGATGGTGGGGACGTCAGCGCGCTCGGCGGCGGTGAAGTTCTCCAGCACGAAGGCGGCCGGATCTTTACGGCCAGGGGGACGGCCGATCCCGATGCGCACCCGCTGAAAGTCCTTGGTACCCAACGCAGACGCCACCGAGCGCACCCCGTTGTGCCCGCCTTCGCCGCCGCCGAACTTGAGCCGGATGGAACCGAACTCGAGGTCGAGCTCGTCGTGAATGACGATGATGTCGGCCGGCGGCACCGAGTAGAACTTCGCCAGCGGGCCGATTTGCCGGCCCGACTCGTTCATGTAGCAGCGGGGCTTGGCCAGTACCACCGAGCGTCCGGCTAACCGGCCCGTCAGGACCTCGGCGCCGGAGCGCTTGTGCGCCTTGAATTTTGCGCCCAGGCGCGCGGCGAGCAGGTCGGCGACCATGAACCCCAGATTGTGCCGCGTTCGGGCGTAGTGCTCTCCCGGGTTCCCCAAGCCGACCACCAACTGGGGCTCGGCCATTTTTGTCTCCGTGGGTTGTCTCCGTGGGCGAACCGTCTACTCGGACTCGTCCGCAGAGGTCTCCGCGGCTTCGCCGGCCTCTTCTTCGGCACCCTCGGCACCCTCTGCCGCCTCGGCTTCCTCGCCCGCGCCCTCTTCCTCGAGGTCCTCGGCCGTCGGCGCGTTCACCACGTTGACCACCAGCAATTCGGGGTCCGAAATCAGGTTCACTCCCTCCGGCAGCGTGATCTGCCCGGCGGTGAACTGTGTGCCCGGCTCGGCGCCCTCGACTGAGACGGTCAACTGCTCGGGAATCGACAGCGCCTCGGCTTCGATTTCGATGGCGCTGGTCTCCTGGGTGACCAGTGTGTCGGGTCCTGCCTCGCCCTCGACGACCACGTTAACCTCGACGGTCACCTTCTCGCCGCGACGCACGACCAACAGGTCGGCGTGCTGGATCGTGCGGCGGATGGGGTGGATGTCGAGCGCTTTGGTCAGCGCCAGCTGTTCTTTGCCTTCGATGTCGAGGGTCAGCACCGCGTTCGTACCGGAGTGCCGCAACACGGCGGCAAAGTCATGACCAGGCAGTTCCAGGTGTTGTGGATCGGCGCCGTGACCGTAGAGTACGGCGGGAATCTTGCCGTCGCGCCGAGCCCGGCGGGACGCGCCCTTGCCGGTCTCGCTACGTACCTTGACGGGCAGTTGGTTGACTGCTGACTTTGCCATCGTGTCGCTCCTGTGTGTCTGGTTGACCACGGCCAGGATCGCGACGGTATGTCGGTCTCCGTCGATAACGGTGCTGGCTGCTTGGCCTGCCACCCTCGCCGTGACGCCCGGTCAGGTTAGCGCATGTGCCGGTGGGAGCGGAAATCTCCGGGCCACGGTTGTCACTTCCGTCACGGATCGTGGTATCGATCCTGCGGTGAGGGCGACGAAACTCGCGACAGCGGGGCCCTGGATGCAGGTTCGGCGCCGCCACCGCAGGCTCGGCACCAACTAGCGCAGCTCACAGCGGGAACTTGGTGCCCGCGAGCTGCTCGGAAACCTGCCAGAGAGCGTGGGCAGTCGCCAGGTCTCGAGCCGCCCGACTGCGCCCGACGGGTTGCGTGCGCCCGACGTAGCCAAACCGGGGCCCGACGTACGTGTCACCCGGCAAGTCCTGCGACGCCGCATACAACGTTTGCCGAGCGCCGAAATTTGCGTCGGTGGCCACAACCCGAGTCGCCGCCGAGACGACCGTATCGCTCAACTTGCGGCCCGAGGCGCCCTGCAGGTTGGTGTGCGAATAGCCAGGGTGGGCTGCCAGCGCACGCAGCGGCGAACCGGCAGCCTCGAGGCGGCGCTGCAGCTCACTGGTGAACAGCAGGTTGGCGAGCTTCGACTGGCAGTAGGCCAGCCAGGCCGAATACCGGCGGTTCTGCCAGTGGAGGTCGTCGAGGCGGATGCGGCCAAGCCAGTGCGCCATCGACGACACCGTCACCACCCGATCGGACAGCTTGGGCAGCAGCAAGTTGGTCAGCGCGAAATGACCGAGGTGGTTGGTGCCGATCTGGCTCTCGAAGCCGTCCGCGGTGACGGCATGCGGTGCGGCCATGATGCCGGCGTTGTTGATCAGGATGTCGGCCTTGTCCACCCCGTCGGCGAACTGCCGCACCGACGACAGATCCTGCAGGTCGAGTTGGCGCACCTCGACTTGGCCGGGAATTTGTCGCGCGGCGGCATCGCCTTTGTCCGTGTTGCGGACGGCCATCACGATCTTTGCTTCCACGCGCGCCAGCTCTCGGGCCGTCACCGCCCCCAGCCCGCTGTTGGCGCCGGTGATGATGACGGTGCGCCCGGCGAATGACGGCAGGTCGGCGGCGGTCCAGTCGGCCATGGCTGGGAAGCCTAAATGGTGTCGAACTCCAGAGGCACCGCCAGGGGTCCGGTGATCCCGCTGATGGCTCTCCACGGGACCGGGCCGGCCAGGCGGGCGTTCGGCATCCGTGCGGTGATGATCCGAAGAGCTTCGGTCAGTTCCAGCCGTGCGAGGTGAGCGCCGAGACAGTAGTGCATGCCGCCGCCGAAGTTGAGGATGGCAGCTGGGTTTGCCCGGGTGATGTCAACCCGTTCCGGGTCGTCATAGGCCTCGGGGTCGCGGTTGGCCGAGGCGGTGTTGGCGATCACCAGGGTGCCGGCCGGAATACGGACCCCTGCCAGCTCGACGTCCTCGGCGGCTTGCCGGATAGCACCGAAAATGATCGGGCTGTAACGCATCAACTCCTGAATTGCTTGCGGTGCCAACTCCGGATGGCGGCCGACCATGGCCCACTGGGTGGGATGCGCGCAGAGGGTTTGCACCGCCGCGGCGAGCTGGTGGCGAGTGGTATCGGTGCCGGCGCCGAGCAGCGTGGCGCAGAGCATGAGCAGTTCGTCGTGGGTGAGTCGGTCGCCGTCTTCTTCGGCACGGATGAGATCGGAGATCAGGTCGTCGGTCAGCGAGGCGCGCCGACGGGTGATCAACTCCTCGAGGTAGGCGTCCAGTTCGTTCCACGCCTTTTCGATAAGCGGGGCGTCGTCGGCGACGCCGGCCTCGAAGAACTTCTTGATGTCGTCGGTCCAGTCGGAGAACAGCTGCCAATCCTCGGCCGGCGCGCCGAGCAGCGCGCAGATGATCTGTGTCGGATAGCTTTTTGCGATATCGGCGACGATGTCGCAGTGCCCGGCGCTGGTGAAAGGTTCGACCAGCCCGTTGATGACGTCGACGGTCAACGTGCGCAGCCGTTCGGCGGCCCGTGGTGAGAAGGCCTTCGACACGAGCCGGCGCAGTCGATGATGCTCGACGCCGTCGATGCCCAGGATGTTGCTGATTGCCCTGTCCCACAGTGGACCTGACGTGATTCCTCGCGCGGGCAGCCCCAGTCCGTGGGCGGTGACGAATCGGTTGTCCCGCAACACAGTGCGGACCAGCTCGTAGCTCAACATTTCCGGGCCGTACGGGCCGATGGCGATCGGGGCCTGCTTGCGGGCGCCAGCGAGGACGCGGTGCGCTTCGGCCGGATCAGTGAGGTGGTCGTAGGCAATACCGGGCAGGCCAGCATCGAAAACGCTTGGGGACTCGAGTGCGGTTTGGATCGTCATGGCGTCGACTATCCGGCGGTTGGCAGGCAAGACCATCGGCGCCAGCGCGTAGATCTGCGCGGTGTGGGGTCGTAATTCCGCAAGCCACGAGCGGCACGGTGCGCGCTCTACCGGCCCGTTCTGCAGAGGTTGGGGCAGCGACGTTGGCTACCGTGAGCCAGCACGCGGAGATGCCGGCGCTGGCGCCGCTGAGGGTGCGCATACCGGTGAGACTTGGTTGCGCGCCCCGCTCAAACTACTGGCGCCCGAGCAAGTTCCGGCCATGAAAAGTCACGAGGTATGCGCGCCAAGGCGTTGGCGACGGCGGAAGTTGCCTCCTCACCGCGAAGCTCGTAATCATCCAGCGCGGACCGCAACTCGAACAATCGCGCGCCTTGGCGGCGGGCCAGTTCGAGCGCGGCGCCGATGTCAGCGCGGCGGGCGGCCTCGTCGTCCCGGGTTTGCGCGCGTAGTCGCAGCAACTCGGCGTCATAGCAGCACATCCCGGTGCGCCGAGCCAACGACAGTCCCAACTCAAGGCGCTCGCGTGCCGCCGCGGGTTGGCCGGCGCCGATCAACAGCCGCCCCAGGATGACGTCGTACCCGGTGACGAACAAATGCGCCTCGAACGTTCGGAAGGAGTCGAGCAGTGACGTCAGGGTCGCGATGTGACTGTGCAGACCGGCCTGATCGCCGGCGTCGAGCGCCGCCAGGCCGCGAGCTGCGGTCTGACAGGTGACACCCACCAGCTGCCACACCTCGAAGCCGTGCCGCTCACCGCGAGCAGTCAGCTCGGCAGCCAGACTTGCGACGGTCTCGACCTGGCCGGCTTCGAATCGCATCGCGATCTCGATCAACTGCGCGTAGCAGACGGTGTATGGGCCAGACGGGAATCCGAGCTGCTCGCTTCGACACAGGGCCCGGGCCAGCTCGCTTTCGGCGCCGATCAAATCACCACCCATGAAGCGGGCAAACGCCAGATGCGTGTGGGCATACGTCAGCGGTTCGTTGGCCACATACCAGCCTGGCTCGTGCAGATAGACGCTGTTCTGGTCCATGTCGGCCAAGCCGGCGATGGCCCGTTGGAGAAGGCTGGTAGCGGAGTCGTATTCGCCGCGCAGCAGCATCACCAGCCCGCGGTAGGCCTCGATCACCGGAGCGAACCAGTCGCGGCCGTGCTCGACGCCGGCGCGCAGCGACTCGAGCACCTGTTCCACCTGGTCGAGGTCGGCGCGCGTGACGTAGTAGCCAGCCAGCGCGGCCAATGTGGCGAAAAGTTCCTCGTCCCGCAGGTCAGTGCCGGCCAGCTGTAGGCATCTCTCGTAATCCACTGCGGCAGAGCGACTTTGATAGCCTTCGGTGGCACCGGCGAGGCGTCCGCTTTCCAGGCGTAGTCCCATTTCGAGACTGTCGCGGTCAGGGCCCGGCGTGGCTCGGTCGAGCTGCTCGATGGCCCGGGTCAGGTAGGTACGGGCCTCCGCAAGCGCGCCGCGAAGCCGCGCATCCGCCGCTGCGTCCTGCAAGGCCGCGGCGGCCTCGAAGAACCGTTCGGCGCTCTCGTTGTGCCCGGCGATCAGCTGCCAATCCGGGTCCGCGCTTTCAGACAGCGCGTCGGCCACCCTGGCATGCAGCGATCGGCGCACACTGGGAGGCGCCAATTCGGCGGCGACCTCGCGGAGCAGTTCATGGCGGAACCGCCACGTATCGGCACCCCACCACTCGAGTACCGAAGCGTCTTCAAGCTCGCCGATGACGTCGTCAACCTCGTCGTCTGCAAGTTTGACCACCGAGCACAACAGACCCCGGTCGACGTGGCGGCCAATGGCGGCCGCCGCCTCCAGCACGGGAACCACTCTGGGGCTGGCGCGAAGCCGGGCGAACAACGGCTCGTACAACGTTTCCGGCACCCCCGTCTGGCCAACGCCGTTGACGACCTGCTCGATATAGAAGGGCACCCCGTCGCACCGTTGGGCCACCGCCGTCCGTTCATCTGCGGTGAGGTTGGGGTCCAGCGCGGTGATCAACATGTCGGCCTGCTCGTCGGTCAATGGCGTCAGATCGAACAGCTGGTGCGGCCACCCGGCGGGCAGCCAATTCCCGGGGCGCCCGGTGATCACCACGAGCAGCCGACCCTGGGCCGCGCCGAGCAGCGCGGTCAGCACCTCGCGCGTCGACGGATCGAACCAGTGCACATCCTCAGCCACTACCAGTCCGGGCCCGTGGCCGACACATGTCAGCAGATAAGTTTGCACCGCCTGTGCGATCGACTCGTACAGTTTGCGGCCCTCCGCAGCCACCTGCTGGTAGCCGGTGTCGATGCCCAGCACTGGCGCCAACAGTGGCACTGTGCTCTGCGGATCCAGGCCGCGGGCACGAACTTCGTTGTCCAGCAACCGCAGTCGTTGAGCGTGGTCGGTATTGCGGGCGATGCCGCAGCGATACTCCAACAACGTGCGTACCGGGTACAGGCCGGCGTCGGTGTGAAACGGCGACCCGGCCAATTCCAGGACCACGGCCTCGTCGGCCAATTCGACGGCAGCCGCCACCAGCCGGGACTTCCCTATCCCAGGCTCGCCCCGGAACACCAACCCCGGAATGCCCAATGTTCCGGCTTTCGCCTGCTCCCAAGACTGTTGCAGGTGCGTCAATTCGGCGTCACGCCCGACCAGTGGACCGTGACCCGGATTCTGCACCGGCGCACGCTCGGCCAACACGCGGAAGTGCGTGATCGGATCCTCGACGCCCTTGACCAGCGCTGCCGGCCGAGCCTCCAACTCGAAGTTGTTGCGTACCAACGTCTCGACGGCGTCAGAAACCACGACCGCGCCCGGTGGAGCCAGACCGCAGACGCGCGCCGCCAGGTTGGCGGCCAGCCCGTAAACGTCGTCCTGGACGGTATCCAGATACACCAGGCCGCGATGCACCCCGATCCTGACGTTGATTTCGATTCCGAAGCGGCGGCGGGCCTGTTCACTGAGTTTGGCTACTTCGCGGGTGATTTCGAGGCCCGCCTGTATCGCGCGGCGCACATCATCCTCGTGGGCGATCGGATGGCCGAACACCGCGAGCAATCCGTCGCCTTTGGTGGAGCCGACGTGACCCTCGTAGCGATTAACGGCACGCAGTACCTGCTCGCGATAGCGACCCACCAGCAGGCGATAGGTCTCGGGCTCGACCCGAGTCGACAACACCGTCGAATCCACCAGGTCGGCAAAGAAAATGGTCAATCGGCGGATCTCACCGGGATTGCCTGGCACGGCCAATAGGTCTTCGGCCTCGGCGTTGGCGCTGTCAGCAGCCAGCACCTGAGCGGCCAGGGCGGTCGCGGCGGCGCGGTCACCGCGGTTGATCGCAGCGACCGCACGATCCAGCAACTCTTCAATCGGTCGACCATCGGTCACCTGGATATCGTGGCACCCTACGCGGGCCGGCGGAGGTATCTGCGCGCTCTGGCGGATGTTTTGCATAGGTTGCGACGGCGATGCTGGCTACCATGAGCCAACACGTGGAGATGCCGACGCTGACCTGGAGTGAGTTGGGTGTGAGCGAGTTGTTGCCGACTGGGACGGTGACGTTGCTGCTCGCTGATGTCGAGGGGTCGACGCGGTTGTGGGAGTCTCAGCCCGAGCAGATGACAGCGGCGCTGGCGGTACTGAACCGCACGGTGGATGAGACCGTCGCGGCGTATGGCGGGGTGCGTCCGGTGGAGCAGGGTGAGGGCGATAGCTTCGTGGCGGCGTTCGCGCGGGCGTCCGATGCGGTGGCGTGTGCCTTGGCGTTGCAGCGGGCGCCGCTGGCCCTGCTGAGGGTGCGCATCGGTATGCATACCGGTGAGATTCAGTTGCGCGACGAGGGCAACTACGTCGGTCCGACGATCAACCGCACGGCACGATTGCGCGATCTGGCGCATGGCGGCCAAACCGTGCTGTCGGGCGTGACGGAATCGTTGGTGGTGGATCGGTTGCCTGAGGATGTGTGGTTGACGGAGTTGGGCAGTTATCCGCTGCGGGGGGTGCCGCGTCCGGAGCGCGTGGTGCAGTTGTGTCATCCGGATTTGCGTAATGAGTTTCCGCCGTTGCGGGTGCGTAGTGTCGTTGCGTCGCACAATCTTCCGGTTCAGTTGACGAGTTTCATTGGGCGCCAGGGGCAGATGACGGAGTTGCGTGAGCTGGTCGCGGGTAATCGGCTGGTGACGTTGACCGGTGCCGGCGGTACTGGCAAGACGCGCCTTGCCGTCGAAGTGGCCGCTCAGTTGAATGCCGAGTTCTCTGACGGCATCTGGTATGTCGCCCTGGCGCCGATCACCAATGCGGCGGTGGTTCCCGTTACGACCGCTCGCACGCTCGGTCTGCCGGACCAGCCGGGGCGCTCGACCATGGACACGCTGGTGCGGTTCTTCGGCGAGAAGACGATGTTGTTGCTGCTGGACAACTGCGAGCATCTGCTCGATGCGTGCGGGACCATGATCGTCGAACTGCTGGGTGCGTGCCCGCGTTTGACGGTGCTCGCCACCAGCCGGGAGCCGCTGGGGGTACCGGGCGAGCTGGCCTGGCTGGTGCCGTCGTTGTCCCTTGCCGACGAGGCCGTCGAGTTGTTCAGCGACCGTGCTCGCCATGCGCGACCCGAATTCATTGTGAGCGAAGAGAATACGAATCTCGTCAAAGAGATCTGCACACGCCTGGATGGTATGCCCTTGGCGATTGAGCTTGCCGCAGCGCGTATTCGGGCATTGTCGCTCAAGCAGATCGTGGACAGCCTGCATGACCGGTTCCGGTTGCTGACCGGCGGTGCGCGCACGGCGGTGCGGCGTCAGCAGACCCTGCGCGCTTCGGTGGACTGGTCGCATGCACTACTGACCGAACCGGAGCGGGTCTTGTTCCGGCGGCTTGCGGTATTCATGGGCGGGTTCGACCTCGATGCCGCCCAGGCCGTCGGCGCCACCAGCACAGCGGAGACCTACCAACTCCTGGATTTGCTGACCCTATTGGTCGACAAATCCCTCGTCGTTGCCTCCGAAACCAGCATCGACACAGGTGCGGGAATGCGCTATCGATTGCTGGAAACCATCCGTCAATACGCGCAAGAAAAACTGGGTGAGTCCGGCGAGGCCGTCGAGATCCGAACGCGCCATCGCGACTACTACGCGACTACGGCGGCGGAGCGTGAAGCACTTGGCCACGCCCACGATGAGCAGTTGTTGCGCTGGGCTCAAACCGAAATCGACAACCTGCGAGCCGCGTTCGCGTGGAGCCGGGAGAACTCCGAGCCCGAGACGGCCCTGCGGCTCATATTGTCGTTGCGGCCGTTGTGGTTACGGGGCGGGCGTGCGCAGGAAGCGCTGGCTGGAATAGACGCCATCTTGAGCGACGAGGCCAACGCGGACATCGAACCGGCGGTGTGGGCGAGCGCGGCGGCCCACGAAGCCATCATCGCTGCGCAGGTCGGTGCGTTAACACCCCCGGATCGCCCACAAAGGGCGCTGGCCCTCGCTCGTCAGCTCGACGACCCGGCGTTGATCGCGCGCGCCCTCATCGCCTGCGGGGTGCGCGCCGCCAGCACCGCCGAAGGGTCCCACTCTTACTTCGCGGAGGCGATTGACCTCGCCCGCGCAGCGGGTGATCAGTGGAGCCTCTGTCTGGTCTGCAGCTATTACGCGACCGCCAGCGTCATAGCCGGTGACCCGACCGCAGCGCTCCCGGCCGCAGAACAGGGGCGTGACCTCGCCGACGCGCTCGGCGACCGATTCTATTCACGGAACAACCGATTGTGGCTCGGCTTAGCGCTGATGTTGCAGGGAAACCTCACGCAGGCAAGCGAAACCGTCCGGGCCGTGGCTGACGATGCCGACATGGATGGAGATCTGACCACGGCGATCTTCGCTCGGCTATGTCATGGCGCCGGGCTCGCACACCAGGGTGAGGTGTCAGGCGCGCGCACCGAGGCGCAATCCGTCCTGGCCGCCGCCGAGGCGATCGGCGGCGTCATGGAAGACGGGGTGTATGCGGTGTTCGCTGCGGCTGCTCTTGCCGACGGCGACGCAGCGGCAGCATTTACGGCAGCCGAAACCGCCTGGCAGCACACCAATCAGCTGCGCGAAAGGTTCACTAGAACCTTGACCCCTACGGCCGAGGCCGCCTTGGCGTGCGGGGACCTGGTGACCGCCCGACGTTGGGCTGACGAAACCGTCGAAGCGCTAGCCGGATGGCCCCGAGCGTTCACGCTGATAGTGCGGGCATATGTTGCGATCGGGCAGGGTGAGCCGGAGCAAGCTGAGCGCGACGCCCATGACGCGCTCACCATCGCCGCACAGACTCGGGGATACCTGCGGGTGGACGACACTCTGGAATGCCTTGCCCGCCTTGCGGCCGACGATGGCAACTACGCGTACGCGGCGCGTCTGTTGGGAGCGGCGGAGGCTGTACGGCAACGCATGAGGCACCCGCGCTACCCGATGTATCAAGCAGGCTATGACGCCGCCGTGGCAGCAGTCCAAGCGGCATTGGGACACAACGACTTTGACGCTGCCCGGGCCGAAGGTGCCGCGTTGTCGACCGAGGAGGCAATTGCTTACGCCCAGCGCGGTCGTGGCGAACGCAAACGCCCGACCACCGGCTGGCGCTCGCTGACGCCCATGGAGCGGGACGTCGTGCGTCTGGTCCGGGAGGGTCTGGGCAACAAGGAGATCGGCGCGCGGCTGTTCGTCTCCCCGCGTACCGTGCAAACCCATCTGACGCATGTATACGCCAAGCTCGGCCTGACGTCTCGCGTGCAGCTCGTCCAGGAAGCAACCCGCCACTAGTTAGCGCGGTCGCGAGAGTGCAACTACCGACGGCCTTACTCGAGAAACGCGTAGCTAGTTGCACTTTCGCGGTGGACGCTATTTCTTCGCGACGACGAATCCCCGAATGATCGCCTCGATGTCGTCACTCTGCTTGACCGCTTCGCCGGCCATGCTGGTGATGGTCAGCTGGACCATGTATCGCTGGTTCGTCGAGCCCGTCGGCAACACGATCCGGTTCCAGCTGTGCATGCGCCCGCTTCGTGCGTCGTAGCTGCCCTCGACCATCGACGACGGAAAGCCGTTGAACGGCGCCATAGAGGCATTCAGTTGGTGAAAGCCTTCGGGCATATCGGCATTGGCGTGTTTGATCGCTTCGGCGGGATCGAAGCTTCCGCGCAGCTTGAACACGACCAGCAGGGCCGCCGGGAAGTTGTCGCCCTTGGCGAGCATCACCGCGTTCGGGTGCGCCTTCGGATCACCGTGCGGCCCCCACCCCGGCGGCGTGGGAATGGACACGGTGAGATCGGGAACGTCACCCGGTGGCACCGGCTCGCCGTTGACGCCGATGCTCTCCAGGTATTCCGAGAGGGGGGCGGGCTTGCCGGTGGTGGTGGTTGTCGTCGCTGCTGCGCTGCTTGTCGTGGACAAGACCGATTGGAAGTCAGGCGATTTCGGCCCGCAGGCGACCGCGCCCAACGCGGCCATCGTGACCGCAGCCACACAGCGCTTCACAGAATCTCGCGGACAGCGTCGACAGGCCGTGCCAGCCGAGTGCCCTTCGGCGTGACGACAAACGGTCGTTCGATCAAAATCGGATGCTCGGCCATCGCGTCGAGCAATTCGTCGTCGCCCGCATCGGCGAGGCCGAGTTCCGCGTACAAGGGTTCACGCTTGCGTACCGCCGTGCGCACGTCGATCCCGGCGTCGCGGATCATGCGTACCAGCTCTGCCCGCGACGGCGGCGTCTTCAGATACTGGACGATCTGCGGCTCGATACCGTTGTCCCGCAACAAGTCCAGCGTCTTACGCGAGGTGCTGCACTTGGGGTTGTGGTAGATGACAGTGTCGCCCGAACCAGAACCCATCTAGGCGTCTCCGTCGAAAAGCCCTGTGACTGAGCCATTTTCGAAAACAGCGCGAATGGTGCTGGCCAGCAGCGGCGCGATGGACAAGACCGTCAGCTGCGGGAAACGCTTCTCCTCGCCGATCGGCAACGTGTTCGTCACGATCACCTCGCGCGCTCCGCACCCGGCCAAACGTTCGGCGGCCGGGTCGGACAGGACGCCGTGGGTGGCCGCAATGATCACGTCGCCGGCGCCGTCGTCATGCAGAAGCTTTACCGCGCCGGCAATGGTGCCGCCGGTGTCGATCATGTCGTCGATCAGCACACAGGTGCGGCCGGCGACCTCACCGACCACGCGGTTGGACACCACCTGGTTGGGCACCCGCGGGTCGCGGGTCTTGTGAATGAAGGCCAGCGGAACGCCGCCCAACGCGTCGGCCCACTTCTCGGCAATGCGCACCCGGCCGGAATCGGGGGAGACCACGACCATGTTGCCGTCCGGGTAGTTGTCCCTGATGTAGCCGGTCAGCAGGTTCTGTCCGCGCATGTGGTCGACGGGTCCGTCGAAGAAGCCCTGGATCTGGTCGGTGTGCAGGTCGACCGTCACGATCCGGTCGGCGCCGGCGGTCTTGAGCAGGTCGGCGACCAGTCGCGCCGAGATGGGTTCGCGACCGCGGTGCTTCTTGTCTTGGCGGGCGTAGGGGTAAAACGGCAGGACCGCGGTGATCCGCTTGGCGCTGCCCCGCTTCAGCGCGTCGATCATGATCAGCTGTTCCATCAGCCACCGGTTGACCGGGGCTGGATTGGACTGCAGCACGAACGCGTCGCAGCCGCGCACCGACTCGTGGAACCGCACGAAGATCTCGCCGTTGGCGAACTCGCGCGCCGTTTGTGCGGTGACGTGGACGTCGAGCTCTTTCGCCACCTGCTCGGCCAGCTCTGGATGCGCGCGGCCGCTGAACAGCATCAGATTTTTGCGATTATCGGTCCAGTCGTGGCTCAACGTGCTGCCCTCGCGCGTTCGGGATCGATCGAGATCAAAACGGACTACTCATCGTACGTAGCGAAGAGTACCGGCAAATTGGCGGGTAGCCGGGAAACGAACTCACGGTTTCTGTTCGGATTCGGCCGCCTGAGCAGCGCGCCTAGCGGCCTCGGCCGCTTCTGCGGCCGCAGTCCCCGGGCGCTTGCGCTGGACCCAGTTCTCGATGTTGCGTTGCGGGCCCGCCGACACCGCCAGCGCTCCCGGCGGGACGTCCTCGCGGACCACCGTGCCGGCCCCGGTGTAGGCGCCGTCGCCGACGGTCACCGGCGCCACGAACATGGTGTCCGAGCCGGTGCGCACGTGCGAGCCGATGGTAGTCCGCCGCTTGGTGGTGCCGTCGTAGTTGACGAACACGCTGGACGCGCCGATATTGCTGTGCTCGCCGATGTCGGCGTCCCCGACATAGGTCAAATGCGGCACCTTGGTGCCGGCGCCGATGGTGGAGTTCTTGGTCTCGACGAACGCGCCGAGCTTCCCGTCGGCCCCCAATACGGTCCCGGGCCGCAGGTAGGTGAACGGCCCGACGGTCGCGCCGTCGCCGATAGACGACTCGCTTCCGTGGGTCCGGCAGACTGTTGCGCGGTCACCGACGCTGACGTCGGTCAGGGTGGTGTCCGGCCCGACGACGCAGCCACCACCGATCCGGGTGCGGCCGAGCAGCTGAGTTCCGGGGTAGATGGTCGTGTCGCGGCCGATCGTCACGTCGACGTCGATCCAGGTGGTGGCGGGATCGACGACGGTGACCCCGGCCAGTTGGTGGGCGGCCACGATCCGGCGATTGAGCTCGGCGCCCAGCTCGGCCAGCTGAACCCGGTTGTTGACGCCGGCTACCAGTGCGCTGTCGTCGATGTGCCGGGCGCTGACGGTCTGCCCGTCGCGGCGCAGGATGGCGATGACGTCGGTCAGATAAAGCTCCTGCTGGGCGTTGTCGGAGCTCAGTCGGCTCAGCGCGGAGCGCAGCGCGCCGATGTCGAAGGCGTAGACCCCGGTGTTCACCTCGCGGATGCCGCGTTGCGATGCCGTGGCGTCGGTTTGCTCGACGATCGCCATGACCTCGTCGTCCTGAGTGCGCAGGATGCGGCCGTAGCCGTGTGGATCGTCCAGCGTCGTGGTCAGCACCGTGACGGCAGCTTTGCCTTCGGGGTGGGTCGCACCGTGGGTGGCGATCAGATCGGCCAGCGTATCGGCGTCCAGCAGCGGGGTGTCGCCCGCGACGACGACGACGATTCCGGCATAGTCAGCGGGCAGCGCCGACAGGCCGCACAGGACGGCATGCCCGGTGCCCAGCGGCTGATCCTGCAGCGCGACCTCGATGCTGCGTCCGAGGGTATCGGCCAGCTCCGCGACCAGAGGGGAAATCCGTTGGTGGTCATGGCCGAGCACCACCACCAGATGCTGGGGTGCCAGCTTCGTCATGGTGTGCAGCGAATGCGACAGCATGCTGCGTCCGCCCAGGGTGTGCAGCACCTTCGGGGTGTCCGATCGCATGCGTGTGCCGGGCCCGGCCGCCAGGACGACGACCGCGGTGTCACCACGAAAGGTCATCAAGTCTCCTTCGGTCGCGAGCGTGCGCGGTTGTACGCCGACACGCCGTTAAGCGTGGCATTCCATGCCCGCTCGCGGCAAAGAACTGGTCGATATGTGGCTCCGTCGCCAGGACTCGAACCTGAACTATCTGAACCAAAATCAGAGGTGCTGCCGATTACACCACGACGGATTGCTTAACAACGGCGGGCGGCCCGCGCCCCCAAGACTTTAGTCGAGTGTGAAATGTCGGCGTTGAGCCTGCGGCTATGGCGTGGAATGTCGAGTGGGGCTCGCCGTAGGCGCAGACTCAACGCGGTCAGTGAACGGGCGAATGCGCAGCGCACAAACCGATACCCTTGTTGACGTGGCAGCACCGGGCAAGGAAGTGCGGGCCCCCCGCGCACGGATGACGGGCAACGAACGCCGCCTCCAGCTAATCGGCATCGCGCGCTCCTTGTTCGCCGAACGGGGCTATGACGGGACCTCGATCGAGGAGATCGCGCAGCGGGCCAACGTGTCCAAACCCGTCGTCTACGAGCACTTCGGCGGCAAAGAGGGCCTGTATGCGGTGGTCGTCGACCGGGAGATGTCGGCGCTGCTGGACGGCATCACTTCGTCGCTGACCAACAACCGCTCCCGGGTTCGCGTCGAGCGGGTCGCGCTGGCACTGCTCACCTATGTCGAGGAGCGCACCGACGGCTTCCGCATCATGATCCGCGACTCGCCGGCCTCGATCAGCTCGGGCACCTACTCCAGCCTGCTCAACGATGCCGTCAGCCAGGTCAGCTCCATCCTGGCCGGCGACTTCGCCCGCCGCGGGCTCGACCCCGACCTGGCCCCGCTGTATGCCCAGGCACTAGTCGGCTCGGTGTCTATGACGGCGCAATGGTGGCTCGACACACGGGAGCCCAAAAAAGAAGTTGTCGCCGCGCACCTGGTCAACCTGATGTGGAACGGCCTGACGCACCTCGAAGCCGATCCGCAGCTGCAGGACGAGTAGCTGATAGGCCGGGTTCGACCACGACGGCCGGACGGGGGAAGTGCTCGGCGGCGCAGCCCTCGTCGAGGGCGTCCTCGATTACCGCGGCCAGCTGATCGAGGCTGAGCTCCGCTCCGCCGCGCTCGCAATCGCCACCGAGACCGATTGGTGGCGACCCGCTTCGCCCGGCGTCGCCGCGCTCGCGATCGCCACCGAGACCGATTGGTGGCGACCCGCTTCGCCCGGCGTCGCCGCGCTCGCGATCGCCACCGAGACCGATGTTCAGTTCGGTCAGGATGACGCCGTGCCTGGCGCGGATGTCGGCCATCGCGGCGATCATCCGGTGAATCGTTTCGCCGTACAGTGCCGGATCGGTGACCTGCGAGCCGATGTGGCAATGCAGCCCGATCAAGTCGAGGGTGGGGTGCGCAAGTACGTGTTCGACCGCCTCGGCGGCCCGGTCGCCGTCCAACGTGAACCCGAACTTCTGGGCGCTGATCCCGGTGGTGACCGCGCGGTTTCCTTGGATGTCGACATCGGGCGTCACCCGCACGAGCACCCGCTGGCGCCGCTTTGCCAGGCTGGCGAGGTAGGCGATCTCGATGTCCGAGTCGACGACAATGCGCCCGACCCCGACGGCCACCGCGTCGGGCAAATCCTCGGGCGACTTTGCGTTGCCATGCATGATGATGCGGGCCGGATCCACACCGCCGGCCAGGGCGACAGCCAGTTCACCAGGCGAGCAGACATCGATACCGAGCCCCTCCTCGTGCGCCCAGCGCGCCACCGCGGTTGTCAGCAGCGACTTGCCGGCATAGACCACCTCTACGTCCCGCAGGCTTTTGCGATAGCGGCGCGCGCGATACCGGAAGTCTTCGTCGGAAGAGGTAGTCGTCGGCCAGATCGCCGGATCGAACCGCCGCGGAGCGGCCTTGCCGATGGAAGGCAGCATGTCCAGCAATGTCATGCATTCAACGTGCGCCCGAGCGAGCCTTCAAGCCGATTTCCTTACGCTTCCTTGACGCCGCCCGGCCCAATATTGACGATTTTTGCCGCCCCTAGAATGGGATGCATCATGACCGCACCGGGGCCTGGCAGCCCAGATACCCCGATCGCGGGGCTCGTCGAATTGGCGTTGACAGCGCCGACATTCCAGCAGCTGATCGCGCGCGCCTCCGATCGACCCGACGAATTGACGCTGGTCGGACCGGCCAGCGCACGCCTGTTCGTGGCCTGCGCACTGGCTCGGCAAGGCCCGTTGCTGGTAGTGACCGCGACCGGCCGGGAAGCCGACGACCTGAACGCCGAACTGCGCGGCGTGTTCAGCGAGGCGGTGGCGGTGTTCCCGTCCTGGGAGACGCTGCCGCACGAACGGCTATCGCCCGGCGTCGACACCGTCGGCACCCGGTTGTTGGTGCTGCGGCGGCTGGCCCACCCCGATGACGCCCGGCTGGGCCCGCCCCTGCGTGTGGTGGTCACGCCGGTGCGCTCGCTGCTGCAGCCGATGACCCCGCAACTGGGCCTGGTCGAACCGGTCAGCTTGTCCGTCGGTGAGGAGATCGAGTTCGAAGACGTGATCGCCCGGCTGGTCGACCTGGCCTACACCCGGGTCGACATGGTGGGCCGGCGCGGCGAGTTCGCGGTCCGCGGCGGGATCCTCGACGTGTTCCCCCCGACCGCCGAACACCCGGTCCGCGTCGAGTTCTGGGGCGACGAGGTCAGCGAAATGCGGATGTTCTCGGTCGCGGACCAGCGCTCCATCCCCGAGATCGCGGTCGAAACCCTCGTCGCCGTCGCCTGCCGGGAACTGCTGCTGACCGACGATGTCCGGGCCCGCGCCGCCGCGCTGGCCGAACGGCACCCCGCCGACGAGGGCGCGATCACCGGCACGCTCACCGACATGCTGACCAAGCTCGCCGAGGGCATCCCGGTCGACGGCATGGAAGCCCTCCTCTCGGTGCTCCAGCCCGCGGAAGACGGGGCCCATGCACTGCTGACCGATCAGCTACCCGACGCCACACCGGTGCTGGTGTGCGACCCGGAGAAGGTGCGCACCCGCGCAGCCGACCTGATCAAGACCGGCCGCGAGTTCCTGGAGGCGTCGTGGTCGGTCGCGGCGATGGGCTCTCGAGACGATAAAGCGCCGCTGGACGTCGGTCAGCTGGGCGGATCCGGGTTCGCCGAGCTGGACGAGCTGCGCGCAGCCGCGGCCGGTTCGGGTCATCCGTGGTGGACCTTGAGCCAGCTCTCCGCCGAGTCGGCAATGGAGCTGGACGTCCGGACGGCGCCGTCCGCCCGCGGACATCAGCACGACATCGATGCGATCTTCGCGATGCTGCGCGCGCACGTCTCGACCGGTGGCTACGCCGCGGTGGTCGCGCCCGGGACCGGGACGGCACACCGGGTCGTGGAACGGCTGGCCGAATCCGACACCCCCGCCGCCATGCTGGACTGCGGCGCCTCGCCAAAACAAGGGATAGTCGGGGTGCTCAAGGGCCCGCTGCACGACGGCCTGGTGATACCGACCGCCAACCTGGTGATCATCACCGAAACCGACCTGACCGGCAGCCGGGCCACGAATGTCGACGGCAAGCGACTGGCGGCCAAGCGCCGCAACACCGTCGACCCGCTTGCGCTCACGGCCGGCGACCTGGTGGTGCACGACCAGCACGGCATAGGGCGGTTCGTGGAGATGGTCGAGCGCACGGTCAGCGGAGCGCGTCGGGAATATCTGGTGCTCGAGTACGCGTCGAGCAAGCGCGGCCACCAGGCCGACCGGCTTTATGTCCCGATGGATTCGCTGGATCAGCTGTCCCGCTATGTCGGCGGGCAGGCGCCGGCGCTGAGCCGGCTCGGCGGGAGCGACTGGGCCAACACCAAGACCAAGGCGCGCTCCGCGGTCCGCGAGATCGCCGGCGAGCTGGTCTCGTTGTACGCCAAGCGGCAAGCCAGCCCCGGACACGCGTTCGGCCCGGACACGCCGTGGCAGGCCGAGATGGAGGACGCCTTCGGTTTCACCGAGACCATCGACCAGCTCACTGCCATCACCGAGGTCAAGGCCGACATGGAGAAGCCGGTGCCGATGGACCGGGTGATCTGCGGCGACGTCGGCTACGGCAAGACCGAGATCGCGGTGCGGGCGGCGTTCAAGGCGGTCCAGGACGGCAAGCAGGTCGCCGTGCTGGTACCCACGACGCTGTTGGCCGATCAGCACTTGGAGACGTTCCGCGAGCGGATGGCCGGCTTCCCGGTGGTCGTCAAGGGTCTGTCCCGGTTCACCGATGCGACGGAGTCCCGTGCGGTGCTAGACGGCATGGCCGACGGATCGGTGGACGTCGTGATCGGTACCCATCGGCTGCTGCAGACGGCGGTCCGCTGGAAGGATCTGGGCCTGGTCGTGGTGGACGAGGAGCAGCGTTTCGGCGTCGAGCACAAGGAGCACATCAAGTCGTTGCGCACCCACGTCGACGTGCTGACCATGAGCGCCACGCCGATCCCGCGCACCTTGGAGATGAGTCTGGCCGGCATCCGGGAGATGTCGACGATCCTGACGCCGCCCGAGGACCGCTACCCGGTGCTGACGTATGTCGGCCCGCACGACGACAAGCAGGTCGCGGCCGCGTTGCGTCGCGAGCTGCTGCGGGACGGGCAGGCTTTCTACGTGCACAACCGGGTCAGCTCGATCGACCAGACCGCCGCCCGGGTGCGCGATTTGGTGCCTGAGGCGCGGGTGGTCGTCGCGCACGGCCAAATGCCGGAGGAGCTGTTAGAACGCACCGTGCAGGGGTTCTGGAACCGGGAATACGACATCCTGGTGTGCACCACGATCGTGGAGACCGGCCTGGACATCTCCAACGCCAACACGCTGATCGTCGAGCGGGCCGACACGTTCGGGCTGTCCCAGCTGCATCAGCTGCGCGGCCGGGTCGGGCGCAGTCGCGAACGCGGGTACGCCTACTTCCTCTACCCGCCGCACGCCCCGTTGACCGAAACGGCCTACGACCGGCTGGCGACCATCGCGCAGAACAACGAGCTGGGCGCGGGTATGGCGGTCGCTTTGAAAGACCTCGAAATCCGCGGCGCGGGAAACGTACTCGGCGTCGAACAGTCCGGGCACGTGGCGGGGGTCGGGTTCGATCTGTACGTGCGGCTGGTGGGTGAGGCCGTCGAGGCCTACCGCGCGGCCGCCGAGGGCAAGACGGTGACGACGGCCGAGGAGCCCAAGGACGTGCGCATCGACCGGCAGGTCGATGCGCACCTGCCGCCGGATTACATCGCCAGCGACCGGCTGCGACTGGAGGGCTACCGGCGCCTTGCCTCAGCAGGTGACGACGCTGCCGTCGCTGCCGTCGTAGACGAGCTCACCGACCGCTACGGGCCGCTGCCCGAACCGGCTCGACGACTGGTGGCGGTGGCGCGGCTACGGCTGCTGTGCCGTGCTGCCGGCATCACCGAGGTTTCGGCGCCGTCGGCGGCGACGGTGCGGTTGTCGCCGATGCTTTTGCCGGATTCCGCCCAGGTTCGGCTGAAGCGCATCCATCCGGCAGCGAGCTACCGCGCCACCACGTCGACGGTTCAGGTCCCGATCCCGCGGGCCGGCGGTGTCGGTGCGCCTCGCATCCGCGATGTCGAATTGGTCCAGATGGTCGCCGACTTGGTAACTGCCCTTGAGGGCAAACCGCAGCAGGAAATTGGTATAACGGGCCCTGCAGCGACTTCGAGTGAGGAGCGCCAAGCGTGATAATCCGCGCCGGCGACGATATGGCGCGCAGCGACGAAAAGGACGGGGAGGAGCGGCGCAAATGATCGTCGTGTTGTGCGACCCACGCCGCCCGTCGCTGGTGCCCGTCGAAGCCATCGAATTCCTCAGCGGCGAAGTGCAGTACACCGAGGAGATGCCCGTCGCGGTGCCCTGGTCGCTGCCCGCCGCGCGCCCGGTGCACTCCGGAGATCCGGAAGCCCCAGCGCCGGTGTTGTTGTCGTCCGATGCCAATCACCCCGCCGTCACCGCGCGACTGGCCGCCGGCGCCCGGCTGATTGCGGCGCCGGCGACCCCGCGCGGCGAACGGCTTGTCGACGCCGTCGCGATGATGGACAAGCTTCGCGTCGCCGGGCCGTGGGAAAGTGAGCAGACTCATGACTCGTTGCGCAGGTACCTGCTGGAAGAGACCTACGAGCTGTTGGACGCGGTCCGCAGCGGCAACGCGGATCAGCTGCGCGAGGAGCTGGGCGATGTGTTGCTGCAGGTTCTCTTTCATGCGCGTATCGCCGAGGATGCGCCGCAGCTGCCCTTCACCATCGACGACGTCGCCGCAGCCCTGATCCGGAAGCTCGGCAATCGGGTGCCGGAAGTGCTTGCCGGAAAACCTATTTCGCTCGAAGCCCAGTTGGCTCAGTGGGAAGAGCGCAAGGCCGCCGAAAGGCCACGGCAGTCGGTGATGGACGACGTGCATACCGGCCAGCCGGCGCTGGCGTTGGCGCAAAAGGTGATTGAGCGAGTCGGCAACGCCGGGTTGCCTGCCGATCTGATCCCCGACGAGATCACCTCCATCTCGCTGTCGACCCATGTCGATGCGGAAAACTCGCTGCGCACAGCCGTTTTGGAGTTCGCCGACACGGTTCGCCGCGTCGAGAGGTCAATCGCCGCCGCACGTCGTGGCGACGACGTTGCCGAGGAGTTCGATGTGGCTCCGCTGGGCGCGGTCACCGAGGACGAGTGGCGCGCCTACTGGCCGCCCGCTGCACCGGCCGTCGTCGCGCCGGAAGCCGACGAAGCCGACGAAGCCGACGAAACCGAGGAAGCCGACGAAACCGAGGAAGCCGACGAAGCCGAGGAAGGCGACGAAGCCGACAAGCCGAAGGCATCCAGCGGCGGTTCGAAGAAGCGCAAAGGCCGTCGGTAGCACGTTTTATGGTCGCGGCGGGCCGGTTCCCCGCAACTTCGTTTCAGCGATCGGCTAAATGTTTGCTATGACTACCGGGCGTCGAAGTCGTCGGGTCCGATTTGCTAGCCAGAATTATCTGCAGCTAATCGAAAAATCGCTGAAATGTTGGCCTTCCCGGCCAGTGGAAACGGGGTTGCCGGCGATCCCATGGGACGATGTTGATGGGCTAGCCGGAAATAAGAGGAAATGCACGCGGAGTCGTGGAAGCCAAAGTAAGCACTGTGTCGCCGAGACGTTGGTTGCGGGCGGTCGCCGTTATCGGTGCGACCGCCATGCTTTTGGCGTCAAGTTGTACCTGGCAGCTCAGCCTTTTCATCCCCGACGGGGTGCCGCCGCCGTCGGGTGACCCAGTGCCGCCGGTGGATACCTATGCCCGTGGCCGGCCCGCGGATCAGTTGCGTGATTGGGCGGAGAAGCGCGCTCCGGCACTGGAAATACCGGTGATCGCGCTCGAGGCCTACGCCTACGCCGCCCGGGTCGCCGAAGTCGAGAATCCCAAGTGCCATATCGCGTGGACCACGCTGGCCGGTATTGGGCAAGTAGAGAGTCATCATGGCACCTACCGGGGTGCGACGGTGGCTCCCAACGGGGATGTGACTCCGCCGATCCGGGGTGTTCACCTCGACGGAACCGGCGGCACGCTGCGCATCGTCGACGACAGTGGTCCATCGGACGGCAGCGGGGTGGTGCGGGCGATGGGTCCGATGCAGTTCATTCCGGAGACCTGGCGGTTGTACGGCGTCGATGCCAACAACGACGGCGCGGTCAGCGCGGACAACATCGACGATGCCGCGCTCTCGGCCGCAGGTTATTTGTGTTGGCGCGGAAAGGATCTCGCGACACCGCGAGGATGGATAACCGCGCTGCGGGCATACAACAACTCGGGCGTTTACGCGCGGGCGGTGCGGGACTGGGCGACCGCCTACGCGGCGGGTCACCCGCTGTAGAAGGATAGGGCGCTGACCCAGGCCTTACGCTAAAGGCTGCCGGGACCTTTCAGAGAGCGCAAAGGAGAACCCAGTGCCGATTATCGAGCAGGTCGGTGCCCGCGAGATCCTCGATTCCCGTGGCAACCCGACGGTCGAGGTCGAGGTCGCTCTGATCGACGGAACATTCGCCCGCGCAGCGGTGCCGTCCGGTGCGTCGACCGGCGAGCACGAGGCAGTCGAATTGCGCGACGGAGGCGATCGCTACGGCGGCAAGGGCGTGAAGAAAGCCGTGCAGGCCGTGCTCGATGAGATCGCCCCGGCGGTCATCGGACTCAACGCCGACGACCAGCGCCTCGTCGACCAGGCGCTGGTGGACCTGGACGGCACCCCGGACAAGTCACGGTTGGGCGGCAACGCGATTCTGGGGGTCTCCCTGGCCGTCGCCAAGGCTGCCGCGGATTCCGCCGAGCTGCCGCTGTTCCGCTACATCGGCGGCCCCAACGCGCACATTCTGCCGGTGCCGATGATGAACATCCTCAACGGCGGTGCCCATGCCGACACGGCCGTCGACATTCAGGAGTTCATGGTGGCCCCGATCGGTGCGCCCAGCTTCGCGGAGGCGCTGCGCTGGGGTGCCGAGGTGTACCACTCCCTCAAGTCGGTCCTCAAGAAGGAGGGGCTGTCCACCGGGCTGGGCGACGAAGGTGGCTTCGCGCCGGATGTCGCGGGCACCACCGCTGCTTTGGATTTGATCGGCCGGGCCATCGAGTCGGCCGGCTTCAAGCTGGGAACCGACGTGGGGCTGGCCCTGGACGCCGCGGCTACCGAGTTCTTCACTGAAGGCACCGGCTACAAATTCGAGGGCGCGACCCGCACCGCCGAGCAGATGGCCGAGTTCTACGGCGGCCTGCTCGGCCAGTACCCATTGGTGTCCATCGAAGATCCACTCTCCGAAGATGATTGGGACGGCTGGGCCGCTCTGACGGCGGCGATCGGCGACCGGGTGCAGATTGTCGGCGACGACATCTTCGTCACCAATCCCGAACGCCTCGAAGACGGCATCGAAAAGGGTGTGGCTAACGCATTGCTGGTCAAGGTGAATCAGATCGGCACCTTGACCGAGACGCTGGACGCGGTCGCCTTGGCACACCACAGCGGGTATCGCACGATGATGAGTCACCGCAGCGGCGAGACGGAGGACACCACGATCGCCGACCTGTCAGTGGCGGTCGGCAGCGGGCAGATCAAGACCGGTGCGCCGGCCCGCAGCGAGCGCGTCGCAAAGTACAACCAGTTGTTGCGGATCGAAGAGGCACTCGGTGACGCCGCGCGCTACGCCGGTGATCTCGCCTTCCCGCGATTCGCCCTGGACCCGAAATAGGTTGAATTAGCTTGGCAGCCAACGGGAAACGTCGCTCTCCGGCCTCGCGTCCGGGGAAAGCCGGTGACTCGGCTCGGGCCCGTCGCTCTGCCAAGCCCGCCAAAGCCGCCCAGGCTCCGCACGCCGGCGCGACGCGAAGCCTGCGCGAGCAGGTCATCGAACCCATCAAGCAGTCGATTACCGAATCGGTGGAACAGCGGTCCGAGCAGCGGCTGGGTTTCACCGCGCGGCGGGCCGCGATCCTGGCCATCGTCGTGTGCGTGCTGACGCTGACCATCGCCGGCCCGGTACGCACGTACTTTCAGCAGCAAACGGAGATGAATCAGTTGGCCGCGACCGAAGCTGCACTGCGCCAGCAGATCGGGGAGCTCCAGCAGCGCAAGGACAAGCTCGCCGACCCGGCCTACATCGCGGCGCAGGCCCGCGAGCGTCTCGGTTTCGTGAAGCCCGGGGATATCCCGTTCCAGGTGCAACTACCCGCGACGGCGACGGTGTCCCCGCAGCCGGGCCCTGACACACCGAAGCCGGCCAGCAACAACCCCTGGTACACCTCGCTGTGGCATACCATCGCCGACGCGCCACACTTGCCACCCACCGTCGGTCCGCCGGCCCCCTCCACAGAGCCTGGGCCACCGGGACTGCCCAAGCCCACGTCGCCCGGTGGTTGATCGCGCCGACCTGGAGGCGGTTGCGCGTCAGCTCGGTCGCGAGCCTCGCGGCGTGCTCGAGATCTCCTACCGTTGCGCCGACGGTCAGCCCGGCGTGGTGAAGACCGCTCCGAAACTTCCTGACGGCACGCCATTTCCGACGTTGTACTACCTGACGCATCCAGTGCTCACCGCGGCCGCGAGCCGGCTGGAGACCACCGGACTGATGCGTGAGATGACCGAGCGCCTGCATCAGGACCCCGAACTGGCCGCCGCATATCGGCGTGCACACGAGTCGTATCTGGCCGAGCGGGACGCGATCGAGTCGTTGGGCACCACCTACTCCGCCGGTGGCATGCCCGACCGCGTCAAGTGCCTGCACGTGCTGATCGCGCATTCGCTGGCCAAGGGACCGGGGATGAATCCGCTCGGTGACGAGGCGCTCTCACTATTGTCCGGCGAGCCGGGGACGGCGGAGGTGCTGCGTTGGCCGTGAGCCGGGTTGCCGCAATTGACTGCGGCACCAACTCAATTCGCTTGCTGATCGCCGATGTGGAGGCCGGGTTGGCAGGCTTGCGCGACGTGCATCGCGAGACGCGAATCGTGCGACTAGGGCAGGGAGTCGACGCGACGGGCCAGTTTGCGCCGGAAGCGCTGGCCCGAACCCGGGCGGCGCTGACCGACTACGCGGCGCTGCTCAAGGCGCACCGCGTCGAAAAGGTGCGGATGGTCGCCACGTCGGCCGCGCGAGACGTGGGCAATCGTGACGAGTTCTTCGCCATGACCGCCGACGTGCTGGGTGCGGTGATCCCTGGCGCGGTTGCCGAAGTGATCAGTGGCGATGAGGAAGCGTCGTTGTCGTTCCACGGGGCGATCGACGAATTGGACAGTGGCGGTGCGCCTTTCGTCGTCGTCGACTTGGGTGGGGGGTCGACCGAGATCGTGCTCGGCGAATCCGAAGTCGTGGCAAGCTATTCGGCCGACATCGGATGTGTGCGGCTTACTGAGCGGTGTTTGCACTCGGACCCGCCGGCACCGGAGGAAGTCGAGGCGGCACGCGGGATGGTGCGGGAACGGCTCGAAATCGCGCTGGGGGCGGTGCCGGTCGAAGGAGCCCGGACCTGGGTCGGGCTCGCCGGAACGATGACCACATTGTCGGCGCTGGCCCACAATATGAGTGTGTATGATGCTGCGGCCATTCACCTTTCGCGGGTCGCCATGGGTGATCTGCTGGCTGTCTGCGACGGGCTGATTGGCATGACGCGGTCTCGGCGGGCCGCGCTGCCGCCGATGCACGAGGGCCGGGCTGACGTGATCGGCGGGGGAGCGATCGTGGTGCAGGAGCTGGCGCGTGAGCTGCATGAGCGGGCGGGTATCGACGAGTTGACGGTGAGCGAACACGACATTTTGGACGGGATCGCGCTCTCGATTACGGGCTGAGTCACATCTGTCACACGCGTATCTGGAAGAGGGGCACACAACTGTTTGTCCACCTCAGCGCGACAACTGCGCTGTGGTCCGCAGTTGGTGCTGACGGCGGACGGTCTTCGGCATTCGGTTGTGAATCTACGGCTTTCGGTGTGACGTGAGGGCGGGGTTTTCGCCGTATGAGCGCCCAGGTTTCACACTGGACGCCATAGTTTCACACTGAACGCGATACGCCATACGCTCAGCCAGCCAATGTCGTACCGGCGTGCAACGATTCGCGCATGCAACTTCAAGGAATCGAGCTGCGCTACGTGCTGACGATGTATCTGTCGCAGAATGGGCCTGCGACCATCGTCGAACTAATCGATGCGCTTGACCGGTACGGCTTTTGCGTCCGCGGCAGGCCTTCGAAGGCGGTGTCAGACGCGTTGCGTTGGGAAATCGGCAGGCATCGGGTACGACGGCTGGGCCGTGGGATGTACGCACCGGCGTACATTCCACACGCAACTGAATACCGGATCATCAACCGGGTGCGGAC
>NZ_LZIJ01000030.1 GCF_001667115.1 Mycobacterium sp. 852002-51163_SCH5372311 | reverse complement strand
AGGCCATCGGCCCAACTGAACTCGCTAGCGCCGGTATCGCCGTTTTCCAGATACGCGAGGTTGCGCGCAAGCTGGTCACCGAGACCGGACGCGTCGGCTCCGCTTCTACTCATCTTGTGAACCGGCTCCAAGAGTAGTAATGGGACTGAGACACATTGGTTTCAGCAGTTGAGCCGGCCAGGGTGGCACCGGCCTGAGCTACCGCGACCACGACTGCAGTCAGATTGGCCTGCAGCCAATCTAGAGGCGTCACTTCGGGATCACCGGCACGTCATAGGAACCGCTGGCCTTGATCTGCGTGAGGCAGGCCTGGCCGCGACGGCGCACGCCAACACCGAAGCTGCGCTGGAAAAAGCTATCCTGCAATGGAAATGGGCCGATACCCGGGATATTTCTTAGACCCTGGTACTGACGCTGAGGGTGCTGTCTGAACCCGATGGCGTTGTCAGGGCTGTTAGCTCCATAGGTGGCAACAACCGCCAAGTAGTCTTCCGGAATGAAATCGCTTTGGATAATCCAGGTTTCGCCGTAGCTACCCTGCACCTTCAGACCGTTGTAGGACTCCGGCGCAACCTGACCCACAATATTTTCCGGTTGCAAGTAGGCCGGTGCGCCAGCGCTGGGAATGTAGTCGTGTTTGGCAATAATGCCGCTGGCGTTTTCTTCGCCAGCCTTGAAGGTAGACACCACTTCTGCCTGTGCCGGGTTCATCAGCGCCAACAGCCGTGAGTTTGATTCGGTGCCGAAACCGTGCTCGGTCACATGGCGAACGGCAGTTTCGAGGTCTCCGGAATCAATGGTGGCGCTACCGGAAACGAGGTAGTGCTGGTGTGCCGCCGCAAACTGCTTGCCGAGATAGGCCGGTGGAACCATGGTGTCACCGTTGTACAGGCCATACACCGGGTGCGACCACTCGTTTGCTATCTGCGTTGGGTCAAACAGCCGCTGCAAGATCGTCCCGGTTGTCAGACGGTTGTCGGCCTCCAGCGCGTAGTTGGCAATTGCGCGGACTTGCTCAGCGGTGCTGTCCCGCAAGAATTTCCACGTCCAGCGGCTTGCCTTGTCGTAGTCCTTGAAGGTGTAGCCCATGAGGTG
>NZ_LZIJ01000029.1 GCF_001667115.1 Mycobacterium sp. 852002-51163_SCH5372311 | reverse complement strand
TGGCTGACCGTGGCCACCCGGGCCAGCTCGGCATAGTGCTCATCAGATCCCTCGGCCGCCCCATGCGCGATCACCCCGATCTGATCCAGCGACAGCCGGCCCTCCTTCATGCCCTGCGCGCAGCGCGGGAACGCCTCCAGCCGCCCCGCCACGGTCGCGATCGTCGCAGCGTTTCCCGGTGACACCCCGGTCTTCCAGGCCACCAACGCCGCCACCGACCGCGCACCGGTAGACCCCCACAACTCCTGGCGATCCACCTCGGCGACGATCTCGACAATGCGCCCATCAATCGCATTGCGCTGACCCGTCAACTCCGCCAACTCCTCAAACAGCACCTCAAGATGCTGATCAGGGCGCAACCCCGCAGTGCCACACGATGCGCTCGACGACATAACCGCATCATTGCAGCCACCTACGACAAATCCGGGCCGCCTCGTCCGCACCAGCGGATATGCCGCCCGCATCAGCGAAGAAATGCTCGACACGCGAAAACCACACGAACTGCGCGGGGTTTAGCGCGGTCGCCCCAGCCAAGTCAGGTTTGCGGCGGCGCGCGCACGCCCGAGCCCGTCGCCTGAGGAGTTCGGAGACCGGGCCGGCTATCGGTTGAGCAACGAGTCGATGTTTGCGTGAAATAAACCGGGCATTTGCTTTGCCTCGCAACCGATTTGCCGATAATCGTCCATCGGCGTCGCGGTTCCCTCGGAGTGCGGATAGTCGCTGCAGAACATGAACACGTCGCCGCTCATCGTGGCCAGCTGCTTGGGGTTCTCGTAGGAGAAAGAGGACACCCGGACATGGTCGAGAAAGTACTCGCTCGGCCGCCGTGACAATTTCGCGACCGGCTCGCCGTTGAGCAGGGTGGTGAAGGCGGACGCACCGTCCAACATCATCAGGAACTGCGGCACCCAGGCGGAGCTCAGCTCGACCACGCCGAGCCGCAGACCTGGATGACGGTCGAAGACGCCGTGCAGGATCAGATCGGACAACGCCAGTGCCGGCGGCACCCACAGAAATACCGCCTCGGTGACCGCGGCCAAGTCGCCCCGTTGATCGCCGGGATACCAGCAATCGTCGAAGACCCGCACCTGATCGGCGACGTGAAACAACGGCGTGACGGCATGGTCGACGAATGCGGACCAGATCCGGTCGTGCTCAGGGTGCGACAGTTCCCGGCCGTCCACTGGCCCGGCGGCGATCATCGCCAGCTCGATGCCCGCGCCCGCCAGCGTATCCAGCTCGGCCTCGAGCCAGTGCGGGTCGCGCAACGTCAGATGCGCGACCGGATGCAGTCGCCCTGCACCTTCGGCTCGCACGACCGCGCACCACCGGTTCCATGCGGTCATGTTGGCGGTCAACGCCGGAAGCGATGGCGACAGGCGGCGTTCCCAGAGCAGCCCGAAATTGGGGAACAGGACTGCCTCATCGAGTCCCGCCTCGTCGAGCCAGCGTAGGCGGGACGCGGGCTGCCAGTAAGCGGCGGGCAAGGCTTCGTCGTACCGGTAGGAGGCGGGCTCGCCGGCCCGCTGACGGTTGCGGTGTTCGCCGCAGGACGCGGTGTTGCCGGGAAGGTGGACGTCGGCTAGGCCGAGGGGAGCGCCGCGCCAGCTGAGCCACGTGTAGCCGAGTTCGTCGTCGATAAGACTCAACGCGTCGTTGCGGGCAGCGGGGTCGATGTGGTCGGCCCACATCGTGCGGCTCTCATAGAGGTGCTGGTCCGAGTCGATGATGCGAGTCACACCGCCAGTTGTCCCACCCCCACTGTGCTAGGTCAAGGCCGGCGTAAGTTCGCGCCCGCTGCGACTGGCGGACGCCCGCCCGAATAGAACTGGAAGCTGTCTCGAAATGGACCATAAACGAGACAACGGTCAGCGGATGGCGGGAATTGTTGATCAGCACTACTCACACAACTGAAGGCAGCTGTGCTCGATTACAAAGATTCAATCCAGCCATATTTATGTGCGAGCGTCTCTAGACCTGTGCGCACTTCGAGAATCTGGTCTCCGTTGAGTGGGTGATCGATATGCAAAAGCATTTCCGTGACAATTCGCTTAAAATCGTCGACCGAGAGAACATCGAAGTAATCGCCGTCTGAGGGGTTTGACGCGTCATCGCTCGCCGGTTTAGCCTCCGTGGCCGGCGTATGTAGACGGACAGCTGTTGCGAACTTTCCCCGAGCGCCCTCTTCGACTTCGAATGACACTTTGAGGCCTGGCCGGACACGTGCTTTATTGATCTCGAGATCATTAGCATGCAGGAATACGTCTTCTCCGCCCGCGTCAGGAGAAATAAACCCGTACCCGCGTACGTCGTCGAAACGAATAACCGTGCCAGCGACTCTCATGAATACCCCTGCTGTAGACCGTGTCGGTGACAATGGTAATCGTGAACCGCGAACGGTGAGCCCGCCTGGTCGCACCCCATGAGGGATTCGGTCCGCGCAGCCTAGCCCGGCAGCGTTCTCGAGTGAGGGTGGTCGCGGCGAGGCGTACATCTCGCTCTCCGGCCGCATAACATCCCCATATGAGAAGGACTTTCGTCGTCACATTCGCATTCGGGCTGCTGGTCGCGGTGTTCGGTCTGATCTGGGCATTGCAGGGCTTCGGAGTGCTTCAAGGCAGCCCGATGAGCAACACCACGACCTGGTCCATCATCGGTCCGATCACAGTGCTGATCGGTCTGATGATTGCGGTAGTCAGTTGGCGGAAGCTCCCTTCCAAAGGACGCTGAGATAGCGCTTCACGTACCCACCACGGTGAAGTCCACCGTGTGCCAGCCGGTGGCGCCGTCCGGCACGCTGCCAGCCTGATCGGAGGTTTGGACAGCTCCCGTGTTGTCGGTGGCGCGCACGGTGATGGTATGTCTCCCAGGGTTTTTCGCCTGCCAAGGGAACCTCCACAACCGCCACGTCTCGTTGGAATAGCTCGCGCCCTGTTCAGCGGGCTGCCACCCGCCGTCGTCGATAAGGACCTCTACCGCCCGCACACCACGATTCTGTGCCCACGCGACTCCGCCGAACATGACGGGCCCGATCGGCACCTTCTGACCACCTTTGGGCACATCGATCCGCGACTCGGTCTTGACGGGTGCACGCGGAGCCCAGCCCTGCCGCGTCCAGTACGCCTTTGCTCTGTCGAAGCGGGTCAGTTCCAATTCGACGACCCACTTGGTGGCGGACACATATCCGTAGAGCCCCGGTACTACCAGCCGGGCCGGGTAGCCATGCTCGATCGGTAGCGGTTGACCGTTGAGTCCGACTGCCAAAAGCGCGTCCCGGCCGTCGGTGAGCGCTTGCACCGGCGTGCCGGCGGTGAACCCGTCAATCGATGTGGAGAGCACCATGTCCGCACCGGCGTGCACACCTGCCGCGGCCAGTAGATCGGCCACCCGGTAGCCCGTCCAGATGCCCGTCGAAATCAGGTTTCCGCCAACGGGATTCGAGACACAGGTCAACGTCGCCGCCTTTTCCACGACGTCGAACTTGGCGAGGTTGTCGAAGCTGTAGGTGGTTTCGCGGTCTACCATGCCGTGGATGCGCAGTCGCCAATCGCGGTGGCTGAGTTGAGGAATGATGAGTGCGGTGTCCACCCGATAGAAGTCGGCACTTGAGGTGATAAAGCTCGGCAGGGCAATGCCATTCGGTTGCACCTCGGCAGGTATCGGTGGCGCCGGCCTGCTGGGCTGGGGAAGCGCGACGCTGTTTCGGTCAGCGGCCACCGAGTGCACCAATCGCGTGATGACGGCACCCGCCACGCCACCGACGACTCCGAAGCCGAGCAATCCGAAGATTACCAATCTGCGCCTGTCGGCATCCGGCTCGTCGGGGTCGGGCCTGTCCTCGTGTCGGGACCAGTACCGTCGGGTGAGTAGGCGCAGGGCCGCGACGCCGGAGATGGCGCCCGCGATGGTGGGGATTGTGTCAAGTGCCGTCGCACCCTGTCGCGAGAGCACCGCGACGCATCCGAGGACGCCCGCCGCGGCAATCACCGCGCTACCGAACGGACGGCGCTGAGTCTCGAGAGACCCGGCGATTGCGGCAATCGCGGCGATCGCCACGAGCACGGTGATGGCCAAGAACAGTTTGTCGAATGAGCCCAGAGTCTGAATCGCCCACTCTTTGATCGGACCCGGTGTCAGGTCGACAACGGCAGAGCCGATCGCGGTACGCGCATCGGCTTGCGCACCGAACGGGATGCCCACCAGCTGGGCCACCCCGAGCGAGAGGGACGCGGAGGCGACGCCAGCGATCATCCGCTCATTCGACGAAGCGACAGCCATCGGAGTTACTGTACTCGCGTTGCCGTGAGTGACCGCAAACGCTTTGTCGCGCAGGCGAACCGACGACACTTACGCGCCGGCGCCGGTCGGCCGCCTGCGGTGTCTCGAGATTCGATTCGCCGACGTTGCCTTGATATGAGTTTTGTGTGTCATCCTGATCGGGTGTCCGCGGGGATGGCCCCTTCGGGGGTGGTGACCTTCCTGTTCACCGATATCGAGGGTTCGACTCGTCGGTGGGAGGCAGACGCGGACGGCATGCGGTACGCGCTGGCCGTCCATGACGACGTGCCGCGCACAGCGATTGAGGACAACGGTGGATTTGTCTTCAGCCATTCCGGTGATGGTGTTGCCGCTGCGTTTGCATCCCCACGCTCGGCTGTCGACGCCGCCGTGCAAGCCCAATTGGAACTTGAGTTGCCGGTGCGAATGGGCATCGCGACCGGGGAGGCCGAACTGCGCGACGGTGACTACTTCGGCGTGGTGCTCAACCGGGCCGCAAGGGTAATGGCCGCAGGCCATGGCGGCCAGGTCCTGCTAGCCGAGTCGACGGCGAGTCTGCTCCATGGAGTGGACCTGATTGATCTGGGACCGCGACGCCTGCGAGATGTACCGGTGCCGGTTGGTCTCTTTCAACTACGGGCGACCGGACTTCGCACCGACTTTCCGCCGCTGCGGGCTTTAGATACGGTTGCCGGAAATCTGCGGCCTGTGACTACCAGCCTGATCGGACGCGAGGCCGAGGTCGAGGAGCTCGGCACCGCGGTGAGGTCCGATTGGTTGGTGACGTTGACCGGGGTAGGCGGCGTCGGCAAGACCCGCTTGGCATTGGAAGTGGCTGCGCGACTGGCTTCTGAGTTCGCTGACGGCGTTTGGGTTTTCGAGCTTGCGGCGGTGACCGATCCCGCGGCGGTGCCTGACGCGGTGGCCGCCGTGCTCGGCGTCAACCAGCAACCCAGTAAGACAGTGAGCGAGTCGATAGCCGCCGCCCTGGAGGGCAGAATCCGGCTGTTGGTGTTCGACAACTGCGAGCACGTGCTCGATGCCGCAGCCGATTTGATCGACACCATCCTTAAGCATTCCGTGACGGTGCGAGTATTAGCCACCAGTCGAGAAGGCCTCGGGCTCGCCCAGGAACGCGTGCGGCCTGTGCGGTCGCTGGACGCGGCAGCAGGGATCGACTCTCCGGCGGTAACTCTGTTCGTCGAACGCGCACAAGGGATTGCGCCGGGCTTTTCGATGGTCGACAGCGATGAAGCTGCCGCGGTCACCGAGATTTGTCAGCGTCTGGATGGGATTCCGTTGGCCATCGAACTCGCGGCATCGCGGATGGCGTCCATGACCGCCAGTGAAGTACGAGACCGCCTTGATCATCGATTTCGGCTGCTGGTCGGTTCACGGCGTGGACTGGAACGTCACCAAACATTGCGCCACGCGGTGTCGTGGTCTTATGACCTGCTCGACGACGCGGAAAAGATGTTGTTGCATCGCTGTTCGGTATTCGCTGGTGGTTTCGGCCTCGAAAGCGCCTGTGCCGCAGCTGGATTCGATGGCAATGACGAGTACGCGGTCCTGTATCGGCTCGATGCGTTGGTGCGCAAGTCGCTGCTCGTGGTCGACCGATCGGCGGGGCGGTCCAGGTTTTCGATGCTGGAGACCATTCGCCAGTTCGCCGAGGAGCAACTCGCGGCGACCGGCGAGGTGGAAAAGGTTCGTACCGCGCACGCCCACCATTTCGCCGGAAAGGAAGCCGACATCCTGGCTCTGTGGGATAGCCCCCGACAGCTGGAGGCGTACGACTGGTTCACAACCGAGTTGGCCAACCTGCGCACCGCATTTCGGTGGGCCGCCGACCACGGCAACCTGGACGCGAGCGCCGCGATCGCCACTTACGCGGCATTCCTCGGCTTCTGGCTCGAAAACTACGAGCCCACCGCCTGGGCCGAAGAGACGGTCGATCCCGCCCGCGCTGTCGACCACCCGCGGCTGGTGTTTCTGTACGCGATGGCGGCGCAGTGCTGGATCGTCGGACGCATCGAGGAGGCTCTCCAATACAGCGACGCCGGGCAGGCTGCGATGCGGGCAGGTCGCGGTGAAGTCCCCTTCGGCGTCGAGGGCGTGCTGGCCAATTCGTACCTGACCATCGGTCAGCCAGATCGAGCGGTCGAGTGGTGTCGCGCCCGGCTTGCAACACAGCGCGCAGCAGAGCCCCGATTGACGGCATACCTGGCCACGTTATTGACGATTGCGGGTTCCGACGGCGAAGCGATCGCCACCGTTGACGGCCTCGTTGATGCCGCCGAGGCCACCTGCAACCCTCACACCATCTCGTTGGCGCTGATGGCCTATGGCTTTGCATGGCGCAGTGCCGACCCCGACCGCGCTCTCGAAGCGATGCGCCGTGGGCTGTCGGTCGCTCACGACAGCGGTAACCGCTTCAATGAATCGCACATAGCCGCCAATCTCGCGCAAGTCGAAGTGGAACGCGACGATCCGCTGTCAGCGCTCGATCACATCAGTCTGGCGATTCGGCACTTGCACGATTCCGGCAACATCGTCACTCTTCGCTCGCGCTTCACGAACCTGGCAATCCTTCTCGACCGGCTCGAACACTACGAACCGGCGGCCACCATCGCGGGTTTCGCTGTCAGCCCACTGACTGCCGCGTCGTTTCCCAAGATCAACGCCGCGATCACGCACCTACGCGAGGTCCTTGGGGAGCAGACATACGAGTCGCTCGCCCGTAAGGGCGCGGGAATGAGTGCCGCCGCCATCACCAGGTACGCCTTCGACCAGATCGACCAGGCGCGAGCAGAACTGCACGCTGCCTCGAAGTCCCTTTGACGCGGATTTGTCCGGCGGATGAAGCAGCAAATGGCTCGCCTCCGGTGATGTTTGCAAACCTCATCGAAATGGGAACTCGTCGGGATCGGAAGTGCGGCACATCGGTTAGCAGGGGTTCAGCGGTGTCTGCGGCAGGCGGGGTTCGGCCAGAGATATCAATCGTCATCATCGACGGCCAGTACGTCGTGCATGCCGGTATCGAAGCGTGGCTGAGCGGGACCGAGCCCCCCATCAAGGTCGTGGGCAACTACTCGTATCCGGCGGAATTCATGTCCGTTGACCCGGCAGCGACATCAGAGGTGGACGCGGTTCTATTTGCACTGCAGTACGACGACGGTCCCGAATTCGGTGCTCTTCGTCAGCTCTGCCAGGCAGGCAATCGGGTCATCGTGTACTCGTACCTCGTCAGCGACGAAATCATCCTGAACAGCCTCGATGCCGGAGCTGTGAGCTACGTGGCCAAGTCTGAAAGCGGCAATCATTTGTTCGAGGCGATCTGCTCGGCACGCACAGATACGCCCTACGTTGCCCCGACGATGGCCAAAGCGCTTCTCAGGGATAGGACCGTGGGTCGGCCGCGTCTAAGCACTCGCGAACGCGAAGTCCTCATCGCGTGGTTTCAGACCGAGAACAAAGAACAGGTAGCCAAGAGGCTCTTTATCGAGCCGACGACGGTCCGTACACACCTGCAACGAGCCCGAGCGAAATACGCGGCGGCCGGCAGACCAGCGCCGACAAAGTCGGCACTCGTTGCCAGAGCGATCCAAGACGGCATCCTCAGCGTCCACGATCTGTGATCGAGCGGGTAGGGAGGCCCGTGAGGGATTAGCGGCGGGATCGGCAACGCGACCACATACCGGCTCCCAGAAGTCGCGATACATATGCCGGGCATCAGTTACGCGACAAGGCTCAAAACCTGCAGCACCCGGTAAACCCAGACCATCTGCACGAGCTAAGTATGGAATTTCACCAACGGGTGCTACAGCCCCTGTCATCCGTTCGGCGGATGGCGACCTGGCAAATCTCCGAATACATTGATGCCCGGGGAAAATCACTCGTCGTGTCCGCAAGCGGATGTTACTGAGTGCACACCAGCAATCACTCAATATCAGCGTCGTGGGCCGCGCCGGTGGCCCGATCGGGGCGGGCTCGCGCATGCGGCTGGCAACACCTGGTTCAGCTACGCCACTACGAGGACACCGTGCTGGTGCGCGTTCAGTCCGGCTACGCGAAGGACGGCCATGACACCACCGCCTGATGCAGGCGCAGCGAACGGAGGCCTGGAATGAGCAGCATTTCCAGAAAGGCGGTCGCCACTGTCGGTGGTCTGGTCGCCGCCGGGATTGTTGGCGCCGCCGGGCTGGCTCCTTCGGCCCATGCCGCCACCGGAGAGGTCGCCTACTTGCAGGCGCTGAACCAGCACGGGTTCACCATCTACGACACCGCCACGGCTATCCAGACCGGGCACACCATCTGCACTCGGCTGAACTATGAGAACGGTGACGACACGGCGCGCTGGCTGTACCTCAACACGCCGTCCTCGAATATTCCGACCATCGCGTCGGCTCAGATGTGGGTGATGGATGCGGTATTCACGCTGTGTCCGTGGCAGTACCACCCCTACAGCTCCGTCTGACAGTGCTCTAGTGGATGACTTTGCCCGATGCGCTCCTGGAGGGCCAGACCGACGAATCCGAATGGAATACAGGGAAGTTCAGCATGACGATGGCGGCGAGTGTGCCACACCGACGCAGCCTGCTCACGGCAGTCGCGATCGTAGTGGTCCTGATGGGAGGGGTGGCGAAGGCCACCCCGGCTCACGCTTACCCACTGATGCCGCCGGGTCTCCAGGGTCCAGTCGCGGTGACGAAAGTCGTTGACGGCGACACTATCTGGGTCAACAACAACGGCAAACGTCAGAAGGTCCGGATGATCGGCATCGATACTCCCGAGACAGTGAATCCACGAAAGCCGGTGCAGTGCTTCGCTTTAGAAGCCTCAGTGCAGGCCCAGGCGATACTCGGCGGGCAGTCCGTGTATCTGGAGACTGACCCCTCGCAGGACGTCGTCGACAAATACGGGCGCACCCTGGCCTACGTCTGGACCAGCTCAGGGCGGCTGTTCAACCTGGACATGATCGCCGATGGCTATGCACACGAATACACCTACTACGTGCCATATCGCTATCAGCAGGACTTCAAGGCCGCCCAGAGCGATGCCCGAGCCCAGGAACGCGGGTTGTGGTCGCCGACTGGCTGTCCGGCATAACAAGACTTGGGGCAAGTGGCCCCTGGAGAAAGAGAAAGCAAGTGAAGAAGATGATTGTCGCCGCCATCGGCGGTGCGCTCCTCAGCGGTGCACTATTGGGAGTCGGGACGGCCCAGGCCGATCCTTACTACAAGAACTGCGCTGAGGCCCGCGCCGCCGGAGTGGCACCGATCCATAAGGGCGATCCGGGCTACCGTCCCGGTCTTGATCGTGACAACGACGGCATCGCCTGCGAATAGCTCTGCCGCATGCCGTTGGGGTAGCGGTCAAAACGTCGCCGGCTACGCGATACGGCCGCTAACCGGGAACCGGGTGCCGGACGAACGTCCGCGGCTGGGTGAACGCCCGGATCCCCTCGACTCCGAGCTCGCGGCCGATGCCCGACTGACCGCAGCCGCCGAACGGCAGCCGCGGATCCTGTGCGGCCATGCCGTGGCAGTTGATGCTCACCGTGCCGGCCACCAACTGCCCGGCGATCCGGTCGGCAAGCGTGTCGTCACCGGTCCACACCGACGCGGTAAGCCCGAATTCGGTTGCGTTGGCGGCAGTTACAGCATTGTCGATGTCCTCGTAGCCGAAGATCGGCAGCACCGGGCCGAACTGCTCCTCGGTGGCCAACGCGGAGTCTGGGGCCAGGTCGGTCACGACGGTCGGCAGCACGAAGTAGCCGCCCGCGTCGGCGTCGGCTTCCCGGATCCGTCCGGCAGTCCGGATTCTGGCGCCATGCGCCTCGGCGTCGCCGAGCAGCCTGGCGACGCGGTCTCGTCCGGCCGCGGTGTGCAGCGGCCCAAGGGTGGTCTCCTCGGCGAGCCCGTCGCCGATGACTTCGCGTTCGCAGCGGGTGAGCACCGCCTCGGCGAGGTCGCCCACCAGATTCGTGGGCGCATACAGCCGCTTGATCGCCATGCAGACCTGCCCGCCGGTGGTGTACGTCGCGGTCACCAGGCGCTCCACCAGCTCGTCGGTGACCTTGATGTCGGGACCGATGATCGCCGCGTCGTTGCCGCCGAGCTCGAGCAGCACCGGGGTGAGCCGCGCCGCGGCCGCGGCCATCACGGCACGCCCGGTGGCTATGCCGCCAGTCAGCGAGATGAGGTCGATGCCCGGATGGGTCACCAGCGCCTGCGCCAGCTCGCTGCCTGGCCCGGACAAGACGTTCACCACCCCGGGCGGCAGTGCGCCAGCCATCGCTCCGGCGAGCTCCAACGCCGCCAGCGGACACGTCGGGGGCACCTTGACGACGCACGTGTTGCCGGCGACTAACGCCGACGTGAGTTTGGTCATCGTCAGCGCGAGCGGCCAGTTGAACGGCAGCACCAGCGCGGCCACCCCGAACGGCTCCCGTTGCAGCCGCGGGTATTTCGCCGGAGGGTCGATTGGCTCGGGCGCGAGCGCGGCCTCGGCCATCGACCCGATCAATCCCGCCAGGCCCGGTGCGGTGTTGATTTCGAACGTCGCCTCCGCGAGCACCTTGCCGTGCTCACGGGTGTACAACGGCGCGCCGTCATGTCCGATCAGGTATTCAGCGGCAGCGTTCGCGGCGGCCGATATGACGGCGACGCGCTCGGCGACGCTGAGCGCTCGCCATCCGGGAGCCGCCCGCCGCGCGGCGGCCACCGCTGTGTCCAGCTGGCTGAGGTCAGCGGTCGGGGCGTGGCCGACGACCTCGGCCGGCCGGGCCGGATTGTGGACCGGGTAGCTGCCGGCGCCTCCCGGCTGGGGCTGTCCGCCGATCGTCAACACCGGTTGCGTTGTCGTCGTTGAACCCGTCATAACCCAGCTCCTTGACCCGGCGCGGTCGTCCAGCCATCGTAAGTCGATATGAAGGCTGTCGTGCTGCGTGAAGTTGGGCAGCCCACCGCTGTGGAGGAGCTTGAGCTACGCCGGCTGGCCGGCCACGAGGTGCGGGTTCGGCTGGCCGCCAGCGGCGTATGCCATAGCGACCTGTCGCTGCGCGACGGGTCCATACCGACGCTGCTGCCGTGCACGCTTGGTCACGAGGGCGCCGGGGTGGTCACCGAGGTGGGCGACGACGTCACCACCGTCCAGCCGGGGGAGCACGTCGTACTGACGTGGAGCGTGCCATGCCGGTCCTGCCCGCATTGCCTGCGCGGCGAAACCGAATTGTGCCTGCACAGCTACGACCACGTCTACGGCACTCCGTACGCCGAGGGCGCTGGCCCCGTGTGGCCCGGAATGGGCGTCGCGTCGTTGGCCGAAGAGACGCTGCTACCGGCGGCGGCGGTGGTGCGGGTCGACGAGTCATTGCCCCTCGATCAAGCCGCGTTGCTGGGTTGCGGCGTTACCACCGGGGTCGGCGCGGTGATGCACACAGCGGCCGTCCGTCCGGGAG
This sequence comes from Mycobacterium sp. 852002-51163_SCH5372311, assembly GCF_001667115.1. GTDB lineage: Bacteria > Actinomycetota > Actinomycetes > Mycobacteriales > Mycobacteriaceae > Mycobacterium. The sequence goes on along the minus strand of NZ_LZIJ01000029.1, from coordinate 31,136 downwards.
AGAGTGTGCTGGTAATCGGTTGCGGCGGTGTGGGTTTGGCTGCTATCCAGGGGGCTCGGTTAGCGGGTGCGGCGCGGATCATCGCCGCCGACCGGATGGCAGCCCAGCTTCCCGCGGCCGTCGCCAATGGTGCGACCGACACCGTCGACGCGAGTGACGTCGACCTCCCGACCGCCGTGCGTGACCTCACCGGCGGCGCCGGGGTCGATCACGGAATCGAGGTGGTGGGCAAGCCCGCGACCATCCGCGCGGCCTACGAGGCCACCCGTCGCGGCGGCAAGGTCACTTTGGTGGGTGCCGCCGGTCTCAAAGATGAGGTCACGCTTCCCGCGCTGTCGTTGATGTCCGATGGCAAGAAGATTCAGGGCAGCGTCTACGGGGCAAGCGACCCGGTCCGCGATATCCCGGTGCTGGCCGAACTTGCTTCAAGCGGCCGGCTGGACCTCGAGGCGCTGGTGACCCGTCGCATCGGGATCGACGATGTCGAGACGGCGTTCACCGATATGAGTGCCGGACGGGGCGCACGCAGCGTGGTCTGCTTCGACTAACTCAACAGGTCCGCCAGGGCCGCGTCCAGCGTTGGGAACATGAACTCAAAGCCGGTGTCCCGCAACACTGTCGACGTAGCATGCCGTCCGGTCAGACCCAGCGCGGGATCGGTGCGCAGCACCGCCGCGCCGAGTTTCACGAGCGCGGCGGGGGTAGGCGGAGCTGCCGGCCGGTGCAGTTGCCGGCGCAGAGTCGCCATCAGCTCGCGGTTGCGCACCGGGTGATCGGCGGCCGCGACTAGGACGCCGGCCGGCATGGTCACTCCCGGTGTCAAGCCCAGACACGCCCGCACGATCGCCAGCCAGTCCGACAAGTGAATCCAGGAGAACCACTGGCGCCCCGTGCCAACCCGTCCGCCCAATCCGTATTTGGTGAGCCCGACCAGTCGGGTCAGGGCGGGGGAATCCGGGTCGAGCACTACCGCGGTGCGCAGGATTACGCCGTGGCGCGTGTTGGCGCCGGCAAAAGCTTGTTCCCACGGCTTTGCCACGCCGGTCATCTGCGGTAGCCCGGTCGGCAGTGGTGTGGTTTCGTCGCAGCGGGTCTCGCCCGCGTCCGACCAGATCGCGGTGGTACTGGCCTGAATCCAGTGTGCCAGCGGGGATTTCAACTGTGTGCTGGCCTCGACGAGGGCTCTGGTTGCCAGCACTCGGCTGCCCCTGAGCTCGGCGATGTTGCGGGGGGTGGGCCGGCAGTCCACCAGTTTTCCGGCCAGGTTGATGACGGCGGTGTTGGCTCCGTCGAGTTCGGCGGCCCAGTCGCCCAGAGTGCGGCCATCCCACGGCACTTGGCGGATGTCCAGTGCCGGGTTGACGCGACGGGTCAGGACCACCACGTCGTGGCCGCCGGGGGCGAGGTCGGCTGCGATGCGGCGGCCCAACGATCCGCTGCCACCCGCGAGGACTACCTTCAGCCGTTCTGGGGTCGTGTTCACCGCCGCGACGATAATCGTCAGGCGGCGTCGTGGAAAATCAGCCCCATGGCATAGCGTTCGCCGGAACGGACCGTCGAAAGTCCGTGCCGCACGGGCGCGGCCGACCACCCGCGCTTGGACTGCAGTGGTCGCTCCCGAGTGGTGAACACGAAACCATGGCCCTGCGGCAATTGCATTGCGGTACCGCGAGATTGGGCCCGCGGCCGCTGTTCGACGAGCAGGAACTCGCCGCCGGTGTAGTCGCGGGCGGGATCGCTCAGGTTGATCACCACCTGAAGCGGAAACACCAAGTCGCCGTAGAGATCCCGGTGCAGGGCATTCCAGTCGTCGGTGCCGTACTTCAGCATCAGCGCGGTAGATCTGGTCTGGCCGGCGGCATGGCACTTGGCCAGCCACTCGTCAAGGCTGTCCGGCCAGGGGGCATCGCGCCGCAGCTTGCCCCACCAGTCGCGTGCTATCGGCAGTAGCCGGGGATAGAGCGCCTGCTTGAGGCGTTCGATCGGTTCGGGATAGGGCGCCTGGAAGTACCGGTACTGTCCGGCGCCGTACCGCTTGGGTGCCATGTCGACGGTCGAGCGGAACAAGCTGTCGTCGGCGTAGAGCTTGCGCAAATGCGCCGCCTCGCTGGTGGTGATCAGCTTCGGCAACAGGGCCCCGCCATATTCGTTGAGCGCAGCGGTGATCGCGTCCCAATCGCCGGAGTCGACGCGCTTTTCCCACTGAGCCATCGGTACTCCAGTCCTGTCTGTGGCTGTTCTACCAGTAAGCAACATCGGACGAAAGTGGACCCGCAGTTACACGCGCCACTTCAGCACCGATCCCGATGGCACCAACCGAGTCAGAAAACTGCTAGCGCATGTGATAGCGCTTTGGAATCGGCGGCTCTCTTCCGGCGACCCATTGGTCGCGACATCCGCGACGGACCATGCTCCACGGCCCAGTGGCCGCAACATCCCGCAGCGAGTACCGTGTTCGTCGCGGACGAGTTGGCTGGGCGGCCGCGGCTCGCACCGGTTCGAGAGATCCGGCGTCGAGTCGAGGAAAGTCCGGACTTCACAGAGCAGGGTGATTGCTAACGGCAATCCGAGGTGACTCGCGGGAAAGTGCCACAGAAAGCAGACCGCCACCCACGCGGTGGTAAGGGTGAAACGGTGCGGTAAGAGCGCACCAGCATCCCGGGTGACCGGGATGGCTAGGCAAACCCCACCCGAAGCAAGGTCAAGAAGGTTGCACCGGAAGGTGCGGCCGCGCAGGCGTTCGAGGGTTGCTCGCCCGATGCCTGCGGGTGGACCGCTCGAGGCACCCGGCAACGGTGTGCCCAGATGGATGGTCGCCGCCTTGCCGCCGTTGCTACGCCGCGGCGGTGAGGAACAGAATCCGGCTTACAGGCCAACTCGTCCCAGCAAACTCTCTAACCTGCACATTCAGCCACTCGGAGCCGCCTTCGTCCGCAGTGCGTCCGCAGTAGCTCCGAGTACCGAGTCGATCGCGTCCCGCGTCCGGTCGTCAGAATCGGGCCACAAGTGGCTGTAGGTGTCCAGCGTCTCGACCGCGCTGGCGTGACCGAGACGCGCCTGAACCGTTTTCACGCTTTCCCCGTGCCGGATGAGCAGACTTGCGTAGTAGTGGCGTAGCGCGTGGAAGCCGGTTCCGGCCGGTAGCCCCGCGGTCTCTACTGCTGCGCGCCACTTGTGTCCGAATACCGACCGGGTGATCGGCTTTCCCGACAGGGTGAACATCAGGCCATCCGGCGCGGCAGGGAACTCCGCCAGATGTGCGGCCAGCGCATCGACAACGACTTGGGGGAGCGGGATGGTGCGGCTGCTGGCTCGCGTTTTGGGCGGTGCCAGCGTCGGCGCTTGCCCCTGTACTGTGACGAGCTGCCGGTCGACCGTCACGGTGCGCTCAAGGAACCGAACACGGTCGACTGTCAGGCCGAAGCATTCACCCTGCCGCATCCCAGTACCCGCCGCCAGCGTGACGAGCGCCTGTAACTGTGGTGGCAGCTCGTCGCGGACCGCGGCCACCTGCTCGGTCGTCAGCGGCACAATCTGCTTGCGCTGCACCTTCGGCAATTTCGTCCCGTCGCACGGGTTCGACGCGATCCGTTTGTCCCGCATCGCGGCTTTCATCACTGTGGAGACGAGGCCGTGGACGACGCCCACCGTGGCCGGCGCCAATTCCAGCCCCTTCACCCACGCCTGTATGTCGCTGGGCATGATCGACGAGAGGCAACGATCCCCTAGCGTCGGATAGGCGTGTCTGCGAAGCATCGTCTCGACGTGTGCTCGGGAGCTGGGACGCTGCACCTGCATCTGGCGCCACCGCTCCGCGTAGTTCCGGAAAGTGACTTGACCGGCCTTCGGGTCGACATACTGGCCGGTGACGACCGCGGCCGTGACTTCATCGAGCCAGTGCTGTGCGTCGATCTTGCGAGCGAAGCTCTGAGCGTGCTCGCGGCCCAGATCGTCGACATACCGTGCCCGCCACCGCTTGCCCTTGCCGTGGCTGGAACTCGGCACAGTCTGTGCGTTGCCGTGCTCGTCGTGAACTGTCTTGGTCCAGCGGTCCTCGACGCCAGCCCTACGATTGCGCTTGCCGCTCACATTTTCTTCTTTCCCTGTGTTGTCGGAGGTAAGAAACCGCGCTCCCGTGCGCGCCGCACATACTCGTGAGCCATTCGCGGCTTGACCCCGAATGTCCGCGCGACTGCCTCGGCCGGGGCTTTGTGAAAGTTGGCGCGGTAAACGTCGGCCACCTGCTTCAGCAGCTCGGCATTGACATGTCGTCGACCCGCTCGCATGTCGTATAAGAGTCCCCGCACGACGCGCTCTTGCTCGGAGCCGAGCTCCGTCGGGATGCCAAGTCCGCCCTTGTCGCGCCAGACGTCGCGGAGCTCTACGACCCACATTCCGTAGACCATGCTGAGAATGGCTGACACCTCGATCGCACGAAGATGCTTCTGACGAATCTCCTCCTGGTTCTCCCTTGCGCGCCAACCAAATTCGACCATCCGAGGAACATCGTCTCGAAGCTCCACTTTGCAGTGAAAGTCGGGGTAATCGCGGCCACGCAGCTCAAACTCGACCCATGTCGGAAACAACCTCGCCGACGGACTCCACTCACCGTCCGTCAGTGGCGTTACGTCCAAGTCGAAGTGACGCATCAACGTGCCATCCTCATCGAAAACGGGCGCGCCGCTCACGCTGATCCACACGTAGTCGCCCGAGATTACCCACTTCATCGAGCGGTCCTCGGTCTCGATCGTTCTGGACTCGCCACCGATCCGGTGACGCTTACCTGGCATTTCTGTCGCAAACCTCTCATCTCGGTACGTCGGTGCGATGTTGAAACTGTGCAATTAACTCTGCACTCTACCAACTATGACCAACGAAACCAGCGGTTCGCTCGACGAACTAGCCAAAGAAATTCAAGGCGCGGTCGATCTTCAAAAATGGACCGGCACACCCGCTAGCACGTGGCGCTACTGGGCGCACATTGGATACGGGCCAGCTAGTTTCAAGCTCGGCCGGCGACGGGTATGGCGGCGCTCGGTCGTCGAAGCGTGGTTAGCCGAGCAAGAGAAGTCAAGTTCCGGTGTCGCATGACAACCCACGAAAAAAGCCGCCCCGCGGCGAACGGGGCGGCAACCTCTACTGCTAAAGGTAGTGACGATTTTACCGCGCCGTGGCGACACGACCTACACGAGCCGCTGACCGCTGAGGACCGCGCAGACCTCAATGTGCTGATTGCCGCGGCCGAGCGGGGATTTCGGCTTGCGACAAGGTGTTGTCGGTGTAACCAATGGATCGTCGCGCCGTCGTCGGTCCGGGCTCACATGGGACCGGTCTGCCGGGCCAAGGCAGGTGCGGCGTGAAAGCGGTCGAATCGCAACAGGTCTCATGGTGGTCGGTTCACGAGCTGATCCTGCCAGTGCTCAACCAGGTCAATGATTGGCCGCTGTTAGGCTCGCCGGCCTGGTGCTCGTTAGCCCGCGATGACCCGCGAAAGTGGGCGGCCGTGCTTGACGGTGGACAGCACCACGCGCTGCGGATCGAGCTAAATCAGGAAAGCCGGGCCGAGGCCAGCAAGGCTGTATCTGGCGCTCTCGACTGGGCGGCGCTGAGCCGTGAAATTCTGCGCCGCAACGATTTCTATGCAGCCCACCCATGGTTACGGCGGGCGGTGGACCAATGACCGATGTCGACCGCTCCGACGAACTTGCAGAGTGGTATGCCGAAGACAATCCCGACGGCGCCGAACTGCTAACCAGGATTGAGCAATTCGCCGCTCGATTCCTCGCTTTTCCCTCGGTTCATCACCTGGTCGTTATCGTCCTGTGGATCGCGCACGCCTGGACTGTCAGCGCGTTCTATGTGACGCCGCGTCTGGTGCTGGACTCACCCGAACCCGGCTCAGGCAAGACCCGCGTTCTCGAAGTGCTGGCGCTGTTGTGCCCGAACGCCAAACTCACCATCAGCACCACCACGGCGGCGCTGTATCGGCGGATAGCGAAGGCCAGCGTCGATGATCCAGCGGCTGCTGACGGCGGGGAGCTGTTCCTCGCTGAGCTGCTTCCGACCATCTTGCAGGACGAGGCGGACGCCGTGTTTGGCCGCACGAACAACCCTCAGGCTGAAGATCTTCGCACCCTCTACAACTCTGGCTACCGTCGCGGCGCAACCGTTGACCGGTGCGAGGGTGACGCGAAGAAAATGGAAGTCCGCGAATTCCCGGTGTTTGCACCGGTCGCGCTCGCGGGACTGGCCGGCAAGATCCCGCGGACCATTCTTGATCGCTCAATCATCCTCCACATGCGTCGTCGTGCCCCTGACGAACATGTCGATGAGTACCGGGAACGCGACGCCAGGGCCGACTCCTACATGCTGTGGAACGGATTGATGAGTTGGGCCTGGAATGGCGAGACGATCAGTGCCCTGCGGGAGATGCGGCCCACCATGCCCGACGGGGTACGTGACCGCCCGGCCGAAGTCTGGGAAGCCCTTCTCGCGATCGCTGATTTCGTTGGTGGCGACTGGCCGGAACGGGCACGTGTCGCTTGCCGCCATTTTGTGCTTGATACGGATCCTGACGAACTGTCATTCGGCGCTCGACTACTCCGCGATGTGCGCACTGCATTCGGCGATCGCGACCGAATGTTCTCGGTAGACCTCGTTACATCACTGACCGCCGATGAGGAATCGGAGTGGCGCGACCTATGGGGTAAACCGCTCGACCAGAAACGGCTAGCAAAGGAATTGAAGCGGTACGGAGTTCGGTCGAACACCATCCGAATCGGTGACAGCAGGGCCAAGGGATACACGGTCGACGGCGAAGATGGACTCGCTCAGGCGTGGCGCCGATACCTACCGCCCGTCTGTACGCGTGACAACCGTGACAACGGTGACATTGCAGGTCAGCCCGTCACGCTTAGCGAGCCGTGCCGTGACATCCGTGACACAAGCGTGACACCCGAAATGCCCACTGATCAGGCATTATTCGTCGACGGCACGGCTGTCACGCCTGTCACGCCTATAGACGGGCAGCATCCGCCGCCGCTTGCGGGAGCTACCCGCAGACCGTTCTGTCCCGGATGCGGAACCTATTACGCCGTCCACCACCAACACCGAAACGACTGCACTGCAGGCAAACACGCGAGGAGAGCTAGCAAATGACCAACCACAGCATGACCACCCTGCCTACCCTGCGCGTCGTCGACTGCAAGCGCAGCCCCGACGGCGCCTACGTGCTCGTCGACCAGTGCCCCAACTGCGGGCGCAGCCACCAGCACGCCCGGCACCAACCGGGCAACGGGTGCCCGTACCACTTCTGTGAGGTGGACCTGCCCGACAACCAGTGCAGCTGTGCAGTCGGCGCCGGTGACGGCTACCGGGTTGCGCCTTGCAAGAGTTTGTACATCGTCATCGAGGTCGATGACCATGCCTGACAGCAGCCAAGACAACGCACGCGCCGAACGTCAGCGCATCCTCGACCAGCAGCGCCAACGGCTAGGCGAAGCCCATGCCGCGCACCAGCTATCCGACGAAGAGTCCGAACTGGCACTGCTCAGCATCCAGCTCGACGCAGAGCAGCAGCGGCTCGACGAACTGTTGGACCGTGACCCCATGCGCGCCATCTGGTTCGACCTCGACGGAAACGACTGAACCATGGCCGAACACCGAAGAAACTAGACAGCAATGACCAATGACAACCAGGCACCGAATCGTATCGACTTCGCCCGTGCTGCGGCGCTACTTGTCCACCACATTCGCGCCGACGCCGACGGCGTAAACGAGATCATCCGCCACGCCGAGGAAGCCAACCGCCTAGCCGCACTGCTGCTGGCCATCGTCGACACGGCCATCGCCGAGCCCGGCAGCAGGATTGGCACCCCTCAAGGGGTCAAAGACCTCGGACATTTCGCAATGGACATGCGCACCGCGGATGAAGGACCAGATGACGACCAGCGCGCGCACGGCAAGGACTTCCAGCGCGGCGCCATGTTCTACCGCTACCGCCTGCGCCGAGACCGTGATGGCCTCAACGCCATCCTTGCCCAAGCGGACAAGGCTGGCCGTCTGTCAGCGCTCATCATCGCCGCAGCGCACCTGGCGTGCCTCGCGCCCGGCTCAAAACTGGCCACGGCTGGCGGCCTGGCCCGACTTGAGCGCGTAGCAGTGACGATGAACCAACCCGAAACCGAGGACGGGGAAGGCTGATGGGGGGGGTGGATGGACATCAAGCCCACCCCAGCCGACGCGACCGGCGCCACAGCCAAAGTTTTGTCTTTTCAGAAAACCGGACCCAAAAATCGGAGGTAAATGATGGGTGGTCAAGGTAGCGGCCGGATTCCGGCCCCGGCGCAGGTGCGGCTGCTGAGGGGCCAATCGCCGGGCAGGGATTCGGGCGGCCGGAAAGTGCCGACGACGCCAAAGTTTGTGCGCGAGGCCCCTGATCCTCCGGATTGGTTGGATGGGCCGGCACGGGTCGAATGGGACCGCATTACGGCGGAACTGGAACCGTTGGACATGCTGAAGACGACTGACGCTGAGGCTCTTGCCTGCTACTGCCAGGCGGTCGCCGATCACGCTGCGGCGGTGGCGATTGTGCGCGCCGAGGGACGCATCATCACCAATCCCAAGACAGGCCATCAGCACCCCCACCCCGCAGTGGCCGATGCTCGGGCGTCCCGAGCCCAGGTACTGCAGTTCGCGCGGGAGTTCGGGTTCAGCCCGGCAGCGGAGGCGCGGCTGGCGTCGCTACCGACAGACTCCGACGATGACGACGACCCGTTCGCGGCGTGACGCGAAATGTCGTCCGCACCTTGTACAATGAACGGCAGCTCGGTATCTTCCGGCGCCGGGAGCCGCAGAGGCGGCCAACCCGGACAGGCAGTCGCCATGCGAGACCGCATATTTCCGCATGAGCAGGTGACGCCGTGAGCGCAATCCTTTATCGCACTGCAGAACTGACGCCCGGTGCCGGCCGCACCGTCCACGGCATCGCTGTCCCTTACGGGCAGGTCGCCGAGGTCAGCGACGGCGGCCCGACGTATCGGGAACGCTTCGAGTACGGCGCATTTCGCCGCAGCATCGCCGAACGCGGCCACAAGATCCGGCTTTTCGGCAATCACGCGACTCGCCAGTTCCCGGTGGGCAAGGCTGTCGATCTGCGCGAGGAACGCGACGGATTGCACGCCGCGTTCGAAATCGTCGCGACCCGCGACGGTGACGACGCGCTCGAGCTGGTCCGCAGCGGCACCGTCGACAGCTTCTCGGTGGGCTTCACCGGTATTCGCGAACACCGCGACAACGGCGTGGTGGTCCGCACCGAGGCCAGCCTGCGCGAAGTGTCGCTGACCGCGCTGCCTGCCTATGCCGGCGCCATGGTTCACGGTGTGCGGTCTCAACTTGTCATTCCCCGTTCGATAGCCGAGGCCCGGCTATCTCTCCTTGATTGGTGAAAATCCCATGACTGATACCGATATCGACACGATGACCGTGGAGCAGTGCCGCAGTGCGGCACAGCAGCTCCTCGACAACACCGAGGGTGATCTAACCGGCGAGGCTGCGCAGCGGTTCGAGCAGCTCTCCCAGCGCGTCGACCATCTGCGCGAGCAGCAGCGCCAGCGGGTCACCGCGAGCCGCGATATGGTGGCGCGCTTGGCCTCTGGTGAACTGCGCGTCGAGGCAGGCAGTGTGCAACCGTCCGGTCAGGATGACCAGGACCGCCCCCCGGCGCTGCAGCAGCGCGACGCTGGCATGCGCGCCCTGGACAGTGCCGTGAAGGCCAACAGGTTGGCCGCGCGCGGCGCCGAGCTCGTCGAAAACTTGATGAACCAAGGCCCGGCCCCGGCACAGTCCTGGACGCGCCGCTATGCCGCCGCGGCCGGCTCCGAGCACTACGAGCGGGCGTTCGCCAAGCTGCTGGCCGACCCCACCCATGGGCACCTGACCTGGACGCCAGAGGAATCCGACGCCTACCGGGCCGCTGACGCGGTGCTGACCGAGCAGCGCGCCATGAGCTTGACCGACTCGGCTGGTGGCTTCCTGGTGCCATTGACCTTGGACCCGACTGTTCTGCTCACGTCGAGCGGCTCGACCAACCCACTGCGCCAAATCAGCCGGATTGTGCAGACCACCACCGACTCGTGGAACGGAGTTACGTCGGCCGGTGTCACCGCGGAGTGGATCGCAGAGGCTACCGAGGTGGCCGACGCCAGCCCGACGCTTGGCCAGCCGACCATCCCTGTTTACAAGGGTGATGCGTTCGTGCCGTTCAGCTTTGAAGTTGAGGGCGATGCGCTCGGCTTCATGTCCGAGTTGGGCAAGTTGCTGCAGGACGGCGCCGACCAGCTCACCGCTACCGCGTACACCACCGGCTCCGGTACCGGCCAGCCGACGGGTGTGATCACGCGGGTTGCCGGCACTGGCGGCAGCGTCGTATCGCCGATCACCCCGGAGACGCTGGCCTCCGGTGACGTGTTCGCGGTCCAGAACGCGTTGCCGCCGCGATTCCAACCGCGCGCGGTGTGGAACGCCAACTTGGCGCTCATCAACACGCTGCGCCAGTTCGAGACCAGCAATGGTGCGCTGAAATTCCCTGAGCTGGCCCAGAATCCGCCCCAGTTGCTGGGCCGGACGGTGTATGAGAACTCCAACATGGACGGCACCTACAACCCGGCCGTGACCGAGAATAATTACCTACTGCTGTACGGGGATTTCTCACAGTTCGTGATCGTCGACCGGATCGGAAGCACGCTCGAACTGGTGCCCCATTTGTTCGGCTCCTCGCGGCGGCCGACCGGCCAGCGCGGGGCGCTGCTGTGGTTCAGAACCGGCTCAGATGTGGTGATTACGAACGCCTTCCGGCTGCTGAACGTCGCGACGACGGCCTGACAGCTTCCGCGTGGCGGGTGGGCATGTTCATGGTCGTTCTCCCCTGCCCGCCACGCGGGACCAACCTAGGCCCCTGGGAACGAAGATTTAGGAGGTTGCGAAATGACGCAAGATGAATCCCGAGCAGATCAATCAAGCTACCACCGGGTGCCGTCCTGCCCAGGAATCACGCACCGCCCGTCAGCAGCCACTCGCCCAATCACCATGCCGTCATACCCCGTGCACGATGAGTTGAGCGGCTCACAGGTGTTGATGGTCGTGATCACCTTGTCGGGGCCGCACGGGGAGCCGGGCGCTGGCGGGTCGGCATTGGCGATGGGGGTGCTGAAGCCCAGCGTCAGCATTGCTGCCCCAGCAAAGACGAGTGAGCGGGTCGCGTCAAACATGATCGGTACCTCCGGTTGATGGTCCCCGACAAGCAGTAAACGAATGACGGTGCCACTCGGTTCACTGCTGTGCTACCCCACGTCGAGCGCGAGATTCAGCCGGCCCATCTCCGACAGGGTGTCGGAAGGGTCATCGGTAATGCTGCTGGACAGCCTGCCGCTGCGGTGGGATCGATCCCGAGCCGAAACCGTTGTCCTCGATTCAGCGCGGGCCTAATGTCGGATCGATCCTTCGGGACTGAAATGACACCGCTGGTTGAAGGACGCGGATGGCTCGAAAGCGACGCGAGGTGTACTCAATCAATGCTGGATATCCGCCCAGTCAGCAAGAATATGATCCGAAGGCCTATCCGGACACCTACCGCGATCACGTCGTCAGCGTTCTCCATGACACACCGATCGATGGGTGGATCTTTGAGTTAGTTTTTCGCTTCGCCATCTACAGGGGTCTGAATGTGGACTGGGCCATCATGATCAACGCTCGTGCGGCGGTCGACGGCGCCAAAGCAGAACGCAGACCGGTCGAACGGATCGATATTTGCCACTCCGAAGTCCACTGCCATACGTTCGGCCGAAGCAGTGACCCAGCCGACGAACTGGGCGAACGCAGGACCATCATGGCGCTCGTTGCAAACGACGCGGTTAAAGTTAGTAGGGCATGGGACGAACAGATGGAGCTGATCAGCCGTGAGTGGCCGCAGCGAGTCCGGAGGTGGATCGATGGTTGACGCGCACACCATCGCCACGTTCGCCTTCGCCCAAATGCGCAGAGACCCGGATTTCGGCGCTCGTTTTCCGTGGGTTCGTAACACAGTTGTCTGCGTCGAATCAGATTTGGCTTCCGACGTGCTCGAAGGCCAGGTCGCCCATTACTTCCCAGAGGGCGGGGCCACGATCGCTTGCTACTACCCGCGCGACCACCGGATGATGTTCATCCAGGTCGGAGGGCCGTACAAGCCGGATGAAGCGCCGCCACCGCCGGCCCACGCCATGACAGCTCACAACGTCAAAAATGAGCTAACCATCGGGATGATCGTCGACGCGATCTATCACAAGCGCGGTGGTGACTTTAGCCACCTTCCCATCTATGGACAGGGTCGCGGTGGGAAGGCGGCCCGACACGACGACGGTGCGCCACTCATGGGCGAAGCATCCACCAGAGAAGTAGAAAAGAAACTCGCACTCACCTAGGACCGGGCGCAGCCCGTCCGTCGTCTAGCCCATCCACCTCATCTGCCGCAGCCATCAGCGCACGGGCAATCTGGCGTGCCTGCGCCGCGGTGATCCGGGCTTATCAGCGTGCAGTCGGTGGGATGCCAACATAGATGCTCGGCGATTCGTGCGGACCGCGACGAAAGGGTGTAGACCGGGACGGTCGCGTCCGCAGTGCGTCCGCAGTAGATTCAGCAACAGCACTCATGGGCCAACACAACCAACGCGCTGACCTGTACGTTTGTCTACCAACCAACACAGCAAACAGTGCAAACGTCCAGATAACAGAATCCGGCTTACAGGCCAACTCGCCCGCCTCGACGCGATGGGCCCCCACACATACCCATTGCCGGGCTGCGGCGGCGGGTAGATGATGCAAGCATGCGCATCATCTACGTCGCCGCGGCGGTGGTCATGACCCCGGTTGTGCTGATGGGGGCATCGCCTGCTCACGCTGACACCCACAGCTACCTTCGTTGCATAAAAAGCGATGCGGAGCTTCCGCCCGGGGCCGAAGCGAAGAATCTGCCCTTCGTTTCATTCATCGAGAATGAGATCAATTCTGGTAGATCGCGTGCCGACGTAGCGCAGGAATTAGTCGGTATGGGAGTCAAGCCGGACGTCGCCGCTCTGCAAGTGAACTGCGTTATGGCCAACTGGCCGATAGGGACTGCCTGAGCCTCGCCACTGTGAGAGTCAGTGCCGCGCTTTGCGCACCGCCTTGTGAAGCTTGTGCAGTGCGTCGCCCACTTTCTGACGACAGCTATCGGCCAAGTCGCTTTCCAGCTGATACAGCAGGCCGTAGGTGAAGGTGTCCTCGCCCGCGGCATGAGCGGCTGCGGCCTGCTGACTGAGATGCTCGCGGCTCACCACACTGTCTTGATGCTCGCCAAGCAGCGACTGGATTTCTTTGGCCCGCTCGGACACTTTCTCTGCTCCGGTCGCAGCTGCGGTATAACGAAGCCGCTTGGCGCGCTTGCGAATTCGATGCACGGCCTCGTCGCGCTCATGCGGGGATTGCTGGCCCGCGGCGGCTTTGGCGGCCTTGCGGACTCGCCTGTAAGCCGTGTCGATCGTCACCGGCTCCGCTTCCGCGTCTGACTGGCTGGCCGGGATCTCGTCCACCATCGCATCAAGGGCGTCCAGCAGACGGAAGTATCGCGGCGACCGCATCGCGATCAGCGACCGCCGCAGCCCTGTTTGATACCGGCGCCGGGCTCCCTCGACCAGACGCTCGCGTATGGGCCCGCGCACCAATTCCGGCGCCAGCTGGCCCAATTGACGCTCGTAGCGCTCCGCAAGCACCTCGGCATCGCGCGCCACGCCGAGAACACCGGCCAGCTCGCGCAGTTCGTCGAGGATCCACGCCCCCTCGCTCAATCCGAACGAATCGTGCGCGTCCCGCAGCAGGCTACGGATCTTGCGGGTCGTCACCCGCATCTGGTGTACGGCGTCGTCGGCGTCGGCGCGCACGGCGCGATCCCACACCAGCAGCTCGTCGACCTGCTCGGCCATCGCGCGATGCACCGGGTCGGTGGGTGGCCGGCTAACGTCGTGCTCCAGCGTCGCGGCCAGTACCCGCGCCAGCTTGGAGCCGTGACCGGCGGGCGCGGCGCCGGCATCCAGCAGCCGATTACTCAACCGGTTCAACAATTCGCCACCGGCCGCTCCGTTGACGAGCTCCACTTCCCACTCTCGCCAATCTTGTTGGGCAGGGCCATTATCGGAACCGTCACCAATGGTCCACGCGGTGACGTGGTCGTTGCTGAACTCCGCCAGCGCGTCGCCCTCCACGCCGTACAGCACCTGGCTTTCGCGCTGAGTGGTGATGCGTGCGACCGGCTCCACCGGGCGGTCGCGAACGATCGCCAACACCACGTCGAGCAACTCGGCGGGCACGCCGTTACCGGAGGTCAGCGGCGCGTGGATCTCGGTGCGCGCATCCGGGCCGGCGGGCAATTTAAGGTGCCAACCGGCGTCCGCGCCGCCGGTGCGGCGCCGCAGCGTGATCTTGTGGCGCGCCAGGTCCTGCGTCGGGGTGTCGAAGTAGATCGCGTCCAGCGATTGAATGGGCGACTTCTCGACGCGAGTCACTGCGGCGATGCCCTCGAACGACGGCGACACCGTCGAATCGACGACGTCGAACTTGCGTTCCACCTCCAGATGGCGCGCATTTCCAGGCATCGTTGGCTCCGTGGTCGAGGATGAAGCATTGATAGAGTGCCACATCAAAGCGACGGAGTCCCGAACAGCTTTGCTGCTGAGTTCGTCCGCGCGGGGTGCCGAGACCGCATATGGTATGGCGATCCGAGCCGGCGGCACGCCGGATATCCGGCGAAGATGGGGATCTACGGTTGAAAGCGGTTCGCTTGCATGCCCGGGGCGGCCCTGAGCAGCTCAGGTATGAGGACGCGCCGACGCCGGCGCCGACCGCCGGTGAGGTGCGCGTGCGGGTACAGGCTGCCGGCATCACGCCCACCGAACTCACCTGGACGGAGACCTACCAGGACCGCAGCGGCAACTCGCGGCTGCCGAGCATCCCGGCCCACGAGTTGTGCGGAGTGGTCGACGCGGTGGGCACTGACGTGGACGACATCGCGCTCGGCGATGTGCTCTACGGGCTGATCGATTTTCCCCGCGACGGCTGTGCCGCCGAATTCGTCGTCGCCCCGGCCGCGGATCTGGCGCCCGCACCGCAAACCCTCGATCCGGTGCAGGTGGCCGCGGTGCCGCTGTCCGGGCTGACGGCCTGGCAGGCCCTGTTCCGGCACGGTCGGCTGCAGGGGGGTCAGCGGGTGCTGATCCATGGTGCCGCCGGCGGGGTGGGATCCTTGGCGGTGCAACTCGCCCGGTGGAAGCGCGCCCGCATCATCGCCACCGCGTCGCAGAGGCACGAAAGCTTTCTGCGGGAGCTGGGTGTCGATCAGTTCATCGACTACACCGCGGAGTCTTTCGAAACGGCGGTTGGCGATGTTGATCTGGTCCTGGACACCGTCGGAGGCGAGACGCTCAATCGATCGTGGGCGGTGCTGAAAACCAGCGGCAGGCTGATCTCGATCGTCGAGGAACCGGGCCCGCCACCGGCCGGCCACGCGCCCGGGATGTTCTTCATCGTCGAGCCGAGCCGTCCTGAACTGGGCGAACTGACCCGGCTGATCGACGCGGGCGAACTCCGCCCGTTGGTCCAATCGGTCTTCCCGCTCGCCCGGGCACGCGCCGCGTTCGAGGAGGGCTTCGCCGGGCATCTGCGCGGCAAGATCGTGCTGCGGGTCGAGTGATCAGAAGCAGTGCTCGTCGGCGGGAAACACCCCGCCGGCCACGTCTTCCGCGTATTGAGTTGCGGCACGGCGTAATTCACCGGCGATGTCGGCATACCGCTTGACGAAGCGGGCGGCCTTGCCACTGCTGAGCCCGGCCATGTCCTGCCAGACCAGAACCTGGCCGTCGCAGTTGGGGCCGGCTCCGATGCCGATAGTCGGGATGGTCAGCTTGCCGGTGATCTGAGTCGCCAGCTCGGCCGGGACCATCTCCATGACGACGGAGAACGCCCCGGCTTCGGCGACGGCGATGGCGTCGGCGATGGTCTGCTCGGCCGCGTCGCCACGGCCCTGCACCCGGAAGCCACCGAGGGTGTTGACGCTTTGCGGCGTGAAGCCGATATGCGCCATCACCGGGATGCCGGCGGCGGTCAGAAACGCGATTTGCTCGGCTACCCGCTCGCCGCCCTCGAGCTTGACGGCGTGCGCACCGCCTTCCTTCATGAACCGGGTGGCCGCGGCCAGCGCGGCGGCGGGTCCGCCCTCATAGCTGCCGAACGGCAGATCGGCGACGACCAGCGCATGCTGAGCGCCGCGGACCACGCCCCGCACCAGCGGGATCAGCTCGTCGATGGAAACCGGCACCGTGGTGTCGTAGCCGTACACGACGTTGGCCGCGGAGTCGCCGACCAGCAGTACGGGTATGCCGGCCTCGTCGAAGACCCGCGCGGTCGAATAGTCGTAGGCCGTCAGCATGCCCCACTTGTGGCCTTCGGCCTTCCATTTCTGCAGGTGGTGGGTGCGGATCTTGGCTCGTGGCGCGGGCGGCGCGACAGCAGTCGAACAAGCCGCAGTGGACGGGTTGGCCCCATAGACGTGTTGCTCAGTAGACATCTTTGTCCCTAGTGATTTAGTCCGGTCGATCCTCGTGGCCCTGCCGAGAAAATCTGGCTTGCGGGTCCCCGGGTTCGTCTGACCTCCACAGTCTGCCATCTCACATGCGTCGCTGTCACCGTGGGGCGCTGTGACACATACCATCGTCGGATGCAGCGGCTCAGCGGACTCGACGCCAGCTTCCTCTATCTGGAAACCGAATCACAGCCCCTACATGTTTGCTCGGTCATGGAGCTGGCCACGTCGAGCATGCCTGGCGGCTACACGTTTGACCGGCTGCGCGAGGCGTTGTCGCTGCGGATCAAAGCCATGCCGCAGTTCCGCGAAAAGCTTGCCGACAGTCCGCTGAACTTCGACCACCCGGTCTGGGTGGATGACGAGAACTTCGAGATCGACCGCCACCTGCACCGCATCGGATTGCCGGCACCCGGCGGGCGAGCGGAGATATCCGAGATCTGTGGGCACATCGCGTCCTTGCCGTTGGATCGCCGGCGACCGCTGTGGGAGATGTGGGTCATCGAGGGCGTGGCAGGCACCGATTGCCACCATAGGGGCCGGCTCGGGGTGATGACCAAGGTGCACCACGCCGGGGTGGACGGCGTGACCGGCGCCAACCTGATGTCTCAGTTGTGCACCACCGAAGCCGATGCACCCGCCCCGGATCCGGTGCAGGGCGTCGGCGGTGGCAACGGTTGGCAGATCGCAGCGGGCGGACTCCTCAGGTTCGCCTCCCGACCATTGCAGCTGGCCAGTGTGATGCCGCAAACGGTGTCCTCGGTGGTGACGACGGTGAGGCGGGCGCTGGACGGCCAGACGATGGCGCGTCCCTTCGCCGCACCGCCAACCGTGTTCAACGCCAGCATCACCGGTCGACGCAACGTCGCCTACGCCCAGCTGGATCTTGAGGACGTGAAGAGGGTGAAGAACCACTTCGGCGTCAAGGTCAACGACGTCGTGATGGGCTTGGTGTCTGGCGTTCTGCGGCAATATCTGGCTGATCGCAACGCTTTGCCCGCCACATCGCTGGTTGCGACGGTGCCGGTGTCGGTGCACGGCAAATCGGATCGCGCTGGGCGCAACCAGGTTTCGGGAATGTTCTCCAGCCTGGAAACCCAGATCGACGACCCCGCAGAACGCTTGAAAGCCGTCGCGCAAGCGAATTCTGTTGCCAAAGAACATAATTCGGCTATCGGCGCCACGCTGCTGCAGGATTGGACGCAGTTCGCCGCGCCGGCAGTGTTCGGGATCGCGATGCGGGTCTACGCCAAGACCCGGTTTACCGAAAGCCTCCCGGTGCACAACCTGGTTGTCTCCAACGTGCCGGGCCCCCAGACGCCGTTGTATCTGCTGGGCTGCGAGGTCAAGGCGATGTACCCGTTAGGGCCGATTTTCCACGGCGCGGGGCTCAACGTGACGGCGATGTCGCTGAACGGCAAGCTGGATATGGGTCTGATTTCGTGCCCGGAACTGGTGCCGGACTTATGGGAGATGGCCGACGAGTTCGCCGTCGTAATGGAAGAACTGCTCGCAGCTACCCGGTAAGGCCGCCAACCGGCACCGTGCGTGTCCTCTGGCAGCATATGTTGGCATGTGCCTGTCTCGCCGCGACAAGATCGCGCGCACGCTGCTGATCTCGATGGCGACCGCCGGCGTGGCGATGCTGCTCGCCGGCTGCCTCCGGGTGGTCGACGGGCATCCTCAGATGGCCGGACCCAGGCTCGGCCAGCCGATTGCGTGGTCGGCATGCCGGACCACGGGTTCGGGCAAGCTGCCGGCCGGCGCAATGTGCGGCAAGCTCGCAGTGCCGGTGGACTACGAACATCTCAGCGGCGATGTCGCGGTGCTCGGGCTAGTTCGCTTTGCTGCGACGGGCAACAGAATCGGATCGCTCGTCATCAACCCCGGCGGCCCGGGCGAATCCGGCGTCCAGGCCGCGCTCGGCATCGTCCAGACATTGCCGCCGAAGGTCCGCGAACGCTTCGACCTCGTCGGGTTCGACCCCCGCGGGGTGGGGTTGTCGCGGCCGGCGATCTGGTGCAACTCTGACGCCGACAACGACCGGCTGAGGACCGAGCCGCAGGTCGACTACAGCCCGGCCGGCGTGCAGCACACCGAGGACGAGACCAAGGAGTTTGTCGCCCGCTGCATCACCAAAATGGGCCTGACCTTTCTGCGCAACGTCGGGACCGTCAACGTCGCCCGCGACCTGGACGCGATCCGCGCAGCGCTGGGCGACGCCAAACTGACCTATCTGGGCTACTCGTACGGCACCCGGATCGGCTCGGCCTACGCCGAGGCCTACCCCCAGAACGTGCGGGCGATGATCCTCGACGGTGCCGTCGACCCCAACGCCGATCCCATCGAGGCCGACCTGCGTCAAGCCAAGGGATTCCAGGACGCGTTCAACGACTACGCGGCGGATTGCGCGAAAAAGCCGACCTGCCCGCTGGGCAGCGACCCGGCCAAGGCCGTCGACGTCTACCACAGCCTGGTTGATCCGCTGGTCGACCCGAACAACCTGATGGTCGGCCGGCCGGCGAAAACCGAGGACCCGCGTGGGCTCAGCTACAGCGACGCCATCATCGGCACCATCATGGCGCTGTACTCGCCGACGCTGTGGCACCACCTGACCGACGGCCTGACCGAGTTGCGCGACAAACACGGCGACACCTTGCTGGCGCTGGCCGACATGTACATGCGCCGCGACGCGAAAGGCCACTACAACAACGCCACCGATGCGCGGGTGGCGATCAATTGCGTTGACCAGCCGCCGGTTACCGACCGGGCCAAGGTCGTCGACGAAGATCGCCGCTCCCGGGAGCTCGCACCATTCATGAGTTACGGGCAGTTCACCGGTCACGCCCCGCTGGGCACCTGCGCGTTCTGGCCGGTGCCGCCGACCAGTAAGCCGCATGCCGTCTCGGCGCCCGGAATGGCTCCGACCGTGGTGGTGTCCACCACGCATGATCCGGCCACGCCCTACCAGGCCGGAGTGGACCTGGCCAACCAGCTGCACGGCTCGCTGCTCACCTACGACGGCACTCAGCACACGGTGGTCTTCCAGGGCGAGAACTGCATCGACAACTACATCACCGCGTACCTCATCGACGGCACCACGCCACCGTCCGGCGCCAAGTGCTAGACGGCGCTGGCGCCGTCATCTCACCCCGGGGCTGTGATCAAGGCGTGACCGATTCGCGTCGCGGCGGGAATCCGTGGCTGCAACGATGACAGCCATGTCGCGCCGCGGACCAATGAGCTCGGCGCTTCTTTCTTTGGTGTTGCTATTTGGCGTCCAGCCGGTGGCCGGCGCCACCCCCGAACCCGGTGCGGGCCAGACGCAGAGCCCGCAGCCCCCGGCGATGGCGCAGCCGAACTGGGGCAGCTGCAGCGAGTTCCTGAGCGACACCAAGGACATCCCCACCGCGAAGTGCGCGACGGTGTCGGTCCCCGTCGACTACAACAACCCCGGTGGCGCGCAAGCCAAGCTGGCGGTGATCCGGATTCCGGCAACCGGCCAGCGGATCGGCTCGCTGCTGGTCAATCCGGGCGGCCCCGGGGCGTCCGCGGTCGACATGGCGGCCGGTTTGGCGCCCGACCTGGATGGCACCGAGTTCCGAAGCCGCTTCGACCTGGTGGGCTTCGACCCGCGTGGGGTGGGCCATTCGACGCCGGCGCTGCGCTGCCGCACCGACGCCGAGTTCGACGCCTTCCGTCGTGACCCGATGGTCGACTACAGCCCCGCGGGGGTTGCGCACATCGAGCAGGTCTACCAGCAGTTGGCCAAAGAGTGCGCCGACAAGATGGGCACCGCGTTCCTGGCCAACATCGGCACCGCGTCCGCCGCGCGCGACATGGACATGGTCCGCCAGGCGTTGGGCGACGAGCAGATCAACTACCTGGGCTTCAGCTACGGCACCGAGCTTGGCACCGCCTACCTGGAGCGGTTCGCCGATCATGTGCGGGCGATGGTGCTCGACGGCGCCATCGACCCGACGGTGGGCCCGATCGACGAAAACATCAAGCAAATGGCGGGATTCCAGACCGCGTTCAACGACTATGCCGCCGACTGCGCCCGTTCGCCGGCCTGCCCGCTGGGCACCGATCCGGCCCAATGGGTCAACCGCTATCACGCACTGGTCGACCCGCTGGTCGCCAAGCCCGGCCCGACGTCGGATCCGCGCGGTCTTTCCTACGCCGACGCGACCACCGGCACCATCAACGCGCTCTACACGCCGACCCACTGGAAGTACCTGACCAGCGGTCTGATCGGGCTGCAAAATCACACCGACGCCGGGGACCTGCTCATGCTCGCCGACGACTACGACGGCCGCGACAAGCACGGGCACTACAGCAACGACCAGGACGCCTTCAACGCGATCCGTTGCGTCGACGCCCCGTCGCCGACGGACGCGGAAAGCTGGGTGGCCGCCGACCAGCAGATCCGCCAGGCCGCGCCGTTCCTCAGCTACGGGCCGTTCACCGGTCACGCACCGCGCGACCTGTGCGGGCTGTGGCCGGTGCCGGCGACGACATCCCCGCACGCCGCGCCTCAGGTCCCGTTCGGCAAGGTGGTCGTGGTCTCGACGACCCACGACCCGGCCACGCCGTACGAGGCCGGGGTGAACCTGGCAAGGCAGCTGGGCGCCCCCCTGATCAGCTACGACGGAACCCAGCACACGGCGGTGTTGGGCGGCAATCCGTGCGTCGACGGCGCGGTGATGCGTTACTTCGTGGACCTGACAGTGCCGCCGATGGCGTTGCGCTGCCAACCGTGAGCCGGTGACCGCGGACTGTGAAATTGGATGCTAAAGGCACCCGGTGGAGTCGGTGCTGTTGGGCGGGTTGGTATTTGGCTCCAGTTCCCCCGCGTCGAAGGCTTTCTTGACTTCTGCCGCATGCGCCACCTGCTGCGCACTGTAGCCGATGAGCAGCGCCACGCCACAGACGAGAACGGCCACCGCAGCCAGCCATCGGAAGCCGTAGGTGTACGCCTGGTCCAGCGCGTGCAACTGGGCGGCGTTCATAGACTTCACCGGGCCAATGGTGCCGCCCAGGTGCAGTGCGCGCGACGTGATGGCGGCCTGGACGACGGCCAGCACCACCGGCCCGCCGAGACGGGACAGCATGAGCGAGATCGCCGATATTGGCCCAATCCGGTCCAACCCGACGCTGGCGATCAACGCGAGCGCGAGCGGCACATTGATCACGCCGATACCTATACCGGAGATGACAAGGGGCAACACCAAATTAGGGAAGTACGGGACGCCGCGGTGGAGGGTCGAGGCGTACAACACGGCGCCCAGCACGATAACGCCGCCGACGATCACCACCACCCGCGGCGGGAACGAGATCACCATCCGCGACGCCGCGCCCGCCCCGACGCCAACCGCGATGACGAACGGGATGAAGCCAACGCCGGCGCGCAGCGTGCTGTAGCCCACGATGTCCTGCACATACAGGCCGATCAGCAGGGTCAGGGTGAACATAACCCCACCGGCCAGAAAGATGGCCGCAAACATGGCCACCCGATTGCGGTCGACGAACAAACTAAAGGGCAGGACGGGGTTCTCCGCCCTGCGCTCCACCACCACGAACGCCACGGAAGCGCCCAGGGCCACCACAGCCGAACCGATCGTGGTAGGCGACAGCCAGCCCTTCTCCGGCCCCATCGAGAAGCCGAGCACCGCCGCGGTAACGACCAACGTGGCCAACCCGGCCCCGGTCGCGTCGAGCTTGATCCGCTCCTTCTGCGTTTCCCGCAGCGCCTTGTGGGCCAGATAGAGCACCAGCAGCCCGATCGGCACGTTCACGAGAAACACCAGCCGCCACGACACCTCGGTGAGCGCTCCGCCCACCACGAGACCCAGCACCGAGCTCAGGCCCCCGATCGTGCCCAACACCGCCATCGCAGCATTGCGCAAAGGCCCCTTCGCGAACGTGGTCGCCACCAGCGCCATACCGGTCGGTGCGATGATCGCCGCGGCCACGCCCTGTAGCAGCCGCGCCAAAACGAGAACTGTCCCGTCCCAGGCGATGCCGCATATCGCCGAGACGATGGTGAACAGCGCGACGCCGACGATGAAGGCGCGCTTGCGCCCGATCGTGTCACCGAGGCGGCCACCCAGCAGGACCAGCCCGCCGAAGGTCAGCACGTAGCCGATGATTACCCAGCTGCGCGCGGCATCGGAGATGCCGAGCTCATTCTGGATCCTAGGAAGCGCGACGACCGCGATCATGCCGTCCATCGTTGCCATCAACTGCATGAGGCCGATCGCGGTAACCGCGGCTATAAACCAGCGAGGCGGCAGCCTCATCGAGAAGTTTCTGCTGCTACGGCCTTGCGTGGTCGGTTCGACCGGCATCGGGGTCGTTTCGCGCGACGTGTCGTCCAATGGAGTACTGCCTGCATCGTTGAGAGTCGGCTTTGCGGGTACCCTACGGCAACCTTAAGAAGTCTTAGCCACAAACCGGACCAGATACACATTTTCGGTCACCGGTCGCGGCTGATAATCAGCCTCCTGCTTTCCGTCGGCTCGGCAGCGACAGTGCCGGCGTGTGGGATCAAGCTGGCGCCCGGCCGAACCATCTGATGGTCGCGGCGTGACGGCGCTCATGCTGAGTGTCCGCACACCGATTCGATGAACCGCGTTGTCGCAATAGAACAACTCACTGAACCGGAGTGAACTCGAGATGCAATTCCTTGAGGCGCCTGAACAAGAAGGTGCGGTCCCATTTGAGTCGACGATCGCCTACCGGACCATGGTGGGCTTCTGCAAGTCGAATGTCGGCCATCCGGTCGAGGATTCGTTCCAAACTAACCCGCGCTTCGGCGCGGGCAATCGGGGCGCCCGGACAAGTGTGGATGCCACGGCCGAATGCGATGTGTTGCAATATGTTTGGGCGTTCGAGGCGGAATTCTCTGGGCTCATCGAACCGTCGTGGATCGCGGTTTGCCGCACCATTCATTACCAATACGCTGGTACCGGCTTGCACATCGACGTTGCCTATTTTGGTGGTGCGCCGCGCCATGCGGAAGTTCGATTTGATCGGGCTTTCGAAGCGCAGCATTTCCTCGATGAACGCGGGGATCTTTGAGCGGTCCTCGCGCAGCTGCTCTTGCAAGTCCGGTCGCTCCGCCAGCATTAGCATTGCGAGACTCAGGAGATCGATCGTGGTGCCGTGGCCGGCAGCGAACATGAACGTGGCAACGCGGGCAACGTCAATCGCGGCGGGCGTCGTGCCGTCGGGAAACTTTGCCAGGGCAAGCTCGGTGAGCACATCCTCGCGCGGTGTGCGCCGCCGCTCCTCGATGTACTCGACGAACCACTCCTCTTTCACGCCAACAAAACCGCTACGTTCGCCTTCGAGCCTGCTGGCCGTCGCAGCGCGGCGGAATCGGTCATGGTCCGCCTCGGGCACGCCCAGCAGATTGGTGATTGCGACGAGCGTGAACGGAAAGTTGTAGTCGATGACGATCTCGCACTTGCCCTGCGCGACGAAGCAGTCGAGTTGTTGGTCGGCCAGACGCCAAAGGAAATCCTCGTTCTTTTTGAGCTGCTTTGGCGTAAACAACCTGTTCAACAGCGAGCGGTGCGCCGTGTGCTTCGGGGGATCAAACGTTATGAAGTAGTCGCCGAACGTAACCTTGTGGCGGTGCTGTTCGATCAGATCCGAAATGTCGTCACTGCCGGTTTCCTTCGGAATCCCCGACCATGGTCCGCTGACTATGTTGCACACCGAAAAGTTCTGTTCGGCGTCGCGTTGGACGGCGACAGCCTCGTCATACCCTGACACCATCACCACGCCATGCGCTGGCTCACGCCGTATTGGGCAACGATGGATCGCGTCGTAGTAGTCGTTGGGGTCATCGACGAGGGACTTGTCGGTAAAAAAATCGAGGTTCTCGAGTCCGCTCAATCCGCCTCCATCGCCTAGCAATAGACAATAGGAATGTTAGGCGTCTCGGCGCATATACCGGAATAGCGGCTCGAAACGCATGGGACGCGACGGTGTAACCCGAGTCCGGCTACACCAGCGCCTAGCGCGCCGCATTTCGGCGGTCCTCGCGGTTACGCTGCCAAATCGCGCCGGACGTACCCATACACTCCGAGCCCAGTCAGGGTCGCGGCGATGAGCAACAGAATGGCGGTGGCCGGCCAATTGGGGGGTGTGTCGGGTACGGGTGCGAGGTGCGCCCACGGCGACAGGTTCATAATCCAGCGAGGGGCTTTCGTGATCTGCATGATCATGTTCACCAGAAATCCGCCCACCAGCGGCAGTGCACCGATCGCGCCGGCGGCGGACGGTAGCCACCCGATACCCACCGCGGTGGCCCCGGCGGCGAGCAATGCCACCGGAAGTGAATTCAGCGCACCCGCCACTGAATCGCTCAACTGCAGTGGGGTGCCGGTGACTTTGGCACCGCCCCAAAGGGCGATCGCGCCTGAGCAATGCAGGGCAACCATCCCGCCAACCGTGGCCGCCGTCTCGGTGCACATCAGACGTACGCGCGAAACTGGCTGGGCGAACAGCAGGGTCCACCGTCCGGCTCTTTCGTCGAAGACCATGGTTGCAAGTCGCATTGCGGCGTACAGCCCGGTTGGGACCGCGAGCAGGCCGAACAGAGCCGCAGCGATGACAAACAATTCGTGGCCGCGCAGTCCGGCGGCCGCGGCGAGTTCAGCGAACCGCCGGTTGTTTTCGATCAAATCGAGGAGATAGGCGAGCATCGCGCCGACCAGAAAGTAATATGCGGCGATCACCACCGCCCACCCCAGCGTGGTCCGCGCGGTCCGCTGAACGGCAAACCCGCCGATCGACTGCAACAATCGGGTTCGTGGAGCTCGGGTATTTCGCAACGCCACAATCCCGTCGCCCAAATCGCGGTGATGGGCCGCGAAGAGGGCTGCAGCGGAAAGCACGATCGGAAAGGCGCCCAACACCATCAGTGGAGCGATGCGATTGTCGGCGTACGGCGCCGAGCGTGCTGTTAGCCCGAACGGCGTGGCCCACGCCATCCATGCCAGCTGATGCGAGCCATCGGCGATCATGCGCAGCAGCACGCCTACCCCAATTGCCGCGACCGTAAATCCCGTGGCACTGGATTGCCTCGGCATCACTTGTGCGGCGAGCAGAGCTGTTGCCGCGAAAGTCAAAACAACGCCCGTGATCCCCGCTGCGTGTATCACCGCCCCGGTCAGTTGAGTACCGGCCGCCAATAGGGCCGCCGCGACGGCCGCGCCGATCAGCATTGCGGATCCAATGAGGACGGCCAGGTAGCGGACGACCAAATCAGCCTTCCGCAGGCGTCCCGCAAGAAGCAGATCCCATCGCCCGCCATCCTCCGCACCGCGGGTAAAACGCGTCACGGCAAACATGATCCATACGCTCGCGAGTAGCGAAACAGTTGTGCCGGTGCGCCAGACGGTGAAACCGCCAGGATCGTCGAGAGCGACTGGCGGGCCCGCCAACGTCCTCACGGCGGGATTGTCGGCAAGGGCGCGCATACCTGAGGCATCCAGCAAGTTGTTCACCAACCGGTATTGGCTGGCGGCCAATACGGACATTCCCCCGCAAATCAAGGCGACCACCACGGCACCAAGGCGAAACTGGCGCGCAGCTAACCGGCTCACAGTCCGGCCCGGCCCGAGTTGCGGCCCGCCGGCCAGCGGCGAACCGGGCGGCGAGGCCGTTGTCATCGTGCAGCTTGTCCGTAATAGGCGAGAAAAATCTCTTCGAGTTTCGGTTCGTGCATAGTGATCGCGACAATGTCGGCTGCCGCGAGTGCTCGAAACGCGGCTGTCGGCGAACCAGTCAAGTTGAACCGCAACCGTTCGCCGTCCAACCGCTCGACACTCGACACACCGTCAACTTGCTCCAGGCGAGGTTGAACGCCGTGATAGGTCACCTCGACCACCGTTTGGTGCAACTGGCGTAGGTCAGCGATGCTGTCAACTTCGACGAGTCGCCCGGCCCGTAAAATCGCAACGCGGTCGCATACGGCTTCTACCTCGGCGAGCTGATGAGAGCTGAGGAAAACCGTCTGGCCTCGCTCGCGTGCTTCTGCGACGCAGTCGCGAAACCTTCGCTCCATCAACGGGTCCATGCCGCTTGTCGGCTCGTCGAGCACGAGCAGCGGGGCCCGTGTCGCGAATGCCGCGACAAGCGCCACCTTCTGCCGGTTGCCGGTCGAGTATGTCTTGGCTGGCTTGTTGAGCTCGAGATCGAAACGGTCGACCAACTCGTCGCGGTACGCCGCGTCGATACCGGGACCCACGCAGCCAAGCAGCTCGAGGATTTCGGCGCCCGTCATCCTTGGCCACAGTGCGACATCCGCGGGCACGTATGCGATGTGACGATGGGACCGACGGACGTCACCCGCAGGGCAACCGAAGATCTCCGCAGTGCCTGCGGTGGGACGAATCAATCCGAGCAGCAGGCGAATCGTCGTCGACTTGCCTGCGCCGTTGGGGCCGAGGAACCCGAACACCTCGCCGGGGGCGACGGTCATACTCAGGTCCTCGACTGCGACGACGCGCCCGAACCGTTTGGTCAGACCCTCGACATGGATTGCGGGGCTGAGAGCGGTTTGCACCGGGGATTCCACGCCCCGAGCGTAAGTCACCTGCGCTGAGGGATTCGCTTATTGCAGGGTCTTCGGGCGCCGAGGACCCGGGTGAGACCGGCTCCTTCAGCACAAGGCAGGCATGTCCGAGCGCAGCATTAGCGAGCGCCGAATGTTCCTCTGTCGGAAGGGTTTCCGTCCCCCGGGTGGGCAGCGCTACCAGCGACGAGTCGCCCGAGGCGGTTTGAGGAAAGCGCAAACGGCACAATCCTGCGGCGTGGCATCGGCGGGGTCCGAAATCTCAGGGTTTTATCAGGAAGTTTGCCGAAACGCCGGACCGACCTCCTTGGCAGCAGTAGGGTTGGGATCGCCTGACTCATATCTGCGCGGGGCGGATGGCGGGGAGCCTAGGCAAAGGCAAGTTCATCTTCGGGGTGGGTAGATGGATGAAACTCACGGCCAAGCTTTACCGCTGACGCGCGCACAGTTAGACATCTGGCTTGCGCAGGAAACAGATCGCTTTGCTGCGCGGTGGCAGATGGGCGAGCTTTTTCGAATCGAGGGCAGGGTAGATCCTGGTTTGCTTGAGCGCGCGATCGTTCAAGTGGTGCGCGAAGCCGAACCGTTTAGAGTTTCCTTTTTCGAAGTGGACGGCCACGTTTTCCAGAAAGCGGTTGATTACCCGGAAGTTGAGCTTGCTTGCCATGACCTGACGGGCTCGCAAGATCCTGTCCAGGAAGCCCATCGGCTGACATCTTCGATTCAGCATACGCTGATGCCGCTTAGTGGGCCGCTGTTCAAATTTGCGTTGTTACAGACGCGGGTGGATGAATTTTATTGGTTCGTCTGCTGGCATCATATAGTGGCAGACGGGGTCGGCCTTGCTCTTGTTTGTCATAGGATCGCACATGTCTACTCCGCAATGGCTTCAGGCGCGCCGATTCCGCCTGCTTTTTTTGGGCCCCTGCGTGATTTGATTGCTTGCGAGTTGGATTACCTTGCGTCCACCGATTACCTTGATGATCAGGCTTATTGGACCAAGAACCTGCCTTCGGACAGCGAACCGCGTTATCGGTTGGCATCCGCCGCGGACGAGCGTGATCCGTATGAGTCTTCTGTACCAGTTGAATTGGACCCTGTCGTCGTCGCAGGGATGCAGAAGTTGTCGCAGGCGTTGCGGGTGCGTCGCTCGTCGGTGATTACTGCGGCGTGCGCGCTGCTGGTGCGTGGGTTCGACGACGAGAGCTCAGAAGTGGTGCTCGATTTTGCGGTAAGCAGGCGTGCGCGTCCGGAAATACAGATGGTGCCAGGAATGGTTTCCGGGGACGTCCCACTGGTGCTGAAAGTCTCGCCGGCGTCTGCAGTTGCTGGTTTCTGTGAACATGTCGACACACGACTGCGGGAAGCGCTGCAGCATCAGCGTTTCCCGGTGCGCCTTCTCGAAAACGAGGCGCGTCTCCGCGGCTCCGGGCAGGCGGCAAATCGCGTAATTGTCAATTACATCCCGACTACTCATTTGATGGATTTTGCTGGTGCTCCGGCATCGGGGACCCTGACCCATACTAACCTCGTCGATCAGCTTGGACTGTTCTTTTATAGGGACGAAGATCGGCTTTTTCTCAGCACGGCGGGTGCTGGGCAATTGTTTTCAAATTGTGATATCCGCGATTTAGTGAAGCGGTTGGAGCGGGTGCTGGCGGCGATGAGCGCCGACCCGACCCGGCCGCTGTCGTCGGTGGATCCACTCGATGAGGCTGACCATGCCCGGTTGGATGAGCTCGGTAACCGAGCCGTGTTGAGCAAGCCGGTGACCGCGCCGGTGTCGGTTCCGGTGTTGTTCGCCGCGCGGATGGCCCAGACACCGGATGCGGTGGCGCTGATATCCGAGGGGTGTTCGTGGACCTATCGCGAGCTGGATGAGGCCGCTAATCGGTTGGCGCACCTGTTGGCTGGCCAGGGTGTGGGCCCGGGAGCCTGCGTGGCGCTGCTGGCGGAGCGTTCGGGCGAGGCGGTCGTGGGGACGTTGGCGGTGCTCAAGACCGGGGCGGCATATCTGCCGATCGACCCTGCGGTGCCGACGGCCCGTATGCGGTTCGTGCTCGAGGATGCCGCGCCGACCACCGCTCTCACGAGCACCGGGCTGGCCAGCCGGCTCGATAGCGCCGGGCTGACCGTCGTCGATCTCAGCGATCCCCGCATTGAGACTCAGCCCAGCACCGCGTTGCCGGCGCCGGCCCCCGATGACATTGCCTACCTGATCTACACCTCGGGCACCACCGGTGTGCCGAAGGGGGTGGCCATCACCCACCACAACGTGACCCAGTTGCTGGCATCGTTGGATGCCGGCTTGCCGGCGGCGGGGGTGTGGGCGCTGTGTCATTCGTTGGCCTTCGACGTGTCCGTGTGGGAGATCTTCGGTGCGCTGCTGCGCGGTGGGCGGCTGGTGGTGGTGCCCGAATCGGTCGCGGGCTCACCGGAGGACTTCCGCGAGGTGCTGGTCGCCGAACAGGTCAGCGTGCTGACCCAGACGCCGTCGGCGGTGGCGGCGCTCTCCCCGCAAGGGTTGGAGTCGGCGGCGTTGGTCATGGCCGGTGAGGCGTGCCCGGTCGAGGTGGTGGATCGGTGGGCGCCGGGACGGGTGATGGTCAACGCCTACGGCCCCACCGAGACCACGATGTGCGTGGCAATCAGTGCGCCGTTGACGGCGGGCGCGGAGTTGGTGCCGGTTGGCGCCCCGGTACCCGGGGCGGCGCTGTTTGTGATGGACGGCTGGTTGCGCGCGGTACCTGCCGGTGGGGTCGGTGAGCTGTATGTGGCCGGTCACGGCGTGGGCGTGGGGTATGTGGGTAGGTCGGGGTTGACCGGGTCGCGGTTTGTGGCGTGTCCGTTCACCGGTGCGGGGGCACCGGGACAGCGCATGTATCGCACCGGCGATTTGGTGCGTTGGGGCGCTGACGGGCAGCTGCAGTATCTGGGGCGCGCCGATGAGCAGGTCAAGATCCGCGGGTATCGCATCGAACTGGGGGAGGTGCAGACCGCCTTGGCCGGGCTGGACGGGGTGGCGCAGGCGGTGGTGATCGCCCGTGAGGACCGCCCCGGCGACAAACGCCTGGTCGGTTATGTCACCGGCACGGCGGACCCGAGCGAGATACGCGCACAGCTGGGCGAGCGGCTCCCGCCGTATATGGTTCCGGCCGCGGTGGTGGCCATCGAGGCGCTGCCATTGACACCCAACGGCAAACTGGACACCCGCGCCCTGCCGGCACCAGAGTCCCAGGATGTTGCTGGTTACCGGGCCCCTGGCAGCGCCGTTGAGGAAATCCTGGCCGGCATCTACTGCGACGTGCTGGGACTGGAGCGGGTCGGGATCGATGACTCGTTCTTCGACCTGGGTGGGGATTCGCTCTTGGCGATGCGCCTGTTCGCGGCGATCAACACCGCACTGGACGCCGACCTTTCGGTACCCACCGTGTTCGAGGCGCCCACTGTGGCCCAATTGGCGTGTCGTGTCGGTGTGGGTTCGCGGCGGCGTGAGCCGCTGGTAGCGGTGGCGCGGCCGGCGGTGGTGCCGTTGTCGTATGCCCAGCAGCGGTTGTGGTTTATCGACCAGTTGCAGGGGCCCTCCCCGGTGTACAACATGGCCACCGCGTTGCGGCTCGTCGGCGAGTTGGACGTCGAGGCCTTGGGTGCTGCGCTCGGTGATGTGGTGGGCCGCCATGAGAGCCTGCGCACGCTGTTCGTCGCACCCGAAGGGATACCTCAACAGGTAGTTGTCCCTGTAGAGCGGGTCGACTTCTTGCGCGATGTGGTTGATGCCAGTGCCTGGCCGGTTAGCCGGCTGGATGAGGCGATCGGCGCGGCGGCGCGGCACAGTTTTGATTTGGCGTGTGAGATCCCGTTGCGGGCAACACTTTTCCGTCTTGGTGACGAGGACCATGT
>NZ_LZIJ01000028.1 GCF_001667115.1 Mycobacterium sp. 852002-51163_SCH5372311 | reverse complement strand
TAGTAATGGGACTGAGACACACTGGTTTCGGCAGTTGAGCCGGCCAGGGTGGCACCGGCCTGAGCTACCGCGACCACGACTGCAGTCAGATTGGCCTGCAGCCAATCTCGAGGCGTCACTTCGGGATCACCGGCACGCTATAGGAACCGCTGGCCTTGATCTGCGTGACGCAGGCTTGGCCGCGACGGCGCACACCAACACCGAAGCTGCGCTGGAAAAAGCTGTCCTGCAACGGATACGGGCCAAGACCGGGAATAGTACGCAAACCTTGATATTGGCGCTGAGCGTGCTGCCTGAACCCGATGGCGTTGTCAGGGCTGTTGGCTCCGTAGGTGGCGACAACCGCGAAGTAGTCTTCTGGGATGAAGTCGCTCTGGATGATCCAGGTCTCGCCGTAGGAACCCTGCACCTTAAGACCGTTGTAGGACTCCGGCGCAACCTGACCCACGATATTTTCCGGTTGCAAGTAGGCCGGAGCGCCAGCGGACGGAATGTAGTCGTGTTTGGCAATAATGCCGCTGGCGTTTTCTTCGCCAGCCTTGAAGGTAGACACCACTTCTGCCTGTGCCGGGTTCATCAGCGCCAACAGCCGTGAGTTTGATTCGGTGCCGAAACCGTGCTCAGTGACATGGCGAACGGCAGTTTCGAGGTCTCCGGAATCAATAGTGGCGCTACCAGAGACAAGGTAGTGCTGGTGCGCCGCCGCAAACTGCTTGCCGAGATAGGCCGGTGGAACCATTGT
>NZ_LZIJ01000027.1 GCF_001667115.1 Mycobacterium sp. 852002-51163_SCH5372311 | reverse complement strand
GTCCCGCCCTGTGCCGGGCCCACCGGGGAGCGCGCCGACTGGTGGTGGTATGAACCCTTCCAACCCCAACCACCACCCACACCCAACTAGCGTGGTCACCGGCGCCGGTCACCACCGCCACCGTATCGAAGCTCAAACACGTTGGGGCATAAAGAAATTCGTTCAACACTCGGCTGTCTACCGCGTTCCGCCAAGTCTGCTCGTCACGAGAAAGTGATCAGCTGGCGCACCGCCGTGCCGTTGGCCAAGTGATCCATCGCCTCGTTGATGTCGTCGAGCCGAATGGTCGACGACACCAGCGCCTCCACCGGCAGCCGGCCCGCCTGCCACAACGCGACGAACCGCGGGATGTCTCTGCCGGGCACCGCCGAGCCGAGGTAACTACCGATCAGCGATCGGCCCTCTGCGACAAAGCCCAACGGCGACACGCTGATTCGAGCAGCTGGCGGCGGCAAACCCACGGTGACGGTACGACCACCGGCGGCGGTGAGCCCGATCGCGGACTCCAGCGCGGCGGGGTGACCGACCGCCTCGACCACCACGTCGGCCTTGACGCCCGCCTCGGTGGCCTGCTGCGGAGTGTAAGTCTCATGCACTCCCAATCGCCTTGCCGCCGAGAGCTTTTCGGGCAGTTGGTCGACAGCGACCACGCGAACGTCGTCGTAGGTCAGAGCGGTGAGCACTGCGGCCATCCCGACTCCGCCGAGGCCGACGACGGCCACCGCCTGCCCCGGCCGGGGATCGCCGACGTTGAGCACGGCGCCTCCGCCGGTCAGCACCGCGCAGCCGAGCAGTGCCGCGACCTCGGGCGGCACGTCGGGCGGAACCGCAACTACGCTCGCCCGGTTGACGACGGCATGCGACGCGAAACCCGAAACACCCAAGTGGTGGTAGACCGGGTGGCCGGCTTGGGCCAGCCGGATACCGCCCCCCAGCAGCGTCCCTGCGGTGTTGGCGGCACTCCCCGCTTCGCATGGCGTCAGGCCTTCGGTTGCGCACGCCGCGCAGCGGCCGCAACGCGGCAAGAACACCAGCACGACCCGCTGACCGATGGCGAGGTCGGTAACGCCGGGCCCGACCGCTTCGACGATGCCGGCTGCTTCGTGGCCCAGCAGCATCGGGACCGGTCGCACCCGGTTGCCGTCGACCACCGAAAGATCGGAGTGACAAACGCCGGCGGCTTCGATACGGACCAGCACCTCACCGGAGTGCGGAACGTCGAGCGCGAGATCGCCGACGCTGATCGGCCGGGACTCGGCATATGGCCGGGGGGAACCGATGCGTTCCAGTACCGCGCCCCGAATGTGAAACATGCTGGAATACAACCATGAGCACACCCCCGGGCGTCCCGCCGGTCACAGCCTCTTCGGACACGCTGACCAGCAAAGACTTCCCGGTGCTATGGCCAGTGGGAACGCGGTGGGCCGACAACGACATGTTCGGTCACCTCAACAATGCCGTCTACTACCAGCTTTTCGACACCGCGATCAACGGCTGGATCAACACGAGTACCGGCCTCGACCCGCTCACTACGCCTGCGCTGGGCATCGTCGCCGAGTCCGGCTGCCGCTACTTTTCCGAGCTGCACTTCCCGCAGGGCCTCTCGGTGGGACTCGCGGTGACCCGGCTGGGACGCAGCAGTGTCACCTACCGGCTCGGGCTGTTCCGCGACGCACGCGCCGACCAGGCCCATGATGAGGCCCAGCCGATCACCGCGCTCGGCCATTGGGTGCACGTCTATGTCGATCGGTCCACCCGCAAGCCGGTCCCGATTCCCGATGCCATCCGATCGCTGCTGGCCACCGCCTGCGTACCGCAGTAGACCGACAAGTCAGCGCGGATATGCTGCCGCGCAGCCGGATATGCTTCCGCAATGCCTGTTTTGAGCAAGACCACCGAGGTCGACGCCGACGCCGCGGCGATCATGGCCATCGTGGCCGACTTCGAGGCATACCCGCAGTGGAACGAAGCGGTCAAAGGCGCTTGGGTGCTCGCTCGCTACGACGACGGGCGTCCCAGTCAGTTGCGGCTGGACACTGATGTGCAAGGCATGAAGGGCACCTATATTCAAGCCGTCTACTACCCCGGGCCCAACCAGATTCAGACCGTGATGCAACAGGGCGACCTGTTCGTCAAGCAGGAGCAACTGTTCAGCGTGGTGCAGGTCGGCAACAAGTCCTTGCTGACGGTGGACCTGGACGTCGAGCCCAGCATGCCGGTGCCCGCGCCGATGGCGAAGATGCTGGCAAACAACGTGCTGGATGCGCTCGCCGAAAACCTCAAGAAGCGCGCCGAACAGCTCGCCAGTTAACCGAAGATTCCTTCGCGCTCCAGCGTCTCCTTCAACCGGCGCGCCCCGTCGGTGAACTGCCAAACGGTGTGCTCGATTACCGCCCCGGTGTCGCGTCGGCGTAATGCCGCGATCAATTGCCGGTGGTTGTCGACCGCCGCCGCCCCCCATTCCGGATCAGAGGCGTACACCAGCACCGGCATGTAGCGCGCGGCGTTCAGCAGGAACCAGGCCAACTTGATTCGGCCGCTGGCCTGGTTGAAGACGCGGTGGAAAGCAAACTCCATCGTCGCGATGGTGTCGGCGTCGCCGGCGCTGACCGCGCCGGCCAGGGCATCGTTCATCCGGTCCAGCTCGTTGATCTCGACGTCGGTGATGTGGTCGGTAGCCGCCGCGGCCAGCTCCCGGGCGATGGTGGCCTGCAACCAGAAAATGTCGTCGAGGTCCTGCCGGGTCAATGGCACCACCACGTGACCGCGGTGCGGCTCCAGCTGCACCATGCCCTCGCCGCGGAGCTTCAGCAGCGCCTCGCGGACCGGGGTAATGCTCACGCCCAGTTCGGCGGCGGTCTCATCCAGGCGGATGTATGTCCCCGGGCGCAGCTTTCCGGACATGATCGCCGCCCGCAAGTGGCCCGCGACCTCATCGGACAACTGTGCGCGGCGCAGTGGCCGCCGGCTACGCGGCCGCGCTGAGATCGGGGCGTTCACATCGGCTGCCAGGACTTTCAGGGTCTGATCGGGTCTTGTCTTGGGGGTACCAGCGCCATTAGTGTGACCCAGACAACACTAAGTTTTATCAAATATCAAGCCGTCGCAAGCGGTGCTGGAGTGAAGGGGAGTAACCGAGTGACCGCGCAACTGGCCAGCCACCTCACCGAGGCTGACAAGCGCGCTCAAGAACAGCCCTACCTGGCCCGTCGGCAAAATTGGGTCAACCAGCTCGAGCGGCACGCAATGATGCAGCCGAACGCGACGGCACTGAGATTTTTGGGCCGCACGGTGACCTGGGCGCAGCTGCGGCAGCGGGTCACGGCCCTGGCCGATGCACTGAGCCGCCGAGGGGTCGGCTTCGGCGACCGGGTCATGATCCTGATGCTCAACCGCACCGAGTTCATGGAATCGGTACTGGCCGCCAACATGCTCGGGGCCATCGCGGTCCCGCTGAACTTCCGGCTCACGCCGGCCGAAATCGCCTTCCTGGTACAGGACTGCGAAGCACGGGTGATGATCACCGAAGCCGTGCTGGCCCCGGTGGCAACCGCGGTTCGAGACATCGAGCCGCTTCTGAACGCAATCGTCGCCGGTGCCGCCAGCGACGATGCGGTGTCGGGCTACGAGGACTTGGTCAACGAGACGGGCGAGGCGCACCAACCGGTCGACATACCGAACGATTCGCCGGCGCTGATCATGTACACCTCGGGCACCACCGGCCGTCCGAAGGGCGCCGTGCTGACACATACGAACCTGGCCGGTCAGACGATGACCACGCTCTACACCAGCGGCGTGGACCTGAACAACGACGTCGGTTTCATCGGTGTCCCGTTGTTCCACATCGCGGGTGTCGGCAACATGCTGACCGGCATGCTGCTGGGGGTCCCCACGGTGATCTATCCGCTCGGCGCGTTCGAGCCGGGGCAGTTGCTCGACGTGCTCGCGGCGGAAAAGGTCACCGGCATCTTTCTGGTGCCCGCACAGTGGCAGGCGGTCTGCGCCGAGCAGAAGGCCAGGCCCCGCGACTTGAAGCTGCGAGTGATGTCATGGGGGGCCGCTCCGGCGCCGGATGCGTTGCTGCACGAAATGTCGGCGACCTTCCCCGGGACCCAGATTCTGGCCGCATTCGGTCAGACGGAGATGTCGCCGGTCACCTGCATGCTGCTCGGCGATGACGCAATCCGTAAGCGGAAATCGGTCGGGAAGGTTATCCCGACCGTTGCCGCCCGGGTCGTCGACGACAACATGAACGACGTGCCCGTCGGCGAGGTAGGTGAAATCGTCTACCGCGCACCGACAATGATGAGCGGCTACTGGAACAACCCGGAGGCGACGGCGGAAGCGTTCGCGGGCGGCTGGTTCCATTCCGGCGACCTGGTCCGGATGGACGAGGACGGCTACGTCTGGGTCGTGGATCGCAAGAAGGACATGATCATCTCCGGCGGCGAGAACATCTACTGCGCCGAGGTCGAAAACGTTCTCGCGAGCCATCCCCGCATCGTCGAAGTCGCCGTCATCGGCCGCGCTCACGAGAAGTGGGGTGAGGTACCCATCGCGGTCGCGGCGGTAACGGATGAGGGCCTTCGGCTCGAAGAGCTTGGTGAGTTCCTCACCGAAAGGCTCGCGCGGTACAAGCACCCGAAGGCGCTCGAAATCGTAGACCGGCTGCCTCGCAACCCGGCCGGGAAGGTCCTCAAAACTGAACTGCGGGTGCGTTACGGCGCCCCAGAGCAGTACGAAAGTCGTTCTGCGCCAAGGGATTCAACGTAGAGAAAGGGAAGTCGAAGCAATCTGTAACGTTTGCTCACTGTTGACGAAGGGTTAATTGTGCGTATCCGGTTCACACCTGGACGGCCATCGG
This sequence comes from Mycobacterium sp. 852002-51163_SCH5372311, assembly GCF_001667115.1. Taxonomy (GTDB): domain Bacteria; phylum Actinomycetota; class Actinomycetes; order Mycobacteriales; family Mycobacteriaceae; genus Mycobacterium. The sequence goes on along the minus strand of NZ_LZIJ01000027.1, from coordinate 84,908 downwards.
GTACATTCCTGTGGTCTCCGTTACTACCTGCGGGTAGGGAGCCGAGGGTCACACATGGAGTGGCGCTCGCCAGCGCGGCACAGCCGGGCGCAGCGGGCCGCCACCAATGCCGAGGGGTTGGGGCAAGGAGGAGGCGTGCGACAGGATCCGCCGCGGCGCCGCGGAACTTGGGGTACGCGGGCGTGAGGGGGCACCTGTGACGTCGACGTCGGCGCGGCCGAGTGCGATCGGGTGGGCCCGCGACCAGCTCGAAACCCCACTGACCCTTATCGGCGGCTTCTTCCGGATGTGCGTACTTACCGGAAAGGCGCTGTTCCGCTGGCCATTTCAGTGGAGAGAGCTGATCCTGCAGTGCTGGTTCATCATGCGGGTCGCCTTCCTGCCGACCATCATGGTCTCGATCCCGCTGACCGTGCTGCTGATCTTCACTCTCAACGTTCTGCTCGCCCAGTTCGGTGCGGCCGACCTCTCGGGCGCGGGCGCAGCCATCGGTGCCGTCACCCAGCTCGGCCCCTTGACTACAGTGCTCGTAGTGGCGGGTGCCGGCTCCACCGCCATATGCGCCGACCTGGGCGCCCGCACCATCCGCGAAGAGATCGACGCCATGGAGGTGCTCGGCATCGACCCCATTCACCGGCTGGTGGTGCCCCGGGTGATCGCCGCGACCGTCGTCGCCACGCTGCTCAACGGTCTGGTGATCACGGTCGGTTTGGTGGGCGGCTACCTCTTCGGCGTGTACCTGCAGAACGTGTCGGGCGGCGCCTACCTCGCAACGCTGACCACCATCACCGGCATGCCCGAGGTGGTCATCGCGACGGTCAAAGCCGCGACGTTCGGATTGATCGCCGGTCTGGTGGGCTGCTATCGCGGCCTGACGGTCCGCGGCGGGTCCAAGGGTCTGGGCACCGCCGTCAACGAGACCGTGGTGCTGTGCGTGGTCGCCTTGTACGCGGTCAACGTCATCCTCACCACGATCGGCGTGCGATTCGGAACGGGGCACTGACATGTCGACAGGAACGGTCGCCCGCCAGCGCTTCCCGCGGGCAGTCGCCAACGTCAAGCACTACGGTGGCGTCTTCAACCGGGGCCTGGACGAGATCGGCCAGATGGCCTGGTTCTCCCTGGTCAGCCTGGGGCAGATTCCGCACGCGCTGCACTACTACCGCAAGGAGACGCTGCGCCTGATCGCCCAGATCGGCATGGGCACCGGCGCGATGGCCGTCGTCGGCGGCACCGCCGCGATCGTCGGTTTCGTGACGCTGTCGGGAAGCTCGCTGGTCGCCATCCAGGGGTTCGCCTCGCTGGGCAATATCGGGGTTGAGGCGTTCACCGGGTTCTTCGCCGCGCTGATCAACGTGCGCATCGCGGGTCCGGTGGTCACCGGTATCGCGTTAGCGGCGACGGTCGGTGCGGGCGCTACCGCCGAGTTGGGGGCCATGCGGATCAGCGAGGAGATCGATGCCCTGGAGGTCATGGGCATCAAGTCGGTCTCGTTTTTGGCGTCCACCCGGATCGTGGCCGGCCTGGTCGTGATCATCCCGCTGTACGCGCTGGCGATGGTCATGTCGTTCCTCTCGCCCCGGATCGTCACGACGGTTTTGTACGGACAGTCCAACGGCACCTACGACCACTACTTCCGGACCTTCCTGCGCCCGGATGACGTGTTCTGGTCATTCCTGGAGACCATCATCATCGCGGCAGTCGTGATGGTGACGCACTGCTACTACGGGTACAACGCCGGCGGCGGTCCGGTCGGCGTGGGTGAGGCCGTCGGCCGATCGATGCGTTTCTCGCTGGTCTCGGTGCAAGTAGTTGTTCTGTCGGCTGCGTTGGCGCTGTACGGCGTCGACCCCAACTTCGCACTAACGGTGTAGCGCCATGACTTCTCCGGGGAAGCTGAACAAGCCACGCAACCCTCCGTACAAGTTGGCGGGCCTCGGCTTCGTGGTCATTTTGGTGGTGGCTCTTGTCTTGGTGTTCGGGCAATTCCGGGGAAGTTTCACACCCAAGACGAAAGTGACCATGGAGTCGCCGCGGGCGGGTTTGGTGATGGACCCGGGCTCGAAGGTCACTTTCAACGGCGTGGAGATCGGGCGGGTCGCCCAAGACGGGATCAAGGAGATCTCGCGTAACGGCCAGCCGGCCGCCCGATTCACGCTGGACGTCTACCCGAAGTACATCCCGCTGATCCCCAAGAATGTGCGGGCCGACCTCAAGGCCACCACTGTGTTCGGCGGCAAGTACGTGTCGCTGACGACGCCTAAGGACGAGCCTCCCCGCGGGCAGTTCGACCCCAAGCGGGACAAGATCGAGGCCAAGTCGGTGACGACCGAGATCAACACGCTGTTCCAGACCATTACCGAGATCGCCGAGCGGGTCGACCCGGTCAAGCTGAACCTGACGCTGAGCGCCGCCGCCCAGGCCCTGACCGGATTGGGCGACAAGTTCGGCCAGTCCATCGTCAACGGCAGCGCCGTCCTCGATGAAATCAACCCGCAGATGCCGCAGGCTCGTCGCGACATCCAGGGACTGGCGGCACTCGGCGACGTCTACGCCAACGCCTCGCCGGACTTGTTCGACTTCCTCAACAACGCGGTGACCACGTCACGGACGATCAATGCGCAGCAAAAGGATCTGGACCAAGCGCTGTTGTCGGCAGCCGGCTTCGGCAACACCGGCGCCGACGTCATCGGCCGCGGCGGACCGTACCTGGCGCGAGGTGCCGCCGACCTGGTGCCCACCGCCCAACTGCTGGACACCTACAGCCCCGAGCTGTTCTGCACGGTGCGCAACTACCACGACATCGAGCCCAAAGCCGCCCAGTTCCTCGGTGGTAACGGCTATTCGCTGAACAGCCACTCACAACTGCTGTCCGGCCTGGGACTCCTGCTGAACCCGGTTTCGGCGGTCGTCGCGATCGCCTCTCAGCTGGGTGCGCTGGCCGGAGTGGTGGGTGGCGCACCGAATCCCTACATCTGGCCGGACAACCTGCCCCGCGTGAACGCTCGCGGCGGTCCGGGCGGTGCGCCCGGTTGCTGGCAGCACATCACCCGCGACCTGTGGCCGGCACCCACCCTGGTGATGGACGCCGGTAACAGCATTGCGCCTTACAACCACGTGGACACCGGTTCGCCCTACGCGATCGAGTACGTGTGGGGCCGTCAGGTAGGGGATAACACGATCAACCCATGAGTATCAAAGGGACCATCGTCAAACTCAGCGCCTTCGCAGTGGTGCTGCTGCTCTTCACTGTGATGATCTTCATCGTGTTCGGGCAGATCCGTTTCGACAGCACCAATTCCTACTCCGCGGAGTTCAGCAACGTCAGCGGACTGCGGGAAGGCCAGTTCGTCCGCGCCTCCGGGGTGGAGATCGGCAAGGTCAAAACGGTCGAACTGGTCGACGGCGGCAAACGTGTGCGGGTGAAGTTCAACGTCGATCGCTCGATCCCGCTGTACCAGTCGACGACGGCACAGATCCGATACCTCGACCTGATCGGCAACCGCTACCTGGAGCTCAAGCGCGGTGACGGAGAGGGCTACGACAAGATCATGCCGAAGGGTGGGTTCATCCCGCTCTCGCGGACCTCGCCGGCGCTGGACCTCGACGCGCTGATCGGTGGATTCAAGCCGGTGTTCAAGGCGCTGAGCCCGGACAAGGTAAACGAGATCGCCAAGACGCTCATCACGGTCTTCCAGGGTCAAGGCGGGACCATCAACGACATTCTCGACAACACCGCGCAGCTCACCAACCAGCTGGCCGAACGCGACCACGCGATCGGCGAGGTGGTCAAGAACCTCAACACGGTGCTGGACACCACGGTTCGGCACCGCAAGGACTTCGACCAGACCGTGAACAACCTCGAGGTGTTGATCACCGGTCTGAAGAACCACGCCGATCCGCTGGCCGCCGGGACCGCGCACATCAGCAATGCCGCCGGGACGGTCGCCGATCTGCTGGCCGAAGACCGGGCGTCGCTGCACAAGGCGGTCAACTACCTGGACACCATTCAGCAGCCGCTCATCGATCAGCGCCAGCAACTGCTCGACTTCCTCCAAAAGGTGCCCACCGCACTGAACTCGATCGGGCGCGGCATCGGTTCGTACGGCGACTTCGTGAACTTCTACGCCTGCGACATCACGCTGAAAATCAATGGGCTACAGGCCGGCGGACCCGTCCGCACGGTCCGGCTCTTCCACCAGCCGTCGGGTAGGTGCTCGCCGCAATGAGAACTCTCGAACCTCCGAACCGACTTCACATCGGGCTGATGGGCATCGTGGTGACCATCTTGGTCATCGGCGTCGGCCAGAGCTTCACCAGCGTGCCGATGATCTTCGCGCGGCCCAGCTACTTTGGGCAGTTCAGCGACACCGGGGGGCTCAACAAGGGCGACAAGGTACGCATTGCCGGCATGGAAGTCGGCAAGGTCGAGGAACTCAAGATCGACGGTGACCACATCGTGATGAAGTTCTCGATCGGCACCAACCGCATCGGCACCGAGAGCCGGCTTGCGGTGCGCACCGACACCATCCTGGGTAAGAAAGTCCTCGAGATCGAGGCGCGGGGCAACAAGCTGCTGGCGCCGAACGCCACCTTGCCGATCGGACAGAGCACTACGCCCTACCAGATCTACGACGCGTTCTTCGACGTCACCAAGGCCGCCAAAGACTGGGACATCAGCTCGGTCAAAGAGTCGCTGCACGTGTTGTCACAGACCATCGACCAGACCTATCCGCACCTGAGCGCGACGCTCGACGGTGTAGCCAAGTTCTCCGACACGATCGGCAAGCGCGACGAGGAGATCAAGCATCTGCTTGCCCAGGCCAACCAGGTCGCCAGCGTCCTGGGCGACCGTAGCCAACAGGTGGACCGGCTGTTGGTCAACGCGAAGACATTGCTGGCAGCATTCGAAGAGCGCGGCCGCGCGATCGACGCGTTGCTGAGCAACATCTCGTCGTTCTCTGAGCAGCTGTCGGGTTTCATCAACGAAAACCCGAACCTGAACCACGTGCTCGAACAGCTGCGCACGGTCAGCGAGACCCTGGTGCAACGCAAAGACGATCTGGCTACCGGCCTGGTCGAGGTCGGCAAGTTCCTGCCGTCGCTGAACGAGGCGATCGGTTCCGGCCCGTTCTTCAAAGTGGTCCTGCACAACCTCTTCCCGGGTCAGATCGTGCAGCCGTTCATCGACGCCGCGTTCAAGAAGCGCGGCCTGGACCCGGAGAACTTCTGGCGTAGCGCCGGTCTGCCCGAGTTCCGGTGGCCCGACCCCAATGGCACCCGGTTCCCCAACGGTGCGCCGCCGCCGGCACCGCGGGTGCTGGAAGGCACGCCCGATCACCCGGGACCGGCCGTCGGACCTGGATCACCGTGCTCGTACACGCCGGCGAACCCCGGCGGCAATGTCACCGTCGGCGACGAGGGGCTGCCGCGCCCGTGGAATCCGCTGCCATGTGCGGGGGCGATGCAAGGTCCGTACGGCCCGATACCCGGTGGCTTCCCGGTTCCGCTCGACGTGCAGGTCTCGCCGCCGAACCCGGACGGCCTGCCGCCCACTCCGGGCATACCGGGCAGCGCTCGCCCCGGTCAGGAAGCTCCGGGCGTCCCCGGCACCCCGGTGCCGATCCCTGGCGCGCCTCCGCTCGCACGCACCGACCAGGCGCCGCCGGCACCGCCGTCGACCTTCGCGCCGGGCCTGCCGCCGGGTCCGCCGGCGCCACCGGGACCGGGGCCGCAACTGCCGGCGCCGTTCATCAACCCGGGTGGAGCGGGTGGTAGCGGATTGACGGGAGGTAGCCAGAATTGAGCACCATCTTCGATATCCGCAACATCAAGTTGCCGCAGATGTCGCGGGCATCGGTGATCATCGGATCACTGGTGGTGGTACTGGGGCTCGTCGCGGCGTACGTCGGCTGGAACCTTTTCCAGAAGCTGACGACTAACAGCGTCACCGCATACTTCCCGGCCGCGAACGCTCTCTATGCCGGTGACAAGGTCCAGATCATGGGCTTGAAGGTCGGCGCGATCGACAGCATCGAGCCGGCCGGCGACAAGATGAAGGTTGTTTTCCACTACGAGAACAAATACAAAGTCCCGGCGGATGCCCAGGCGGTGATCCTCAACCCCACCCTGGTGGCATCGCGAAGCATTCAATTGGAGCCGCCCTACAAAGGTGGCCCGGTGCTGCGCGACAACGCGGTGATCCCGATCGAGCGCACCAAAGTGCCGACGGAATGGGACGAGCTGCGCAACAACATCACGCACATCATTTCCCAGCTGGGTCCGACCTGCCCGCGGGAATCCGGGGAGGGCTGCACGGTTCTCCAGCGCGAGGGGCCCTTCGGTGAAGTCATCGAGTCGTTCGCCAATGGGCTGGCCGGCAAGGGCAAGCAGTTCAACACCACGCTGAACAACCTCTCGCAGGCGTTGAACGCGTTGAACGAGGGCCGCGGCGACTTCTTTGCGGTGGTGCGCAGCCTGGCGCTCTTCGTCAACGCGCTGCACCAGGATGACCAGCAGTTCGTCGCGTTGAACCAGAACCTGGCGTCGTTCACCACCCGGCTCACGCACTCCGACCAGGACCTGTCCAACGCGATACAGCAGATCGACTCGCTGCTCACCACCGTGCGACCGTTCCTCGACAAGAACCGTGAGGTGCTGTCCACCGACGTCAAGAACCTGGAGATCGTGACGAACACGCTGCTTCAGTCGGAGCCGCTGAACGGGTTGGAAACGGCCCTGCACGTCCTTCCGACAGCCGCGGCGAACGTCAATCAGATCTACCACCCGTCGCACGGTTCGGTTGTGGCCATTCCGGCCATCACCAACTTCGCCAACCCGATGCAGTTCATCTGCAGCTCGATCCAGGCCGGCAGCAGGCTGGGTTATCAGGAGTCGGCCGAACTGTGTGCGCAGTATCTGGCGCCGATTCTGGACGCGATCAAGTTCAATTACCTTCCGTTCGGGGTGAACCTGTTCAGCACGGCCGAGACGCTGCCGAAGGAAGTCGCATACTCCGAACCGCGGCTGCAACCGCCGAACGGCTACAAGGACACCACCGTTCCGGGTATCTGGGTGCCGGATACGCCGTTGTCGCACCGCAATACGCAAACGGGTTGGATCGTCGCCCCCGGGATGCAAGGAACCCAGGTGGGGCCGATCACGGCCGGGCTGATGACTCCCGAATCGCTATCCGAACTCATGGGCGGCCCGAACATCCAGCCTGTCCAGTCGACCTTGCAGACCCCACCCGGGCCGCCGAACGCGTACGACGAGAACCCGATCCTGCCGCCCATCGGGTTGGTTGCGCCGGTGCCGGTCCAGCCGCCGGCGCCGGCGCCGGAAGTCCGTCCGGGGCCCGTCGCCCCGACACCGGGCCCAGGCCCGGGGAACGCGCCGGCACCCGCACCGGTCGGAGCGCCGCTGCCGGCTGAGGCAGGAGCGGGTCAGTGAACCGGGCGACGCGCGTGACCAGTCTGCTCCGCCGCCGGGCGTGGCAGGGTCTGGTGCTGCTGGTAGCCGCACTGATGTTGAGCTCATGCGGCTGGCGGGGTATCTCGAACGTCACGATTCCGGGCGGCCCGGGCAGCGGGGCGGACTCCTACACGGTCTATGTGCAGATGCCGGACACGCTGGCCATCAACGGCAACAGCAAGGTGATGGTCGCCGACGTGTTCGTCGGCTCGATCAAGGCCATCGAGCTGAAGAACTGGATCGCCACCCTGACTCTCGGTGTCAGCAAGACCGCCAAGCTGCCCAAGAACGCGATGGCCAGGATCGGCCAGACCAGTTTGCTGGGATCTCAGCACGTAGAGCTGCTCTCGCCGCCGAATCCCTCGCCGGGGCTGCTCAGCGATGGCTGCGTCGGGCCGGACGGCAAGAAGGGGCCGTGCACCATCCCGCTGAAGAATTCGTCGGCCTTCCCGACGACCGAGCAGACACTGGCGAGTCTCTCGCTGGTCTTGCGCGGCGGCGGAATCCCGAACCTGGAAACGCTGCAGAACGAGGTCTACAACATTCTCAACGGGCGCGGCCCGCAGATTCGCGCGTTCCTCGGCAAGCTGGACACCTTCACCCGTCAGCTGAACGAGCAGCGCGACGACATCACGCACGCGATCGACTCGACCAACCGGCTGCTGACCTACGTGGGTGGCCGCAACGACGTCCTCGAGCGGGTGCTGACCGACGTTCCGCCGCTGATCAAGCATTTCGCCGACACGCAGAATCTGCTGATCAACGCTGTCGATTCGGTCGGCAGGCTGAGTCAGGTCACCGCGCAATACGTGGGCGAAGCCCGCGGCCCCCTGCATACCGATTTACAGGCGCTGGAATGCCCGCTGCGGGAACTCGGCCGAGCGTCGCCGTACCTGATCGGCGCGTTGAAGTTGATCCTGACCCAGCCGTTCGACATCGACACCGTCCCGAAGATGTTCCGCGGTGACTATGTGAACGTAAACCTGACATTGGACGTGACCTACAGCGCGGTCGACAACGCGTTCTTGACCGGTACCGGATTGTCCGGCGCCCTGCGCGCGCTCGAGCAGTCGTACGGGCGTGACCCCGCGACGATGATTCCCGACGTCCGCTACACGTCGAACCCGAACGACGCCCCCGGCGGGCCCCTGGTGGAAAGGGCGGAGAGAGGGCAATGCTAACTCCCTTCATCAGACGCCAGCTGATCCTGTTCTCGATCATGACGGTGGTCGTGCTGCTCGTGCTGGGGGTGTACTACCTGCGTGTTCCGAGCCTGGTGGGCATCGGCCGCTACACCCTCAAGGCCGAGTTGCCGGCATCGGGTGGCCTGTACCCGACGGCCAATGTGACCTATCGCGGCATCACCATCGGCAAGGTCACCTCCGTCGAACCGACCAAGACCGGCGCCGAAGCCACGATGAGCATCGACAGCGACTACAAGATCCCGCTCGACGCGACCGCGAACGTGCATTCGGTGTCGGCGGTCGGTGAGCAGTACCTGGACCTGGTGTCGAAAGGCGGCAAGCAGGGCAAGTACTACGCCGACGGACAGACCATCACCTGCGGCTCGGGGCCGGATTGCAAGAACACCGTGCCCGAGGAAATCGGGCCGGCGCTGGACACCGCTAACCGCGGTTTGGCGAAGCTGCCCAAGGACAAGATCAGTTCACTGCTCGACGAGACGGCGCAGTCGGTCGGCGGGTTGGGGCCGGCCCTGCAACGGCTCGTCGACTCGACCCAGGCGATCGTCGGCGATTTCAAGACCCAGATCAACGACGTCAACGACATCATTCAGCACTCCGGGCCGGTGATCGACAGTCAGGTGCAGTCCGGTGACGCCATCGAGCGCTGGGCGCGCAACCTGAACAGCCTGGCCAGGCAATCTGCCCAACGGGACCAGAACCTGCGCAGCATCCTGCGTCAGGCCGCGCCGACGGCCGACCAGGTCAACGAGGTTTTCAGTGACGTCCGGGAATCGCTGCCGCAGGTGCTGGCGAACCTCGAGGTCGTCATAGACATGCTCAAGCGCTACAACAAGGGCGTCGAGCAGGCGCTGGTGTTCCTGCCGCAGGGCGCGGCGATAGCGCAGACGGTGTCCGCGCCGTTCCCGAACATGGCCGCACTGGACATCGCGCCGTCGATCAACCTGCCGCCGCCCTGCCTGACCGGCTTCATCCCGGCTTCGGAATGGCGGTCTCCGGCCGACACCAGCCTCGCGCCGCTGCCCACCGGTACATACTGCAAGATTCCGATGGAGACCCCGGCGAACAGCGTGCGCGGATCGCGCAACATTCCGTGTGTCGACGTCCCGGGGAAGCGCGCCGCCACACCCCGCGAGTGCCGCGACCCTAAGCCGTACGTCCCGCTGGGCACCAACCCCTGGTACGGCGACCCGAACCAGATCCTGACCTGCCCGGCGCCTGCGGCTCGCTGCGATCAGTCGGTGCGGCCAGGCATGGTAATCCCGGCGCCGTCGATCAACACCGGCCTGAACCCTGCACCCGCCGACCGGCTACCACCCGGCGGTCTGACGCCACCCCCGACCAGTGACCCGTTGCAACGGCCCGGTTCAGGTACCGTGCAGTGCAACGGACAACAGCCCAACCCGTGTGTCTACACTCCGAGCGGTCCCCCTACGGCGATATACAACCCTCAGAGCGGCGAAGTGGTAGGGCCCGACGGCGTGAAGTACTCCGTCGAAAACTCGACCAAAACAGGAGACGACGGATGGAAGGAGATGCTGGCACCAGCCGGCTGAACCCCACCGACGCGGACGATTCACCTGAATCCGAGGCAGAACAGGTCACCACCGTGATCGAGACCGAGGATTCCCCGGAATCGCAGACTGACCAGGCCACCACAGAGGCGACGGTCGAAGATCCACCGGAGTCCGGAACCGCAGCCGACCAACCGGCGGCCGCGCGTAAGCCATCGCGGCTGGGTCGCGGTTGGCTGGCCGCCATCACCGCCGCGCTGCTACTGGCCGCCGCCGGCCTCGGCGTCGGCGGCTATCTGGCGTTGCGTTCGCACCACGAAAGCCAGGCCATAGCGCGCAACAACGCGGCGGCACTCAAAGCCGCGACGGATTGCATCGCGGCGACGCAGGCGCCGGACACCAGCGCGATGGCCGAGGCGGAACGCAAGATCGTCGAGTGCGGCACCGACGAATATCGCTCCCAGGCCCTGATGTACACCAGCATGCTCATGCAGGCTTATCAAGCCGCAAATGCGCATGTCCAAGTGGTGGACAATCGCGCCGCGGTCGAACGCACCAATAACAACGGTTCGGTCAATGTCCTCGTCGCGCTGCGCGTCAAGGTGTCCAACAGTGCTGCCCAGAACCAGGAAATCGGGTACCGGCTGCGGGTGACGATGATGCCCGTGGAAGGACAGTACAAGGTTTCGAAGGTCGAATCGGTGACGAAGTGACGTTGCTGGTCGAGGAAACTCAGACCACGGTGATTTTCCAAGCCTCATCGAACACGAGCTTGGCGCCAGAGTTGTGATCAGCAGCGGTTCGATAGTGGCTTCCCGGGAGAAACCAATGGGTCTACAGGCGCGCATTGCGTCGTCTGGCGGCAGGGGTGCCATCAGCGTAGCGGGAGTCCTCGCCGTGGTAGCCGGGTTGGTGCACGCCTGCTGGCCGATCGGCTTGCTGATGTGGACGGCCGGTGAGCGCGTCAAAGGGTCTGATTTCAAGGACTGGCGCTTGCCTTGGGTCATCGTCTCGTCCCTGGCGCAGATCTTGTTGGGGCTCCTGATCGTGGCCGGTGGTATAGCGCTGATGAAGCAGCGCCGAAGCGGACGTGCTCTGGTGGTTTACCCGGCGATCACTTTGATCGGACTCAACATCACGTCGTTGGTGCTGCGGTACTTCAACTATCCCGCCCGCATCAAGAAGGACGTCGGTTTCAAGGACATCTTCAGGTACAACGGCGTGTATTGGTGGTTCGACCATGACTACAACCAGTCTTGGGATCAATTCATCAAGTCGTACAACACGATGTTCGCAATCCAGGTTGTCGCGTTCAGCGCTCTGATGCTGTTGACGACCGCGACGCTGATCTTGGTGTACCGGACGGGAGTTCCGCAGGTCGCGACCGAGCCGACGCTCCGCCAGTCGCCGAAATCCGGGTCCCGAATCGGGCAGATTGCCCGCGCGGCGAAGCTCAGCAAATCGCCGAAAACCGATCGGACCACCGTAATCATCCACAAGTCAGGCGGGGAGGCCCGTCTGGCGCCCTGGCACGTTCGCGCGGGCGCTTTCGCGATCGACGTCCTGCCGGCGATGACGGTGGTGACCACGATGCTGCTGGTCTTCTTCACCGTGCCACTGCACAGCGCGTGGTGGTGGATATGTCTTTCCGTTGGCGGGGTTGTCTTTCTACTGATGCTGGTCAACAGGTTGCTGCTGCCAGTGGTCACCGGCTGGAGCCTGGGTCGCGCGTTCTGCGGAATCGCGGTGCTACGTCGCGACGGCAGCGCACCGGGGGCATGGACGCTGCTGCTGCGCGACGTGGCCCATCTCCTTGACACCGCTTCGTTGCTGGTGGGATGGCTATGGCCACTGTGGGATCCCGATCGCCGGACATTCGCCGACATGTTGGTGGGCACCGAGGTACACCGCGTCGAACACGACCGCCGGCCGCGCAACATCGGGCGCTGGACCGCACTGGCGGTGCTGATCGCGGCGGCGCTCTGCATGGATGGCGCCCGCGTCAGTTATGCGGTGGTGTACACCCAGCAACAGGCGACCGACCGGACGCGCGCGGAGATCGCGGTTCAGGGCCCCAAGATGGTGGCGCAGATGCTGACGTACGACCCGAAATCCTTGCAACAGGATTTTGACCGTGCCCTATCGCTGGCTACCGACAAATATCGGCCACAACTTGCCCACGAGCAGGACGTGGTGCGAAAGGGGCAGCCGGTGGTCAACGAGTACTGGGCGACCGACGGCGCGATTCAGTCGGCTGGTCCGGATTGGGCGAAGATGCTGGTGTTCCTGCATGGCCGCCGGGGTGATGGGGCCGACCAGCGCTATATCACCGCCGGTGTTCGCGTGGCTTTCGTCAAAGGCGCGGACGGCCGTTGGCGCGTTGACGACCTCACCGTTCTGTCCAGGCCGAAACCGCCGCGGGAGGGAAGATGAGCCCTCGCCGCAAGTTTCGGCCCGACGAGAGGCCGCTGCTGGGCGCGCAGGCTGCGCCGTTGCCCAGGCGGCGGTGGGAGTGGCCGCTCATCGCCTCAGTGGTGGTGCTGCTGACGGTGGCGGCGATCACGGCATCCACTCTGATGCTGATCTCCCATGAGTCGCATCGGCGAGCCGCGCAGAAGGACCGCGAGGTGCTCAGTTACGTGACCTGGTTCATGACGGGCTTCACGACCATCGATCCGTACCACGCGAACGACTACGTCGACCGGGTCTTGGCGCAAGCCACCGGCGAATTCGCCAAGCACTTCCAGGAGACGGCCAACGAGACACTGCTCACCATCGCCCGCGCCGAGCGGACTACCGGCACCGTCCTGACCGACGGGGCCGGCGTGGAACGGTGGAACGACGACGGCACCGCCACCGTGTTGGTGGCCACCGACGTCACCTCCAAGTCCGCCGATGAAAACCAGGTATTCCATAACATCGATCGCTGGACCGTAACCGCCAAGCAGGAAGGGAATCAGTGGAAGATCAGCAGCCTGCTGCAGGTGATCTGACGGTCGACGCTTCGTCAGGAACCGACGTTACCGAGACCGCCGAAGTCGACACCGAACAAGCCGAAACCGACGAAAACGCCGCTGCCACTAAAGAATCCGGATCTGCCTCCGAAAAGGGCGAGGGTGACGCGGCGCAAGGTAAGGACCGCGAGAAGAAGCCCGCGCCCAAGGGCAAGAAGGCGGCCAAGGGCAAGAAGGTGGCCAAGGGCAAGAAAGACCGTGATCCCCGCGCCAAGCGACTGCTCGGGAAGCGCGTCGCCGTCGCGATCGCGCTGGTGGCGAGCCTGCTGTTCGTCGGCTCTGCGGCGTTCGCGGGCGCAACCATGCAGGCGTACCTATCCGAACGCGCTACTGTCGCAACCAAACTCAAGGTGGCGCGCACTGCGGCCGACGCCATCACGACGCTGTGGTCATACACGCCGGAGAACATCGACACCCTCGCCGACCGGGCAGCGAAGTACCTCTCCGGCGACTTTGCCGCCCAGTACCGCAAAGTCATGAGCGAGATCGCGTCGCCCTACAAACAGCACAAGATCACCAGCAGCACCGAAGTCACCGGCGCGGCCGTCGAATCGCTCGTCGGCACCAACGCCGTCGCGATCGTGTACACCAACACGACTTCCAAAAGTGCACTGAAGAAGAACATTCCAGGCCTGCTGTACCTGGCCTACCGGGTCAACATGACGCGTGACGACCATGGCCGCTGGCTGGTGACCAGGATGTCGACCGTTACCTCCGTGAATATGACGCCTCAGCTCTAGCCGGCCGGAGCGCATGCCCGTCACTTCGCCGGTATCCGAACGGCTGACCGTCACGGCACTGTTGCTGCTGACCTTTGCCACCGGTCTGGCAGACTCGATCAGCATCCTGGTGCTCGGCCATGTGTTCGTCGCGAACATGACCGGCAACGTGATATTCCTGGGCTTCTGGTTGGCTCCGAAAACCAGCATCGACCTCACCGCGGTGGTGGTGGCGCTGCCGACGTTCGTCTGCGCCACCGTCCTCAGTGGCCGCTTGACGCGGCAATTCGGTGATCGGACGCGGCCGTGGCTGACGACGGTGTTCGGCATCGAGATAACGCTGTTGGTGACGATGTCGGTGCTGGCGGGCACCGGCATGTTGCGCTATGGCGACAACACCAAGCTGATCCTGATCGGTTGTCTCGCAGTGACTTTCGGCCTGCAGCATGCCACGGCCCGGCAGTTCGGCATCCAAGAGCTGAGCACCACGGTGTTGACGTCGACGATCGTCGGGCTCGGAGTGGACAGCCGGCTGGCCGGTGGCACGGGCGCAAGGGGGAGGCTGCGCCTCAGCGTCGTATTGACGATGTGCACCGGTGCGGCGGTCGGCGCGACGATGTCACGATTCGTCGTCGCTCCGGTATTCGCGCTGGCGGCGGCGGTGATTGCGGTGAGTATGCTGATCTTCCGGTTCGGCTAGTTGAACGCGAGCCAGCTCGGCAATGCCCGCTCATGCGAATCGCAGAGAACCTGGCGGGTATCGCAAGAGCCCCTGGGCGACCCCGCCCCGGCCCACATGCCTCCGGTGTCGCGGCGCAGCACGATGGCCGACGACCCGCCGCCGTCGAGCAGGATCGCCGTGTCGCTGCCCAGCCCGCGGAACAGGTCCTGGATGTTGTCGGGCGTGTAGTTGCCGCCTTCGAATATGTACATCTCGTCCCGCTGCTTGACGTAGGCGAGAGCCGTCCGCGCCGCGCTGGGACCGCCGTCGTGAAGCTGGCCGGTCTTGTCGGGGGACAACAGTCCTATCCCGGCCACCGCCACGAACCGCTCGTTCTTGTTGAGCAGATCCTGGATGACCGGAGTTGCGACGTCGTAGTCCTGTGTTCCCTTGGGCCGCAACACGTACGGCGCACCTCCGGCCGGCAGAATCATCGTGGTCAACGACGTCCAGCTCTCACCGCCGCCGGACAGTCCCTGCTTGCCGGGATAGGCGACGGTTCCGGTCACGGCCTGGTTGGCCCGGCCCTGGCCGTGGGTGTTGTCCACAAATGCGCCCAGCGGCGAACTGCACCCGGTCGACCTCCAGGTGCCGCCCTTCTGCGGACGTACGTCGAAGAAGTTCGCGTTGATCGCGATCGTCGGTTGCCCCATCCGCTGCCATGCCTGCAGGGGCGCGTAGGTTTCCGAGGCCTGCCACAGCCCCTCGCCGGTGCGGGCACCCGGGTTGTTCTCGCAGCGCGCCTGGTCGCCTTGGTGGGTGTCGACCAGTAGGTGCGGCTGAAGCCGTTGCGACGCATTCTTGATGACCATCAGGTGGCCGCCGTTGTTCATCTCGTACCAGCTGCCACCGCCGTTGAGCATTGGCGTGGGGTGACCGGCGCCGAAGTTGTAGACCAGGTACGAGCCCTTGGTGGTGGCGATCGCGCTCTCCAGCATCTCCCGGCCATCGGCCGCGCGGGCCGGGGGCTGGCCGGTGGTGGCGCTCAGGGTCGCGCACACAGCCACCGCTGCGCAGCAAGCGGCCAGCCGGCGCACGCCGGCAGGTGGTGTCAGCACGGTTGCCCTTTCGGCCCGGACGCGATAGCAACATCCAAGCATTAGTCACACCAATCACACTGTCAACTTTGGTAACAGCCCCGCGACGGTTGGGCGGCACTCTCGTTGCAGCAGGTCCTCGGGTGTGAACTGGCGGCGTTGAGGGTGAACATAGGGCGGGATTCTGCGCCTGAATGCGCCCTGGATTCACTTCCAAAGCCAACGATTCACACGCAAAGCCCAGGGTTCACGCGGAAAGCCCGTGGGCGCCCCGACAGGAAGGACGCCGGAATTACGTCTGCTCGCTTCGACTTTCGAGTTCGGCTTCCGGCGCGCTCTGAGGATCGCCTACCGCCTCCGCATCAGCACTGGTATCGCGCTTGCTTTTCTGCGCTTGATGTTGCGCCTGGTGCGCCTCGGCAATCGCCAGACCGACCGCCCCCGGGATCCGGTGAAAGCCGCTGCGGTCATAGATGCGCGTGACGATTCCGCCGAGCAGCAACCCGATGACCAATCCGATGGCCGTCATCAGCAACGCCTGGGACAGACCGGCATTCGCAACGCCGTTTAGATACAGCAGCGACCGAACGCCCAGGAAGACCTGGTGCATCGGCTCGAACTTCGCGAGCCAGCGGAAGAAGGTCGGCACGGCTTCCAGCGGAACCGTAGCGCCGGCCGACGGCAATCCGAGAATCACGAAGACCAGCATGCTGAACAGCATTCCCATCGAGCCCAGCACCGCGATCAGCGAACTCGACGTGATACCCACCGCGCTAATGGCGAACACCCCGTAGATCCACAATTGCCAGCCGCGGTCGACGGGCATGCCGAGGCCGTGGGCGATGGCGAGGTAAACCGCAGAGGTAAGCAGCGCCAGCACCACCATCAATCCCCACTTGACCAACAGCGTGCGGAATCGGGAGATGCTGATCAGTTCGGCGAAGCGATAGACGGGGCCGAATTCGGCCGGTACATAGCCGAGCATCGAGTCCACCAGCGTGCTGACCACGATGCTGCCGGTAAAGCCGGCCAACAGCAGCAGCAGCGCGTAGTAGAAGGCCGACAGACCGTTGCCGGTGCCGTTGGGCAGCGGGTTGTACACCGCGGACTTCACGTCGATCGGGCTGGCGAGCCCCAACGCCGACGCCCCGGTCAACGGGGCGCCACCGGTCTGGGCCGCGACCTCCTCCGAAAGATACTGGCCCACTTGGGCATTGGCCTTCACCATGGCCTGGGAGAAGGTCTGCCCGGCGATGCTCGAGCCCAACGTACCGGCGCGCTGGTTGGTCAAGATCGTGACCGACGGCCGGCTTGGGCGGTTGGGCGTCACTGAGCTCTCGCCGAACTCGCGAAGATTGGTCGAGAAGTTCACCGGAATGAACAGTTCGCCGTACACCTTCGCGGCGTCCATCAGCCGCTTCGCCTCGTCAGGGTGCACCACCCGCACATCGAACTTGTTCTTGTCCAACTGCGGGCTGTGGACCATTTCCTCCACGATTTTTGCGCCCGCAGGCCCGGCGTCCTCGTTGACGACGGCGATCGGGAAATGGCGCAGGTTGGTCGTCGGGTTCAGGATGCCGCCCAGGTAGAGGGCACACAGCGCTGACATCAGGGCCAGCGTGATGACGATCGGCGCCCCCCAGAACCGCACGGTCCGTATTGCCTTCAGCGGATTGGGCGCCGCGTGCCGCGGTTGAGTCTGGGGCATGCGGGCTCCTCTCTGTCGCGCCCACTCTATGTGGTGCTGTCGACTTGTGGTGCTACCGACTTGTGGTGCTACCGGCCGAGCATGGCATGCATCTCCCAGACCAGCACTTCCGACGGCTCGCTGGCGGTCACCCGCCGGCCGTCGTCGTCGGTGAGCCGGACCGCATCGCCTTCACCGAGTTCGCCCACCCCTTCCAGCGTGAGCCGGCCGCGCGGCACGAACAGATGCAGATAGGGAGCCGCGGGCAGGGTGATCGCGCCGCCCGGCTGCAAGCGGGCGGCGTGCAGCGCGGCGCTGCGGTTGTGCAGGCTGATGGCCGCGTCGTGCCCGGGGATGCCGGATGCGATCGTCGTCAGGCGACCGGCCAACACGTCCTCGTCGATTTCGTGCTGCTGATAGCTCGGGGAGATGCCGGTCTGGTCCGGGATCACCCACATTTGCACGAAATGCACCGGCTCCGTCCGCGAGTCGTTCTTTTCGGAATGCAGGATTCCGCTCCCCGCCGACATGCGTTGCGCCAGGCCGGGGTAGACCACGCCGCGATTGCCAACGGAATCCTGATGTGTGAGTTCGCCCTGCAGCACCCATGTCACGATCTCCATGTCCCGATGCGGGTGTGTATCGAATCCCGTTGCGGGCGCGACGATGTCGTCGTTGTTAACCAGCAGCACCCCATGATGGGTGTTGTCGGGGTCGTAATGATCGCCGAATGAGAACGAATGCTTGGACGTCAGCCACGACGTGGTGGTGACCGCCCGGTCGGCCGCGCGTCTTATCTGCACGGGTTCAATTTTCCATGCCGAACCTGGACTTGATGCGGCTTTGGCGACGAAGCATGAGGCGTGCCGATTTCGTTGATCCTTCGGTGGTCAGGCGATTCGGTAGTCGCTCAACGGGAACCGAGAAGCTTCGGCAATCCCATTGTGGGTGGAGGTGGGCCGCAGAAGCGTCGCCTCGCCGCGGTGGTTGAAGTAATACGACCGCGACGTGGCGCAGTCGCCGCGGTAAAACACCGAATTGTCGAGCAGTTCAGTCATGCGATCGAGGAAGCGTGCGTTGGCTTCCTCAGTCACTTCGAAGGTGCGGGCGCCACGGCGCCTGACTTCGCCGAGCAGCCGCGCCATAAGCCGCATCTCGCGCTCGATCGTGTCGAAGTAGGACAATCCGCTGTACGAGTACGGGCCCGCCAGGTTCAGGAAGTTTGGGAAGTACGGCATCGACACGCCTTGGTAGGCTTGGAATTTGGTCTCGCGCCACCACTTTCCGAGGTTGCGGCCCTCGCGACCGATGACCTCGATTGCCGGAAAGTTGGCGTCCCACAGGTCGAAACCGGTGGCCAGCACAAGCGTGTCGATCTGCGTCTTACGGCCGTCGACGGTCACGATGCCGTCCGGTTCGATCCGCTCGATGCCGGTGGTTTCCAGATGGACGGACGGCTTGGTGAAGGTGCGGTAGTAGGTGTTTGAGAACGTCGGACGCTTGCAGCCGAAGTCGTAATCTGGCGTGAGTTTTCGGCGCAGCTCTCTGTCGCGGATCGATGCGAACCGGAGCATCCCCGAAAAGTAGGCGGCGGTCATGTTGAGCCTACGGAACTGCCGATAGTGCAGCACCGCGGAGATCAGCATCAGCTCCAGGACATTGTCGGTGACATAACGAAATGCCCTTTGCAGCTGTGGAATTCGTCCGAACGCCCGTCGTAGCGGTGTCGGTATTCGAAAGTCGATTTTGGGCACGACGTAGATTGCGGTGCGCTGGTACACCGTCAAGTCGGCGACGCGCTTGGCCAATTCCGGGATGAGTTGCACCGCCGTGGCGCCGGTGCCAATGAGGCCGACGCGGCGACCATTCAGGTCGTAACTGTGGTCCCAGGCGGTGGAGTGGATCGTGCGACCGTTGAAGTGGGCGATACCCGGGATCTCCGGGGTATGCGGCTGCGAGAGGAACCCGGTCGCGGCGATGAGGAACCGCGCTGACAACGTATCGCCGCCCGCCACCGTTACTTGCCAGAGCTGAAGTTCCTCGTCCCACCGCGCACTCTCGACGGTGGTGTCGAACCGCATGTGACGGCGCACGTCGTATTTGTCGGCGACGCTATCGGCGTATTTCTTGAGCTCCTGGCCGGGCGCGAACAGCCGCGACCAATTCGGGTTGGGCTCAAACCAGTAGGAGTACGTAGTCGACGGGATGTCGACGGCCAGACCCGGGTACCTGTTGACGTGCCACGTTCCGCCGAGGTCGCTGTCCCGCTCCAAGATGACGAAGTTCTGGTAGCCGACCCACTTGAGCTGGATCGCTGCGCCCATGCCCCCGAAACCGGCCCCCACGACGATCGCGTCCAACGGCTCCGATGCCATGAGAAGACGGTACCTCAGGTACCAGGTACTTTTCGAGCCGTCGGGCTCACGTGCACGTCGTCATCGCCAACGCTCCCGAAATGGCCAATTCGCGGATCACTGCGCCGGCTTTCAGGACCAGGTAGCTACATGGTTATCCAGAATCGCTGAATCGACCGTCCCTCATCGGTGGCCGCGTCGTCTGCACGCCGCCCACCTTCGCTGCTTCGTCCACGGCCTCATCCTGCGCCGCTCGCCTACTCCTGCGCGACAACCAGACGGCTGAATCCAAGTGTCCACCTAACGGTGGACAGCAAGCCGCGGAAAATAATTGCTGCCTTGCACATCTGCCACCGCGAAGCGTGGGATAAGCCGAACATTCGGCGTCAAAGCGAAGCGGGCAGGCCGAACTTCGCGAACAGGCCGTCGTCCAGGAATGCCACCACATGCGAAACGCCGTCGGGCGTCATGTCCAGCACATGCAACTGAAAGGGCACATGCACGTCACCCTGGCGCATATACATGGCGGCCGCGGGCTGGCCGTTCGCGACCAACGGGAGCATGCGCATATCGCCGGGCGACTCGGCCGGGCACTGCTGGTGAATGAGCGTGACGATGGCCTGCGGACCTTGGTACCAGCCGACGTAGGGCGGCATCTCCCAGATGGCCTCGCTGGTGAACATCTCCACCAGCCGGTCGATGTCGTAGGTCTCGAACGCCGCGATGTAGCGGCCCAGCCGATCCCGCGCCTCCGCGGAATCCGGCGCCACCAGCTGGTCGTCCGCGCTGGGCCCGACGGCATCCAGCTGAGACCGGGCCCGCTGCAGGAGGCTGTTGACGGCGACGGTAGTAGTGCCGATCGCGTCGGCCACCTCGGCGGCCTTCCACTGCAGCACGTCGCGCAGCAGCAGCACCGCGCGCTGGCGCGGTGAAAGATGCTGCAGCGCAGCAACAAACGCCAACCGCACCGACTCCCTGGTGCCGACAATCGTGGAAGGATCCGCCGGGTCGTCCACCAATTCCGGCAACGGCTCCAGCCAGGGCACTTCGGAGCGCTCCACCAACTCCGCCGTCGGCTCCGAGCTGGACGTGCCCAGCCCGGTCGGCAACGGCCGGCGTGCGCGGCCCTCCAGCGCGCTCAGGCAGGTATTGGTGGCTATCCGGTGCAGCCAGGTTCGCAGCGACGACTTTCCTTCGAAACGGTCGTATGCCTTCCAGGCGCGCAGAAATGTCTCCTGCACCAAGTCCTCCGCGTCGTGCAGCGACCCGGTCATCCGATAGCAGTGCGCGAGCAGTTCCCGACGGTACGGCTCGGCATGGGTGGAGAAGTCTGCGTCGAAACTTTCCGCTAGCACACTCACGTGAACGAGGGTACGCAGCGGGGCTGACATGCCCGCGCGCGGAGGCACCGAGGTCTCGTAAGCTGCCCGTAATGACTACCAACCGCACGGAACGGAATTTCGACGGTGTGGGCGGCGTGCGCATCGTTTACGACGTCTGGATGCCGGCGACTCCGCCGAAGGCGGTGGTGGTGCTTGCGCACGGGCTTGGCGAACACGCGCGGCGCTACGACCACGTCACCCAGCGCTTCGGCGAAGCCGGCCTGGTCACCTATGCGCTCGACCATCGTGGGCACGGCCGCTCCGGCGGCAAGCGGGTGGTGGTGCGGGATATCGCCGAGTTCACCGCGGACTTCGACACGTTGGTGGGTATGGCCAAGCGCGAGCATCCCGGCCTGAAATGCATTGTGCTGGGGCACAGCATGGGCGGTGGGATCGTGTTCGCCTACGGCGTCGAACGCCCGGACGACTACGACTTGATGGTGCTGTCGGCGCCGGCGGTGGCGGCCCAGGACCTGGTGAACCCGCTGGTGGCGTTGGCGGCCAAAGGGCTCGGCGTCCTTGCGCCCGGTCTGCCGGTGCAGGAACTCGACTTCACTGCCATTTCCCGCGACCCGGAGGTGGTGTCGGCGTACGTGAACGATCCGCTGGTGTATCACGGGAAGGTGCCGGCTGGTCTTGGTCGCGCGCTATTGCAGGTCGGTGAGACTATGCCCCGGCGGGCACCGGCTTTGACGGCGCCGCTGCTGGTGGTGCATGGCACCGACGACCGGCTGATCCCGATCGACGGCAGCCGCCGGCTGATTCAGTGCGTCGGATCCACCGACGTCGAGTTGAAGGAATATCCCGGGCTTTACCACGAGGTCTTCAACGAGCCGGAACGCAACCAGGTGCTCGACGACGTGGTCGCCTGGATCACCAAGCGGCTGTGAGTCGTCGAAGCGAGATGTCGTACGGCTCGCGTAGTTTGACGCTATGAGCGACGACAAGATGCTGGCACGCATCGCCGCACTGCTGCGTCAGGCCGAAGGCACCGACAACCCCCATGAGGCCGATGCGTTCATGGGCGCCGCCCAGCGCTTGGCGACGGCGGCCTCCATCGACTTGGCAGTCGCCCGATCCCACCAGTCCAACCGAACGGCCGCACAGGCACCCACCCAGCGCACCATCACTATCGGGACCGCGGGTACGCGGGGCTTGCGGACGTATGTGCAACTTTTCGTCCTTATCGCGTCCGCGAACGACGTGCGCTGCGACGTGGCGTCGAATTCGACCTTCGTCTATGCCTACGGTTTCGCCGAGGACATCGACGCGACGCACGCCCTGTACGCCAGCCTGGTCGTACAGATGGTGCGGGCTTCGGACAGTTATCTCGCCTCGGGCGCACACCGGCCCACGCCGACGATCACCGCTCGCCTCAACTTTCAGCTGGCGTTCGGGGTGCGGGTCGGGCAGCGCCTGGCGGAGGCGCGCGAGCAGGCGCGCCGAGAGGTGGCCGAAGATCGTAGTCGTTCGCCCGGCACCGCTATCGCACTGCGGGACAAGGAGATCGAGCTGCAAGATCACTACCGCAGCGCGTCCAAAGCGCGTGGCACCTGGCAGGCCGCCAGAGCCACCGCCGGGTATTCGTCGGCGGCGCGACGCGCGGGTGACCGGGCGGGCAGGCGAGCGCGGCTCGGAAACAGCACCGAGCTGCCCGGATCGCGGACCCCGCTGGGCCGGTGACACCCGAGCCGGTGCCGCCGGCGGAATCGCCCCGAGATTCCCAGCGCTCCAAGGTTTATGCGGCGGAGGACTTCATCCGGACGTTGTTCGATCGCGCCGCCGAACACGGCTCGCCCGCGATCGACTTCTTCGGCACCCAGTTGACGCTGCCGCCGGAGGCCCGGTTCGGGTCCGTGGCGTCCGTGCAGCGCTACGTCGACGACGTGCTGGCACTACCCGCGGTGCGGGAGCAATGGCCGACGGCATCGTCGCTACGAGTGCGGGCACGCCGGGCGGCCACCGCCGCACATTACGAAAACCGTGATGGCGCAGGAATTATCGCCGTTCCCGATCGTGGCACCGCCGACTGGGCGATGCGCGAACTGGTGATACTACACGAGTTGGCGCACCACTTGTGCCAAGCGCAGCCGGCGCATGGTCCGGAATTCGTCGCAACGATCTGCAGGCTGACAGAGCTGGTGATGGGACCCGAACTCGGGCACGTGCTGCGTGTCGTCTACGCCAAAGAGGGGGTTCGATGAGCGATCCTGACCTCCGTGCCGCCGAAGTCGAAAGTCAGATGACCGACGACGAGCGATTCTCATTGATCGTCGGCGTGATGGGGGCGAGCGATATGTGGCCGTTGCGCGACGACCGCATCCCGCCAGGTGTTCCGATGTGCGCGGGCTATGTCCCCGGGATTCCCCGACTGGGCGTCCCGGCGCTGCTGATGAGTGACGCCGGCTTGGGCATCACCAACCCCGGGTACCGCCCGGGTGACACCGCGACTGCGCTGCCTGCCGGACTGTCCCTGGCCGCCGGTTTCGATCCGGAGCTCGCCCGTGCCGCGGGTGAGGCGATCGGCCGGGAGGCCCGCAGCCGCGGCTTCAACGTGCTATTGGCCGGCGCGATGAACCTGGCACGCGACCCGCGAAACGGCCGCAATTTCGAATACCTCTCCGAAGACCCGCTTTTGAGCGGAATTATCGCCGCCGGCTCGGTCAACGGAATACAGCAGCAGGGGGTCATCTCGACGGTCAAGCACTTCTCGCTGAACTGCAACGAGACCAACCGGCATTGGCTGGACGCGATCATCGATCCCGACGCGCACCGCGAATCGGACCTGCTGGCCTTCCAGATCGCCATCGAGCGGTCGAAGCCCGGCGCCGTGATGGCCGCATACAACAAGGTCAACGGCGCGTACACCGCAGCCAACGAGGTTTTGCTCAACGAGGTGCTGAAAGGTGCCTGGGGATACCGCGGTTGGGTCATGTCCGACTGGGGCGCGACACCGAGTTGGGAGTGTGCGCTACACGGCCTCGACCAGGAGTGCGGCGCCCAACTCGACGCCTTGTTCTGGCAGGCGGAGATGTTCACCGAGCCGCTGCGAATCGCCTGCGCCGACGGCAGGTTTCCCAGAGAACGCCTGTCGGACATGGTCCGGCGGATCCTGCGGTCGGTGTTCGCGGTCGGCGTTGACCGGTGGCCGGCTGCTGAGCCGGATAGCTTGGCGCGCAAGGATTTGGTGCACAACGAGATTGCCTTACGGATCGCACGGCAGGGGATCGTGTTGTTGGCGAACCGCGGCGTGCTGCCGCTGGCACCTGAGACGTCGGCGCGCATCGCGGTCATCGGCGGTTACGCACAATTAGGCGTACCAACCGGCGGCGGCTCCAGCGCCGTCGTCCCCCCGGGCGGTTACGCGGATGTGATTCCGATCGGCGGAGCGGGCCTGACGGGAGGAATGCGCAATCTCTATCTGCTGCCGTCGAGCCCACTCGACGAGCTGAAAAAGCAACTCCCGCACGCCCAGATCGAGTTCGACCCCGGCATCAGCCCGGCGGAGGCGGTGCTGGCGGCACAGCGAGCAGACGTCGCTATCGTGTTCGCGGTCCGCGTCGAGACGGAGGGCTTTGACATCGCCGACCTCTCGCTGCCGTGGGGCCAGGACGCGGTGATCGCCGCCGTCGCTGCCGTCAACCCGAACACCGTGGTGGTGCTGGAGACCGGCAATCCGGTGGCCATGCCGTGGCGCGAGTCGGTCAATGCCGTTGTGCAGGCCTGGTATCCGGGTCAGGCGGGCGGCCAGGCCATCGCGGAAATCCTGACCGGGCGTGTCAACCCGTCGGGTCGGCTGCCGATCACCTTCCCAATCGACCTCGGCCAGACACCGCGGCCGCAGCTGCCCGGCCTCGGCGCGCCGTTCGGCAAGCCGACCACCATCGACTACTTCGAAGGCGCCGACGTCGGCTACCGCTGGTTCGCGAAACAGGGTCAGGAGCCGATGTTCGCCTTCGGTCACGGCCTGTCCTATACCAAGTTCGAGTACCGCGATCTGACGGTCTCGGCCGGTACCACCGTGACTGCCGGCTTCACCGTTCACAACACCGGCGATCGCGGCGGCGCTGACGTGCCGCAGCTGTACCTGACGGACGCCCCGGACGGGAAACGGTTGCGGTTGTTGGGGTTCGAGCGGGTGGAGCT
Source organism: Mycobacterium sp. 852002-51163_SCH5372311 (assembly GCF_001667115.1). Lineage (GTDB taxonomy): Bacteria > Actinomycetota > Actinomycetes > Mycobacteriales > Mycobacteriaceae > Mycobacterium. The sequence continues at coordinate 59,659 of NZ_LZIJ01000027.1, read as the reverse complement.
CCAGCCCGGCGACAACTGCGGGGTGACCATCGAGGCGGATCCGCGCCTGCTCGCCCGCTACGACGGCGGTGTCTCCGGGTGGCGCATCGCATCGGGCAACTACGCCGTGGCCGTGGGCGCTTCGGCGGCAGACCCGAGGTTGGCGGCCGAGGTCGAGCTGGCCGGTCGCGTGTTCGGCCGATAACACCCGACCGGCCTTTCCGGCCTACTCGACTGGCACCAGCTCTTCGCCGCAGGTGCAGCGGTAGGCCTGGCCGGAGTTCGAGCAGTGGCACTCGTGTTCGATCCGTACCCGGCATCCGCAGCCCTCGTGGCCACATGTCAGCACGGTTCCTGCCTCGTAGTTGGTCATTTCGTATTCCCTTCTCGGTGTCGGTACTCCGTACACGTTCATGAGCCTATACCCCGTATGGGTATATACGCAAGCAGCCGGACACACGTATCGCCCTGCCGCGCCGCACCGCTAGCGTGAGCGCATGGTCGAAAACCCAACGCCACAAGCAGTGGACGCGTTCTTGGACGGCACCGTGGTCGGCGACGATCCAGTCCTGACGGAAGCCTTGACGGCCAGCCAGGCGGCCGGATTGCCTCCGATCGCCGTGTCAGCGCAGCAGGGCAAGTTCCTCTGTCTGCTGGCCGGTGCGATGCAGGCGCGCCGCATCCTCGAGCTCGGCACCTTGGGCGGTTTCAGCACCATCTGGCTGGCCCGCGGCGCTGGTCCGCAGGGACGGGTGGTGACGCTGGAATACGAACCCAAGCACGTCGACGTCGCACGAGCCAACCTGGAACGGGCCGGTGTGGCCGACCGGGTGGAGTTGGTGGTCGGCGCCGCGTTGGACACCTTGCCGACGGTGACCGGCGGCCCGTTCGATCTGGTGTTCATCGACGCCGACAAAGAGAACAATCTCGCCTACCTCGACTGGGCGGTCCGGCTGTCCCGTCCCGGCTCGATCATTGTGGTGGACAACGTCATTCGGGACGGCCAGATCCTGACGGAGTCAGCTGACCCCAGGGTCACGGCGACGCGCCAAACGCTGCAGGTGATGGGTGAGCACCCCCGGCTGGACACCGCGGTCCTGCAGACCGTCGGGGTCAAGGGCTGGGACGGTTTCGCGATCGCGGCGGTGCGCTAGCTGCGGCGAGCAGACGCAAAAGCGCCCAATTTCGTGCCGAAACGGGTGCTTTTGCGTCTGCTCGTCAAGTCAACGTGGACTCAGGTCTTTGACCGCCTGTTCGGCGGAGGTGACCTCGGATATCCGCAGCGCCGTCTCACCGGCGTACAAGGCTGCGCGGTCGACCCAGGAATCCGGCATCCGGCGAACCGGCGCCGCCGGTGTGAACAGCGGACGACGCGGTGACTGCAGGCGCAGTACGCCGCCCAGGTCGCGGTAGAGCGGCGCGGACAGCGGGCGGCTGACCGCGTTGAGCCGCGCCGGAATTGCCTTGGCCCACCCGTCGTCGCGGCACCAGCGCCGGGTGGCGGCATTGGGTACCACGCGGTGCCGGAGCGGCCAGGTGACTCCGAAAAGGTCGGTCTCGATCGTCTTGTCCGCGTTGAGGATTCGCCGCTGGTACTCGCGGTTGGCGTCGGCCTCGTGCGTGAGCAGGAATCGTGTTCCGGCGATGACGCCGCTGGCGCCCGCGGCCAGGGCGGCTCGGGTGTCGGCACGGTCGGCGATTCCGCCGGCCACGAACACCGGGCGATCTCCCGCTGCGGCCAGCGCTTGCGGCAGGAAGTCCATTGCGGGCTCGGTTCCGACGAGGTGACCTCCGGCTTCTCGGCCCTGCGCGATCAAACCGTCGGCACCCCAGGCGACGGCGCGGCGTGCCTGCGCGGCCGTACCGACCATCACGACGACGAAGATCCCCGCGTCGCGCAGATGCTCGACCAGGCTGCGCGTTTCGCCGAAGGCGAGCACGGCGACGTCAATGCGGCTGTCGACACACACTTCGACGTGGCGGCGACCCACGAAGCGCATCAACAGGTTTACCGCGACCGCGCGACCAGGTGCCGCGGCGCGCACCCGATCGATCCAGCTTCGCAGTTGCCACGGCGTGGTCAGGCCCAGCGTGCCCAGACCGCCGGCCTTGGCGACGGCGGCGGCCAGCGTCGCACCGGCCAGACCGCCGCCCATGCCCGCCTGTCCCACCGGAACGTCCAGGCGCAGCCGGTCAATGATGTCCATGAGACTCCTCGTGGCGAGGGTGCACAAAATGCCAATGTCTGCCGGTGTGTCGTGTACAAACGCGCACTCTCGCACCGGTATCCACTAGCCGCAGACCGCGCCGACCGCGGCCGACCCGACGAGCTTGACGTACTTGGCCAGCACACCGGTGGTGTAGCGGGGTGGCGGAGGATTGAAATCCTTTTGTCTAGAGGAAAATTCGGCCGGGTCGGCCAGCACGTCGAGCGTTTGGCTGGCGACGTCGAGACGGATCCGGTCGCCGTCACGCAGGAAGGCGATGGGTCCGGCGTCGACGGCTTCCGGTGCGATGTGACCCACGCACAGGCCGGTCGTTCCGCCGGAGAACCGGCCGTCGGTCAGTAGCAGCACGTCCTTGCCGAGCCCGGCGCCCTTGATGGCGCCGGTGATGGCGAGCATCTCGCGCATCCCGGGGCCACCCTTGGGGCCCTCGTAGCGGATCACCACCGCGTCGCCCGCGGTGATGGTGCCGTCCTCGAGGGCATCGAGCGCGGCCCGCTCGCCGTCGAAAACCCTTGCGGTGCCCTCGAACACATCGGAATCGAAACCGGCCGACTTGACCACCGCGCCCTCCGGCGCCAGCGATCCGCGCAGGATGGTGATGCCGCCGGTCGGGTGGATGGGGTTGTTGAGCGCGCGCAGCACCTTGCCGTCCGGGTCGGGTGGGGCGATGGCGGCCAGGTTCTCGGCCACCGTCTTGCCGGTCACCGTCAGGCAATCGCCGTGCAGCAGGCCGGCGTCTAACAGTGTTTTCATTACCACCGGGACGCCGCCGATGTGGTCGACGTCGACCATCACGTGCTGACCGAACGGCTTGACGTTGGCCAGGTGCGGCACTTTCGACCCGATCCGGCTGAAGTCGTCGAGGGACAGCGCGACACCGGCTTCTTGTGCGATGGCCAGCAGGTGCAGCACCGCGTTGGTAGAGCCGCCGAACGCCATCACCACGGCGATCGCGTTCTCGAACGCCTCCCGGGTGAGGATGTCGCGGGCGGTGATGCCGCGGCGCAGCAGTTCGATGACGGCCTGACCGCTGCGGCGGGCGAACCCGTCGCGGCGGCGGTCGGTCGCCGGTGGTGCCGCGCTGCCCGGCAGCGACATGCCCAGCGCTTCGGCGGCGCTGGCCATGGTGTTGGCGGTGTACATGCCGCCACACGCGCCCTCGCCGGGGCAGATCGCCCGCTCGATGGCGTCGACGTCCTCGCGGCTCATCAAGCCGCGCGAGCACGCGCCGACCGCCTCGAACGCGTCGATGATGGTGACCTCACGCTCGCTGCCGTCGGAGAGCTTGGCCACCCCGGGCAGAATCGAGCCGGCGTAGAGGAACACTGAGGCCAGGTCCAGCCGCGCGGCGGCCATCAGCATCCCGGGCAGGGACTTGTCGCAGCCGGCCAGCAGCACCGACCCGTCGAGCCGCTCGGCCTGCATCACCGTTTCCACGCTGTCGGCGATCACCTCGCGGGACACCAGCGAGAAGTGCATGCCCTCGTGGCCCATCGATATTCCGTCGGAAACCGAGATCGTGCCGAACTCGAGCGGGTACCCGCCCGCCGCGAACACGCCCTCCTTGACCGCCTTGGCCAGCCGGTCCAGGGAGAGATTGCACGGCGTGATCTCGTTCCAGGAGGAGGCGACGCCGATCTGGGCCTTGGCGAAGTCTTCGTCCCCCATGCCTACCGCCCGCAGCATGCCACGGGCGGCGGCCTTCTCCAGGCCGTCGGTGACGTCGCGACTGCGGGGCTTGATGTCAGGGGTCATCGTCCAAGTATGCGAGGTCTCACCAGCGCAAAATCCCGCGGGTCATACCCCGCCAGGGTATAAAAGGTATAGTCGTCGATGTGACTTCTACGGCACACGGATATTCGCAGCAGAAGGACGACTACGCCAAGCGACTGCGACGCATCGAGGGTCAAGTGCGTGGGATCGCGCGGATGATCGAAGACGACAAGTACTGCATCGACGTCCTCACCCAGATCAGCGCCGTCAACAGTGCGCTGCGGTCGGTGGCCCTCAACCTGCTCGACGAGCACCTGAACCACTGCGTCACCCGTGCGGTAGCAGAGGGTGGCAGCGAGGCCGACCACAAGCTTGCCGAAGCGTCCGCGGCCATCGCACGGCTGGTTCGTTCCTGATCACGCGGGCGTGTTGAACCGCCCAGGTGGTTAAAACACGTCGTCGCAGTGCGTACGGTATGGGTCAGCGTGATCCGGCCGGTACAAAAGTTGTCCGGGGATCCCACACCTTGAAAAGCCGATGATCGAAACCGAAACCGCCCCCGCACCCGCACGAACGTGGACGCCACGGATCGCGGTGCAACTATCCGTGCTGGCCGCCGCTGCCTTCATCTATGTGACAGCCGAACTTCTGCCGGTGGGCGCGTTGGCGGACCCGAAGGCAAGTCCCGTCGAGGCGGGATTGCTGCTGGCGTTGTATGCGCTGGTGGCGGCGCTGACGACGGTGCCGTTGGTGCGGTGGACGGCGCATTGGCCGCGGCGACGGGCGTTCCTGCTGAGCCTGACTTGCCTGACCGTCTCGCAACTGCTGACCGCGCTGGCGCCCAGCTTCGCGGTCCTGGCCGCCGGACGCGTGCTGTGCGCCGTCACCCACGGCCTGCTGTGGTCGGTCATCGCGCCGATCGCCACCCGGCTGGTACCGCCCAGCCATGGCGGACGTGCGACGACGTCGATCTATGCCGGAACCAGCCTGGCGCTGGCGGTCGGCAGCCCGCTGGTGGCGGCCATGAGCGGGATGTGGGGCTGGCGGCTGGCGGTGGTGTGCGTCACCGTCGCGGCCGCCGTCGTCACGATCGTCGCAGCGTTGGTGCTGCCGCCGATGGTGCTCACCGAAGATCAGCTCGCGCATGTGGGCGCGCGGTCACGGCATCACCGTAATCGCGGGTTGATCACGGTAAGCCTGCTCACCATGGTGGCCGTCACCGCCCACTTCGTCTCCTACTCCTTCATCGTGGTGATCATCCGCGATGTCGTCGGGGTGGGCGTGCCGAACCTGGTCTGGTTGCTCGCCGCGTACGGGATCGCAGGCGTGGTGGCGGTGCCGCTGGTGGCGCGGCCGCTGGACCATCGGCCCCGGGGTGCGGTCCTGGTCTGCATGGGTGCCCTGACGGCGGCGTTCGTCGTGCTGACCGCGCTGGCGTTCGGCGGCAACCGCACCCTGGCGACCGCCCTGATCGGAACCGGGGCGATTGTGTTGTGGGGCGCGATGGCGACCGGTGTTTCACCGATACTGCAATCCGCGGCGATGCGCAGCGGTGCCGATGACCCCGATGGAGCGTCGGGCCTGTACGTGACGGCCTTCCAGTTTGGTATCGCGGCCGGCTCGCTGGTCGGGGTCGCGGGGCTGTTGTACGAGGGCAGCGTGGCAGTGATGCTGAGCGCGTCGGCGGGCCTGATGGCTATCGCCCTGGTCGGCATGGCCGCCAACCGGCAGTTGTTGGACCACCCGCCTGCTTCGGCCGAGCCAACTTCACAGGACGCGTGAACGTCGCAGGTCAGCGGCATTAACGGGGCCACGAGGTGGCAGTCCATCGGCTTTGGAATTAGGTAACTGGTGGCCGCGCTATGCCACACTGGGCCAAACGAGACGGGAGGGATGTGTATGTGGCGCTGGACGAGGGGAGGCCTCCTCGCCGCTCTGAGCGTGCTGGTGTTGGTGCTCAGTCCGGGCGCCGCCCTGGCAGACCCGGAACCCGATCCACCCGGTCCTGGGCCGGTCGCCGCACCAGCCGACCCGGGGGCGCCGCCGGCGCTGCCGTGGTTGGCGCAGCCGCCCGCGGTACCTGGCGAAGGGGCTGTGCCGCCGCCCGGGGCGCCGCTGCCCGGCGAGCCGGCGGCCGCTGGGCAGGTTGCCGGACAGAATCCGACGCCGTTCACCGGAAACCCTCCGTTCCGTCCGCCTACCTTCAACCCGGTCAACGGGTCGATGGTCGGCGTGGCCAAGCCGATCATCATCAATTTCGCGGTTCCGATCGCAGACCGGCCGATGGCTGAAAGTGCCATCCACGTCTCGTCGGTTCCGCCGGTGCCGGGCAAGTTCTACTGGTTGACCCCCACCCAGGTGCGCTGGCGCCCGCTTGCGTTCTGGCCGGCGCACGCCACGGTTACCGTCGATGCGGCCGGCACCGTGTCGAGCTTCACCACCGGTGACTCGCTGATCGCGACCGCCGACGATGCGACACATCAGATGACGATCACCCGCAACGGCACGGTGGTACAGACCTTCCCGATGTCGATGGGCATGGCGGCAGGCGGCCACCAAACCGCGAACGGCACGTACTACGTGCTCGAGAAGATGCACTCGGTGGTCATGGACTCGTCGACGTACGGGGTCCCGGTCGACTCGGCCAACGGCTACAAGGTGACGGTGGCCGACGCCGTCCGATTCGACAACAGCGGCAACTTCGTGCACAGCGCGCCGTGGTCCGTGGGCGACCAGGGCAAGCGCGACGTCAGCCACGGCTGCATCAACCTGAGCCCCACCAACGCGAAGTGGTTCTTCGACAACTTCGGCAGCGGTGATCCCATCATCGTGAAGAACTCTGTCGGCACCCCCAAGAACGACGGCTCCAACGACTGGCAGATGTAGGAATCTAGTTTCGAAAAGCGACCGGAGGGACGCATATATGTCGGGCTGGACGCGGGGAAGTATCTCCGGCGCTCTGAAAGCGGTCGGAACAGCTTCGGTATTGGGCTGGGTGCTGGTGCTGGGTGCGGGTTCCGCGCTGGCAGATCCTGACCCCACCCCTGACGATCCAGGGGTTGCCCCGCCACCGGTAGTCGCGGCGCCGCCGGCACCCTCCACCGGTACGGCGCCATTCGGGCCGCCGAAGATCAGCCCCTCCAACGGCTCGACGGTGGGGGTGGCCCAGCCGATCATCATCGACCTTCCCGGGCGGGTCGACGACGCGGGCGCCGCGGAAAGCGCGGTTCACGTCACGTCGACTCCGCCGGTCGAGGGCAAGGTCTATTGGCAGACACCGACCCAGCTGCGCTGGCGGCCGTTGAGCTTCTGGCCCGCTCACACCGCGGTTACCGTCGACGCGGGCGGCACCGTGTCCAGCTTCCAGACCGGGGACACGCTGGTGGCAACCGCCGACGACGCCACGCACCAACTGACCGTCACCCGCAACGGCACGGTGGTGCAGACCTTCCCGATGTCGATGGGTATGGCAGCCGGCGGCCATCAGACGGCAAACGGCACCTACTACGTCCAAGAGAAGATGCCGTCAGTGGTGATGGATTCCTCGACGTACGGGGTTCCGTCCACCTCGGCGAATGGCTACCGGGTGACGGTGACCGATGCTGTGCGGTTCGACAACAGCGGCAACTTCGTGCACAGTGCGCCGTGGTCGGTGGACGACCAGGGCAAGCGCGACGTCAGCCACGGCTGCATCAACCTCAGCCCCACCAATGCCAAGTGGTTCTTCAACAACTTCGGTCCCGGCGATCCGATCATCGTCAAAAATTCCGTCGGCACCTACACCAGGAACGACGGATCCAACGACTGGATGAGTTAACTCCGTCGCCGAGTAGACGCAACAGCCCCCGTTCCTAAATCGGGGGCTGTTGCGTCTGGCCAGCACGCCCGATTATGTATATCGTCATACATATGGCAACTCCGCGCGAGCGCATGGTGGTGTCTGCGGCCCTCTTGATCAGGGAACGCGGGGCGCACGCCACCGCGATCTCCGACGTTCTCGAGCACAGCGGCGCGCCGCGCGGGTCTGCATATCACTACTTCCCGGGCGGACGTACCCAACTGCTCTGCGAAGCGGTCGATTACGCGGGCGACTACGTCGCCGCCGTCATCGGCCGGGCCGGTGAGGCCGTCGCCCTCTTGGACACATTGGTCGACAAGTACCGAAAGCAATTGCTCGACAGCGATTTTCGGGCCGGTTGTCCAATCGCCGCGGTTTCCGTCGAGGCGGGCTTCGGAGACGGAGAAGCGGCCGGCCGGGAGCGGATGGCCCCGGTCGTGGAGAGGGCGGCCACGGTATTCGACCGCTGGACAGACCTGATCGAGCAGCGATTGACTGCCGACGGCATCTCGGCACAGCGGGCAGGCGAATTGGCGGTCCTGACGATCTCGGCGCTGGAAGGCGCACTGCTGCTGGCCCGGGTGCGCCGCGACGTGAAGCCCCTCGACCTTGTTCACGGTCAGCTGCGCGATCTGTTGCTGGCCGAGCTGCCCGAAGGAAAGGCGACCTCCCGATGACTACCGATTGGCAGCCGACGGCATGCATCCTCTGCGAGTGCAATTGCGGCATCGTCGTCCAGGTCGAAGATCGCAAGCTGGCACGAATCCGCGGGGACAAGGCGCATCCCGCGTCCCAGGGCTACACCTGCAACAAGGCGCTGCGCCTCGATCACTACCAGAACGGCCGCGGTCGCCTGACCTCTCCGCTGCGCCGCCGCCCCGACGGCACGTACGAGGAAATCGACTGGGACACCGCGATTGTCGAGATCGCCGAGGGATTCAAGCAGATCCGTGACAGCTATGGCGGAGACAAGATCTTCTATTACGGCGGCGGCGGGCAGGGCAACCATCTCGGCGGGTCCTACAGCAACGCATTCCTGAAGGCGCTCGGCTCGAAGTACCGGTCAAACGCACTGGCGCAGGAGAAGACCGGCGAGGCGTGGGTCGATGCGCACCTGTACGGCGGTCATACGCGGGGCGAGTTCGAACACGCCGAGGTCTCTGTTTTCGTCGGGAAGAATCCGTGGATGTCACAGAGCTTTCCGCGAGCCCGCGTGGTGCTCAACGAGATCGCCAAAGATCCGGCCCGGTCGATGATCGTGATCGATCCCGTTCTCACCGACACCGCGAAGATGTCAGACTTCCATCTGCGGGTGCAGCCCGGCACCGACGCCTGGTGCCTTGCGGCGCTGGCCGGTGTCCTGGTGCAGGAAAACCTTTGCAACGAGGCATTTCTCGCCGAGCACGTGCAGGGCGTCGACGCCGTGCGCGCAGTATTGCGCGAGGTGCCGGTTGCGGACTACGCGCAACGGTGTGGGGTGGACGAAGAGTTGTTGCGTGCGGCGGCACGACGCATCGGTACCGCGTCGAGCGTATCAGTTTTCGAGGACCTCGGAGTCCAGCAGGCACCCAACAGCACGGTGTGCTCCTACCTGAACAAATTGCTGTGGATCCTCACCGGCAACTTCGCGAAAAAGGGCGGCCAGCATCTGCATTCGTCGTTCGCACCGCTGTTCGGCCAGTTCTCCGGCCGGACGCCGGTCACCGGCGCACCGATCATCGCGGGGCTGGTACCGAGCAATGTCATCCCCGAGGAGATCCTGACCGACCATCCGGACCGGTTCCGCGCCATGATCGTCGAAAGCAGCAATCCCGCTCATTCCCTTGCCAATTCGGCCGCATGTCGGGAGGCGTTCCAGCAACTGGAGTTGCTGGTCGTCATCGACATCGCGATGACCGAAACCGCCCGGCTTGCCCACTACGTGCTGCCGGCGGCATCTCAGTTCGAGAAACCGGAAGCTACCTTCTTCAATCTGGAATTTCCTCGCAACGCAATGCAATTGCGACGACCGCTGCTCGAGCCGTTGCCGGGCACATTGCCCGAGCCGGAGATCTGGGCCCGGCTGGTGCGGGCCCTCGGGATCGTCGAAGAGGAAGATCTGCGACCGTTGCGCGAGGCCGCTCAGCAGGGCCGCCAAGCCTACACCGAAGCATTTCTCGGCGCTGTGGGCGGAAACCCGACGGTGGCGAAACTGGTTCCGTACGTGCTTTACGAGACCCTCGGGCCGACGCTTCCGGACGGGTTAGCCGGGGCCGCCGCCCTGTGGGGGCTCGCCCAGAAGACGGCGATGCAGTATCCCGACGCCGTGCGGCGCGCCGGCCACGCCGACGGCAATGCGTTGTTCGACGCGATCCTGGACAGCCCGTCCGGAGTCACCTTCACTGTCCACGAGTACGCGGACGACTTCGAGCTGATCAGCCACGCCGATCACAAGATCGCTCTGGAAATTCCCGAAATGCTGTATGAGATAAGGTCATTGACCGCGGCACGTGCCCAGTTGACCAGTCCGGAGTTTCCGATCGTGTTGTCGGTGGGCGAGCGCCGCGCTTACACCGCAAACGACATCTTCCGCGACCCGTCATGGCGCAAGCGTGACGCCGACGGCGCGCTGCGGGTCAGTGTTGAGGACGCCCAGGCACTCGGGTTGGTTGACGGATGCCGCGCGCTGATCACCACCGCAGCCGGTAGCGCCGAGGCGACGGTCGAGATCGCCGAGACGATGCTGGCCGGACATGCGGCCTTGCCCAACGGTTTTGGGCTTGACTACGTCGATGAGGACGGTCGCACGGTGGTTCCGGGAGTCGCGCCGAACACACTGACGTCCACCGAATGGCGCGATCCCTATGCGGGCACCCCTTGGCACAAGCACGTCCCCGCCGACATCCGCGGAGTGGAGGCGCCGTCCGCTCGCCGAGCAGACGCAAACTCGCACGATTAGCCGCTGATTAGTGCGATTCTGCGTCTGCTCGCGGAAGAAGGCGGTGCTCTAGTTCCAGATCCGGACGCGATGCTCGGAATCGAGGAATAGCGCGTCGTCATTGCCGACGTCGAAGGCTTCGTAGAACGCGTCGATGTTGCGGACGACGCCGTTGCAGCGGAACTCCGGCGGGGAGTGCGGATCGGTAGCCAATCGCCGAATCGACTCGGCCTCACGCGATTTGGTCCGCCATACCTGCGCCCAGCCGAAGAACACGCGCTGTACGCCGGTGAGGCCGTCGATAACCGGAGCGGGTTCGCCGTTCAGCGAAAGCTGGTAGGCCAGTAGGGCAATGGACAGCCCGCCCAGGTCGCCGATATTCTCACCGACGGTGAACGCACCGTTCACGTGATGGTCGCCGTTCAGCGCTCGCGGCGTGTACGCGTCGTACTGCTCGATAAGCGCTTTCGTGCGGGCGCCGAACTCGGTCCGGTCCGCATCGGTCCACCAGTCGACCAGGTTCCCGTCGCCGTCATATTTGGCACCCTGGTCGTCGAAGCCGTGCCCGATCTCGTGTCCGATCACCGCCCCGATGCCACCATAGTTCGCCGCGTCGTCGGCCTCGGGGTCGAAGAACGGCGGCTGCAAGATGGCTGCGGGAAAGACGATTTCGTTCATCCCGGGGTTGTAGTAGGCGTTGACGGTCTGCGGCGTCATGAACCACTCGTCGCGGTCGACGGGTCCGCCGAGCTTGGCCATCTCACGGTCGTGGTTGACCGCAGACCCGCGCAGGTAGTTTCCGTAGAGGTCGTTACGGTCGATCACGAGCTTGGAGTAGTCGCGCCACTTCTTGGGATAGCCCACCTTCGGAGTGAACTTGCCCAGCTTGGTCAGCGCGCGCTGCCTGGTTTCCGGCGTCATCCAGTCCAGGTTGCTGATGCTGATCCGGTACGCCTCTTGCAGGTTGGCCACCAGTGTGTCGATGCGCTCTTTGGCGCCGGGCGGGAAATGGCGCTGCACATAAAGCTTTCCGACGGCATCGCCCATCAGGCCTTGCACCAGCGAAACCGCCCGCTTCCAACGGTCGCGGATCTGCTCGGCACCGGTCAGCAGGCGGCCGTAGAAGTCGAAGTCGGCGGCGACGAGTTCGTCCGTCAACAGACCGGCGCGCGCGCTGATCAATCGCCAACGGGCCCAGCGCTTCCAGTCTTGCAAGTCCTCGCCGGCCCACAACGTCGCGAACGCGGTGAGGTAATCAGGCTGGCGCACAACAAATTCCGTGACAACCGCCGGTTTGGCGCCCAGCGCGCCAACCCAGGCGGACCAGTCGAAACCCACCGCTTCGTCCTGCAGCTGGGCGAACGTGCGCAGGTTGTACGTCAGGTCGGCGTCGCGACGCTTGACCACGTCCCAATGGGCCGCTGCCAGTTTGGTCTCCAGTGCCACGATGCGCGCCGCGGTGTCGGCGTGAGCTTCGGGGGCTGAGGCGGGATAGACCAGGCCGAACATCCTCGCGATGTGACGCGGGTAGGCGGCCAGCACCTCGGCGTGTTGCGGATCGCGGTAGTAGGACTCGTCGGGCAACCCGATGCCGGACTGGGTGAAGTGCATCAGGTAACGAGTCGAGTCCTTGGAATCGGTATCGACATACAACCCGACACCGCCGCCCACCCCGGTACGGTCGAACGCGCCGAGAAGAGCGGCCAGCGCGTCGCGGTCAGCGGCTTCATCGATCGTGGCCAACTCGCCGAGCAGGGGTTGCAAACCTCTGCGTTCGACGGCTTCCTCGTCGAGAAAGCTGCCGTAGAGGTCGCCGATGCGCTGCTGATCGGTGCCAGGCTCGCTGCTGGACTGGCTGGCGTCGACGATCAGGTCGCGCACCTGCTCTTCGGCCCGGTCGTACAAGGCGCGAAACGCGCCGTCGGTGGCCCGGTCCGCGGGCATCTCGTATTCGGCCAGCCAGCGGCCGTTGACGTGGCCGAAAAGATCGTCTTGCGGGCGGGCATCGGCGTCGACGTAGCTCAGGTCGATCCCCGAGCGGATGGTCTGCACAGTCACCCCGCCATCCTTCCATCTCTTTTCAGGTGCAACGATCGGGCCATGCCTGACGGCGAGCAGACCGAGATCTCGGTGGATGAGGATCCCGATGAGGGCGCCGGCCCCGATACCGAGGCCTACGACGAGGACTCCGGCGAGGCCTACGACGAGGACTCGGACGAGGACTACGACGAGGACTATGACGAGGGGCGGGTCTTCTCCGGCTATGGCATCGGGTCAACCTTCCTGGCCGTGCTGTCGGTCGCCGCGGTCGTGCTCGGCGCGCTGATTTGGCACGCACACCGCGAAGAAACCCACGAGCGCACCTATCTGAGCCGGGTCATGCAGACGGCCGCCGAGTGGACGGGGGTGCTCATCAATATGAACACCGGCAACCTCGACACCAGCCTGCAGAAGCTGCATGACGGCACGGTCGGCGAGCTCAACACCGACTTCGAAGCCGCCGTCCAGCCGTACCGGCAAGTGGTGCAGAAGTTGCAGTCGCAGAGCGCCGGGCGGATCGAATCGGTGGCGATCGAAACGGTGCACCGCGACCTCGATACCCAGCCCGGTAAGCCGCGGCCGGTTCTGACCACCAAGTTGCCGGCGTTCGCCAGCCGAACCGACTCGGTGATGGTCGTCGCGACGTCGGTCAGCGAGAACGTCGGCGGCAAGCCGCTGACGGTGCATTGGAGCTTGCGGCTCGACGTCTCCAACGTCGACGGGAAGCTGATGATCTCGCGGTTGGAGTCGATCCGATGAGAAACCGTTGGCGGCTGCTGGCCTTCGACATCCTGGCGCCGCTGGGCGCGATCGTCGGATTGCTGGCCATCGGCGTCGTCCTGGCCTGGCCGCTGTGGTGGGTCTCCGTGTGCTCGGTGTTGCTGCTGTTGATCGTCGAGGCGATTGGGGTCAACGTCTGGCTCCTGCGCCGCGACTCGGTCACCGTCGGAACCGACGACGACGCCGCCAGGCTGCGACTGGGCGTCGTCTTCCTGTGTACGGCGGCGCTGTCCGCGGCCGTGATCACCGGCTACCGGCACTGGACGACGCCGGACCGTGGTTTCAAGGAAGATTCTCGAACGGTGGTCCAGATCGCCAGCGGGATGGCCGAGGCCGAGGCGTCGTTCAGCCCGAGTGATCCGACGGCCACCGTCGACCGCGCGGCGGCGATGATGGTCCCAGAGCAGGCGGGCCCGTTCAAGGAGGAATACCGCAAGTCCACGGTCGATCTGGCCAAGCGCAACGTCACCGCGACGGCCGCCACCCTGGCGGCGGGGGTCGAGGCGATGGGGCCGACGGCGGCCAGCGTGGCGGTCATACTGCGGGTGACGCAGAACATTCCCGGTCAGCCGCCGAGTCACGCCGCGCCCGCGCTGCGGGTGACGTTGACCAAGCACGGCGACAACTGGCTGGTCTTGAACGTATCGCCGATCAGCCCGCGTTGATCAGTTCGCCTCGGCTGTATCGGTGGACTTCACTTTCACGAAGCGGTCGGACAGCCGCCGCATGCGCACCATCAACGACGCCGACGGGCTGACGCTGCCGTCCAGGTAGGCGGCCAGATCGTCGGGTTCTACTCCGATCCGGGACGCGAATTCGTGTTCGGCCAACCCGGAGCGATCCATGAGCAGGCGGACGTGACGGGCCACCTCGGCGCGCTCGTTGGTCTCCAGGTGCATGCGCGCGCGTTCCAGCACCTCCGCCAACGCCTTGGAGATGCCATAGGGCCTGGTGCCCGAGAGCACCTCTTCGACCTGGCGGGCAGTGCGTCCGTAGGGGTCGCGTTTCAGCGCGGCGGCGATTCGCTTCCAGGTGTCGATATCGCCGCTCTGCATCGCCGAGCGGATGGCGGAGGTAGGCCAGAGCTCTACCGCCTGGTCCACATGGGCGCCGCCGGCCGGGGGCCGCTGTGCGCGCCCTGCTGAAGGCCCGGGCCGTCGGTCGGCTGCCAACGTCACCTCGCCTCCTCCAACATCGCCACGGCCACCGATAGGCAGCGTTGCCTGACCTCTTCCCAGTCAGCCTGGGCGTCCGGTTCGGACAGCTGGTCATCATCTAGGTCGGACGGACGTGGATCCGAAAGCCGACGAACCAGCTGGCTGGCCATCCATTGCCGCCTCGAGAACGAGCCGGGTGGTTGACAACAGTAATACCTGTCCATTCCGGCAAGTACCACAGCGGCGGTCTCGGGTTCCATCGTTCCCACCATGTCGGCAAATTCGGCATAGTCGCGCCGACTGTTACGGCACATGATCAGGTACCCCTTGAGGCGCAGGGCCTCGGCGCCGGTCGGCACCAGCAGACGGTCGCCGGTGGGCAACTGGACGTGGGTGGTTTCCACCGGGCTGCGCCGCTCGTATTTCTGCCGTTCGTCGGTGCCGGGCTCGGCCTCGAGCGCATCGATGGCGACCGAAAGCCGGCCACGCCACAGGGTGACCGGATGCACCGGTCGGGCGGCCCAGGGAAGCGCCCAGGTGATGCCGTTGCGGGGCGCCAGGCCGCCGACGAGCTTTCGGGCCGCCGATTTATTGCCGGTCTTGGTGTCCACCGAGACCACGCGCAGCCCCCCGGTGTCCTCGTCGGCGTCGGTCTGCTCGGATCCCTGCGCCTGGACTTGCCGCACGCCGCGCAATCCTTCTGGCGGCTCCTTGCCGCCGAATCGCTCGCAGCCGGAGAACGCCAGCGGATCGGCAACGCAGATGGCATCGGGGGCCAGCTGCTTGAGTTTGGCCGCGGATTTGAGCACCATTCGCAGATCCGCGCTGGGTGCCAGTGCCGAGATGTCTTCCGGGATCACAACGACGTCAGCCAGATCGACTTCGGGCAGCGGCCGGTCGAAGTCGACCGACGGCAACACCCGCAGCATCCAGCGGGGCATCCACCAGTTCCACTGGGTGAACATCGCCATCAGCGCGGGCACCAGCACCAGCCGCACCACGGTGGCGTCCACCGCGATCGCCACGGCGCACGCGACGCCGATCTCGGCCACCAGCGGCATGCCGGCGAACGCGAAGCCCACGAACACCGCGATCATGATCAGCGCCGCGCTGGTAATGGTGCGAGCGCTGGTGCTCACCCCGTAGGCAACCGCATCGCGCGTGTTCCCGGATAACAGGAAGCGCTCGCGGATCCGGGCCAGCAAGAAGATCTCGTAGTCCATCGACAACCCGAACGTCATCGCCAGTACCAGCGGCGGCACGGTGCTGTCGATCGACGTGATATGTGCGAACCCGAGCTTCTCCAGCCAGCCCCACTGGAACACCATCACCAGGCTGCCGTAGGCGGCGGCCACCGACAGCAACGTCATCAGGACGCCCTTGAGCGCCAAGAACACCGAGTGGATGGAGAGCAGCAGCATCAGGAAGGCGATCAGTGCGACGAAGAGCAGCACCAGCGGCTCGGTCTTGGACACCCGGTCGTCGAAATCCTTGATCAGTGCGGTCTGGCCGCCGACGCTCACGGGTGCCGAGTCGGCCCCGGGGACTTTGGGGAGCTGCGTTCGCATCCAAGTCACGGATTCGCGCGCACCGAGGTCTTCGGGATCGACCGCCAGCACCGCGGACAGCAGAGCGCTGCTGTCGTCGTCGGCGAATACCGGCGGTGCCACCGAGACCACGTTGGGTGCCTGTGTCATCCGCTGCCGGATGGCGCCGATGGTCGCGCTGTGTTCGGGGGAGGACGCGGTGTAGTCGGGGTAGCTGACCAACACCTGGACCGGGCCCAGCGCCCCGGGTCCGAGTGCTTGGGACGCCGCGGCCACGCCGCCACGAATCTCGTGCGAGGAGTCGAACTGACGCAACAGACTGTTGCCCAAGACCATCGACAGCGCCGGCGCGGCCATCGCCATCAGCACCAGCGACGCCGCCAGCGCCGAGATCCACGGCCGGCGCATCACCCAGCCGACCCAGCGGGTCCAGAACCGGGATTGGCTGCTCTCCGGCCGGCGCGACCAGTGCAGCAGCGCCGACCTCTTGGCTGCCGACCGCCCGAACGTCGCCAATACGGCCGGCGTCAACGTGGCCGACGTCAGCATCGCCACTGCGACGGCAAGAATCGCTCCGGTCGCCATCGACTTCAGCGCCGGGGTGTTGATCAGGTAGATCCCGGTAAGCGAGGCGACGACCGTCATGCCGGACAACACCACCGCGAGCCCGGAGGTGGCCATCGCTGCGTCGACGGCTTCGTTCGGCTGACGGCCGGCACGCAGTTCCTCGCGGAAACGCATCAGGATGAAAAGGGAGTAGTCCACGGCGAGCGCGATGCCGAACATGGACACCGTCGAAGTGACGAACACCGACATGGTGGTATGCATCGACAGCAGATAGACCAAGCCCATGGTGACCACGACCGTGCACACGCCCAGGGCCAGCGGGATTGCGGCGGCAGCCAGCGAACCGAACACCGCGAGCAGGACGATCAGGATGATCGGCAGGTTCCAGCGTTCCGCCTCGGCGATGTCGTGTTTCGTGTTGGCCGCTGCGGCAGCGCTGAGCGCGCCCTGTCCGATGACGTAGAGCCGTACCCGGCCGTTCGGCGTTTGTCCGGACTGGTCACCCTTGATGCCCACCCGGGTGCGTAGCTTCTTGGCAACGTCGCTGGTGTTGCGGGCGTCCAGGCGTAGTGACACCACATATGGCCGGTCGGGCTGCGGCGACCGCTGGGTCGGATTGGGCACCTCGGTGACGCCGGGGAATTCGCCTGCGATCTGCCGCAGCAACGCGACCGCGTCGTTGATGTCCTGGTAGCCGGCGTCGGCGCGGGGGGCCGCGACCAGCGCCAGCGAGGACGCCCCCTGCTCGTGGTAATGCTCTTCGAGTTGATCGTGGACCGTGATCGACTGCGATCCGGCTACCTCGAAACCGCCGCCGGTGAGATGCCCCGACTCTGTCAGCGCCAGGTAGACCGACGGCACCAATGCAAGCAGCCAGCCTGTGAAGACCAACCAGCGGAATCTGCGCAGGCTGCGGCTTAGGCGCATCATGAACTGCTGGATTTCGGTCTCCCCATATTTCTCGGGTGCGCGTGCAGGCGAGCCTACCGGAGCGCCCTGTGGAACAAGCCGGTTCCGGCGTATCTGAGCTGCGACGACGGCGAAACGACGGGGAAGTTGCACAACCGTTGTGAAATCGATAGCAGCCCGAATTCGTTCGCACGCTAGCCGCCGTCACGCCGAGACTGCGGTCAGGGCGGCTGAATTCGCGAAACTGTAGCCCTGGCTGCAGCCTCGGAGACGTGAGTGCAGGCTCGACGGGCTCAGGACGTCGAAGGGTGCTAGCCGTCGACGGACCGATCGGGCGGCGGTAGCGGCCCTTGCAACGCGGTCTGCGCCGGGTCGGCGAACGGATCGCTTTCCTGCTGCACGATCGGCAGGGGACCGGTGATCGGGTCGTCATCGGGATCGCCGACGTTCTCCGTGCGGAACATGAAGAAGAACACCACCCAGCCGACGGCGGCGATCAGCAACCAACTGATCAGCCGGTACAGCAGCATCGCCGAGATGGCGCTGGGCAGCGCCATTCCGCTCGACACCAAGCCGGGCACCAGCACTGCCTCCACCACCAGCAGGCCGCCAGGCATCAGCGGTATGGTGCCCACCGCGCGGGCGGCGGCATACGCCACCGTCAACCCGGCGACCGACGCGTGGTCACCGGCCGCGTAGGCGGCGAAGGCCAGGCAGGCGACATCGGCGACCCAGTTGAACAGCGACCAGCTGAACGCCACCGCCAAGTCGCGCCGGCCCAGGCTGACCGACTCCAGCTGCATGAGCGTCTCGCGCCACTTCTCCAGGCCGGTGTCGGCCGGTTTGCCGCGAACCGAGTTGGCCCACGCCAACACCCGGCTGCCGATCCCGTCGATCAGCTCCGGCCGCGACGCCACCGCCTGGGCCAGCAGCAACAGTGCGACGAAACCGCCCAGTGTGAACAGCAACGAGAACGGGTTGTTCCTCGCGCCCAGGAAGAAGGCGCCGCCGAGTCCGAGCAGCGCCAATCCCACCGCCTGGAGCACTCCGGACATCACCAGCTGCCAGGACGCCACCACGGTCGACGCACCCCAAATGCGTTGCTGGCGAAAGAGAAACGTTGCCGAGAGGACGGGCCCGCCCGGCAGCGTGGTACTCAGCGAGTTGGCGGCGTAGAAGGCGGCTTCGGACCGCCATTGCTTGACGTGCACGCCCGCGGATCTCAGCAGGGTGCGTTGTATCTGCGCAAAGCTGTGCATGGACGCGGCCGCGGCCACCACCGCAGCGATCAGCCACCACCAGTTCGCTTCATACAAGCTCATCCAGGCCTTGGCCAATTGGTCCCAGCCCAGAGCCACCTCGACGGCGAGCACGATCGCGACGATGCCCAGGACCACCCAACGCACCCACCAGTATTTGCTGCGCGGTGCGTCGGCGTGCTGGGGCCGCAGGCTGCGGGCCGGGGCGTCGTGGGACACGTGAATTAGGGTAACCGCGCTGGTGGCGGCATGATCGGGGTCCACTTCCGACCGTGTCGTGGTCGTGACCGGATCGTGCTGGCCAAGAAGGCCTCGGCGCGGCTGGCACGACAGCTAGGCTTGCCCGATGTCGACACATCTCGACGACGCCTCGGTAGAACCCGTCGTCCGCAAGGCCGCGGCCTGGGCCTGGCGTCTGCTGGTCATCGTGGCCGCAGTGATCGTCCTGTTGTGGGTTGTGGCAAAGCTGGAAATCATCGTCGTCCCGGTGTTGCTGGCGTTGATGATGAGTGCCTTGCTGGTTCCGGCAGTCGACTGGATGGACCGCAAAGGGCTGCCGCGCGGCGCCGCGGTAGCGCTGGTTTTGCTGGCG
This sequence comes from Mycobacterium sp. 852002-51163_SCH5372311, assembly GCF_001667115.1. Taxonomy (GTDB): domain Bacteria; phylum Actinomycetota; class Actinomycetes; order Mycobacteriales; family Mycobacteriaceae; genus Mycobacterium. The sequence continues at coordinate 40,133 of NZ_LZIJ01000027.1, read as the reverse complement.
GGATTTGCGGTCCTGGGCGGCATCCTGACGTTCGTCGTCAGCCAGTTCATCGTCGGTCTGCCCGACCTGACCGAACAGATCAGCCGCAGCATCGACTCGACGCGCAAATGGCTGATCGAAGGTCCGCTTCATCTGAAGGTCGAGCAGATCGACAATGCGGGCAACGCCGCCATCCAGGCGCTGCACAACAACCAGGCGAAGCTGACCAGCGGCGCTCTGTCCACCGCCGCCACCATCACCGAGCTGGTCACCGCGGCCGTGCTGGTCCTGTTCACACTGATCTTCTTCCTGTACGGCGGACGAAACATCTGGCAGTACGTCGCAAAGATCATTCCGGCCGACGTCCGCGACCGCGTACACGAGGCGGGCCGGGCCGGATATGGCGCGCTGACGGGATATGTGCGGGCCACGTTCTTCGTCGCCCTGACCGATGCCGCCGGCGTCGGCGCCGGACTGGCGATCATGGGCGTGCCGCTTGCCCTGCCGCTGTCCTCGCTCGTGTTTCTCGGTGCCTTCATCCCGCTGATCGGGGCCTTGGTCTCGGGCTTGCTGGCCGTGGTGGTCGCGCTGCTCGCCAAGGGAGTCGTCTATGCGTTGCTGACGCTCGGTCTGCTCATCTTGGTGAACCAGCTAGAAGCCCATGTCCTGCAGCCGCTGGTGATGGGTCGCGCGGTCTCCATTCATCCATTGGCCGTGGTGTTGGCCATTTCCACCGGAGGTGTGCTTGCGGGGATCGTCGGCGCTCTGCTGGCTGTTCCGACGGTGGCATTCCTCAATAATGCGATGCAGGTGCTGATGGCCAAGGATCCAGAAGCCGAGGTGGAAAAGCAGACCGAAGATGAAGAGGTGTCTGCGATCGTCCAGGCTAAGCCGGATCACCCTGAGGACACTCAAAAGGACGACGCCGAGAACGACGCCAAAGACGCCAAAGAAGAGGCCGAGACCAGCGCCGAGTGAGTCGGCCGCCGCGACTGGAAGCGCTTACAACCGTCCCTCGCGCCGCAGCAATTCCTGCGCTGACACGCCACCGCCGACCCGGCGACGCGGGCGCGCCTTGTCGCCCTCGCCCCGGGCGTTCAGCTTCTCGGTGGCGGCCTCGGAGTCGTCGGTTTCTGACCGCATGACCGGCAGGGCGGCGGTGGGCTCGGCCGGGTCGCCGTTGCTGTCGCCCGAGGGGCTGGGCGGCACCGGTATGCGCTGAGTTCGATCCGCGGACGGCGTTGGAGACCCAGGGCGCGACGAGCCCGGCGACGGCGCGCTCGCCTGGGGCGCCGTCGGCATCCGTCCCGTCGCGGCGCCGGAGGGCACCTCCGTGGCAGTCGACGCCGGCGACTCCTGGGCAGTTCGGGGCTCGGACCGGACCGGGGCCGCGCGCGTCGGTCGCGGTGGTTCCGGCGCACTGGGGTGAGTGGGGTCGTGGTGCGGCCGCTGCACCTGCGCAGCGACGGCGGATGCGGTGACCGGAGGTCGCACGGCGCGGCCGTCCAGGGTGGGTCGCTTGTGCTCGTCGGGCAGGTCGATCTCGCCCAGGCCGATGCGGTTCTGCAGGCGCCTGGCCCAGCGCGGAGCCCACCAGCAGTCGTCGCCGAGCAACTTCATCACCGAGGGCACCAGGAACATCCGGACCACGGTCGCGTCCAGCAGCAAGGCCGCCATCAGGCCGAAGGCCAGATATTTCATCAGCACCAGTTCGGAGAACACGAACGACCCGGCGACCACGGCAAGCACCAGCGCCGCGGCCGTGATGAGGCGCCCGGTGGTCGCGGTGCCGATCCGGATGGCCTCGGCGGTGGAATAACCGCGTTCGCGGGCCTCGACCATCCGGGACACCAGGAATACCTCGTAGTCGGTGGCCAAGCCGAAACCCACCGCGACCACCAGCGCGATCAGCACCACCATCAACGGTGTCGGCGTGAAATTCAGCAACGTGGCAAAGTGCCCGTCGACGAAGATCCAGGTGAGGATGCCCATCGTGGACCCCAGCGTCAGCGCGCTCATCACCGCCGCCTTGATCGGCAACACCACCGAGCCGAACGCCAGGAACATCAACAGCAGGGTGGCGGTGAGCAGGATCACCAGCATCAACGGCGCCTTGTCGAACAGGCTGTGAATCGAATCCTGTTCGAGCGCGGGGGTACCGCCGACCAGGACGGACACGCCCTTGGGCGGCGTGATCGCCCGCAGCTCGTCGATCTTCTTGGCGGCCTCGTTCCGGTTGACCAGGCCGTTCTGGATCACCCGAACCGTCTTGTCCTCCGGATGACTGGTGCCGTTGGGTCCCGCGGCGCACGGGTTGCCGGCGACGACCGGGCACGGTCGTTCGTCCCACTGTTGATTGGTGAACCCGGTGATACCCGCGACCTTGCTGCGGACGTCGGCAACCTGCTGGTCGGTGACCGGGCTGTGGTTGTTGCTCTGCATCACCACGGTCAGCTGCTCGGTGCGGTAACCGGGGAACAGCTTGTCAAAGTGCTCCTGCGAGAGGCGCACCGCATTGTTCGGCGGAAGATACTTCTCACTCATGCCGCCGAAATGAAGGTTCCCCAGCGGGATGACTAGCAGAATCATGCCGACCGCGATCGGGATGGCGAATGCCAGCGGCCGCTTCATCACGAAGTTGACCAGTTTGCCCCAGAAGCCCGCCTCGACCTCTTCGCGGGTCTTTGTCTTCTGCAGCCGGTCGGCGAGCCAGTTGAGGTAGGCCCGGGATACCTTCCAGTTCCGCAGGAAGGGCACCCGGAACGCCGTCCGCACGCCGAGCGCGTCGACGTGGCGACCGAGAATTCCGAGGGACGCGGGCAGCAGCGTGATGGACAGCAGCGCCGCAAGTCCGACCGCCGCGAATATCGCGTACGTCAGCGAATGCACGAAGCCCTGCGGCAACACCAGCAGGCTGGCACTCGAGGCGATGATCAGGACCGCCGAGAACACCACGGTGCGCCCGGCCGTCATCACCGTCCGGCGTACCGCGGCCTCGGTGTCGTACCCTTCCGCGATCTCTTCCCGGAACCGGCTCACGATGAACAACCCGTAGTCGATCGCGATACCCAGACCGATCAGTGAGACGACGGGCTGGGCGAAAAAGTGCACCGGACCGAAGAGCGAGATGAGCCGGAGGATGCCCAACGCACCCGCAATGCTCAATCCGCCCACGATGACCGGCAGGCCCGCCGCGACCGCGCCGCCGAACACCAGGAACAGCACCACGGTCACCAACGGCAGCGCCAGCACTTCCATGCGGCGTTGGTCCGTGGCGATGGTGCCGGTCAATGCATTGGCTATCGGCTCGAGGCCGGCGAGCTCGACCGTGCCGCCGTCGAGCTTTTGCAGGGCAGGCTCGACGGACTTGTAGTTGTTGAGGATGGTGTCGTCGTCATTGCCCTTCAACGGGATGCTGACGAAGGTGTGCTTCTTGTCCTCGGTCGCCATTCCCTTGATCAGCGGGGGCGCATCGGCGGGGTTGGACAGCGCCAGGTAGCCGGCCCATCCGAGAACCTCGTTGGAGTGGTCGTTCTTGAGCTTGTTGAGTTCGTCGATGATCTTCTTCCGCCATGCCGGGTCGTCGACGGTCTTTCCATCCGGGGCGGTGAAGGTGGCGACGATATGGCTGGTGCGGTCTCGGCCGTAGGTCTGGTCGCCCAGGACCGAGGCCTTCACGGATTGACTGCCCTCGTCGTAGAAGCCGCTCTGTGTGACGTGCTTGCCCAGGCTCATGCCGAAGATGCCGCCGCCAAGGCACAGAACGACCATGACCCCGATTACGATGAACCGGTAGCGGTACACAGTTCGACCCCACCAGGCGAACACGTGAACTCCTTACTGGATCCTTAGCGACCCGCGGCTTGCCTTCAGGCTTTTTCGGTTTTCCACCACACGTCGGTTCTCACACACGCGAGGTCAGCAGCGAAGCAAGCGGCCGGAACGGCTGCAGCCAAGCGCCCTGGTCAGGCAGCGAATCCAGGCCGATTCGCGGCAACGGCTCCCGGAAAACACCTGCGATATCTTCCAGGTCGACGAACTCCAAGGTATCCGACGCTAACGCCCAACTGGCGTGTTCACGAAATCCGATCACCTGCACCGCGACGCCGGAGCGTGCGATCTCTTCCAGCGGCTGTCGGAATGCCTGACCGTCGGCGGACGCCACGACCAGCGCCGCAAGGCCCTCGCGGTGCCGCTGGGCGATGTGTTGCAGCATGTCCCGGTCGACGTCGCTGTCCTCGTCGATCTTCGGTTTGGCAAAGACCGCAAAGCCCACGTTGCGCAACGCATCCACCCATGGCCGGACGACTTCGGCGCTGCCCGGCGCGATGTTGGTGAAGACGGTGGCCTCGGGCTCAATGGCTTCGCCAGGGCGGCCCGCAGCGACCTCGGCGGTACGGGCCAGCAGCCAGCGCCCCAGCGCGTCGAAACGCGGACGCTCGACGCCGGTCGGACGCCGGCCCAGGATGGAGCCCAGCCCCATGTCCAGGTTGGGAGCGTCCCATACCAGCAGCACCCGACCGATCGGTGCGGCGTAACCGGTCAGGTCGTTATCGCGCGATGTCGGGGAGGCGAGCACCTCTGGCGGCTCCGGCGCTGCCGGTGCGGCTGCTTCTTCTGTCACGCTCATGGTCATCTAGTTCTCGGGCTTCTTCCAGATCAACTCGACGACGGCACTGCCGGCATCCTGGGCCTTCGTCTCATATTTGGTGGTGGGGCGAACGACGGAGATCGGCAGCTGGGTGTCCGGCTGCCCGGGATCGACGCGGCGCAGCCGGGGTTCGGCGTCGCCGGCCTCGGCGATCTGCTCGGCGTAGCCGGCGTGGTCCGTCGCGACGTGCAGGACACCACCGGGGCGCAGCCGATCGGTGATCAGACCGATCGTCGCCGGCTGAAGCAACCGGCGTTTGTGATGGCGCGCCTTCGGCCACGGATCGGGAAAGAACACCCGAACGCCACTCAGCGCAGCGGGCGTCATCAGCCGCTGCAGAACGTATACCGCTTCGCCGCGGATCAACCGGATATTGGTTGCCTGCTCGCGGTCGATCGCGCCCAACAATTGCGCCAGCCCCCGCCGGTAGACCTCCACCGCGATGACGTCGATGTCCGGTTCTTCACGCGCCATGGCCAGCGTCGAAGTACCGTTCCCGCAGCCGATTTCGAGCACGAGCGGCGCGTCACGGCCAAACCAGGCGCGGGTGTCCAACGGGCCGGTGTCCGGGTGCGGGCCCGCACCCACCGACATGCCCAGCCGGGGCCACAGCCGCTCCCACGTCTCGCGCTGTGCAGAGGACAGCGCGGCGCGCCGTGCGCGGAAGGCGGTGACCGGTCCGCCGGGCAGGACTTCCCCGGATGAGACATAACGCCCGGCGACTCCTTGATCGGAGGCCCCCACGCCGGGTCGCGTATGCATTTGTCCATCGTGGCCCATGAACGGGCGATGTAGCCGCACCTGGTCCAGATTGATACCCAACAGTTGCCTACAGCTGGTAACAGATTGGCGGTCGACTCGCATCTGCGGGCAGCAAGTGCCAGGATGCGCTTGCGAAAGCGAGCCGGGTCGGGTCGGATCGAGCAGACGGGACGCAACGGACAGGGGGCAACAGATTTTCGTCGATGAGCTGGCGCGATTTGCTGCCGGCGTCGCTGACGCGCGGGTGACGACGATCGCCGAGACTGTCGCCGCGCCGTTGCGGGTGGAGGTTTGCGGTCGTCGGGGAGTGGGCTGCAGCACCGTCGCGCGTGCCTTGGACCGCGCCGATGGCATCCGCGCCGCCGAAGTGCGGAGCCGATTCCACCCCGACGCCGACGTCGTGGTGTACGTGATCGCGGAAGTGGTCAAACCGGAGGACTCCGAGGCCGTCGGAGCTATCTCCGCCCGGCTCCCGGTGTTGGTGGTGCTGAACAAGGCCGATTTGGCCGGCTTCGCCGGCGAGGGGCCGATTGCCGCGGCGCGCGCCCGGTGCGCCGAGTTTGCGGGCCTGCTTGGGGTACCGGTGCAGCCGATGATCGGATTGCTGGCCGCCCTTGATGACCTGGACGACGCGTGGGGCGACGTGCGCGAGCTGGTCGCCTTGCTGGCCGCGGCAAATCCGGTGCCGGTCGAGCGCCGGCGGCGACTGCTGAACTCCCTGGACCTGTTCGGCACTGCGCTTGCGGTCGCCGCGGTCGGTAAGGGTTACTCGGCGGCTCAGCTGCGGGCCCTGCTGCGCCAGGCGAGCTGCGTCGACGCCGTCGTCGCCAAAATCCATGCCCTCTGCGCCGAGCTGCGCTACCGGCGGGTGCTCGACGCCGTCGCGGCTTTGGAGGCTCTGGCCGTCTGCGAGTCGTGCTCCGGGGACCGATTGGCTGAGCGGATCACTCGGTTCCTGGCCCACGACGACACGGTGGTGGCCAGGATGGCCGACGCCACTGACCTGGTGCACGCTGCCGGATTGCCCGACGGCCCACGATCCGGCCTGGTCGCAGACGGCCCGGATGAGCACCTTTCGCGGGCAGTGCGGTGGCAGCGGTACAGCGTCGACAGTTCTGTCGGCGACGTGCAGCGCGTCTGCGCCGCGGATATCGCCAGGGGATCCCTTCGGTTGTGGTCGCGCGCCGGCGTGCTTGGGGCGTCGCGGTGACCGAGGCGGCTCACGACGATCCGGCCGGCCAGGTGGACGCGCTGGTGGCGGCGATCGGCCCCCGGTTGGATGCGCCCGCCATCAACCGCCGCGACGTGGTGCTGGTGACCGGCCCGTGGATGGCTGGGGTGAGTGGTGTCGCCGCCGCGCTGCGGGAACGGTTGCCGCGGCACAAGTTCGTCGAGTCGACGGACCTGGGTCCCGGTGACGCTCCGATCGCGGTGGTGTTCGTGGTTTCCGCGGCTGCCGAGCTGACGGAATCCGATTGTGCGCTGCTGGACGCCGCTGCCGAGTACACCGACGTGGTGATCGGGGTGGTCTCCAAGATCGACGTCCACCGCACCTGGCGCGACGTGTTGAACGCCGACCGCGACAAGCTTGCCGCGCACGCGCCGCGCTATGCCCGGGTGCCCTGGGCCGGGGTGGCCGCGTTGCCCGATGTCGGTGCGCCTCGTGTGGACGAGCTGGTCGGCGCGGTTGAACGGCAGCTCGCGGAATCGGACGTCGCGCGCCGAAACAGGTTGCGGGCGTGGGAATCCCGGTTGCAGACGGTGGCGAAGCGCTTCGACCGGGATGCCGAGGGTGCCGGGCGGCAGGCCAGGGTTGACGCGCTGCGCGAGCAACGCAGCTCCGCCCTGCGGCAGCGGCGTCAGTCGAAAACTGAACACATCATCATGCTGCGCGGCCAGATCCAGCAGGCCCGGGTCCAGTTGTCCCACTTTGCCCGCAACCGGTGTTCCTCGGTACGGGGGGAGCTGCAGGAGGACGCGGCCGGTCTGTCCCGGCGCAACATGCCCGCCTTCGAGACGTATGCCCGCGGCCGGATCAACGACGTCGTCGCCGAGGTCAGCGACGGCACCGCCGCGCACCTCGCCGACGTCGCGCAGGTGATGCGGGTGCCGGTGGAGCTGCCGCCGCAGGAGAAGCTGCCCGACGTCGAGGTTCCGGCCCCACCGCTGAAGTCGCGGCGTCAGGAAACGTGGCTGATGGTGCTGCTGGGCGTCGGCTTCGGCCTCGGAGTGGCGCTGACGCTCAATCGCTTGCTGGCCAGCGTGGCGCCCAGGCTCTCCCCCTGGCTGGCGCCTGCCGGGTTCGCGCTGTGTGTGGCAATCGGCCTGCTGGCCACCCTCCTGGTGGTGAACATCCGCGGCCTGCTGCGCGACCGCGCCGTACTGGACCGCTGGGCCGGCGAGGCGACGGAGTCGCTGCGGTCGGTGGTGGAGGAGCTGGTTGCCACGCGGGTGCTGATCGCCGAGACGTTGCTGAACACCGCGCTGAGTGCGCGCGATGAGGCCGAGAATGCGCAGGTGGCCGATCAGGTCAGCGCCATAGACACCGAGCTGCGCGAATACGCCATCGCTGCCGCCCGGGCCGCCGCGGTGCGTGACCGGGAGATGCCCACGGTGCAAGCGGCGCTCGACGCGGTACGTGCAGAACTCGGCGAAGCGGGTATATCCAAATCCAAGGGTCCCGCTGAGATGGCTGATTAGCTGGGCCTCGGATAGGGCAAAAGGCACGGATTTGCGGACGATTGCGGACGACCATGACGCTTCTGAATCGTTGTTGTGAGAAGGCTTATACCCGCCTGTGCCTGTCTCGACAAGTCGCTCGCGATAACCTGTATGTAAAGCTTCACCGTGTGAACCAGTTGTGTGGGCGATCGCTACGCACCGCTGATTGCCCCGCAGTCCCCCGAAGGACCCAGAAGAATTCAGGAGAGTTCGATGACCTCAGCGACCATCCCCGGGCTTGATACCGCGCCTACTAAACACCAGGGGCTGCTGTCCTGGGTAGAAGAGGTTGCCGAGTTGACGCAGCCCGACCGGGTGGTCTTTGCCGACGGCTCCGACGAGGAGTTCCAGCGGCTCGCCAATCACTTGGTTGAGGTGGGCACGTTCAAGAAGCTGAACGAGAAGAAGCACCCGAACTCTTACCTGGCGTTGTCCGACCCGTCCGACGTGGCTCGCGTGGAGTCCCGGACGTTCATCTGTTCCGAGCGCGAGATCGACGCCGGCCCGACCAACAACTGGATGGACCCGGCCGAGATGCGGGCCACCATGACCGAGTTGTACCGCGGCTGCATGCGCGGACGCACGATGTGGGTGGTGCCGTTCTGCATGGGCCCGCTCGGTGCCGACGACCCCAAGCTCGGCGTCGAGATCACCGACTCGGAATACGTCGTCGTCTCCATGCGCACCATGACCCGGATGGGCAAGGCCGCCCTGGACAAGATCGGCGACGACGGGTTCTTCGTCAAGGCGTTGCACTCCGTCGGCGCCCCGCTGGAGCCGGGCCAGGAAGACGTGCCCTGGCCCTGCAACGAGACGAAGTACATCACCCACTTCCCGGAGACCCGCGAGATCTGGAGCTACGGCTCCGGCTACGGCGGCAACGCGCTGCTGGGCAAGAAGTGCTACTCGTTGCGCATCGCCTCGGCGATGGCGCACGACGAGGGCTGGCTCGCCGAGCACATGCTGATCCTCAAGCTGATCTCCCCGGAGAACAAGGCGTACTACTTTGCGGCCGCGTTCCCGTCGGCATGCGGCAAGACCAACCTCGCGATGCTGCAGCCGACCATCCCCGGCTGGCGCGCCGAGACCCTGGGCGACGACATCGCCTGGATGCGGTTCGGCAAGGACGGCCGGCTCTACGCGGTCAACCCGGAGTTCGGCTTCTTCGGGGTCGCACCCGGCACCAACTGGAAATCCAACCCCAACGCCATGCGCACCATCGCGGGCGGCAACACGGTGTTCACCAACGTCGCGCTCACCGACGACAACGACGTGTGGTGGGAAGGCCTGGAGGGGGAGCCGGATCACCTGATCGACTGGAAGGGTAACGACTGGGTCATCCGCGAGACGGAAACCAAAGCCGCGCACCCGAATTCGCGATACTGCACGCCGATGTCGCAGTGCCCCATCCTGGCGCCGGAGTGGGACGACCCGCAGGGCGTCCCGATCTCGGGCATTCTTTTCGGCGCTCGCCGCAAGACGACGGTGCCGCTGGTGACCGAGGCGCGCGACTGGCAGCACGGCGTGTTCATGGGCGCCACCATGGGCAGCGAGCAGACCGCGGCCGCCGAGGGCAAAGTCGGGACCGTGCGCCGTGACCCGATGGCCATGTTGCCGTTCCTCGGCTACCACGTCGGCGACTACTTCCAGCACTGGCTGGATCTGGGCAAGAACTCCGACGAGTCCAAATTGCCGAAGGTGTTCTTCGTCAACTGGTTCCGCCGCGGCGAGGACGGCAAGTTTCTGTGGCCCGGCTTCGGCGAGAACAGCCGGGTGCTCAAGTGGATCGTTGACCGCATCGAGCACCGGGCCGGTGGACAGGACACGCCGATCGGCGTCGTTCCCGCCGTCGAGGACCTGGACCTGGACGGGCTCGACGTCGAACCCGACGACGTTGCCAAAGCACTGGCGGTCAACCCCGACGAGTGGCGCAAGGAACTGCCGCTGATCGAGGAGTGGTTCGAGTTCGTCGGCGAGAAGCTGCCAACCGGCGTCAAGGACGAGTTCGACGCGCTCAAGCAGCGATTGGCCGAGGCCGACTAGGGCCGGTTAGCGCTCGCTCGCCGTCAATGGCCTCGGGTGTGAAACCTGGGCGTTGGCGGTGAGGCCTGGGCGGAAATTTGGCGCAAATTCCCGCCCTACATTGACACCGAAAGCCGTCAGTTCACACTGGATGCCGTCAGCGCAGGCCGCCGGCCCGGAGTGACTTCGGCAGGTACACCGCTCCCGGTCCGGCGGCGGCTGCCCAGTCGGCCGGATTGGAGATCGCGCACCGCTTCAACGACAGGCAGCCACAGCCGATACACGAATCCAAGTTGTCGCGAAGAGCCATCAACCCGGCGATCTGATCGTCCAGGCGTGCGCGCCAGTCTTTGGACAATCGACTCCAGTCGGCGCGCGTCGGGTTGCGCCCGTCGGGCAGTTTGGCCAGCGCCGCAGCCACCTCGTCCAGGCTCAACCCGACGTTACGGGCGGCCCGGATAAACGCCAGCCGCCGCAACATCTGGCGTTCGAACCGGCGCTGACCGCCGGATGTCCGGGTCGCGCTGATCAGACCCTGGCTCTCGTAGAACCGGATAGCCGACGGCGCGAACCCGCTGCGATTCGCTATCTCGCTCACGGTGAACATGTCGCGCTTGTCCATTTCGCCCCCCCTGGCACTTGACTTAAAGTTAACTTTAACTACCAGTATGGCCGTATGACGCAATCCACGACCAATTCTGTTGCTATCGTCACCGGCGCTTCACGCGGGTTCGGCCGAGCGGTGACCGCTGCTCTGCTCGACCTCGGCTGGACCGTCGTCGGCGATGCCCGCCGCGCCGACGAGCTGGAAACGACTGCCAGAGAACTGAATTCAGCACGTCTGATCGCCCTACCCGGCGATGTCACCGACCCGCCGCATCGTGCCGCACTGGTCACCGCGGCAACCGGCGCGGGCCAGCTTCGCCTCTTGGTGAACAACGCGAGCCGGCTGGGACCAAGCCCACAACCGCTTCTCGCCGACTACCCGGAAACAGAGCTATGGGCCGTCTACCAGACCAACCTGTTCGCGCCTCTTGCCCTGATCCAGGCGACCCTGCCGGCGCTCATCGAGAACGCCGGGACCATCGTCAACCTGACGTCCGATGCGGCCGTCGAGCCGTATCCGGGTTGGGGCGGCTACGGCTCGTCAAAGTCCGCGCTCGACCAGCTGTCAGCCGTCCTGGCGGCCGAGGCTCCCGCTCTGGCCGTTTACGCATTCGACCCCGGCGACATGCGCACCGAGATGCATCAGGCCGCGTTCCCCGGCGAGGACATCTCCGATCGAGCCGAGCCGGAGTCGGTTGTGCCGGCGTTGCTGCGATTGCTCGACAGGCGACCGGCGTCCGGTCGTTACCGGGCAGCGGAGCTGATGGCCGGAGCCGGCCGATGACTGCCGTGACCCTGGCGAGGCCGCATACCCACTTCGTCCGGCCGACGGCGTCGGACGCCAGCGAACCGCCCGAAGCCCGCGGCGTCGCCCGCGACGGGGTGAAGCTGCTGGTCGGCCGGCCGGGCGGGGTCAGCCACGCGCGTTTCGCCGATCTTGGCGACTACTTGCACCCGGGCGACCTGTTGGTGGTGAACAACTCCGCCACCCTGCCCGCCGCGGTCGACGGACGCCGCGGCGACGAGCCGGTCGCCGTTCACTTCTCCACCGAGCGCGCCGAAAAGCTGTGGGTGGTGGAACTGAGGCCGGCCGGGAATGCCACGGGACACCTGAGCGACGTCCGCCCGGGTGAACGCATCGAGATGCCGGGCGGTGGCGCGATCGTGACCACTTCGTCCTACCCGGAAACCGGAGTCGACGGCGGGCGGTTGTGGACGGCGCGGGCGGTGCTCGAGGGTGACGCGGTGTCGTACCTGACCCGCTACGGCCGGCCGATCCGCTACTCGTACGTGCCGCGACAATGGCCGCTGCGCTACTACCAGACGGTGTTCGCCCAGCACCCTGGCAGTGCTGAAATGGCCAGCGCAGCAAGGCCGTTCAGCACCGAGTTGGTTACCAGTTTGGTGGCCCGGGGCATTGCGATCGCGCCCATCACGTTGCACGCGGGGGTCTCCTCGGCGGAGGCGGGCGAGCCACCGGCCCCGGAGCTGTTCCAGGTACCGGCCGCCACCGCGCGGCTGGCGAACCTCACGCATGCCACCGGCGGACGGGTGATCGCGGTCGGAACTACGGTGACCCGGGCTCTCGAGTCGGCCGCCAACCCCGACGGCGACGTACATCAGGCCGTCGGCTGGACGGATCTGGTGCTCGGCGCCGACCGCCCGAGCCGTGTGGTCGACGGGCTCATCACCGGCTGGCATGACGCCGGCGCCTCGCATCTGCTGCTGCTCGAGGCCGTGGCGGGCCCGGACCTGGTCGCCCAGGCGTACCGGGAGGCCGTGGAAAACGGCTATCTCTGGCATGAATTCGGCGACAGCGCCCTGCTGCTCCCGGAGAGGTAGTGCGAGCCCCGCCGTGCACGGCACGGCTGGAGCTTTTTGCGTCTGTTCGGCAGCGTCGTACAGTCGGCGCATGCAAATCCGTCAGCATGTCGGCACCGGTAAAGCGGCGGTCATCCTGCACCCGTCCGGCACGGTGGTCACGTTCGACGAGCTGGAGGCTCGCGCGAATCGGCTGGCGCACTATTTCCGGCGCGCCGGCCTCCGCGAAGGCGACGCGGTGGCGATCCTGATGGAGAACAACGAGCACATCCACGCCGTGATGTGGGCCGCTCGCCGCAGCGGCCTGTACTACGTGCCGATCAACACCCACCTGACCGCGCCCGAGGCGGCCTACATCGTGGACAACAGCGGCGCCAAGGCGATCATCGGCTCGGCCGTGCTGCGCAAGACTTGCGAAAACCTGGCGGAGCACCTTACGGGCGGACTGCCCGATCTGCTGCTCATCGCCGACGACGACTTGGCGGGCTGGGAGCGCTACCCGGAATGTGTTGCGAACCAACCAGATACACCGATAGACGACGAAATCGAGGGAGACCTGCTGCAGTACTCGTCAGGCACCACCGGCCGGCCTAAGGGGATCAAGCGCGAACTGCCGCACCTGCCGCCGGCTGAGGTACCCGGGATGATGTCGGCCTTGGTCGGGTTCTGGATGACGCCCGAGTCGATCTACCTGAGTCCAGCGCCGCTGTACCACACGGCACCGTCGGTGTGGTCGATGAGCGCGCAGGCCGGCGGCATAACGACAGTTGTATTGGAGAAATTCGACCCCGAAGGCTGCCTCGATGCGATACAGCGCTACCGGGTCACCCACGGCCAGTTCGTGCCGGCGATGTTCACCCGCATGCTGAAACTCCCTGAGGCAGTGCGTAACTCATATGACCTGTCCAGTCTGCAGCGGGTTATGCACGCCGCCGCGCCGTGTCCGGTCGAGATCAAGAAACAGATGATGGACTGGTGGGGCCCGATCGTCGACGAGTATTACGCGTCCTCGGAGGCAATCGGATCGACGTTGATCACTGCCGAGGAGTGGCTGGCGCATCCGGGATCGGTCGGCAAGCCGATGCTGTGCGAGATACACATTCTCGACGAGCAAGGCAACGAGTTGCCGCCTGGGCAGCCCGGCGAGATCTACTTCGACGGCGGATATGCGTTCGAATATCTCAACGACACAGCGCAAACCGCGGCGTCGAAGGACAAGCACGGCTGGGTGACGGTCGGCGACGTCGGCTATCTCGACGACGATGGGTATCTGTTCCTGACCGATCGGCGCCACCACATGATCATCTCCGGCGGGGTGAACATTTACCCGCAGGAAACCGAGAACCTTCTGGTTACCCACCCAAAGGTGTTGGACGCGGCGGTGTTCGGCGTTCCCGACGCCGAGATGGGGCAACGGGTCATGGCTGCGGTGCAAACGGTCGACCCAGCCGATGCCACCGATGAGTTCGCCGACGAACTGCTGAGCTGGCTGCGAGACCGCTTGGCGCACTTCAAGTGTCCGCGCTCGATCGCCTTCGAGGCGCAACTGCCGCGCACCGACATCGGGAAGCTCTACAAGAACGAGCTGGTCGAGAAATATTCGGCGTGACCGATGCTGCGGGTGGTCGATCTGTCGAGTTCGCCGGATCCCGGCTTCGAGGTCCGCGCCGAGTCACCGCCCGGCGTCGTTGTTGCCGTCGGCTCGGTGGCTGACTTCGCGGACGCCGAATCCTGCTTGGAAGCAGCGTCTTTCACGCTGACCGAGGAGCCCTGCGCCGATCGCAGAGTGGTCACGGTCGACTCGTTGCCCGACGCACTGGCGGAGCTGACGCAGCGCTGTGAGCGCTGGCCGCATGCCAGCAGTGTGTGCGACGACGTATTGCGTACCGTCGACGCGAAAGCCGCAACGCTGGCCGGAGTCGTCGCCGAGTCCCTCGCCTACTCGACCCTGCAGGCGGGGCCGGAGTTCACGCGCTGGCTCGACGAACGCGGTCCGGCCCGTATGCCCGACATCGCCGAACCCGTGCAAGCCGAGCGTGAGGGCAATACCTTGCGAATCCGATTCAACCGGCCACAGCGTCACAACGCATTTTCCACCGACGCCCGCGCCGCGCTGCTGGACGCGCTCATAGTCGCGCAGCTGGACTCGTCGGTGACCGAAATCGTATTGAGCGGCAACGGTCCGTCGTTTTGCAGCGGCGGCGACCTCGCGGAATTCGGCACCTTCGCCGACCCGGCGAGCGCGCACCTGGCCCGTACCCGTCACAGCCCCGCGCTGGCGCTGGACGCCCTCACCGCCCGGCTCGGGCGGGCATGCCGCGCCGAGGTGCACGGCCGTGTTCTGGGCAGCGGGCTGGAGATGGCCGCGTTCTGCGGATGGATTGACGCACAGAGCGATTCGGTGTTCGGACTGCCGGAACTGGGTCTGGGGCTGATTCCCGGAGCCGGCGGCACCGTCAGCGTTACCCGCCGGATCGGTCGTTGGCGCACAGCTTATCTGGTGTTGTCGGGTCACACCATCGACAAACAGACCGCGCTCGCCTGGGGCCTGGTGGACGCTTGACTCAGTAACGGCGCTATCAGTAACGACGGTATCAGTACCGACGGTAGTAGTGCGTCGTCGTTGTAGAGGGGATATGGCTGTAGGTGCTGACACCAACCATGAACATCACGAGCATGAACACCAGGTAGCCGACAATCAGTACCGCGGCGACGATGGCGCTGATGATCGCCCACCTCTTCGCGTTGTTGGCCGCCGCCTGAGCTTCGGCGTACTGCCCCTGCATCCACAGCCCGGAGACCTTGGAGGAGTAGACGATCGACACGACTCCTGCGGGCAGACAGCAGAAGATCGTCGTCAATATCGCCCAGACCAGGTAGTTGTCCGGCGGTGGTCCACTCGGCCAACCAGGTTGTTGAGCCGGCCACCCCGGTTGCTGGCCCTGCCAACCGGGTTGCTGCCCCGGCCAACCCGGTTGCTGGCCTTGCCAACCCGGCGAACCGCCGTAGGGGTCTGGCGGGTAACTCATGGCCACTGCCTTCCTTCGGCTCGACAGATTCCGGCCGCCTCCCTGGCGCCAAGGTCAGGCAAATATACAGCACCCGCCGGCTGAGCCGCCGGGGTAACTGGGACGTAGACGATGCTCAGATTCCGCCCCGGGCCACCAATTGCCCGGCGATCACGTTGCGCTGGATCTCGTTGGTGCCTTCGCCGACGATCATCAACGGAGCATCGCGGAAGTAGCGTTCGACATCGTATTCGGTCGAATAACCGTAACCGCCATGGATTCGCACCGCGTTCAGGGCGATTTCCATTGCCACCTCCGAGGCGAACAGCTTGGCCATCCCGGCCTCCATGTCGCAGCGTTCGCCGCCGTCGTAACGCTCGGCGGCATAACGGGTCAGCTGACGGGCGGCAGTGAGCTTGGTCGCCATGTCGGCCAGGTAATTGCCGACGGCCTGATGCTGCCAAATCGGGCGGCCGAAGCTTTCCCGTTGCTGGGCATAGGCCAACGCGTCCTCCAAGGCTGCCGAGGCAACGCCGAGCGAGCGCGCAGCAACCTGGATGCGGCCGGTCTCGAGGCCCTTCATCATCTGCGAAAAGCCCTGTCCCATCACGCCACCCAGAATCGCCGACTCGGGAATGCGGTAGTCGTCGAAGGAAAGCTCACAGGATTCGACGCCCTTGTAGCCAAGCTTGGGCAAATCCCGCGACACCGTCAGTCCGGGTCCGTGCCCGACCAACGCGATCGAGATACCCCGATGACGCGGCGTGGCATTCGGATCGGTCTTGCACAGCACGGCGATCAGGCCGGAATGGCGCGCATTGCTGATCCAGGTCTTGGCACCGTTGATCGTCAATCCCCCGGAACCGTCGGGTAGCGCAGTAGTGGTCATGTTCTGCAAGTCGGAACCACCGCCTGGCTCGGTCAGGGCCATGGTGGCCCGCAGTTCGCCGGTTGCCATCGGCGGCAGATACGTCCGTCGCTGTTCCTCGGTGCCGAACAGCGTCAGCAGTTTGGCCACGACGGTGTGTCCGCCCATCGCGCCGGCCAGGCTCATCCAGCCGCGGGCCAGCTGTTCGGTGACCCGGACATAACACGGCATGGACACCGGCGATCCGCCGTACTCCTCGGGAATGGCCAGGCCGTAGATGCCGATCCGCTTCATCTGCTCGATCCACGCCTCGGGGTAGGTGTTGGCGTGCTCGACGTCGCGCACGGTCGGTTTCACGTCGCGATCGACGAATGCGCGCACGGTGGCAATCAGCATGTCTTCTTCGTCGTTCACCTGAGACCGCCCTCCCGCGTTGACCCTCGCTTCGACAGCCTGCCAGCATGTGGCGTTGTGACTGCGAATGGGTACGGGGGCGTGCGCGAGGGTGGGCCCTTCTTCGACGACCTGTCGATTGGCCAGGTGTTCGACTGGGCCCCTGCGGCCACGCTGTCGTCGGGATTGGCGGCCGCACACCAGGCCATCGTGGGCGATCGGATGCGGCTGGCACTCGATGCTCAGCTGTGCGCCGCCGTGACCGGTGCGCCGGGTCCGCTGGCGCATCCGGGACTGGTGTGCGACGTCGCGATCGGACAGTCGACGCTGGTCACCCAGCGGGTCAAAGCCAACCTGTTCTACCGCGGGCTCACGTTTCACCGGTTCCCCGTCATCGGAGACACCATCTATACCCGCACCGAAGTGGTTGGGCTACGGGCGAATTCGCCCAAGCCGGGACGGGCGCCCACGGGCCTGGCGGCGCTGCGCATGATCACCATCGACCAGGCCGACCGGTTGGTGCTCGACTTCTACCGCTGCGCGATGCTGCCCGCCGGCCCGGAGTTCGATCCGTCCGGTGCTCCCGCCGACGATCTGTCCGCCATCGGATCAGACCCGGTGATGCCGGCTTCTGATCCGACCGCGCAATGGGACGGCGAGGTGTTCCGAAACCGGGTGCCGGGACCGCACTTCGACACCGGGCTGGCGGGCGCGGTGCTGCACAGCACGGCCGACGTGGTCAGCGGCGCGCCAGAGTTGGCCCGTCTCACCCTGAACATCGCTGCGACACACCACGATTCGCGTGTCGGCGGCCAGCGGTTGGTCTACGGCGGGCACACCATCGGGCTGGCTCTGGCTCAGGCCAACCGGCTATTGCCGAATCTGGTGACGGTCCTGGGCTGGCAGTCCTGCGACCACACCGGCCCGGTGTACGAGGGCGACACGCTGTACAGCGAGTTGCACGTCGAGTCCGTCGAGGAGACGGCCGCCGGCGGGGTACTCGGACTGCGATCGGTGGTCTACGCGGTCAGCGGTTCGGCAGATCAGTCCGACCGGCAGGTGCTGGACTGGCGCTTTAGCGCGCTGCAGTTCTAAACGCTCCCCCGCACGAGCACAGCGAGCACAATGGGCGTCGTGAGTTGTGCGCTGGCAAGCTGGGGTAGCAGCGGGCTGGCCTATCTGACCGGTCTGCCCGACGGTCCACCCGACTTCTCCCGGGCCAACATGCTGAGTCACGCCGAACGGATCACCGCGGATGCGGCGAGCCTGCTCGCCGGGCGGGCCGGGTTGCTCGGACTGACCCGCGGCGGGCGGGTGTCGGCCGGTGGCGCCAGCCGGCTGCTGCAGACCCGGGACGGCTGGTGCGCGATCACCCTGTCCCGTCCTGACGACATCGCCGCCGTGCCCGCGTTGCTGCAAGTGGACGACGTACCCGACGATCCGTGGCCAGCGCTTGCCGCCTGGGCCGCAACGCGTTTCGTGTCGGATATCGTAGGGCGTGCGGCTCTGCTCGACATCCCGGCTGCTGCATTGGGTGAGGCTGCACCCACGTCGCCGCGGATTCGCCGCATGGGCGACCCGGTTCGCGGGCGTGGGCTGGCGGGTCTGCTGGTGGCCGACCTGTCCTCGATGTGGGCCGGCCCGTTGTGCGGGAAACTCCTGGCCCGCGCCGGAGCCACCGTCGTCAAAGTCGAAAGCCGTCGCCGTCCGGACGGCACCCGCGCCGGAAATCGTGCCTTCTTCGACTGGATCAACGGCGAAAAACTGTCCTATTGCCTGGATTTCGACGCACAGGTTGACGAGCTGCAGCAGTTGCTCACCGTCGCCGACATCGTGATCGAAGGTTCGCGGGCGGCGGCGCTCGCCAGACGCCGGCTCGGTCCCGACCACCTGATGCCGCGGGCGGGACGAATCTGGCTGCGGGTAACCGGATATGACAGCGAGTCGGGACGGCCGGCCTTCGGCGATGACGCCGCGGTAGCGGGCGGCTTGGTAGGCACCAGCGTCGACGGGCCCGTGTTCTGCGGCGACGCCGTCGCCGACCCGCTGACGGGGCTGGAGGCCATGTTGGCGGTGACCGAATCGCTGCGCAGGGGTGGCGGCGAATTGGTTCAGCTGGCCATGGCGGCGGTGGCCGCCCGCTATGCGGAGTTGCCGGCGGTGTCGTCCGTCTCGGCGTATCCGGCCCCACCACCGCGGCCACCGGCAGTGCGCAGGTCAGCGCCCGAGCTCGGCGCCGACGACGACACGGTTCGCCGCCTGGTTGCCGAAAGACGCTGTCTATCATGCTGATTCAAGGAGCTGCACTGCTCGACGGCAGAATGGTCGACATCCGGGTGGGCGCGCAGATCGAGGAGGTCGGCAGCGGGCTCAGTGCCGCGCCCGGAGAGGGTGTGCTCTACGCCGGCGGCGGTACCGTGCTACCCGGGCTGCACGATCATCATGTGCACGTGCGGTCCGCTGCTTCCGCGTTGGATTCGTTTTTCGTCGGACCACCCGGCGTAAGCACCAAAGACCAATTGGCACAACTATTGTCGAACGCCACACCCGGCCCCGACGGGTGGATCCGCGCGGTCGGGTATCACGAGTCGGTTGCCGGAGAGTTGGACCGCAACGCTCTTGACGCGGTGGTACCCAACATCCCGGTGCGCATTCAGCACCGCAGCGGCGCGCTCTGGATGCTCAATTCCGCTGCCCTGGGCCGAATCGGCATGACCGAGCATTCCGATGGACGTCTCCGCAGTGCCGACCCTGGCTGGTCAGACGCGGTGGAGCGGCGCGAAACCAACCTGGCGGAACTCAGCCGGCGGATCACCGCGGCCGGCGTCACCGGCGTCACCGACGCCACCCCCGACCTCGGCGCCGACGACATGGTCTCGCTGATGGTGGCGCACCGTCGCGGCGAGTTCCGGCCGCGGCTGCATTTCCTGTCACCGGGCAAGAAGATCCTGCAGGACGACCGTCTGGACCTGGACTCCTTGACGAATTGGATTGCCGAGCAACACCGTGCCGGCCGGCCGGTTGCCGTGCACTGCGTCACCGCGGCACAACTGGTAGTAACCATCGCCGCCCTGCGCGAGGCCGGAAGCCATCCGCTCGATCGCATCGAGCACGCGTCGGTTGTGCCGGACGACAACCTCAGCGACCTCGCCGACCTGCAGGTTACGGTGGTCACCCAGCCGAACTTCGTCGCCGAGCGCGGCGACCAGTATCTTGCCGACGTCCCCGCCGCCGAGCACGGTCAGCTCTGGCGGGTGGCGTCGTTGCTCAACGCGTCGGTGCCGGTCGCGCTGTCCACCGACAGGCCGTTCGGCCACGGCGACCCGTGGACCGCGATGCGTGCCGCGGTTTATCGCACCACGCTCAGTGGCGCAGTGCTCAGTGCCGACGAATGCGTATCGGCGCGAACGGCTTTGGAGATGTTTCTGGGCCGGCCCGATCAGCCGGGCCGCGCTCGGACCGTCGCACCCGGGCAGCCGGGCGACCTGTGTGTGCTGAACGAACCACCGGCGACGGTGCTGGCCGAGCTGGACGCCGGCATGGTGGCCGCCACGGTCATCGGCGGCCAGCTCATTTACTTCGCCATGTGACCGGCGATCAAACCGTAAGCGCGAGCCCGGACCGCAGGGCATCGCATTGGCTCGCAAAGAACCCCTGTGACACTTGGGCTTTCGGCGCCACCAGGTCGAACCCGTGGAAGACGCCCGGCACCACTTCGACCTCGCACGGTACGTCGGCGCTCTTCAGACGTTCGGCATAAGCGAGGTCCTCGTCATGGAAAAGATCGTTGTCGCCCACGCCGATCCAGGTGGGTGGCAGCCCCCTCAGGTCTTCGCGCCTGGCGGGGACGGCGACCACCGGGTCGGCAGTGCCGAGATACGCCGTCCAGCCGAACCGGTTGGCGCGCGCGTTCCACAGCCGGTAGTTCGGCTTGTCGGCAGCGTCACCACTGCGATCGTCCAGCATGGGATACACCAGTAGCTGGAATGCCGGCGTCACCTCGCCGCGGTCGCGGGCCAGCAGCGCCAGGGCTGCCGCCAAACCGCCGCCGGCACTGGCGCCGCCGATCGCCACTCGCCCGGGGTCAACCGCGGGCAGCGCGGCCAGCCAGGTCAGCACCGCGTAGCAGTCCTCCAGCGCCGCCGGATACGGATGTTCCGGTGCCAGACGGTATTCGACCGACGCGACGGTGATGCCCAGCCTCTTGCTGAAGCCGCGGCATACCCGGTCGTCCTGCCGTGCGGTCCCCATCACGAATCCGCCGCCGTGAATCCACAGCAGGGCGGGCGCCGGCCCGTCGACTCCGACCGGCCGGAACAGCCGCACGCCGGCCCCGGATTCCAGGGTGAGTACCTCGACATCGTCGGATGGTCCGCGACCGCGGATCCGCTCGCTCAAGACCCGAATCAGCGGCAATGTCCGCGGACCGACCAGTTGGCGTGGGGCGATGCGTGCGATGCGACGCAGGTCAGGGTGAACATCCATGTTGGAAGTGGTCGACACCGGTCCAGTATGCGGGCGGGCAGACCAAGCGTGGGACCCTGGTTCAGGTGGCCAAGGATCGGGTTGATCGGCAACGGATGCCGCGGTGGCGCAGTCCGCTGCGTGGACCCTGGCTGACGTCGGTGTTCGGACTGGTGTTGTTGGTGGCGTTGCCCATCATCTTCGTCACTGGCCTGCTGTCCTATTCGGCATATTCGCCCCAATTCGGTCAGGCCATCCCCGCCGACGTCGGCTGGCTGCGCCTGCCCGCGTTCACCTGGCCCACCCATCCGTCGTGGCTGTACCGGCTGACTCAGGGACTGCATGTCGGGCTGGGTCTGGTGATCATCCCGGTGGTCCTGGCCAAACTGTGGTCGGTGATCCCGCGGCTGTTCGTGTGGCCGCCGGCGCGCTCGGTCGCCCAGCTGCTGGAGCGGCTGTCGTTGGCGATGCTGGTCGGTGGAGTGCTGTTTCAGATCGTCACCGGTGTGCTCAACATTCAGTACGACTACATCTTCGGATTCAGCTTCTACGACGGCCACTACTTCGGGGCTTGGGTTTGCATCGCCGGGTTCCTGATGCACATCGCGCTCAAGATTCCGCACATGATCACCGGGTTGCGATCGCTGCCATTCCGAGAAGTGTTGCGTACCAACGTCGCCGACACCCGTCCACAGCCGCTGGACCCCGCCGGTCTGGTGGCCGCCGAGCCGGCCGAACCGACGATGAGCAGGCGCGGTGCACTGGCACTGGTCGGCTCCGGGGTGCTGCTGATCGGGTTACTCACCGTCGGGCAGACGCTCGGTGGTGCCGCCCGCAGCACCGCCCTGTTGCTGCCGCGGGGGCGGGGCCGCGATTTCCCGGTCAACAAGACGGCTGTGGCCGCCGGCATCGCGCCGGAGAACGTCGGCGCGGACTGGAGGTTGACGCTGCGCGGCGGGCCGTCGGAGGTGGTACTCGATCGCGGGATGCTGTGCGCGCTTCCGCAACGCACCGTGAGGCTGCCGATCGCCTGCGTGGAAGGGTGGTCGACGGTTCAGAGCTGGACCGGGGTTCCGCTGGTCGAGCTGGCCCGCGTGGCCGGTGTGCGGTCACCGCGATCGGCCCGGGTGACGTCGCTGCAAAGAGGTGGCGCCTTCGGCCGAGCGATGCTGCAAGCCAACCAGATCGGTGACCCCGATGCGCTGCTGGCCTTGCGTGTGAACGGCGCCGACCTGCCGATCGACCATGGCTATCCGGCCCGGGTGATCGTTCCCGCGCTGCCCGGTGTACACAACACCAAGTGGGTCGCATCGATCGCGTTCGAGGCGTGAAATGCCAAGGCTGCGAAAGCATTTTGCTCGTCACTACGGATCCCATCCGTTGCATCTGCTGACCATGGTTGCTGGGTTCGCCCTGTTTGGCTATGTGTTGGTCACCTTCAAGCCCGGCACGCTGTGGAATCCGGGCAGCTGGTGGCAGTCGATCATCGTATGGTTCGCCGCCGCGGTCATCGTCCACGATCTGCTGCTGTTCCCGCTCTATGCGCTGGCCGACCGGATAATGGAATCGCGGCTGCGTCGGCTCCCGCCACATCGCCACCCGAAAGTGCTCGCCCGCAACCACATTCGGATTCCCGCCCTGGCGGCCGGACTGACGTTGCTGATCTTTCTGCCCGGGATCATCCAGCAGGGCGCTCCCACCTATCTGGCCGCTACCGGAGAGACCCAGCAGCCGTTTCTCGGCAGGTGGCTCCTGCTCACCGCACTCATGTTCGCCACCAGCGCGATCGCCTACGCGGCGCGGCTTGCCGTGGCGCGCCGGAAGGGCGCCGGGAGTGTCCAGGCCGCGATCCGAGCGCCCAAGAGCGAATAGGCCAATAGCGTAAAGCTCGACAAATGCTTCCATGGCAAACCGCATAGGCGACCAAATTTTCGTCGACGCAGATTTGGTGCCCACAAACGCGGTTGCCGCCATCCGCGTAGGGGTACGCTCCCAACCATGACGGCGACGGGACCGCGCATGAAACCCTGTGTGAGATGGTTGCTGCGGGCCCGGCCTGCCGACTATATGCTGGCCCTAAGCGTTGCGGGGGCTTCGCTGCCGGTCGTGGGCAAGCGCCTTGAACCGCTTGGCACAATCACCGCAATCAGCGTCTGGGGAGCCCGGCACGCGCCCGAATTCGCGGCTGCGGCGGCGCGTGGCTGGCTGACTCCGGGCGTCAAGGACGTCAAGGAAGACCGCCGCCGCGACCGCGAAAGCACCCACGAGGTCTCCGTCACGGCGTTGCGTGGTGTCGTCTCGTCGGCGGACCTGGACGCCGAATGGCCCACTGCGGAACGCACGCCGCCGATCTGGGAGGCGCTACGGCAGCGTCGGCACCTCTACCGTCGCGGCGTCCACTACGGCGACAGCCCGGCCCAGATGCTCGACGTCTGGCGCCGCCAGGATCTGCCCACCGAACCCGCACCGGTGCTGATCTTCGTCCCGGGCGGTGCCTGGGTACACGGCAGCCGCACCCTGCAGGGGTCCGCATTGATATCGCGACTGGCGGAGCAGGGTTGGGTCTGCCTGGCGATCGACTACCGCGTCTCGCCGCACCACCGCTGGCCGCGCCACATCGCAGACGTCAAGACCGCGATCGCGTGGGCACGCGCCAACGTCGACAAGTTCGGCGGTGACCGCAATTTCATTGCGGTGGCAGGTTGTTCGGCCGGAGGCCACCTGTCTGCGCTGGCCGGGCTCACCGGTAACGACCCCGCTTTCCAGGCCGCGCTGCCCGAAGGTGCGGACAGCTCAGTGGACGCGGTGGTGGGCATCTACGGCCGCTACGACTGGGAAGACCGCTCCACACCGGAGCGCGTCAGGTTCGTCGACTTCCTGGAGCGGGTGGTGGTGAGGCGGTCGATCGCCCGACACCCGGAAGTGTTCCGCGCCGCGTCGCCGATCGCCCGCGTGCACCGAAATGCACCGCCGTTCTTGGTGATTCACGGAAGCAAGGACACCGTGATCCCGGTGGAGCAGGCCCGCAGCTTCGTCGACCGGCTGCGTTCGGTTTCCAGCTCGCTGGTCAGCTATGTCGAGCTGCCGGGGGCCGGTCACGGCTTCGACCTGCTCGACGGTTCCCGTGCGGGTGCGATGGCACACACGACGGCTCTGTTCCTCAATCAGGTGTATCGCAACCGCACGCAGTTCGCGAAACGGGTTATCTGAGCGCCAGCCGATTGTAAGGTCGCCGTATGAGTAGGGGCCTGCGGTGAAACGGCTCAGCGGGTGGGACGCGGTACTGCTGTACAGCGAGACGCCCAATGTGCACATGCACACCATCAAAGTGGCCGTGATCGAACTCGACGAGGACCATCGCGGCTTCGGCATCGACGCGTTCCGTCAGGTCATCGCCAGCCGGATGGACAAGCTGGTGCCGTTGGGCTATCAGCTGGTCGACGTGCCGCTGAAGTTCCACCACCCGATGTGGCGGGAGAACTGCGAAGTCGATTTCGAATACCACATCCGGCCCTGGCGGCTGGCCGCGCCCGGTGGCCGTCGGGAACTCGACGAGGCGATCGGACAGATCGCCAGCACGCCGCTGGACCGTGCCTACCCGTTGTGGGAGATGTACTTCGTGGAGGGTCTGGCCAACCACCGGATCGCCGTGGTGGTTAAGATCCACCACGCGCTTGCCGACGGCGTGGCGTCGGCGAACCTGATGGCGCACGGCATGGACCTGATGCCCACACCTCAGAGTGGCTCGTACACGCCCGATCCAGCGCCCAGTAAGCGGGAGTTGATGACTTCGGCGTTCGTGGACCATCTGCGGCACATCGGGCGCCTCCCCGCCACGATCCGCTACACCGCGGAAGGCGTTGGCCGAGTGCGGCGCAGCTCGCGCAAGTTTTCGCCGGAGCTGACCCGGCCATTCACCCCGCCGCCGACCTTCATGAACCACATGCTCACCCCGGAACGCCGATTCGCTACCGCCACACTGGCTTTCGCCGATGTCAAGGCGACCGGCAAGAAGCTCGGCGCGACCATCAACGACATGGTGCTGGCCATGTCGAGCGGCGCGCTGCGCACCCTGCTGTTGCGGTACGACGGCAAGGCCGAACCGCTGCTGGCGTCGGTCCCGGTGGCCTACGACTTCTCGCCTGAGCGGATCTCCGGAAACCGGTTCAGCGGAATGATGGTGGCGTTGCCGACCGATTGCGACGACCCGCTGGAACGAGTGCGTTACGCCCACGAGAACGCGGTGTTCGCCAAGGAAAGCCATCAGTTGTTGGGGCCGGAGCTGATCAGCCGCTGGGCGGCCTATTGGCCTCCGGTGACGACGGAAGCCATGTTCCGGTGGATGTCGAGCCGCGATGGGCAGAACAAGGTGCTGAACCTGAATATCTCGAACGTCCCCGGTCCCCGTGAACGCGGGAGAGTGGGCGGTGCGCTGGTCACCGAGATCTATTCGGTGGGCCCGTTGACCGCCGGCAGCGGCCTGAATATCACAGTGTGGAGTTACGTCGACCAGCTCAACATCTCGGTGCTGTCTGACGGTTGCACCGTCAAGGACCCGCATGAGGTGACCGATGCCATGGTCGCAGACTTTGTCGAAATACGCAGGGCTGCTGGGCTTTCCGAAGAACTGACGGTCGTCGAGGCCGCCATGGCTCAAGCTTGATGCCGGTTTACATTGACCGGCCGGTTCGTCACGCAAGCAGACCGTTACCATCTGCACTGTGAGCGACGAAGCGAACACTGATTCCGAGGTCCTGGTCGAGCAGCGGGACCGGATCCTGATCATCACCATCAACCGGCCCAAAGCCAAGAACGCGGTCAACGCGGCGGTGAGCCGCGCCTTGGCCGACGCGATGGACCGCCTCGACGGCGACAACGGCCTTTCGGTGGGAATCCTGACCGGTGCGGGCGGCTCGTTCTGCGCGGGTATGGATCTCAAGGCGTTCGCCCGCGGCGAGAACGTCGTCGTCGAGGGCCGCGGCATGGGCTTCACAGAACGTCCACCCGCCAAGCCGCTGATCGCGGCGGTGGAGGGGTACGCGCTGGCCGGCGGGACCGAGCTGGCGCTGGCCACCGACCTCATCGTGGCGGCCAAGGACTCCGCGTTCGGCATTCCGGAGGTGAAGCGTGGCCTGGTGGCCGGCGGTGGGGGACTGCTGCGGCTGCCGGAGCGGATCCCCTACGCCATTGCCATGGAATTGGCGCTGACCGGTGACAATCTGTCTGCCGAGCGCGCCCACGAGCTGGGCTTGGTCAACGTCCTGGCCGAGCCCGGGTCGGCGCTGGACGCGGCGATCGCGCTGGCGGAAAAGATCACCGCAAACGGGCCGCTGGCGGTGGCGGCCACCAAGCGGATCATCGTCGAATCCCGCGGCTGGAGCCCGGAGACCAGGTTCGCGGAGCAGATCAAGATCCTGGCCCCGATCTTCATGTCCAACGACGCCAAGGAGGGCGCGATCGCGTTCGCCGAGAAGCGTCCGCCGCGCTGGACAGGGACGTAGGCCGGAAGGTTCCTTCCAAACCGTCCGATCCCGCATCGTGTCGGGGGCCTGTGGCATACTCGAACGCATGTTCGAAGGATCACGGATCGGACGCAGGCGCAGATCCTGGCGCCGAACTGTTCGGTGTGCGCAAGGGCGCTGATGCATCCACTGCTGCAGCGATTGCGTAGGGCGGCGTGGTCCGGCCGGACTCCTGACCGCGGACCGGTGGCCGAGTTGCGCCGCCACGACCGCGACAACGCGACGGACTATGTGGCCACGCTGCGGGCCCGGCTGGAGGAGCAGGGCGACCCGGCGCGCGCCGGTGAGCGGTTGGGGGTGCACGAGAACACCGTGCGTTACCAGCCTGCGCAAGATGGCCGAGATAACCAACCTGCCCCTGGACGACGCCAAGAAACGGCTGGCGATGATGATAGAACTCGCAGCCACCGACGCCGATTTACCAGGGGCGCTGTCGTAGCTCGACAAAGCGCGGCAGCGTGGTTGTCTGGCTGCGGTAAAGCTTGTGGCGGCCGCTCAGACCATCATGGAGATTGCCGAGTCAGGGCCAGGTTTCCGTTACGGCCGGTTTCCGGCCGATCTTGCAATAGCTCAAATACACACCAACGCTCCCGAGGGAAACGTGCGATGTCCACCTCAGACTCCGAGCATCAACGGACCGCCGACCGTCGGCCAGATGATGACACCGTGATGGAGACGACCTCCACCGCGTCCTTGCCGAGGAAGCTGTTCGTGCGGCTGTTTGGTCGTAACCCGCTGGTACGCGCCACAGACCGGGTGGAGGCACTGGTTTTCGTGTTATGCGTTGCGGTGCTCCTGATTGCTGTGCCTATCGGTGCCGCCGTGGGCACCGCTGTCTATGATTCTCGAACCCGCATCTATGCCGAGCAGGTCCAAACTCGCCACCCGGTGACCGCGACAGTCACTGGGGATAGTCACCCTCGTCGGGACGTTGAAAGCCCAACAGTGACGATTCCTGCCCGATGGTTTGCCGCCGGGGCCGAGCGCACCGGCGACGTCACTGCGCCGCTGACAGCCAAGATTGGTGACGACATTCAGATTTGGGTAGATGACGAAGGTGTCTCGGTACCCGCACCGGTAAACACCGCCCGCGACGCGGCAGTGACCTTCGGAATAGCGACCTGGTGGGCCATAACCGTCTTGGCCTTGGGCTTATTCGCGCGTGCACGTATCACCCTTGACCGACTCCGCTACGACCAATGGCAACAGAGCTTCAACCGCCTTGTCGAGCGATAAGACAGCGCCGCCCACTCATATCTACTCTCCCAACCGAATTGCCCCTGGGATTGGGTTTCCGACAGATATGAAGCGCGCTCTCGCCGGTCACGCCGTCGTGGCTTCGCGGCAACAGCGCGTTGTCGGGGCGCGACAATGCTCCACAGCGCCGTTGTCGGTTTTCGGCAAACGCCGTGGCGCCCGCGAATGCCACAATGGATTTAGAAGGGTTGGCGCACCTGGCAAGTACTCCGGTCGGCTATCGGCCGAACAGATCACCACCGGAAAATAGCCTCCCAGCCAAGTTCGATCCGCTGCGCAAGATCGGCCACCGGCACTCCCGATCCCCGCGGGCATGCACCGCGGCGAACATTGGCCCACAACGTGTCCCCGAGTCGTCAGCGGCTGCCTGCGTTGGCCTGCCCCTGACGACTCTCACTCGACAAACGAAAGGACATACTCAAAATGACTACCACCGAACGCATCTGGATGTCGCGACAGGACTACACGCGGCTGCACAGTGAGCTTGCCGCGCTGCGCTCGCGGCGCAGTATTGAAGTTCCCGACGACTTCATGGATTACGACGCGAATCTCACCGCAGGGTATCCAGCGCGACGAGCACGCATCCGCGAGATTCAGGATCTGCTGACCAATGCTGTCGTCGGTGAGAGTCCCGCTGTCCGCCGCATCGCCGAACCGGGCATGGTTCTCACCATCCGCTACGACGACTCCGGTCAGACTGAAACCTTCTTGCTCGGAAGGCGTTTCGGCGTGGGCGCCGACGTCCCGGTCTACTCGACGCTGTCACCGCTGGGCCACGCGATTGCCGGCGCACGTCCTGGCGAGCAGCGTATCTACTCACTTCCCAACGAGAGCGGACGGCTGGTGACGCTGCTCGAGGCCGTCCCCTACGCGATGCATGTGGCGAAAAGCCCCAGGTCGCAGCATGGTGTCGCGGCCCGACTGTAATCGCCAGGACCGCAGAGCATTACCAACAGACAGCGTCCCGAAACGAACCGCGCCGACAACATCGCGTCATGCCGGAACTCGCGACGTCAGCTCACTTACCACGTTCATGAAAGGAATAGTGATGACCAGCACACAGCGCGTGTGGGTCTCGCCGCAAGCCTACGAGCGCTTACAAAGGGAACTGGCCACCCTTCGGGTGTTGCATACCAGTGCAACCGCTGATGGCAACTCCGACGACAACGCCACCGCTGTCCACCGCGCGTGGCAGGCAAGGATCCAACAGATTCATAATCTGTTGGTCAATGCCGTCGCCGGCGAGGATCCGCCCGACGACGGGGTCGCCGAACCGGGCATGGTTTTGACGATCCGTTACGACGACACCGGCGACATCGAGACCTTCCTCCTGGGTGTGCGCGGCGCCGAATACGGCGATATTGAGGTCTACTCCAACCAATCCCCGCTAGGCGCCGCCATCGAAGGCGCCCGCCCCGGTGAGCGGCGCACCTACACCCTGCCCAGCGGCGTCGCCCTCACCGTCACACTCCTGAAAGCCGTGCCCTACGGCGTTCACACAGCCGCAGTGCAGTAACGGCGACCCGCAGAAACCCGGACAGCCACAGAACAAAACAATTAGAAAGATTTCGCCCATGATGTCAACGATTAACAACTGCCGCGGCACCGACACCTACACGCGACAGCTTGCACCCAATGGTTCGGTGCCAGTCGATCACGCCGGCATGTCGCTGCACACCCATTTCCAGCCGGAGATCACCATCGTCGAGGTGCGGGGCGCGGTCGACGCCTACAACGCCGAGCGGCTAAGTGACCGGATCGATGACTTGGCCACTCGTCACCGACCGCTAATCGTTGACCTTCGCGGTGTGGACTTCTTTGGCAGCGACGGCTTTCGAGGGCTAGTCAAGATCGCCGAGACCTGTCAACGTGAGGGCGTACGGTGGGCGTTGGTGGCTAGCCGTGCTGTGGATCGGCTGCTACATACCGACGATGGTGACCACGGGTTCCCCGTCGCGGCTTCGCTGGAGGAGGCCCGACAGCAACTCAGACCCGATAGCCAGGCATGGTCGCGCAAAGTCCTTGGCATGGACAAGCTCACCGATCGACTGAAGTCGATACTGACGCAACATGTCCCGTCGAACGTCCCGGATAAGCAGATCAACCGTTGGGAAGGGGAGGGCGGCGCGCTGTATACGCCCAAGCCGCGGGGGGACTCACCCGCCATAGTCGCCGCACTGCCGATGTCACTTACCTTGCGGACATAAACGCTGTCGTGTGACTACAACGGCTCGTGGTCGGGTAGTCGCGTTACGGCGAACGCAGCCACCGGGATTCACACCAGAATGGAATTGTAAGCGGGGTTCTTACCCCGAGGGGGTAATGAACCGTGTGCGAACTCGGCTCAACGCCAGGAAGGCAGAAACAAGCATGTTAACAACCGCTGAGCACGTTAGTGTCCCACGAGTACAGCGATCGACAATCGCATCCTTACGGCTGCGATTGAAATCCGCACACCGGACGTGTGGCTTCGTCCAAGGAGCCTGGTGGCCATGGTCAGCGAGGCTGGCCGCCGAACTTCCATCACTCCTTGGCGCCTTGTCGTTGCGGTTTGGACCGGTTGATCGGGTGCGCTATCACCAAGACGATTGGTCACCGACGCCGTCGAGCCTGAAACACGAAGGCGGCGAGGTGATCCTCGACGCCAGCCAAGACGCGCCAAGCGTCATCACAGTCTTCGGTAAGCAGTTCGGAAGACTTGCTCTTCTGGTAGTGCCCCCATACACGAGCTTCGACGACGCGAACACTGCGATGACACGAGCGGCGACCGTCGGCAATGTTTGCACACCCAACCAGCTACTCGGACTCAGCGCAGACAGCGGCGAGGACCGATACCACGCTCCAATCACGCGGCAGCGGAGGGAAAGAGGAGCCCTTCGATGGTCATGCAGAGGGCCACGATTGTGACATGGGACGAGAAGCAAAGGAGTAACGATGATCCCGACGGTAGAAGCTGGGCCGGGTAGCCGGCGTGATGGTCGGTGTGCACTGGAGCGTGCTCGCCACCGCCGTGCTGGTGGTCGCCGGTTTGTCGACGCATTTGAGCCGGATCGTCCCCGGATCTGCATGGGGCGCATACGTTCTGGCTGCTCCCCCGGATCCACGTAGCCCTCAAGGAGACAAGCGCTGCGGTGCGCGATGGATGTGTCGCCGCGAACAGCGCCGCTTGCGCGAACGCCCCGTCGAACGCGACGAGGACCGCTTCACTGCTCCCGAGATCGTCCAACACGGCGGTGATACTGTCGGCCCATTGCTCCAAGGTCGGCATTGCCTCCGGCGTGACAGGATCCGGGGCTCTTGTACCGGGCTGGTCGAAGAAGATGAGTCGCCTCGCAGAAGTCTAAGCCGCTTCGAGCAATAAGCCGCCCGATCAACCCGTCAGGTACCGCTGTACGGTCGGGCCCAGCCAGGTGACCAGATCCTCGATGCTGGTCGACGCCATCGGCTCGATCTTCAGCTGGTAGCGCGCGAACGCCAGCCCGGCCAGATGACTGGCCACCAGCTCGACCCGCAGCTCGGCATCCGTCACGCCGAACTCCGTGGCCACCCGCTCGGCCATCGGGCCGGCGAGGCTGTCGTGCAACACCTTTCGCGCCTGTGGGTGGATGGCTGCCGAGCGCCATAGCGTCAGCAGTGGCTCATATGCGGCACCTTCGTCCCAGTGCTCGAGGAAGCGGCGCACCAGCCGCGGGCCGATGTCCTCGGTGCCGTCGTCGAGCAGCGTGGCCAGATGATGCAGCGGGTGCTCGGGTCCGGTCAGCGCCGACGCGGTGAACAGCCCTTCCTTGCTGCCGAAGAAGTAGTAGACCATCGCGACGTCCACCCCGGCGTCGCCGGCGATGGCGCGGATGGTGGCCCGCTCGTACCCGTCGTGCATGAAGCGTTCGCGCGCCGCGTCGATGATCCGCTGCCTGCTCTGCTGACCGGTGCGCCAGCGGCCGCTGCGCCGCCCCTCTGACATGCACCAAAGCATACTTCAACGACCGTTGACCATTGCCATCACGCAGGAGTACATTCCATTCTTGAACGGAGGTTGAAGAAAATGGTTACCAACACGCATGAACGACGACTTTGGTGGCGGCACCTGCTCTCGATCCTGGTAGCTCCAGTCACCATGACGCTCGTCATTCCCGCGCTCATCGTGATCCCAGACGGCGTGCGGCTACCGGACCTGGGCTCGCCCACGTCGATCGCGCTGGCGACGGTCGGCGCCCTGTTGATCGCCGCCGGGCTGGCTCTGATGGTCTGGACAATCGTCCTGTTCGACCGGATCGGCAAAGGCACGCTCGGGGTGGGCCCGGTGCTCGGAGAGCCGGTCCACCTGGTCGTTCGCGGCCCATACCGGCACGTCCGGAACCCGATGATCACCGGAGTGCTCTGCGTCCTGCTGGGGGAGGCGGCGCTCACCGCGTCGGGCTGGCTGCTCGCCTGGTTCGCGATCTTTTTCGCCGTACTCGCGACAGTGATCCGGTTCTGGGAAGAGCCGCATCTCGTGCAGCGCTACGGAGCCGGATACGTCGAGTACCGGCGCAACGTGCCCCGCTGGATTCCCCGAATGTCGCCCTGGCGGTGACCGGCGGCGGTAACGGCCCTCGGTATCATGGGTTACACTACGGCCTAGATTTGTAAAGGCTGGAATCCGAGAAAGATCGAGGATGAGCGTTTCGTTGCTGCTCGAGATGGCGACGTCGAGCAACCCCGATCGCACGGCTGTCGTCGATGGCGACTTGCGGTTGACTACGCAGCAGCTCAGCGACCTCGCCGACGGCGGCGCGGGTGTCATCGCGGGTTCCAATGCTCGCCACGTCGCCTACGTCGGCATCGGCGGTGCGATGTTGCCGGTACTGATATTCGCCGCGGCGCGGGCCGGTCTGGCCTTCACCCCGATCAATTACCGGCTGTCCGCCGAGGGCATCCAGAGCCTGGTCCGGCGGTTGCCCGAGCCGCTGGTGATTGTCGACAGCCGTTATCGCGAAATGCTCGGCGGCGCGGCGCGGCGGGTGATGCTCTCCGACGAATTCTTGACCGCTGCGCGCAGCGTCGATCCGGTCGCCGAATTCCCCGACCCCGATGCCGTGGCCATTGTGCTGTTCACTTCGGGCACCACATCGCAACCCAAGGCCGTCGAGCTCTCGCACAACAATCTGACCAGCTATGTCACCGGCACAGTCGAATTCGAGTCGGCCGATCCCACAGACGCCGCGCTGATCTGCGTGCCGCCGTACCACATCGCCGGCGTCGGCGCCGCGCTGTCGAACCTGTACGCCGGCCGAAAGATGGTGTATCTGCCCAATTTCGATGCGCAGGAATGGGTCTCGCTGATCAACGCCGAGCACGTGACCACCGCGACTGTGGTGCCCACCATGCTGGACCGCATCGTGAGCGTGCTGGAGAGTGGCCGGCATGAACTGCCCTCGCTGCGCAACCTGGCCTACGGCGGCTCGAAGGTGGGCCTGCCACTGGTCCGCCGGGCGCTGGAGCTGTTGCCAAACGTGGGCTTTGTCAACGCGTATGGCCTTACCGAGACGAGCTCGACGATCGCCGTGCTCACCCCCGACGACCACCGCGCCGCCCTGGCCGCGGTGTCGTCGGGGGATTCCGCCGTCGCCAAGCGCCTCGGATCGGTGGGGCAGCCGGTGCCCGGGATCGAGCTGCAAATCCGCGGCGAGGACGGGACCATCCTCGGCCCGGGCCAGAGCGGCGAGCTGTTCGTGCGCGGTGAGCAGGTGTCGGGCCGCTACACCGGGATCGGTTCGGTGCTGGACGAAAACGGTTGGTTCCCAACGAGAGACATCGCCGTCCTCGATGCCGACGGCTACCTTTTCATCGGCGGACGCAGCGACGACACCATCATCCGCGGCGGCGAGAACATCGCGCCCGCGGAGCTCGAGGAAGTTCTGGTCGAGCACCCGCAGGTGCGCGATGTCGCCGTGGTCGGTGTCGAGGATCCGCAGTGGGGACAGGCGATCGTCGCGGTGGTGGTTCCGGCCGACGGTGTCGAGCCCGACGCCGACGAACTGCGCGAGTACGTCCGCGAGAGCTTGCGCGGATCGCGCACCCCGGACCGGGTAGTGTTTCGCCACGAGCTGCCAACTACCGCTACCGGCAAGGTACTTCGCCGGGAGATCATCGAAGAGCTAGAAGGACTAACCGCATGATCAAGAACGGAACCCGTTTGGCCAGCCAGGTCTGCGACACGCAGGTGATCGTGGTCAGAAGCGCCGACAGCCTTGACGACCTGCGCTGCGGCGGAGCCCCGATGGTCGAGATCGGCGGCGAGCGGAAGGGCGAACTCGACCCTGCCTTCGCCGACGGCACCATCATGGGGAAGCGTTACGTCGACGAAACCGGAGCCGAGGTGCTGGTGACCAAGCCCGGCGCCGGAAGCCTGAGCGTCGGCCAGACCGCGCTGCAACTCAAAGAGGTCAAGCCGCTGCCGGCCAGCGACTGATCGCCCGCCTAGCCGGCGGCCGTCCCGGCAGGAACCTGCCGTGAGACGAATTCCCTTGCCTTGATCAGGAATTCGAGCTGTTCGCTAACCTGGCGCAGCGGGATCACGCTGCGCGTCGAGCGGCACAACACTATTGCGCCCTCCATCGCGGAGATCGACATCACCGCAAGCGACGCGGCATCCGCCTCGCTAAAGCCTTCGGCGACGAACGCGCGCGTCATCGCGGTACACCAACGGCCCAGGATGACGCCCGCCTCGGCGGACAGCTCCGGTTCGTCGTCGGCGCCGCAGCCGATCGCCGCGGCGACCACGGGGCAGCCGGCGTTGAAGTCGCCGTCGATCAGCAGGCGCTCCCAGTACTTGACGTACTCGCGCAGCAGGACCTTGGCGCCCCGGTCGACGGCCTCGTCGATGGTGGCGGTGATGGAGTCACCGGAGTACCGCAGCGCTTCGGCAAGGATCTGGATGCGGCCCTCGGGAAAGTGGTAGTACACCGAGCCGCGAGGCGCGCCGCTGCGGGCGAGCACCTCGTCGATCGTGACGCCGGCCGCGCCGCGTTCCCGCATCACCTCGGCGGCGCTGATCAGCATCTTCGTGCGGGTGTCGCATCGCCTTGCCGATGCAGCACTCTTCGGCGGCCTCATGCAGCGTGAGAGTGTCGCAGGGCCGGCCAGTGCGCATTGCGGCGGTTGAACCAGGACGGCCGCCGCCGCAGGTCAGGCATCTCGCGCGTGAATTGATAGCCGGCGACGTTGAGTTCAAGAATCCACATTAGCTACTCCCGGCGGGTGCTGCTCTTATGCGCCGGAGTTTCTCGCCGACCCATAATTATGCTAGATAGCATATGAGACAACCATCTAGTAAGCAAGTCCATTCCAGATTAACGGTGCGTGTACTGCGGAGAACCGGATCGAGGCCGAGCGCGTGAGATCCGGGCCACCCGCGGATTCCGGTCCGCGGTATGAGGTATTGCATATTGGCTATGGCTGCGTTTGACTGACCCGATGACCTTGGAAACCGTGACCCTCGAGCGGGACGGGCATGTCCTGCTGATCGGACTCAACCGTGCGCACAAACGCAATTCGTTCAACCGGGCGATGTTGGCCGACCTGGCCCGCGCGTACGCGTTGCTCGAATCCGACGACTCGGTGCGCGCCGGTGTGCTGTTCGCGCACGGTGACCACTTCACCGCCGGTCTGGATCTCGTCGACGTCGCACCGGCCATCGCGGCTGGTGAGCGGCCGGTTCCGGAAGACGGCCGCGACCC
This sequence comes from Mycobacterium sp. 852002-51163_SCH5372311, assembly GCF_001667115.1. Classification (GTDB taxonomy): domain Bacteria; phylum Actinomycetota; class Actinomycetes; order Mycobacteriales; family Mycobacteriaceae; genus Mycobacterium. The sequence goes on along the minus strand of NZ_LZIJ01000027.1, from coordinate 4,341 downwards.
GTGGCGACTGGACGGGCCGTGGACCACGCCGCTGGTGGCGGTCGCGCACGGTTGGTGCATGACGCTGGGCATCGAGCTGCTGTTGGCCGCCGATATCCGCGTCGCCGCCGCCGGCACCCGGTTCACGCAACTCGAAGTGCAGCGCGGCATCTACCCGTTCGGCGGCGCGACGATCCGCCTGCCCCGCGACGCCGGCTGGGGCAACGCCATGCGCTGGCTGCTCACCGGCGACGAGTTCGACGCCGCCGAGGCACACCGCATCGGCCTGGTGCAGGAGGTGGCCGACGATGCGTCCGCAGCGCTGGCCCGGGCCCGCGAAATAGCGCATACCATCGCCGACCGCGCGGCGCCGCTGGGCGTTCGGGCCACGCTGGCGTCGGCGCACACGGCACGCGACCAGGGCGAGGCTGCCGCGATCGAGCGGCTGGTCCCGGCCATTAGCGAGCTGTTCGGCAGTCAGGACGCCGCCGAGGGCGTGCAGTCGTTCGTCGAACGACGGCAGGCCCGTTTCCAGGGTCGCTAGCTGTCCAGCGTGTAACCCATCGGCATCAGCACGCTCTTCTGCTGGGTGAAGTGCTCGACGCCCTCCGGGCCGTTCTCGCGGCCGATGCCGGAATTCTTGTAGCCGCCGAAGGGACAGCAGGGATCGAACGCATACCAGTTGATGGCGTAGGTCCCGGTGCGAATCTTCTCCGAGATCTCGATGCCGCGCGGCACATCGGCGGTCCACACGCTGCCGGCCAGCCCGTACACCGAATCGTTGGCGATCTTGATCGCGTCGTCCTCGGTGTCATACGGGATGATGCTCAGCACCGGCCCGAAGATCTCCTCCTGGGCGATCGTCATCTTGTTGTCGACGTCGGCGAAGACGGTGGGCTGCACGAAGAAGCCGTTGTCCAGCCCCTCGGGACGGCCGCCGCCGCACACCAGCCGGGCGCCCTCCTCGATGCCCTTGGCTATGTATCCCTCGACCCGGGCGCGTTGCTTCTCCGAGATCAGCGAACCGATCTGGGCGGCCGCGTCGGACGGCGGCCCGACCGGCAGCGCCTGCACGAAATTGCTTACCGCATCGACGATCTCGTCGTAACGCGAACGGGGCGCCAGGATGCGGGTCTGGCCGACGCAGGCCTGACCGGTGTTCATGATCCCGGAGAACACGAGCATCGGGACCGCCGCGGCCAGGTCGACGTCGTCGAGCACGATCGCGGCCGATTTCCCGCCGAGCTCCAGCGTGCACGGCTTCAGCATTTCGGCGGCACGGCGGCCGATCTCCTTGCCGACGCCCGAACTGCCGGTGAAGGTGAACAGGTCGACGTCGCGGTTCGATGTCAGTGCCTGTCCGGTCTCGATCCCGCCGGGCACCACGGACAGCACGCCCTCGGGCAGGCCCGCTTCGGCGAACACCTCAGCCAAAGCATTTGCGGTCAGCGGTGTTTCGGCGGCCGGCTTGAGCACCACCGTGCAGCCGGCCAGCAACGCCGGACCCAGCTTGTTGACCGCCAAGAACAGCGGCACGTTCCATGCGATGATCGCGCCGACCACACCGATCGGCTCACGATGGACGATGGTCTGCCCGTAGGCGCCGTTGCGGATCTCCCGCCACTTCACCTGGTCGACCGCGGGCCCGGCGAAGAAGTTCATCGCGCCGATCGAACCCATCCAGTGCATCGTCTCGATGGTGGTCGGCGGCTGACCCGTCTCGTCGGCGAGCAGCTTGGCGAACAGCGGCTTGCGCTCCTCCAGCAACTTGACGGCATTCGCGATGACGGCCGCGCGTTCCTTCGGCGGCGTCGAGGGCCAGGGGCCGGTGTCGAAGGCGGCGCGGGCCGCGGCAACCGCGGCGTCCACGTCGGCCGCCGCTGCCAGCGGCACCTTGCCGACGTACTCGCCGGTCGCCGGGCAGTGCACCTCGATGACCTCGGACGTCGACGGCTCCGCCCACTTGCCGCCGATGAAAAGTTTGTCGTATTCCGTCGTTTGGCTGTCGGTCATATACGCGGCTCCTCCTCGTTGCTCCGCGCGGCATCGTCGCCGGCGGTCATGGCGCCACCCTACCCAAGGCAAAGCGAAATTAGAACATGTTCCATTATCGCGGCTGGAGCACCAGCACGAGATTGCTGACCAGGAACTCCCGCAGCACCGGCACCGCGGTCAGCCACCATGCCCATCGCGGGTGGTAGCGCGGAAATGCAGCGATCGCCGCGCCGGTGGCGGCGGCCCAGTTCAAGCCGTCGGCCACCGACACCGCGAATAACGACGACCCGTAGTTGTTCTTTGCTGGATAACCGTGCTTGCGCGCATAGCGGGCGGCGGCGCGGTATCCACCGAGGTAGTGGCTCAGGCCCATTTCGTGCCCACCGAAGGGTCCCAGCCAGACCGTGTACGACAGCACCGCCAGCCCGCCCGGCCGGGTGACCCGCAGCATCTCGTCGCCCAGCTGCCAGGGCCGCGGCACGTGCTCGGCGACGTTGGACGACAAGCAGATGTCCACCGAGCTGTCGGCGAAGGGCAGCGCCACGCCCGATGCCCGGACGAACATGCCTGAGCCGCGGGGTCTGGCCGGTCCGCTCGCATGCATCTCGTTCGGGTCCGGTTCGACACCGATGTATCGGATGCCGGCGTCGGCGAAGGCGCTCCCGAAGTAGCCCGGGCCGCCGCCGACGTCGAGCAGCGTGCGGCCAACGGGCGACTCACCGTGGGTGGCCTGCCAGAGATCCCCGACCATGGTCGCGGTGTCGGCGGCCAGTGCGCCGTAGAAGCGCGCCGGGTCCGGCTGTTCATAGCGGAATTCGGACAGCAGTCGCAACGAGCGGGCCAGCGTCGCCCGCCGCGCGAAAATGTCGGTCGCCGCCACTCGCCACACCCTACGGCCGTTACCGGTTAGGCTGACGACTTATGTCTGACCTGCGCTCGGTACTGCTGCTGTGCTGGCGCGATACCGGTCATCCACAGGGCGGCGGCAGCGAGACCTACCTACAGCGCATCGGTGCTCAACTGGCCGCCTCCGGCATCGAGGTCACCTTGCGCACCGCGCGCTATCCGGGCGCGCCGCGACGTGAAGTCGTTGACGGGGTGCGCATCAGCCGGGCCGGTGGGCGGTACTCGGTGTACATCTGGGCGCTGGTGGCGATGGTGGCCGCCCGATTCCGGCTCGGGCCACTGCGACGAGTGCGGCCCGATCTGGTCGTCGATACCCAGAACGGCTTGCCCTTCCTTGCCGGGCTGGTGTACGGCCGACGGGTGGTGGTGCTGGTGCACCACTGTCACCGCGAGCAATGGCCGGTAGCCGGCCCGGTGATCGCCAGGGTCGGCTGGTACGTCGAGTCGACGCTGTCGCCGTGGCTGCACCGGCACAACCAATACCTGACGGTGTCGCTGCCATCGGCGCGCGATCTGGTCGCGCTGGGGGTGGGCAACGAGCGGATCGCGGTGGTACGCAACGGCCTTGACGAGGCACCGGCGCGAACCTTGTCCGGACCGCGTGCCGCAGCGCCCCGGGTGGTCGTGCTCTCGCGACTGGTGCCGCACAAGCAGATCGAGGACGCGCTGGAAGCCGTCGCGGAGCTGCGGCCGCGCATTTCGGGTCTGCATCTCGACATCGTCGGCGACGGCTGGTGGCGGCAGCGACTCGTCGACCACGTCCAGCGGCTCGGCATCGGCGACGCGGTGACATTCCACGGCCACGTCGACGATGTGACCAAACACCATGTGCTGCAAAGCGCATGGGTGCACGTGCTGCCCTCGCGCAAGGAGGGCTGGGCTCTCGCGGTGGTCGAGGCGGGCCAGCACCGCGTGCCCACCATCGGCTACCGCTCCTCGGGCGGATTGTCCGACTCGATCGTCGACGGCGTGACCGGGGTGTTGGTGGACGATCGCACCCAGCTGGTGGACCGGCTCGAACAACTGCTGTCCGACCCGGTGTTGCGAGACCAGCTCGGCACCAAGGCGCAGACGCGCAGCGCCGAATTCTCCTGGCGGCAAAGCGCCGACGCGATGCGCAGTGTCCTGGAAGCCGCGCGAGCCGGTGACTTCGTCAGCGGCGTGATGTAGTTCGCCGAGAAGACGCAAAATCCCCAGTTTCGGTACGAACTCGGGCTGTTGCGGAATTGGCGGTTCCGTCCCCGCGGCGACATCCGTTGTCTCACCGTTGGGTGTGAAGCCAGGGCGTTGGGTGTGAAGCCAGGGCGTTGGGTGTGAAGCCAGGGCGGAGATCCGCGCCGATTCCCGCCGTCACTTCACGCGCAACGCCGTCAGTTCACGCGCAACGCCCTGGCTTCACGCGCAACGCCGTCAGCTCACGCTCAAGGGCAGGCGATGCGCCGACCGCGTGCCCCCTAATGG
>NZ_LZIJ01000026.1 GCF_001667115.1 Mycobacterium sp. 852002-51163_SCH5372311 | reverse complement strand
GGCTTCGCTGCCGGTCGCTGAATGGGCTCGGTGATCGCGTCGCGGGCGGCATCGGCAAACTCCACTGTGGTCGCGTATCGCTGGTCGGGGTCTTTGGCCATGCCGGTCGCGATGACCTCGTCGACAGCGGGAGGCACATTGGGTTGGGTGGTCGAGGGTCGCGGCGGGGGGGTACTCAGGTGTGCGGCGACCAGGCGCGCCATCGTGTCTTCCTCGAAGGGCGGGTGTCCGGTCAGGCTTTCAAATAGCACGCAGGCCAGCGAGTAGATGTCGGCGCGGGCATCTTCTGTTCTGTTATCTAACCGCTCGGGTGCGATGTACTGAAAGGTGCCAATCATATGGCCGGACTTGGTCATTCGCGTCTCTTCCAGGACGCGGGCGATGCCGAAGTCGATCAGGTAGGCGAAGTCGTTGCGGTCGAGCAGGATGTTGGAGGGTTTGATGTCGCGGTGCAGCAGACCCACCTCGTGGGCGGCGTGCAGAGCTTCAGCGACCTGGCCGATGATGTGTACCGCGCGCGCGGGTTCCAACGGCCCGTCAGCCAGCAGGGTCTGCAGGTCGCGGCCCTCGACCAGGCGCATGTCGACATACAGGCGGCCGTCGATTTCGCCGTAGTGATGGATCGGGATGACGTGCGGGCTGTTCAACCGCGCCGCCGCGTGGGCTTCGCGGCGGAATCGGCCCTGAAAGTCGTCGTCCTCCGACAGATTCGCCGGCAACAACTTGAGGGCCACGATCCGGTCGGTGTCGGTGTCATG
>NZ_LZIJ01000025.1 GCF_001667115.1 Mycobacterium sp. 852002-51163_SCH5372311 | reverse complement strand
TACGCCACAGACCGCGGCTGCACCCACCCCGGCTGCGACGCCCCCGGCTACTACAGCGAAGTCCACCACACCACAGAGTGGGCCGCAGGCGGGCGCACCGACATCGACAACCTCACCTTCGCCTGCACACCCCACCACAAACTCCTCAACACCGGCTGGCAAACCCGAAAACAACCCAACGGCCAAACCCAATGGATCCCACCGCCCCACCTCGACCACGGCCAACCCCGCACCAACACCTACCACCACCCCGAAACAATCCTGCCCAACAGGAACGACGAAGACGACCCGTAGCTCCGCCGCAAGTCAGCAGGACGAGTTACTCGAGTTCGGCCAGCTCGAGCCGGGTATCGCCGTATACCCGCTGGGGCCACACCGACCAACCCGCCGGCCACGTCAACGGCGCGCTGGCCGCGGCGCGCTCCACCACGGCGATGCTGCCCTCGCGGACCCAGCCGTAAGCGCACAGATCGGCCAGCATTGCGTCCACGTCGGCGGTATCGACGTCATATGGCGGATCGGCCAGCACGAGATCTACCGGCGAGGGAGCACCCTGCGCCAGGACGGCGCCCACCACCCCGCGGCGCAGGGTCGCACCGGCCAGACCAAGAACGTCGATGTTGCGGGCGAGGACGGCCGCGCTGCGCGGATCGGATTCCACGAACAGCGCCGTCGCGGCCCCGCGCGACAACGCTTCAAGCCCCAAGGCGCCCGAGCCGGCGTAGAGATCCAGGACCGCCAGACCGGTCAGATCCCGACGTGCGGCGACGATGTTGAACAGCGCCTCGCGCACCCGATCGGTGGTAGGTCTGGTCCCCCGCGAAGGGACCGCGATGCGCCGGCCCCCGGCGACGCCGCCGATGATTCGGGTCAGCTCAGCACCACCAGGAGGTCTCCGCCCTCGACCTGTTCGGTGCTCGATACGGCAACCCGCTCCACCACGCCGTCTTTGGAGGCGGTGATCGGGGCTTCCATCTTCATCGCCTCGATGGTCGCGATGGTCTGGCCGGCCGTCACCTGGTCGCCCTCGGACACCGAAACGGCGACCACACCGGCGAACGGCGCGGCGATGTGTCCGGGATTGCCGCGGTCCGCCTTCTCCGCGGCCGGGACCGCACTGGCGATGCTGCGGTCGCGCACCAACACCGGCCGCAGCTGGCCGTTGATGATGCACATCACCGTGCGCATGCCGCGCTCGTCGGGCTCCGAGATAGCCTCCAGTCCGATCAGCAGCTCCACCCCGCGCTCCAACTTCACCCGATGTTCTTCGCCCTGACGCAGGCCGTAGAAGAACTGGTTGGCCGACAATTGCGAAGTGTCGCCGTAGTTTTCCCGGTGCTCCTCGAATTCTTTTGTCGGGCCGGGGAATAACAGCCGGTTAAGGGTGGCCTGACGCTTTGGCCCAGCCGAGGCCAGCGCGGCCTCGTCGTCCGGCGTCAGCTGCTGGGTCGGCTTGGCGGGCGCGCGGCCGGTCAGCGCCGCCGTACGCAGCGGCTCGGGCCAGCCGCCGGCCGGGTCGCCCAGCTCGCCGCGCAGGAACCCGATCACCGATTCGGGGATGTCGAATCGCCCTGGGTCGGCGGCGAATTCGTCCGCACTCGCACCGGCACCGACCAGTGCCAATGCCAGATCGCCGACCACCTTCGACGACGGGGTGACCTTGATCAGCCTGCCCAGCACCCGGTCGGCACCGGCGTAGGCGTCTTCGATCTCCTCGAACCGGTCCCCCAGCCCCAGGGCAATCGCCTGCTGGCGCAGGTTGGACAACTGGCCACCGGGGATCTCGTGGTGATACACCCGCCCCGTCGGGCCGGGCAGCCCAGACTCGAAGGGAGCGTACACTTTTCGCAGTGCCTCCCAATAGGGTTCCAGCGCGCAGACCGCTTCCAGCGACAGCCCCGTGTCGTAGTCGGTGTGCGCCGCCGCGGCCACGATCGAGCTCAACGCGGGCTGGCTGGTGGTCCCGGCCATCGGTGCCGCGGCACCGTCGACGGCGCTGGCCCCGGCCTGCCAAGCGGCCACGTAGCTGGCCAACTGGCCACCCGGGGTGTCGTGAGTGTGCACATGCACCGGCAGGTCGAAGCGGCTGCGCAGCGCTCCCACCAACCGCTTCGCGGCCGGGGGCCGCAACAGCCCGGCCATGTCCTTGATGCCCAGCACGTGCGCACCGGCGTCCACGATCTGCTCGGCCAGTTTCAGGTAGTAGTCCAGCGTGTAGAGACGCTCCTCCGGGTCGCCCAGGTCACCCGTATAACACATCGCGACTTCTGCTATGGCAGAACCGGTTTCGCGGACCGCGTCGATCGCCGGGCGCATTGCCTCGACATTGTTGAGCGCGTCGAAGATGCGGAAGATGTCGATGCCGGTGGCCGTCGCCTCCTCCACGAACGCCGACGTGACCACCTCCGGATACGGTGTGTAGCCGACGGTGTTGCGGCCCCGCAGCAGCATCTGCAGGCAAATGTTGGGCATGGCTTCGCGCAGTGCTGCCAGGCGCTCCCACGGATCCTCCTTGAGGAAGCGCAGCGCCACGTCGTAGGTCGCGCCGCCCCAACACTCCACCGACAACAGCTGCGGCACCGTGCGGGCGAGATACGGCGCGACCATGATCAGACCGCTGGTGCGGACCCGGGTAGCCAGCAGCGACTGATGGGCGTCGCGGAACGTGGTGTCGGTGACGCCCACCGCCGGCGACTCCAGAAGCCAGCGTGCGAACCCTTCCGGGCCCAGCTCGACCAGCCGCTGCTTGGACCCCGCGGGTGGCGGTACTTCGAGATCGGCCGGATCTAGGAAAGACAGCTTGTCGTGCGGGTACACCTTCGACGGCCGGGCCCCGTGCGGCTGGTTGACCGTGACATCGGCCAGATAGTTGAGGATCTTGGTGCCCCGGTCGGCCGAACCGCGCGCGGTGAGCAGCTGGGGTCGCTCGTCGATGAACGACGTGGTGATGCGGCCGGCCTGGAAGTCCGGGTCGTCCAGAACCGCTTGCAGGAAGGGGATATTCGTCGACACACCGCGGATCCGGAACTCTGCTATGGCCCGGCGCGCCCTGGACACCGCGGTCGGGAAGTCACGACCCCTGCAGGTCAGCTTGACCAGCATGGAGTCGAAGTGCGCGCTGATCTCCGCGCCCAGGTTGGTGCTGCCGTCCAGGCGGATGCCGGCACCGCCGGGAGTGCGCAGGGCGCTGATCCGCCCGGTGTCGGGCCGGAAGCCGTTGGCCGGGTCCTCCGTTGTGATGCGGCACTGCAATGCGGCGCCGTGCGGTGCGATGTTCTCCTGCCGCAGACCCAGGTCGTCGAGCGTCTCGCCGGAGGCGATGCGCAACTGGCTGGAGACCAGGTCGACGTCGGTGATCTCCTCGGTCACGGTGTGTTCCACCTGAATCCGTGGGTTCATCTCGATGAACACGTAGTGGCCGTCTTCGTCGAGCAGGAATTCCACGGTGCCTGCACAGGTGTACCCGATGTGCCGGGCGAAAGCGGCTGCGTCGGAACACATTCTGTCGCGCAGTTTCTCATCCAGGTTCGGTGCGGGTGCCAGTTCGATGACCTTCTGGTGGCGGCGCTGCACGCTGCAGTCACGTTCGTATAGGTGGATGACATTGCCGTGGGTGTCAGCCAGGATCTGCACCTCGATGTGCCGCGGCTTGAGCACCGCCTGCTCGAGATAGACCGTCGGGTCCCCGAATGCGGACTCGGCTTCCCGGCTGGCGGACTCGATCGCGTCAGGCAACGCCTCGATTTCGTTGACGCGGCGCATCCCCCGCCCGCCGCCGCCGGCAACCGCCTTGACGAACAACGGAAAGCGAAGATCCGACGCACGGGCCACCAACTCGTCGACGGAGTCCGACGGGGCCGACGACATCAGTACCGGCAGACCGGCTTCCCGGGCCGCGGCGATCGCCCGGGATTTGTGGCCGGTGAGTCTGAGCACGTCGGCGCTGGGCCCGACGAAGGTGATGCCCGCGGCCGCGCAGGCCGCCGCCAACTCGGGGTTCTCCGACAAGAAGCCGTAGCCGGGGTAGACGGCGTCGGCGCCTGCCCGCAGGGCGGTTTCGACGATCTCGTCGACCGAGAGGTATGCGCGCACGGGGTGACCGGTCTCGCCGATCTGGTAGGACTCGTCGGCCTTGAGGCGGTGCTGCGAATTGCGATCCTCGTAGGCATAGACAGCCACCGTGCCGATGCCCAGCTCGTATGCGGCGCGGAAGGCCCGGATCGCGATCTCCCCCCGATTGGCGACCAGTACTTTGGAGATCATCTGTGGCCCCTCGCCTTCGCCGTCACTGAGCGGACACCCCCTTAGAGAAGTGTCGACCAATAGTTCCAGAACTGCACCATGATCAGCAGGAACACCGCCGTGAACCACAGCGTGGCAATCGACCATCGCCATTGGTAGAACACCCGCGCCACGGTCCCGCCGCGCCGGGCTTCGAGCAGCGGACCCACCACGATGGAGGTGACCACCACCAGCAATGAAATGGTGACCACCCAGACCACCATGCAGTAAGGGCACAACGCCCCGATGCGGTACAGACTCTGGAAGATCAGCCAGTGCACGAAGCCGGTGCCGACCACCGTCCCGGCCAGCAATCCGGCCCAATACCATTGCGGCAGAGCGATTTTCGCTACTGCCAGCACACCGCTGACGAGTACTACGGTGAACGCGACGATACCCAGCAGCGAGTTGGGAAAACCCAGCACCGACGCCTGCGGTGTGATCATCACCGACCCACACGACAGGATCGGGTTCAAGTTGCACGACGGCTTGTACGCCGGGTTGATCAGTATGTCGATCTTTTCCACCGTCAGCGTCGTCGAAGCCACCAGGCCGACCACCCCGGCGAGCAGCACAGCCCATGCGCTGGGCGCGGACACCCGCTCTTCGCGGGCGGCAACTGGTGCCTCGACGGATTTGCCGGGTTCAGCTGCCGCCGCGGCGGTCATGACGCCGCAGGAGCGACGGCCGTGTCAATGCCCGGCACGTCGCCCACGATCCCCTTGATCTTGGCGACCAGGTCCTGCGGTGTGGAACGCGTGTATTCCTCGCCGTTGATTTTGATCACCGGCGTTCCGTCTATACCGACGCGTTTCGCCTCGGCGGCGACCACGTCGACGTACTTGCCGCTGTTGATGCAGTCGGCGACCTTGGAGCCGGGGCCGACGTCGACGCCGGCCTGGCGGGCGCGTTCGATCAGCCACTTGTTGTCCGGGTAGCTGGAGGCCCGCTCTGCGGGCTGCAGGTTGGGGTCGAACAGCTCGGCGTGGAAGACGCGGAACGCATCGACGGACTCGTCGGCCACGCAGCGCGCGGCGGCGCCGGCACGCGACGAATAGTTGTTGTGGGTGCGTGGGTCGTCGAGAATCGCCAGCATGGAGTAGTCGGCCGCGATGGCACCGATGTCGATCAGCTTGCTCACCGTCGGCCCGAACTTGTGCTCGAAATCGGCGCATATCGGGCACAGGAAGTCTTCGTACATGGTCACGACGGCTTTGGGCTCGGTGGTCCCGGGTTTGGTTACCAGCTTGCTCGACGTCACCCGCACCGTGTCGCCCTGGCCGTTGACGGGGGCAGCAGGAGACTTCTTGTCTTGATGCGACGTCACGATGTAGAAGACGAGAACGACCGCGAAGATCACCACTATCGCGGTGCCCCCGATCTGGACCAACCGGCCGAATTTGCCGTCGGGGTTCTTCAGGTCAATTCGCGGGGGACGTTTCGATTTGTCGGCCACAGGTTTGCTGATCCTTCGGTGTCGGCTTGTCCCGGCCGCACTCGGGCGGCGGCGCCTCTAGAGTACCGGCGGCGGCGCTCACACCCGGGTCAGGTGTGCGCGCAGCGCCGAGATCAGCTCGTTCGTCGCCTCCGCGCTGCCGCCGCCGAGCGGAAACAGATTGGCGAAGCCATGCGTCAGCGCACCCAGGTAGCGCAGGTCCACCGCAGTCCCGGCGGCCCGCAGCGCCGCCGCGTAACTCTCGCCCTCGTCGCGCAGGGGGTCGAAACCTGCGACCGCGATCAGCGCTGGCGGCAATCCGGCCAGCGAGTCGGCCAGCAACGGCGAGAACCGCGGGTCTGCCGGATCCAGGTCAGTACCCCGCAGGTATTGGGCGTGAAACCAGTCCATATCCCGTTTGGTCAGTAAGAATCCGGTGGCGAACAGGCTCATCGACCGGGTGTGCGCGTTGAAGTCGGTTCGCGGGTAGATCAACCACTGCAGCACCGGAACGGGCCCACCCTGGGCACCGGCCGCGTCGCGGGCCAGCAGGCACACCACAGCCGCCAGATTGCCGCCCGCACTGTCTCCGCCGACGGCGACCTGGCCCGGAATCGCACCGAGTTCAGCGGCGTGCGCGTGTGCCCACAGAAACGCCGCGTAGGCGTCGTCGACCGCGGCCGGGGCCGGATGCTCGGGTGCCAGCCGGTAGTCGATCGACAGCACGTGCAGGCCGGCATCGCGGCAGGTCAGCCGGCACAGGGCGTCGTGGGTGTCCAAGTCGCCGATCGTCCAGCCCCCGCCGTGGTAGAAGACGAGCAGCGGTGCGGCCGCATCACCGGCCGGACGGTAGTGCCGCGCGGCGATCTCACCGGCAGGGCCCGGTATGGACAACTCGTGCACGTCGACGTGAATCTGGGGGCCCGGAAGTTCGAGGATCGTCTCGCGCATCTGGGCGCGGGAGGCGACGGGGTCGTCGTCGACGGCCAGCCCGTCGATGCCGGCCAGTCGCAGACCCGACAACATCAGCTGCAGCGTGGGATCAAGCGTGTTGCCGTCGATGATCACCGAACGACCGCCTGACAACACCCGCTTTGCCGGGGCCGGAATCCACGGAATCACCTTGACACCGACGGTGGTGACCTTGTTCTGCACCCGGCTTGCCCACCGCAACGGCGCGCTTCTTGCTCCCAGATTGACGTCCGTCGCGCCTGGCAGGCTCTTTGTCATGGCTGATCCCTCGTTCGGTCCCTTGTTCAGTCACCCAGTCTTACTGAACGACAGGAATCGGATACCCACCATCGGGCTCGGGTCGCACCCGCAGACACCGAGCAGGCGGTGGGTGCCGCGCTGCGCGCCGGTTACCGGCATATCGACACCGCGGCCGCCTACCGCGACGAACGGGAGACTGGGCGAGCGATTTGCTGATTCCGGCGTGCCTCGCGACCAACTCTACGTGGTGACGAACCTGGCCAATTCCGGCCACGGCTACGTGTTGCTTAGGTGGCATATCCAACTCGGTAATATCGTGATTCCCAAGTCGGTCCACCCCTCACGGATTGCGAGCAACTTCGACGTGTTCGATTTCGAGCTGAGCGCCAGTCAACTGGCATCGGTCTCTTCTCTCGAAGACGGCACCCGGCTTGACCCCAACCCTCGAACCTTCAATTCCACAGGCAGGTGAGCTGATGGCGGGCGCCGCTAGCACCTCTATCCCATCCATATCGCTGAATGACGACAAGACCATGCCGGTGCTTGGCCTGGGCGTCGCGGAATTGTCCGATGACGAGACCGAACGTGCCGTATCGGCGGCGCTGGAAATCGGCTGCCGCCTGATCGACACCGCGGCCGTCTACGGCAACGAAGCCGCCGTCGGCCGGGCGATAGCGGCCTCCGGGATTCCGCGCGCGGAGCTGTTCGTCACCACCAAGCTGGCCACTGCCGACCAGGGATTCACCAGTGCGCAACAGGCCTGCCAGGCCAGCTTGGAGCGGCTCGGCCTGGATTACGTCGACCTGTACCTGGTGCACTGGCCGGCCCCCTCACTGGGTAACTATGTGGACTCTTTCGGCGGCATGATCCAGAGCCAGGCACACGGCCATGCCCGCTCGATCGGTGTGTCCAACTTCACCGAGGATCACTTGACGACGGTCATCGAACTCACCTTCTTCACGCCGGCGGTCAACCAGGTCGAGTTGCACCCGCTGCTCAACCAGAACGACCTGCGCAAAGCCAATGCACAGCACAACGTGGTGACCCAGTCCTACACACCGCTGGTTCTGGGCAGGCTGATGGACAACCCGACGATCACGTCGATTGCCGGCGAATACGGCAAGTCTCCCGCGCAAGTCCTGCTGCGCTGGAACCTGCAGCTCGGCAACGCGGTCATCTTCCGGTCGGCCAAGCCCGAGCACATTGCCGGCAACCTCGACGTGTTCGACTTCGAACTGAGCGCCGCGCACGTGGAGGCGATCAACGGCCTCAACGACGGCACCCGGTTACGTCCGGATCCGGAGACCTACGAGGGCGCGTAACCGCCTCGGCTTACCCGGCCGGGCAGGTGGCGGCGGCCTGACGTAGCACGTCGGCCGAAGCCTGTTCCACCGGCAACTGGTAGCCGCGCAACACCGCGATGAACTGAATGGCGTACTGGCACGCGAACGCGGTGTTCGGCGGCATCCAGTGGGCCGGCGGCGAATCGCCCTTGTCCTGGTTGGCCTGGCCCTGCACGGCCAACAGGTTGGCCGGGTCGTTGGCGAAACGCAGTCGCTGCGGCCCCGGCCAGGCGAATGCGCCCATGTCCCAGGCATACGCGAGCGGCACGATGTGGTCGATCTGCACCGATTCGCCGACCTTGGCGCCGCGCTGAAACACCACTGTGGTGTTGGTGTACGGGTCGTGCAAGATGCCGGTGGCGACCGCGTCGGGGCACCGCTTGGTGATCACGTACGTCTTGTCGACGAGATCGCGGTTGAGGATGTCGTCGCGGGTGTCGCAGCCGTTGTGGCCGCCCGGGGCGTCGTTGTCGTCGTCCCAGGCGTCGCCGTAGGCCGCCCTGCGGTAGTCGTAGCGATGCAGCCGCTGGGGTAACACGGCGATTCCGGCCAGCACGTCGGTCCCGGGCTGCACCGTCGGGACGTCGGCGCGCGCGGCGAACTCCTTGTGGTGCCTCGCCGCCGATCCCACCGTCTGGTAGGCCACAATCAGCGCGAGCACCGCGAGAGCCGACAACCACAGCAGCAATTTGCGGTTCACCAGGTGCCTCATGCCTTGTCCAGATATTCGACGCGGTCAGGTCTTTCGAAACGGGCTGCCAGGACGGCCAATCCGGGATGCGCAGCCGCGTCTTCATAAGCCGCGGTGCAGATGTCGCGGGCGGTCTCGAGGACGACCTGGTGCTCGGAGAGCGAGAGCAGCCGCAACGTGATCCCCCTACCGGACTGAATGCGGCCCAGCACATCACCTTCCCGGCGCTGTTTGAGGTCCAGGTCAGCCAGCGCGAAGCCGTCCATGGTGTCGGCCACGGCGCACAACCGCCGGCCCGCGGGCGACCCCGGCGAGACCCAGCTGGCCAGCAGACATAGGCTCGCGTGCTCACCCCGGCCGATACGCCCGCGCAGCTGGTGCAGCTGGCTGATCCCGAACCGGTCTGCGTCCATCACCAACATGACCGTCGCATTGGGAACGTCGACACCTACCTCGATCACGGTGGTGCACACCAGCACATCGATCTCGCCGCTACGGAATGCCGCCATCGCCGTGTCCTTCTCGTCGGCGGACAACCTGCCGTGCATGAGGCCCAGGCGCAAGTCTGCGAGCTCACCGGAACTCAACCGGGCGAACAGACCCTCGGCGGTCTCCGAAGGCCGCAAGCCGGGCTGGCCAGGCTCGTCCGTCTCGTCGATGCGGGGCGTCACCACGTAGGCCTGGCGTCCGGCCGCGACCTCCTCTTTGATGCGCTGCCAGGCCCGGTCCAGCCACGCGGGTTTGTCCTTGACGAAGATCGTGTTGGTGGTGATCGGTTGGCGTCCGCGCGGAAGTTCGCGCAGCGTCGAGGTTTCCAGGTCGCCGTAGACGGTAAGCGCCACCGTGCGCGGTATCGGGGTAGCCGTCATCACCAGCAGGTGCGGCGTGAGGCCCGCAGGAGCCTTGGCACGCAGTCGGTCTCGCTGCTCTACACCGAACCGGTGTTGCTCGTCGACGACGACCATGCCCAAGTTGTGGAATTCGACCGAGTGCTGTAACAGCGCGTGCGTGCCGACCACGATGTCGATCTGACCGGCGGCAATTTCGGCTCGCAGGTACTTCTTCTCCCCTGTCGTCATCGAGCCGCTGAGCACTGCCACCCGGGCGGCATTTTCGGGCCCGTCCAGCTGGCCTCCCAACGCCAACGGGCCGAGCACGTCGGAGATGGACCGGAGATGCTGTGCCGCAAGAACTTCCGTCGGCGCCAGCAGCGCACACTGGTAGCCCGCATCGACCAACTGCAGCATCGCCAGTACCGCGACGATCGTCTTGCCGGAACCGACCTCGCCTTGCAGCAGGCGGTTCATCGGACGCGTCGCCGCGAGCTCGTCGGACAGCACGCCCAGCACTTCGCGCTGCCCGGCCGTCAGCTCGAATGGCAACCGCTGCAACAGTTCCGCCATCAGACCGTCGGGGCGCGGCGGTGCCTCCGGTCCGGATTCGGACAGCTCGCCGTGCCGGCGGGCAACCAGTGCCCATTGCAGGGCGACGGCCTCGTCGAAAGTCAGTCGTTCACGGGCGCGCCGGCGCGCCGCGTCGCTCTCGGCGAGATGGATGGCGCGCAACGCCTCGTCTTCGGGCATCAGGCAATACCGGTCGCGCACGTCCGCGGGCAGTGGATCGTCGACCGGGTCGAGGACGTCGAGCACCTGGCGCACGCAGTTGAAGATGTCCCAGCTCTGCACTTTGGTGCTGGCCGGGTAGATGGGAAAGAAACGGCGTTCGAAGTCTTCTACGGCGAACTCACCGCTGGCTCTTTCCGAGGCGACGGCAATGCTTTTCAACGACTTGGTGCCGCGATGCTTTCCGTCCGGCGAGTCGAGGATGAGGAATGCGGGGTGGGTCAGCTGCATGACGCCGTGGTAAAAACCCACTTCTCCGGAGAGCAGCACCTTGGTGTCTTTGGTGAGGTCTTTGCTGAGGAACTTCGCATTGAAGAACGTTGCGGTCACCTTGTTGCGGCCGGAGCCAAGGGTGATGCGGTGACACGTTCTCTTCGGGGTCTTCTTCGTCAGGAACGTGTTCGTTTCGGTGATCGTGTCGACGATGGTGATGTGCTCACCGGCTTCCGGTTGCTCGTCTTCGGCGTCTCGCACCGCCGCGCCCACCACGTAACTGCGCGGGTAGTGGCGCAACAGGTCGTCGACGGTTCGGATGCCGAATTCCTCGTCGAGTTGCTGGGCATTTTTTCCGCCGAGGACGTAGTCCAGCCGGTCGCTCAGTGCCACCACGGCTACTCGACCCCGATCAGTAGCGCGTCGCCGCGATGGCCGGTGCGGTAGGTCAGCAGCTCGGTCCCGGGATGCTTGTCGTGCACGTGCTTCTGCAGAGCGTCGGCGATATCGTCGGTCGCGTCCTCCTGGATGGCGTCGCCGATCAGCACCGTGGCCAGCTCGCCGCCCGACGCCAGCAGCAGGTCGAGCAGACCGGCTGCCGCCGCCGCGACGTCGGCAGCCACGATCAGCACCTCGTCGCCGGCAATGCCCAGGCCGTCGCCTGGCTGACAGCTGCCGGCCCAGGTCAGGGCCGTCTCGGTCGCGATGCGCACCGAGCCGTGCCGGGCAGCCCCCGCCGCGCGGGCCATGGTGTAGCCGTCGTCGACGGCCTGCCGGTCCGGTTCGTGTACCGCCAGCGCGGCCAGCCCCTGCACCATCGACCCGGTCGGTATCGGAACAACGTCGACACCCCAGCCGATGGCCGCGGTGCAGCCGGCAACCAGCTCGCCCGCCGCCACATAACCGTTGGGCAGCACCATGACCTGTGCGGCGCCGGTGTCCACCACGGCCCGGACCAGCCGGTGGGCGCTGATGTCGGTGGTCGGGTCGACGGCCTCCGAACTCGGTTGCAGCACGCAGGCGCCCTCGTCGGCGAACAATTGCGCGGCGCCGTCACCGTCGACGACGGCCAGCACCGCCCGTTCCCGCGTCCAGCCGCCCGCGGGCAGGCCGGTGCCGCCGGAAAGGGCCGAAATCACGATGCGGCTCAGCTGCCCGGCGGCCAATCCGGCTTCGACGGCCGCACCTGCGTCGTCGGTATGCACGTGTACCGAATAGCTGCCGCCGGAAGTCTGTGAAGAAGAAGCGGCGGCGGCAATGGCCACCGATTCGCCCAGCTCCGCCAGCCGGTCCCGCAGCGCGTCGGCTGCCTCGGCGCCGCAGCCGCCCAGCAGGTACATGACCTCGAACTGCGGCGCGGGTCGCTTGGCGGTTTGCGCGGGCTGCATGCGCGGCGACGGCTCGTACACCTCGCGGGCAGGCGCCTGACCGGTGAGCGTCGTGCGCAGCGCGTCCAGCAGGACCAGCAGGCCGCGTCCTCCGGCGTCGACGGCACCGGCGTCGGCGAGCACGTCGAGCTGCTCGGGGGTCTTTTCCAACGCGACGACCGCGGCGTCGCCGGCGGCAGTGACCGCGCGCGCGAGGCTCTCAGCGCCGCCCGCGCACTCCTCGACGGCCCCCGCTGCGGCGCGTAACACCGAGACGATGGTCCCCTGGACCTCATCCCCGCCCATCGAGGCGATGACCAGGTCGACTCCGCGTCGCAACGCGGCCCCGAACAGGGCGGCGTCGATTTCGGGCAGTTCACCGTCGCGGTCGGCGGCCGCTGCCGCGGCGACGTCGGAAATGCCGCGCAGGATCTGGGACAGGATGACCCCGGAGTTCCCCCGGGCGCCGTTGAGCGCGCCGGTCGACAGAGCCGCGGCGACCCGGGCGACGTCGCCGGGAACACCCGCCGATGCGTTGGCCTCCGCGAGTGCGGAACGCATGGTGAACAGCATGTTGGCGCCGGTGTCGGCATCGGCGACCGGGTAGACGTTGAGCCGGTTGATCTCGTCGATATGGGTGATCAGGTCGCTGACGGCGGTGTGCGCCCAGTCCCGCAGGGCGGACGCGTTCAGGGGACGATCGTGTTCGGCGCAAGTGCCCACCGCTGACCCTCCTCCCTGCGCGCCGGCCCCGTGCGTTGAGCCTAGCCAGCGGCGGTGACAGCACAGCTCATGACGCAGCCGCCGCGGTGCAGCGTTTTGGCGGTTGCCGCCGACCCCGGCTATCCTGGGACGGCCCGGCCGGTCCGGGTTGGTTGCCGGACGCCCAAGACACCGGAAAGACACCGGATCCCAGAAGGTTTGAGGAGCTCAGAATGGCCGCTGTGTGCGATATCTGCGGGAAAGGCCCCGGCTTCGGCAAGTCGGTGTCGCACTCCCACCGCCGCACCAGCCGCCGGTGGGACCCCAACGTTCAGACCGTGCACGTGGTGACACGTCCCGGCGGCAACAAGAAGCGGCTCAACGTGTGCACCTCCTGCATCAAGGCCGGCAAGGTCGTCCGCGGCTGAACACCGCGCTAGTGGCGTGACCGTCGACGCCCGGCACTCAACCGCGACACTGCAAACACGCACACGACGCGCCGGAGCGAGCGTACGTAGTTTCAGTCTCGGAACGTGAGGTTGCTTCGGTCAGCCCCTTGCCGTGCCGGCGCCGACGAGACAGCCACCGAATCGCCAGGCTGCGCGTGGCCAGACGGTCTCGACCGACGCTTCACCGTCACCTTCCGCGGCCACCAGAACCATCGGCCGAGCAGCGCCACGATGGACGGGACCACCAGCGCCCGCACCACCAGGGTGTCCATCAACAGGCCGACGGCAATGGTGGTGCCCACCTGCGCGATGCTGAGCACACTGCTGGCGAGGAGTGCCAGCATGGTGATCCCGAAGACGATGCCCGCGGTGGTGACCACGCCACCGGTCCCGCCGAAGGCCCGGATGATCCCCGTCTTGAGGCCCGCTGCCGCTTCGTGCTTGATCCGTAAGGCCAGCAGCAGGTTGTAATCCGCGCCGACGGCAATCAACGCGATGAAGGCGATGGGCGCGACGGCCCAATGCAGCGGTTGGTGCAGCAGGTACTGCCAGATCAGCACACTGGCACCCAGCGCCGATGCATACGACGCGACGACCGTGCCGACGACCACCAGCCCCGCGACCGGGCTGCGCAGCATCGTCATGACGATCAGGAAGATCAGCACCAGCGCGGCCCCCACCAGCAGCGCCGTGTCGCGGCCGACGGATCGCTGCAAGTCGGCGGTCGCGGGCCCGACGCCGGCCAGGTCGATTCCCGTCGGGGTCAGCGTGCCCTCCTTGGTGGCCTCTTTGATCGCGGTGCGCACCTGCTCTGCCCGGGTGGCGCCGTCGCTGCCCCACTCGTCGCCGTCGCCGTAGACCAGTAGATAGGTGGCACGGCCGTCCGCGGAGACGAGTTTGCGCAGGACCTCGGTGTAGCGCGGATCGGACAGCGCTCGCTGCGGCAGGTAGAAGCCCGACGCCGCGCTGCCCTGGAACTGGGTGTCGATCTCGCTGAGGTAGTCGGTCAGCTGCCGCAGCTGTGGCCCGATCGCATCACTCAGCCCGAGCAAGTCGTGGGTGGCCGAACGTGCTTGCGCCAGTGCGTTGTTCATCGATGCCACGGCTTGCGGCATGCCCGCCAGCGCCTGGGCGGCGGTGTTCGACCCACCGGTCAGCTTGGCGGCGCCGTCGCCGAGGCGCGTCGAGGTCTGCAGCAGGCCGTCGACAGGTTCCAGTATCCGGTTGACGGTCGCGCACAACGGATTAGCGGCGCAGTCCGGGGTGCGCGCGACGAAGTCG
This sequence comes from Mycobacterium sp. 852002-51163_SCH5372311, assembly GCF_001667115.1. GTDB lineage: Bacteria > Actinomycetota > Actinomycetes > Mycobacteriales > Mycobacteriaceae > Mycobacterium. Next base: position 37,533 of record NZ_LZIJ01000025.1, on the reverse strand, counting down.
CGCAGTGGGTCCAGATAGCTCGATACCGTGGTGGCAGACCGTTGGACTCCTTCGAGTCCGGCGCGCATATCGGTTGCGGCCCCGGACATCTCGGCCAGGCCCGCGCTGCCGCCGCGCAGTCCGCCGCCGAGCTGGCTCACCGCCGACTGGGTTTGCGCCAGCGCGTCGTCCAGCTCGGAAACCCGGCGCAGCCGCTGGGTCAACGAGTCCACCGCCTCGTTGAACTGACGGCCGACCGTCCCGGCCTGATAGCTCAGCGTCGCCTGCTCGGGCACCTTGCCGTCGGGACGGCTGGCCGATTGCACCATCCGTACCCCCGGTACGGCCATGATCTGACGGGTGATCCGCTCGATGGCGATCAGCCCGGCCGGGCTGCGCAGGTCATGGTCGGCCTGAATGGTGACGACGTCGGGTAATAACCAGTTGGCCGCGAAATGCCGATCGGTGGCCGCGTAGCCACGACTGGATTCGGCGTCAGCAGGAGTGGCGGCCGGCTCATTCCAGCCGACCCGAAGGCTCACGAGTGGTAGCGCCACCAACACGATCACAGCGCCGGCGGAGGTCAGGATCGGCCCGGGCCAGCGCGCCACCGCGGCTCCGACGCGCCGCCAGCGCCGCGCCGTCTTCGACGGCCGTGGTTCGAGCAGTTCGCGACGCACCGCCAAGGCCATCAGCGCGGGCGTGAGCGTCAGGGATGCCACCATTGTCGCGAGAATCCCTACCGCACAGGGTATTCCGGCACTGCGAAACATGCCCACCTCGGCGAAGCTCAGGCATGCCAGCGCCACCGACACGGTCAGCGCCGACCCGACGATTACCGGAGCGACCGCACGGTAGGCGTCGGTCAGCGCCTGCGCTGGCGCCACACCACCGCGCCGGCCCTCCTGATAGCGGCCGACGAGAAAGATCGCGTAGTCGGTGCCGGCGCCCAATGTCATGGCAGCCATCAATGCCACCGAGAACAGCGACACCTCCACAGTGCCGGACAACCCAAGGGCCGCAACGATCCAGCGAGCAACCGCCAGCGCCAGACCGACCGATATCAGTGGGATCGCCGCAGCGATCGGTGACCGATACACCACCAGCAGCAGCACCAAAATGAGGGCGATGGTTGCCGCGGTGATCGACAGCATCTGCCGGTCGATGGCGGCGAATTCGTCCACGATCGTGGCGCCGGGGCCCGTAACGTGAGCGTGCAGGCCCGCCGGTGGCGACAGGGCGGCGACGGTATTGCGCACGGAGTCCACCGAATCGCGCGCCCGGGAGGTGCCGAGCATTCCGGCGAGCCGAACCATGACGCTGACCGCATGCCCGTCGCGGCTTTGCGCGCCCGCGGCGGTCGCGGGTTGTGACCACAGGTCCGTCACCGAATACACGTGCCGGTGATCGGATTCCAGTGCCGCCGTCAACGCGTCGTAGAACTTGCGGTCCTGTGCCGTCAGCGGCGCATTCCGTTCCAGCACCACGAAAATGAAGTTGTTACTGGGGGTTTGCCCGAACAGCTCGGCGGCACGGGTGGCGGCGACCGAGCTGGGCGCGTGGGCGGGCATGAAGGAGCGCGAGTGCGACTCGACGACCCGCTCCAATTGCGGCACAGCCAGATTGCCGACTGCCGCCGCCAGCACCCAGAGACCGACCACCAAAATCGCGTATCGCCTTGCCTTCTGGTCACGCAACGGTCTGCCGATCGCTCAACGATCCGTCGAAGAGATCCACGACCCGGTGCTCACCTCGGGCCAGCATGCGCAGCCGCAGCGAGCGTCGGGAAGCGATGCCCAACAATGCGTGCAGTCCAGGGTTGGCAGCGGCCAGCTCGGCTCTGGCCTCTTCGGCCGTAAGACCGTCGTAGTCCGCCTGATCCAGCTTCGCGTACAGCATCATCAGCCAGCGCTGCCGCAGTGAGAGCAGCAGCCCCTCCTCACCGCCGAATAGCCGGGAGACTTCGGATCCCTTGTCGGCCAGGTCAAGTGCCGCCTCCGGGTCAGTCTCGGCGGCCTGGATCAATTCGGCCATGAAGGCCATGCGCTCGTGCAGCAGTTTCCATGTCATAACCGGAAACGTTAGGAATGTGGGCCGCTGCCGCGCGTCGTGCCGGGGTTCGGTCTTTGGCTCCTACCACGGTATGAGGCCGAACCGCCGGGAGGCATACCCGAGGATGATGTGCCGGCCGCCGGGCTCTTTTACGATTGGACGATGTTGCGTTCCGTCACGGGCTTCGTGCGGGAGAGGTTGCGTCAGCGGGGAGAGTTGATACCCGCCGGCATCACCTGGCCGTTCGTGATCGTCACCGACGGGCTTTTGCTGTTCGCCGGGGCGATCGCGGTGCTGCAACGGCCCGCGGCCGATCTGGCCGGCGTCCTGGTGGCGTCCGTGATAGCCCTCGCGCCGCTTTTGGCGTTCTTCTTTTTCAACATGAAATTCCGCCCGGCGCTGATGTGGTTCGCCTGGTCGGCGGCCACGGCGGTGATGCTGTTTGCCACGTCGACGCCGATTCGTGCCGATTTCGCGCCGGCCCTGCTGGTGTTGATGGTCGGCCTCGTAGGAACGTTGACCTCCGGTGTCGGTGGCTTCCTGGCCGCCCTGTCGTCGGCCGCGCTGCTACTCACCGCGTCCGCGCTGCATCGCCTGGATGTGGTGGCGCTGTATCTGTTGTTCGTCGTCGGCGGCTGGCTGATCGGCTATCTCATGCACACTCAGCGGGTGCTGTTGGCGCAACAGATCAAGGCGCAGGAGGTGTTGGCCGAGCACGCCGCGGCCGACGAACGACGGCGTATCGCCCGCGAAGTGCACGACGTCATCGCCCACTCGCTTTCGGTCACGCTGCTGCACGTCACCGGCGCACGCCGCGCGCTGCAGCAGGATCGCGACGTCGACGACGCGATCGAGGCACTCGAGCAGGCCGAGCGGCTTGGCCGGCAGGCGATGGCCGACATCCGGCGCACCGTCGGTCTGCTCGACACGGGGCCGCACGGCACCAAGAAAGCCGCGCCCGCCCCTGAGCCCGGCATCGATGACATCGGCGTGCTCGTCGAGGATTTCGAGCGGGCGGGGGTGGCCGTCACGCTGCGCATCGACGGCCCGACCAGCCGCGTGTCGGCCGCGGTCGGCCTTGCCCTGTATCGCATCACCCAGGAATCGCTGGCCAACATCGCCAAGCATGCACCTGACTCCAGATCATCTGTGGTGCTTGATATTTCAGCTGCATCAGCCAAACTGGCCGTCAACACCCGGCTGCCTGCCGCGGTTGCGGCCGCCGACACTGAGGGGCGCGGACTGCGCGGCATGCGTCAGCGCGTCGAGTTGCTCGGCGGAGCCATCGAGGCCGGCCCGAGTCCGGACGGGTGGTCGGTGAACGCCGAGATACCGCTCGAGGACGGCAGCCCCGGATGGCGACCGTGGTGGTGTCACCAGTCGTGAGCTTCAATGTCCCTGAAACACCGGAAGTTGCGGTGCTGCTCGTCGACGACCAGGATCTGGTGCGCTCCGGACTGCGCCGAATCCTGCGCCGCAAAGACGGTTTCACCATCGTCGCCGAATGCGCCGACGGCGACGAAGTACCCGCGGCGGTCGCCGAGCACCAGCCCGATGTCGTGGTGATGGACCTGCGGATGCGACGGGTCGACGGCATCGAGGCGACGCGCCGGCTGGGCGGGGTGCCGCCGGTGCTGGCGCTGACGACATTCAACGAGGACGAGCTGCTCTCCGGAGCACTGCGGGCCGGGGCGGCGGGCTTTGTGCTCAAGGACTCTTCCGCGGAGGAGCTGATCCGCGCCGTGCGGGCCGTCGCCAGAGGGGACAGTTATCTGGACCCCGCGGTCACCTCCCGCGTGCTCAGCACGTACCGCAAAGCGGCCCCTGGGCCCTTGGATAAGCACCGGAACGACCTCGCCGAGCTCACCGCGCGCGAACTCGACGTGCTCACTTTGATCGGAAAAGGCTTCTCCAACAACGAGATTGCGGACGAACTGTGCATCTCGGGCGTCACCGTCAAAAGCCACATCGGCCGGATCTTCGGCAAGCTCGGCCTGCGCGACCGCGCCGCGGCGATCGTCTATGCCTACGACAACGGCATCGTCGCCCCGCGCTGATTCCTCGCGAGCAGACGCAGAGTCGCACAAAAATTGCCCTGCGCGTGCGATTTTGCGTCTGCTCGGCACCAATTCAGGGCAGTCGCCAGTCGATCGGGTCGGCGCCCATCCCCGTGAGCAATTCGTTGGCACGGCTGAACGGACGCGAGCCGAAGAACCCCCGCGAAGCCGACAGCGGTGAGGGGTGCGGCGACTCGATGGCCACGCACTTGCCCGCGGCCAGCATGGGCTTCAGGGTCGACGCGTCGCGCCCCCACAGGATCGCCACCATCGGTTGTGAGCGCGCTGCCAGTGCCCGGATTGCGCACTCGGTGACCGCTTCCCAGCCCTTGCCACGATGCGACGCCGGATTGCTGGGGCGCACCGTGAGCACCCTGTTCAGCAGCAGCACACCGCGCTGCGCCCAGGGCGTCAGGTCGCCGCACGAGGGCTGAGGGTGGCCGAGGTCGGCGGTGTACTCGTCGAAGATGTTGGCCAGACTGCGGGGCAACGGCTTCACGTCGGGCGCCACCGAAAAGCTGAGGCCCACAGCATGTCCCGGCGTCGGATAGGGGTCCTGCCCGACGATCAGTACGCGCACTTGGTCGAAGGGGAAAGTGAAGGCGCGCAAGACGTTCGGGCCGGCGGGCAGGTACCTGCGCCCGGCCGCGAGCTCGTCGCGCAGGAACCTTCCCATCTGAGCGACCTGCTCGGCGGCGGGTTCCAGCGCGGCGGCCCAGCCGGCCTCGACCAGTTCGCTCAGCGGGCGCGCGGTCACTGCAGGCCTTTGGCGAGCACCACCACTGTGTCCGCGCCAGCGTGCCGATCCTTCGAGATCTCCTGGTACTCCGGCGATCGCGCCCACCCGTAGAACGCGGCCTCGTCGGGAAACGACATCACCACCACCTTCTCGCGGTCCCACTCCCCCTCGACGACCTGCGGCGACTCGTCGGCGGCCAGCAGTGTTCCCGGGTGACGACGGAACACCTCCATGAACCTGGCCTGGTATCGGTCGTAGGCCGCCCGGTCGGTGAACCTCAACTGGGCGATCGCATAGACGGTCACGGGGCCACCCTAACCGCTCAAAACGATTCCCAACCCGCGTACCCTTTCCATTGCTCGCCGTCCACGAGCACCCGGGCCGGGCTGTCGAGCACTCGCCCGATGACGCGCCAACCGTCGGGCACCAGCCCGCCGAAACAGGCGACCAGCGCATGGTCTTCGCCGCCGCCCAGCACCCACGGCCACGGGTCGGCGCCCACCGCCGCAGCGGCCGCTGCCAGCGCATCGCGGTCTGCCGTCAGCGCCGCCGCGGACAGGTCGATGCCCACCGCCGAAGCCTCGGCGACATGTCGCAGGTCGGCGATCAAGCCGTCGGACACGTCGATCATCGCCTCTGCCCCGGCGGCTGCGGCCGAAGCTCCCTGGCCATAAGGCGGTTGCGGCACAAGGTGGCGCCGCCGTAGTTCGTCGAACTGATCGATTCCGTTGTGCCACAAGGCATGACCGGCCGCCGAACGACCAAGCTCACCCGCGACGGCCAGCGTTGAGCCGGCCTTCGCCCCTGATCTCAGCACCGGCGCGCGGCCGTCGAGCTCGCCCAGCACGGTCACCGACAGCACCCACTGCGGACAGCTGACCAGATCCCCGCCCGCGATGCCGGCACCGATCCGCTGCGCCTCGTCCCACATCCCGTCGGCAAGCGCATCCACCTGATGCGCCGGGGTGTCCCCAGGCGCTCCGAACCCCACCACGAACGCGGTCGGCCGCCCGCCCATCGCTTCGATGTCGGCGGCATTCTGCGCGATCGCCTTGCGGCCGACGTCGTGCGGTGTCGACCAGTCCAGCCGAAAGTGGCGGTCCTGCACCAGCACATCGGTCGACACCAGCGTGCGACCGTCGCCGGCGGACACCACCGCCGCATCGTCGCCGGGGCCCAGCAGCACTGCGGCGGGTTGCCGGCGGCCCTGCGCCAAACGCCGGATCACCGCGAACTCACCGAGCTGCTGCAGCGTCGAAGGCTGCCCTGCTGTGTCGTCGCGCACGCCACCTCCAACCGCAAGGGCCTCGGGTAAGTTTGGTCCCTGCCCGCCCGGGCGGACCGCGCCAGTGTATGAGAGTCCGAGGTAGCCACGCAGGTGACAGTCGACTCGGACGGCCCGCCACGCGCTCTTGTCATTGCCGCGGCGCTGCTGGGCGTGACGGCAATCGGCGTCATTCTGGTCATCGCGGCCAATCGGGAGGCACCACCGCAGCCCGTTGCCCTTCCCGGCGTTCCGGCGCCCCGGGCCGCCGCACCTGCATGCAAAGCCCTGACGGCGGCGCTGCCGCAGCGGCTCGGAAGCTATCAGCGCGCGCCGTTGGCGCAACCTGCGCCGGACGGGGCCGCGGCCTGGCGGGCCGGGCCGGACGGCGAGCCGGTGGTGCTGCGCTGCGGGTTGGACCGCCCGGCCGATTTCGTGGTGGGCTCCCCGATCCAGGTGGTCGACCGGGTGCAGTGGTTCCGGGTGAACGCGCAGTCGGAAGGGGACACCGGCCGGTCCACCTGGTATGCGGTGGACCGCCCGGTCTATGTGGCGTTGACGCTGCCGCCAGGATCCGGGCCGGCACCGATTCAGGAGCTCTCGGACGTGATCGATCGCACCGTCGGCGCGGTGCCCATCGATCCGGCGCCGGCGCGTTAGCCGCCGCGCGACAGCGCCCTCTTAGCGCAGTCCCACGCCGCGGGCCAGCGCCGTTTCCACCATGGTGGCCAACAGTGTTGGGTAGTCGACACCACTGGCCGCCCACATCCGCGGGTACATCGAGATCGTGGTGAAGCCGGGCATCGTGTTGATTTCGTTGATCACCGGTCCGTCTTCGGTGAGGAAGAAATCCACCCGGGCCAGGCCCTGGCAGTCGATCGCCCGAAACGCCCGGATTGCCAGTTCCCGTACCGCATCGGCCACCTCGTCGTCGACCTTGGCCGGCACGTCGAGTTCGGCCGCGTCGTCGAGATACTTGGTCGCGAAGTCGTAGAACGCGTCCTCGCGTCCGCGTACCCCGGCCACCCGGATCTCGCCGAGAGTGCTGGCTTCCACTGTGCCGTCAGGCATTTCGAGGACACCGCACTCCAGCTCGCGGCCGTTGACCGCCGCCTCGACGATCACCTTCGGGTCATGGCGACGAGCGCCGGCGACCGCGGCGGGCAACTGGTCCCAGCTCGACACCCGGCTCACACCGATCGACGAGCCGCCGCGCGCGGGTTTGACGAACACCGGCAAGCCCAACCGCTCGCGCTCCTCGGGTTGCAACGCGAGGCGGGAGGGCTTCAGCACCGCATGCGGACCAACCGGCAGCCCCTCGGCGACCAGCAACTTCTTGGTGAATTCTTTGTCCATTCCCGCCGCACTGGCCAGCACACCAGCGCCGACGTAGGGCACGCCGGCCAGCTCGAGCAGCCCCTGGATGGTGCCGTCCTCGCCGTACGGACCGTGCAGTACCGGGAACACCACGTCGACCGACGCCAAAACCTCTCCGGCTTTCAGGCCGGCGCCGGCCGGTAACGACACCAACTGGCCACGGCGGCGCGGGTCGGCCGGCAGCGCCAGCTCGGTGCCCGACTCGGAAGTCACCTCGGGCAACTGCCGGTTGGTGATGGCCAGCGCATCCGGGTCGCCGTCGGTGAGCACCCAGGACCCTTCGGGGGTGATGCCCACCGCGATCAGCTCGAACCGCTCCGGGTCTAGATTGCGCAAAATGCTGCCCGCGGACACACACGAAATAGCGTGCTCGTTGCTGCGCCCGCCGAACACGACGGCCACGCGCACGCGCCGGTCGCGCGGCGTCGCGGGCGGGCCGGATTGGGTCACAACCTTCAGAGGCTACCGGTTGCGCTGTCGTCGAGCCTGCGGCCTTGGCGTCGAGCCTGCGTCCAGGGCTAGCTTGCGGGCCTCGCGAACGCCGTGGCCGCAGTCTCGAGAGCCACTCGAACCCGCTCATTCGGGCTTGGTGCTGCGGCCCAGCAGCAATGCCATCGCCTCGTCGACCGAGAGCCCTTTGTGGCAGACCCGGTGCACCGCGTCAGTAAGGGGCATCTCGACGTCGTAGCTGGACGCCAGCGCCAGCACCGACTGACACGACGTCACCCCCTCGACGACATGACCATCCTTGACCTGCAACGCCGACTGCACGTTCTCGCGACGGCCCAGGCGCTCGCCCAGCGACCGGTTGCGCGAATACGGCGAGGTGCAGGTGGCCACCAGGTCGCCGACTCCGGCCAGACCGGCCAGCGTCGCTCCCTTGGCACCGAGCGCGATGCCGAGCCGCATGATCTCCGCGAGTCCCCGCGTGATGATCGCCGCTGCGGTGTTCTCGCCCAGGCCGACACCGGCCGCCATGCCACACGCGAGCGCGATGACGTTCTTGCACGCCCCGCCGATTTCCGTGCCGACGACGTCGGAGTTGGTGTACGGCCGGAAGTATCCGCTGTTAAGCATGCGCTGTAGGGCGACCGCCCGGCCCGAGTCGCTGCATGCGATGACGGTGGCAGCGGGCTGGCGCTCGGCGATCTCGCTGGCCAGGTTCGGCCCCGAAATCACCGCGACCTGACTGGGGTCCACACCGGTCACCGCAACGATGACCTGGCTCATCCGCATCAAGGTGTCCAGTTCGATGCCCTTGGCCAGGCTGGCCAGGGTCGCGCCATGTGACAACAACGGCGCCCACCGCTCGAGATTGCCGCGCATCGTTTGCGCCGGCACGCCCAGCAACACCGTCGTCGCGCCGCTCAGCGCTTCTTCGGCGTCCGAGGTCGCGCGGATGCTCGGCGGCAGCGGCGCACCGGGCAGATAGTCGCCGTTGTATCGGGTGGCGTTGATCTGTTCGGCGACCTCGGAGCGACGCGCCCACAGGATGACCTGTGTCTCTGGCCCGCCGGCGTCGGCGAGCACCCTGGCCAGCGCCGTACCCCACGCACCGGCGCCCATCACCGTCACGGCGCCTGTTGTGCCGGCCATCCGCCCTCCTCAGTGAGCCCGCTATTGCCTTGTCGGCGCTTCAGATTAACGCCTGCGTGGGAGGCGGCACCGGCCTGGAGATGTCCGCTGGCAGGATAATCGCATGAGCGGCACACGGGCCGACGGTGCAAGCGATATCGCCCTGATCATCGCCGTCAAGCGACTGGCCGCGGCCAAGACGAGACTGGCACCGGTGTTCTCGGCGCGCACCCGGGAGAACGTGGTGCTGGCCATGCTGCAGGACACGCTGACCGCGGCGACGCGCGTTCGATCACTGCGGTCGATCACCGTTGTCACGCCCGACCAAGCCGCGGCGGCCGCGGCAGCCGACCTCGGTGCCGAGGTGCTGACCGACCCGACGCCCGAGGGCCATCGCGACCCACTCAACCACGCCATCGCCGCGGCCGAACGAGCCGTCGCCGGATCATGTCCCAATCTTGTTGTGCTGCAAGGTGATTTGCCTGCGCTACAGACACAGGAGCTGGACGAGGCGATCGCGGCCGCGCGTCACCACCGGCGCAGCTTCGTCGCCGACCGGCTGGGCACCGGCACCTCGGCACTCTGCGCTTTCGGCAGCGCGCTGGACCCCCAGTTCGGGTCGGATTCTTCGGCGCGGCATCGCCGTTCGGGCGCCATCGAGCTGACGGGAGCCTGGCCCGGCCTGCGCTGCGACGTCGACACGCCAGCCGACCTGGCGGCCGCCCGCCGGCTGGGGATCGGGCCCGCGACCGCGCGCGCCATCGCACACCGCTGACGAGGGCGGCTTGACGAGCAAAGCGATATATAAGTGTGCCCGCTGCGCTGGCCGCACGACGGGCGATGAGCAATGATCGCAGGGTGACTGAAATCGAAGCTGAGGCGCGGCCCGACGAGGATCTGTGGTCTCCCGGCGACTCGGCGTTGGCAGCGCCACCGGCCGCCACTCCCGCGGCGATCACCGACGCGCTGCCAGAGGACCGCTACCTCAACCGGGAACTGAGCTGGCTGGACTTCAACGCGCGGGTGCTCGCGCTGGCCGACGACAACTCGCTGCCGCTATTGGAGCGGGCGAAGTTCCTGGCGATCTTCGCCTCCAACCTCGACGAGTTCTACATGGTCCGGGTGGCCGGGCTGAAACGGCGCGACCAGATGGGCCTATCGGTCCGGTCCGCCGACGGGCTGACACCGCGTGAGCAGTTGCGCCGCATCGGTGAACAGACACAGCACATCGCCAGCCGGCATGCACGAGTGTTCCTGGATTCGGTGCTACCGGCGCTCGGCGAAGAGGGTATCTCGATCGTCACGTGGGACGATCTGGATCAGGCTGAGCGCGAGCAGTTGTCGACCTATTTCCACGAGCAGGTGTTCCCCGTGCTGACACCGCTCGCGGTCGACCCCGCACATCCGTTCCCGTTTGTGAGCGGGCTGAGCCTGAACCTGGCGATCACCGTCAGGCAACCCGACGACGGCGGACAGCACTTCGCCAGGGTCAAGGTGCCCGACAACGTCGATCGTTTCGTAGAACTGGGCGCCGGGGAAGGCGCCGAAATATCTGCCGAGGCCGAAGGCCACGCCAAGGTGCGGTTCCTGCCGATGGAAGAGTTGATCGCGGCCTTCCTCCCGGTGTTGTTCCCGGGCATGGAGATTGTCGAGCATCACGCGTTCCGCATTACCCGCAACGCCGATTTCGAGGTGGAAGAGGACCGCGACGAAGACCTGCTGCAGGCGCTGGAGCGGGAATTGGCGCGACGGCGGTTCGGTTCGCCGGTGCGGCTCGAGGTCGCCGACGACATGACCGAGGGCATGCTGGAATTGCTGCTGCGCGAACTCGACGTACACCCCGGGGATGTCATCGAAGTGCCGGGGCTGCTGGACTTGTCGTCGCTGTGGCAGATCTACGGCCTGGACCGGCCGGCTCTCAAAGACCGGACGTTCGTTCCCGCGACCCATCCCGCCTTCGCCGAGGGCGAGACGCCCAAGAGCATCTTCGCGACACTGCGCGAAGGTGACGTGCTGGTACACCATCCGTACGACTCGTTCTCCACCAGCGTGCAGCGATTCATCGAGCAGGCCGCCGCCGATCCCAACGTGCTGGCGATCAAACAAACGCTGTACCGCACATCCGGTGATTCGCCGATTGTGCGCGCGCTCATCGACGCCGCCGAAGCCGGAAAGCAAGTGGTGGCCCTGGTCGAGATCAAGGCGCGCTTTGACGAACAAGCCAATATCCGTTGGGCGCGTGAGCTCGAGCAGGCAGGCGTACACGTCGTGTACGGATTCGTCGGACTCAAAACGCATTGCAAGACATGCCTGGTGGTGCGCCGCGAAGGACCGACGATCCGGCGCTACTGCCACATCGGAACCGGCAATTACAACGGTAAGACCGCTCGGCTCTACGAGGACGTCGGTCTGCTGACCGCCGCTCCCGACATCGGTGCGGACCTGACGGACTTGTTCAACTCGCTGACCGGCTACTCCCGTAAGTTGGAGTACCGCAACCTGTTGGTAGCCCCTCGAGGCATTCGCACCGGGATCATCGAGCGTGTCGAGCGCGAAGTTGCCGCCCACCGGAAAAACGGGGGCGGGCGAATCCGGCTCAAAATGAACGCGCTTGTCGACGAACAGGTTATCGATGCGCTCTACCGTGCGTCGCAGGAAGGTGTGCGGGTCGAAATCGTGGTGCGTGGCATCTGCGCGCTCCGCCCGGGTGCCGAAGGCATATCCGAGAACATCGTCGTCCGCTCGATTCTCGGCCGTTTCCTGGAACACTCGCGGATCATCCACTTCAACGCCATCGACGAATTCTGGATCGGCAGCGCCGACATGATGCACCGCAATCTCGACCGCCGAGTCGAGGTGATGGCTCAAGTCAAAGACCCGAGACTCACCATCCAGCTGGACGATTTGTTCGAGTCCGCGTTGGACCCCGCGACCCGGTGCTGGGAACTCGGGTCCGACGGACAGTGGACTGCTGCGCCCCGGGAAGGCGAGAACGTGCGCGACCACCAGGTATCACTGATGGAGCGTCACCGCAGCCCCTGACGACGCTGTGCGAAGGCCATATCCTCCGAGCACGAGCAGCCGTGCCCGAATTGACCTGCAGGAGTTGAGGTGTCGCCCCAGAACTCGTCCACCCGCCGCCGCTCGGGGAACCGGGTGGTTTGCGCCGCCGGGGCAGTGTTGTGGCGACCCGCGCAGGTCAAATCGGCCAAGAACCCCGTCGAAATAGCGGTGATCCACCGGCCGCGGTACGACGACTGGTCGCTGCCCAAAGGGAAAGTGGACCCCGGCGAGACCGCGCCGGTGGCCGCCGCGCGAGAGGTATTCGAGGAGACGGGTCACCGTGCCATCCTCGGCAGGCGGCTGGCTACGGTGACCTACCCGATCGATCAAGGCATCAAGAAAGTGTGTTACTGGGCGGCGCGCAGCATCGGTGGGGATTTCGTCCCCGGTAACGAGGTCGACGAGATGGTCTGGTTGCCGTTCGCCGAGGCGATGAAGAAGCTCGACTACCCACAGGATCGAAAGGTATTGCGCCGGTTCGGCAAACAGCCCGCAGATACGCACACCGTGTTAGTGGTCCGGCATGGGACGGCGGGCAGCAAGGCACGCTACAAAGGGGACGACACCAAACGGCCGTTGGACAAGAAGGGACGGGCGCAGGCCGAGGCACTGGTTCCACAGCTGCTGGCCTTCGGTGCCACTGACGCCTATGCCGCCGACCGGGTGCGCTGCCACCAGACGCTGGAACCCCTGGCGGCCGAACTGGGTGTGCCCATTCACAACGAGCCGGGCCTCACCGAGGAGGCCTACGCCAAGAACCCCAAACGCGGCCGAAACCGGATGCTGCAGATCGCCGAAAAGTCGGGCACACCGGTGATTTGCTCACAGGGCAAGGTAATTCCGGACCTCATCGCCTGGTGGTGTGAACGCGACGGGATACGCGCCGACAAAGCCCGCAACCACAAAGGCAGCACGTGGGTGCTGTCACTGGCCGGGGGCCGAGTGGTGGCAGCAGACCACATCGGCGGCGCGCTGGGCGCCAACGCAGAGGGATAACACGCAGATACCCTTCGGGGGCAGCCGCCACCCGAAGGGTATCTGTGCCTGAGATTTACTGCGTTACTTGCGGCCCCGCCGTGCGGTCGCCTTCTTGGCGGGTGACTTGCTGGCAAGCCTCTTTGCCGCAGCCTTCTTGGCCGGAGCCTTGCTCGTCTTGCGAGCCAGAGTCTTGGCGGCAGCCTTCTTGGCCCCAGAAGCGGTGGCCTTGCTGGCGGTCTTCTTAGCCGCAGACTTGGTCGCGGCCTTCTTGGCCGGAGCCTTGCTGGCGGTCTTCTTGGCCGCAGACTTGGTCGCGGCCTTTCTGGCCGGAGCCTTGCTGGCGGTCTTCTTAGCCGCAGACTTGGTCGCCTTCTTGGCGGGCGCCTTCTTGGCGGTTCTCTTGGCTGTACTCGTTGCGACACCACGCTTCACAGCAGGTCCTTCCGACGGGAGTTTTTGTGCCCCAGACACAACCGCTTTGAATTGAGCCCCCGGCCGGAACGCCGGGACGGACGTCGGCTTCACTTTCACCGTCTCGCCGGTACGCGGATTGCGGGCCACCCGTGCCGCGCGACGCCGCTGTTCGAACACACCGAAACCGGTAATGGTGACGCTGTCACCCTTGTGCACCGCGCGCACAATAGTGTCGACGACATTCTCGACGGCGGCCGTTGCCTGCCGTCGGTCCGAGCCCAATTTCTGTGTGAGCACATCTATGAGCTCTGCTTTGTTCATCCAAACCCTCCAAGCCAGTGGTCCTCGTTTCGGAACCGACTAGCAGACACGGTAAACCCTTACCCACTTGATTTCCAAGAGCCACGCGCAATTTCAGGCCCCAGCAATCTGAATTTCCGCAATCCGGTTGCCGCCCTTGATCGGTGGTGTGGCCGGGAAATCCGCTTCGCTTGACCGCGCCGACCGAGGCGGAATTCGCCCCTCTGCGAGGCGTCAGGAAGTGGGCCCAGTGCGCGGCTTCCAGTCCGGATAGGCGGCCTCGAAAGCCTCGATCTCGTCGAGTTTCCGCAGCGTAAGGGCTATATCGTCGAGTCCTTGGAGAAGTCGCCAGGCGGTGTGATCGTCAATCTTGAACGGCAGCACCACTGTTCCCGCGGTGACATTTCGATCTTGAAGATTGACAGTGATTTCCAAGCCCGGACTCTGCTCTATCAGCTTCCAAAGTAGTTCCACATCGTCTTGGGCAACTTCGGCGGCCAACAGACCCGCCTTGCCCGCGTTGCCCCGGAAAATGTCACCGAACCGAGATGAGATAACCACCCGGAACCCGTAGTCCATGAGCGCCCAGACCGCATGCTCACGCGATGACCCGGTACCGAAATCGGGTCCGGCGACCAACACCGAACCCCGGTCAAAGGGGCTGAGATTTAGCACAAATGAGGGATCCGATCGCCAGGTCGCGAACAAGCCGTCCTCGAAACCGGTTCGGGTGACACGCTTCAGAAATACCGCGGGGATGATCTGATCGGTATCGACATTGGACCGTCTCAGCGGCACGCCGATCCCGGTGTGGGTGTGAAAGGCTTCCATATTCGTTCCTGTTCTGGCGAATCAATTCAAATCTGAGGGCGCGGAAAGGGTGCCGCGAACCGCGGTGGCGGCGGCAACAGCCGGGGACACCAGATGAGTGCGACCCCCCTTGCCCTGCCGCCCTTCGAAATTGCGGTTAGACGTCGCCGCGCATCGCTCCCCGGGCGCGAGTTGATCGGGGTTCATCCCCAGGCACATTGAGCATCCCGCCTGCCGCCACTCGGCACCCGCGGCCGCGAAAATCTCGCCCAGCCCTTCGGCTTCGGCCTGTGCGCGCACCCGCATCGAACCCGGAACGACCAGCATCCGCACTCCTGATGCCACCTTGCGGCCGCGCAAGATGTCGGCCACCACCCGCAGATCTTCGATGCGACCGTTGGTGCAAGACCCGACGAATACGGCGTCTACCGAGATATCGCGCATGGCCGTTCCAGGCCGAAGGTCCATGTATGCCAATGCTTTCTCGGCGGCCTGACGCTCCCCGTCGTCGGTCATCAGCTCCGGATCCGGCACGGCCGCGGCCAGCGGCACACCCTGTCCGGGGTTGGTGCCCCAGGTGACGAAGGGGCTCAACGCGCCCGCATCCAGATAGACCTCCGTGTCGAAGAGGGCTCCGGGGTCGGTGCGTAACTGCTGCCAGTATGCGAACGCGGCGTCCCACTGCGCGCCCGTCGGCGCGTGCGGGCGGCCTCGCAGGAACTCGTAGGTGACCTCGTCGGGAGCGACCATGCCGGCACGTGCGCCGGCTTCGATGCTCATGTTGCAGACCGTCATCCGCCCTTCCATGGACAGCGATTCGATGGCGCTGCCCCGGTATTCGATGACATGACCCTGGCCGCCGCCGGTGCCGATCTTGGCGATCAACGCCAGAATGATGTCCTTGGCCGTCACGCCATCGGGCAACTGGCCGTCGACATTGACGGCCATGGTCTTGAACGGGCGCAGCGGCAGCGTCTGGGTGGCCAGCACGTGCTCGACCTCCGACGTTCCGATACCCATAGCCAACGCACCGAACGCGCCATGGGTAGAGGTATGGCTGTCGCCGCAGACGATCGTCATGCCCGGTTGGGTAAGGCCCAGTTGCGGCCCCACGACATGCACGATGCCCTGCTCGATATTTCCCATCGGATATAGCCGGACACCGAATTCCGCGCAGTTGCGCCGCAATGTCTCCACCTGGGTTCGCGACACGAGATCGGCGATCGGCTTGTCGATGTCGATAGTGGGCACGTTGTGATCCTCGGTGGCCAGCGTCAGGTCGGGGCGGCGCACCGGGCGCCCCGCCAGGCGCAGGCCGTCGAAGGCCTGCGGGCTGGTCACCTCGTGCACCAGATGCAGATCGATATAGATCAGGTCGGGCGCCCCGTCTTGTCCGCGGACCACAACGTGGTCGTCCCAAACCTTCTCGGCCAGCGTGCGCGGCCTGCCGGTAGTGGATTCCATCTCGAAGTCGCCTCTGTTCAGTCATTCGCGGCGCGCCGGGCACCCGGATTGGTAATCTCAGAATGCGAGACGCTAATATCTCTTTGTGAGACAGCATAGCGGTATCGGCGTCCTCGACAAAGCCGTCGACATTTTGCATACCATCGCGGAATCTCCGTGCGGGCTGGCCGAATTGTGCGAGCGGACTGGATTGCCCAGGGCTACCGCGCACCGGCTGGCCGCCGCGTGTGAGTTTCATCGCCTGTTGGGCCGCGACGACGAGGGCCGGTGGTGTCTCGGACCCGCGGTCACCGAACTCGCGGCTCATGTCAACGATCCGCTACTGGCGGCGGGTTCGGTGGTGCTGCCGCAGTTGCGCGAGACCACCGGCGAAAGCGTGCAGTTGTACCGTCGCGAGGGCATTTCGCGGGTCTGCATTGCCGCGGTGGAACCCCCTGCAGGCCTTCGCGATACGGTTCCGGTCGGGGCGCGCTTGCCGATGACGGCGGGTTCGGGAGCCAAAGTGCTGCTGGCTCACAGCGACGCGGCCACCCAAGCGGCGGTCTTGCCGAGCGCGAAATTCACCGGACGGGTGCTGGCTGATGTGCGGCGGCGAGGGTGGGCGCAAAGCGTGGCCGAGCGCGAGCCTGGTGTCGCGAGTGTGTCGGCGCCGGTGCGCGATGGCCGCGGTGCCGTCATCGCTGCGATCTCGGTGTCGGGGCCCATCGACCGGATCGGGCGGCGTCCGGGGGCACGCTGGGCGGCGGACTTACTGGCCGCCGCTGACGCGCTCACCCGCCGGCTGTGATTCGCGCCTCGGAGCTGGGCGTCGAGCCTGCATCCAGGGCGAGTAACTCGCCGACAACCGCGCCCTGGCCGCAGGCTGGACGCCACCACTGCAGAATCGGTCGGCGCGGCCTGACAAACTGACGCCATGGGAACCAACCAGCGCGCGAGCATCGTCATGTCCGAGGCGGAAATCGCCGAGTTCGTCGTCAAGAGCCGTACCGGCACCCTGGCCACCATCGGCCGTGACGGCCAACCACATCTGACCGCGATGTGGTACGCCGTGGTCGACGACGAAATCTGGCTCGAGACCAAGGCCAAGTCGCAGAAAGCGGTCAATCTCAAACGCGATCCGCGGGTGAGCTTCCTGATCGAGGACGGCGATACCTACGACACCCTGCGCGGCGTGTCCTTCGAAGGCGTTGCCGAGATTGTCGACGATCCCGACGCGCTGCACCGAGTGGGGGTCAGCGTCTGGGAGCGCTATACAGGTCCCTACACCGACGATTTGAAGCCCATGGTCGACCAGATGATGAACAAGCGCGTCGGCGTACGTATCGTCAGCCGACGCGCCCGCTCCTGGGATCACCGCAAGCTGGGGTTGCCGCACATGCCGGTAGGCGGCTCTACCGCACCCGCCGCGAGCTAAGGGCGAGTTCCTCGCTTGCTGAGACGCAACAATCCCCCGTTCCGCCTGGAAACTGGGGGATTTATGTCTACTCGGTTTTTTGTAGCCCCGATGGGATTCGAACCCACGCTACCGCCGTGAGAGGGCGGCGTCCTAGGCCGCTAGACGACGGGGCCAGACACGATCCGAGCAGTCAGCATATCTCACCCGGGTAGGCCCACCTAATCGCTGGAGATCGCTGGGACCTCTGCTCGAACCCCTTGCGCGAGACCAATCTACTTTGCTGGGGTACCAGGACTCGAACCTAGAATGGCTGAACCAGAATCAGCTGTGTTGCCAATTACACCATACCCCATTGGCTGCCTAAAACCGCTGGTCAGAGACCTTTCGCAGACCCAAAAAGTGTCCGGCGAACGCCCTTGCCCGCGGTTGTCGGCCGACGTGCAGACTACCAAAGACTCGACGCGCAATCCTCATCGCCGTTCCATCACTCCCGACGGCCCACCGCGTTTCGCAGCCGCTGCAAAGTGCGGTCGCGACCCAGCAGCTCGAGTGATTCGAACAACGGCGGGCTGATCGATGTTCCGGTCGCCGCCACCCTGACCGGGCCGAACGCCTTGCGCGGTTTGAGACCCAGATCCTCGATAAGCGCGGACTTCAGGACTGCCTCGACATTGGCCGCGGTCCAGTCCACCACGCCGTCCAGCGCGGTCAGCGCGGCCTCGAGCACCCGGTCCCCGTCCGATCCCAGCTCCTTGGCAGCGGCTTTGGGGTCGATCGCATATTGGTCGTCGTTGAGGAATTTCAGCAACTCCCACGCGTCGGCGAGGACGACGATGCGGGTCTGAACCAAGTGAGCCGCGACGGCGAACCGCGCGTCATCCAATTCGATGTGGTGGCCGTGCACGTCCAGATAGTCGCGCAGCCTGGTGGTGAAATCGTCGGCGTCTAGCATGCGGATGTGCTCGGCGTTGATCGCGTCCGCCTTCTTCTGGTCGAACCGGGCGGGGTTGGAGTTGACGTCGGCGACGTCGAACGCGGCCACCATCTCGTCGAGGCTGAACAGGTCGCGATCATCGGCGATCGACCAGCCGAGCAACGCAAGGTAATTCAGCAGACCCTCAGGGATGAATCCGCGTTCGCGATGGGCGAAGAGGTTGGACTGCGGGTCACGCTTCGAAAGTTTCTTGGTGCCCTCTCCCAATACCGTTGGGAGATGGGCGAATTCCGGAGTGCGCTCCGCAACCCCGATCCGGATCAGCGCCTGATACAGCGCCAGCTGGCGCGGAGTCGACGGCAGCAGATCCTCGCCGCGCAGCACATGCGTGATCTTCATCAGTGCGTCGTCGCACGGGTTGACCAAGGTGTACAAGGGATCTCCGCTCGCGCGGGTCAACGCGAAATCGGGTACCGTGCCGGCCGCGAAGGTGGTGGTCCCCCGCACCAGGTCGTGCCAGACGAGGTCTTGGTCGGGCATCCGTAAGCGCACCACCGGCTGACGGCCTTCCGCCAGGTATGCGGCGCGCTGCGAGTCCGTCAGGTGACGATCGAAATTGTCATAGCCCAGCTTGGGATTACGTCCCGCCGCGACGTGACGGGCCTCGACCTCTTCCGGTGTCGAGAATGCGTAGTAGGCCTCTCCTGCGTCCAGCAGCCTGCCAACCACGTCACGGTAGATTTCGGTGCGCTGCGATTGGCGGTAGGGGCCATAGGGTCCGCCGACCCCCGGCCCCTCGTCCCAGTTCAGGCCGAGCCAGCGTAACGCGTCGATCAGCGCCAGATAGCTTTCCTCGCTGTCCCGTTGGGCGTCGGTGTCCTCGATGCGGAATACGAAGGTGCCGCCGGTGTGACGGGCGTAGGCCCAGTTGAACAGCGCGGTGCGGACCATCCCGACGTGTGGCGTGCCGGTGGGCGACGGGCAGAACCGAACCCGGACTTTGGCTTCAGGGGCAGTCACGGCTTTCCTTTGCGGACTACGGGATTGGTGAGTGTGCCAATTCCCTGCACAGTTATGGCGACGGTGTCACCGTCCTCGATCGGACCGACACCGGCGGGTGTGCCGGTGAGGATCAGGTCACCGGGAAGCAATGTCATTACCGCCGAGATCCATTCGACGATGGCGCCGACGTCGTGAATCATCAACGAGGTGCGGCTGCTTTGTTTGATGTCGCCGTTCACCTCGGTGCGCAGTTCCAGGTCGGCCGGGTCCAGAGGACTCAGGTCGGTGACGATCCAAGGTCCGACCGGACAGAAGGTGTCGTGCCCTTTGGCCCGGGTCCATTGGCCGTCGGATTTCTGCTGATCGCGCGCAGACACGTCGTTGGCGATCGTGTAACCGAGGATGTTCTCGGCGGCCCGGGCGGCTGGAACGTCTTTGCACGGCCGACCGATTGCTATCGCCAACTCACCTTCGAAGTGGACGGGTGATGCATTGGCGGGCAAGCGAATCGGAACGTTGGGACCGATGATCGCGGTGTTCGGTTTGAGGAAGATCACCGGGTCCGCCGGTACGGGGCCGGTCGCACCGCCCATTTCGGCGATGTGGTCGGCATAATTCTTGCCGACACAGACCACCTTGCTGGCCAGGATCGGGGCCAGCAGTCGGACATCGGCCAGTGGCCAAGATCGGCCGGTGAATGTCGGCGTGCCGAATGGATGCTCAGCGATCTCCCGCGCGGTCATTTCGGCGGGATTTTCCGGGTCACCCTCGATGCTGACGAAAGCGACACCGTCTGGGCTGGCGATTCGACCAAGGCGCATTCGGTTGAGCCTAGTGAGGGTCGCCAGCGCGGCGAAGCCGGGCGCAGCGGGCCCTCACCATCGAACACCGTGAGGGTCGCCAGCGCGGCGAAGCCGGGCGCAGCGGGCCCTCACCAAAAACGTCTGAGGCTTGCCGACAAGTCGCCTTTCAGCCATGCCTATGACATGTAAGCATGGTTGGATGCCGAGGGAGCCGACCAGCGCGGCCACACGCTGGTCGATCTTGATCGTCTCGCTGGTCGTAACCTCAAGCTCCTTTCTCTTCATCAATGTCGTCGCCTTCTTGATCCCGAGGCTGGAAGCTGCGCGTGGAACGCCGCTCGCCCAGGCGGGTCTGTTGGCGTCGATGCCCACCTGGGGCATGGTCGTCACGCTGGTCGCCTGGGGATACGTGCTGGACCATGTAGGCGAGCGCATCGTGTTGACCTTGGGCTCGGCACTCACCGCAGCGGCGGCGTATGCCGCAGCTTCGGTGCACTCGCTGCTGATGATGGGTGTTTTCTTATTTCTCGGCGGCATGGCCGCGGCCAGCTGTAACAGCGCTGGTGGCAGGTTGGTGTCGGGGTGGTTCCCGCCGGAGCAGCGCGGATTGGCGATGGGAATCCGCCAAACCGCACAGCCACTCGGGATCGCGTTGGGCGCCTTGGTGATTCCCGAGCGTGCCGAGCATGGTGGCGCGCACGCGGGTTTGATGGTTCCCGCAGTCATGTGCGCCGTCGCGGCGGCGGTCAGCCTCATCGGAGTCAGGGACGCGCCGCGCAAGTCCCGCAAGACAGCCACCGAACAGGAACTGGCCAGCCCCTATCGGGGGTCGTCGGTGCTCTGGCGCATCCACGTCGTATCGGCGCTGATGATGATGCCCCAGACCGTCACAGTGACCTTCATGCTCGTTTGGCTGATCAAAAACCTGCATTGGTCGGTCGCTGCCGCCGGCAGTTTGGTCACGCTTTCGCAGCTGCTCGGCGCGCTGGGCCGCGTCATGGCGGGCCGCTGGTCGGATCGCGTCGGGTCGCGAATGCGACCGGTGCGCATCATTGCCGCCTCCGCCGCTGTGACGCTCTTTCTCCTGGCCTGGGCCGACTACCTGAATTCGAGTTATCAGGCAGTGCTCATGGTCGCCATTGCGGTGGTCGCGGTGCTCGACAACGGGTTGGAGGCGACGGCCATCACCGAATTCGCCGGGCCGTTCTGGAGCGGACGTGCCCTGGGCATCCAGAACACCGCCCAACGAGTGACGGCGGCCGCCGGACCGCCGATCTTCGGTGCGTTGATCACCGCAGCGAAGTACCCGTCGGCCTGGGTACTGTGCGGATTGTTCCCGCTGGTGGCCGTGCCGTTGGTGCCGACACGGCTGCTTCCGCCCGGTTTGGAGACTAGAGCGCGGCTGCAATCCGTTCGCCGATGGCGCCGGTGGCAAGCCGTTCGTCCCCGCGACTTGCCAAATAAGTCTCGACAGCCCGATCCACCCGAGCCGCCGCCTCGTCCTCGCCAAGATGGGCCAGCAGCAGCGCCACCGACATGATCGCTGCAGTCGGATCAGCGATACCCTGACCCGCGATATCCGGCGCGCTGCCGTGCACCGGCTCGAACATCGAAGGATTGGTCCGGGTCGCGTCGATATTCCCACTGGCGGCCAAGCCGATACCGCCGCATACTGCGGCGGCCAGGTCGGTGATGATGTCGCCGAACAGGTTGTCGGTGACAATCACATCGAACCGTCCGGGGTCGGTCACCAGGAAAATGGTTGCGGCGTCGACGTGTTGATACGCCACCTCGACGGCGGGATATTCTTCGCCGACCTCGGCGACGATGCGCGACCATAGTCTGCCTGCGAAGCTCAGCACATTCGTCTTGTGCACCAACGTCAGATGTTTGCGACGCCGCTGGGCCCGTCCAAACGCGTCGGCCACCACCCGACGCACACCGAACGCAGTGTTCACGCTGACCTCGGTCGCGACTTCGTTGGGCGTCCCGACGCGAATTGCGCCGCCATTGCCGGTGTATGGGCCTTCGGTGCCCTCGCGCACCACCACGAAATCGATGTCCGGATTGCCGGCGAGCGGACTGCTCACCCCGGGATACAACCGACCGGGACGAAGGTTGACGTGGTGATCGAGCTCGAATCGCAGGCGCAGCAACAGACCTCGCTCGAGGACCCCGCTGGGAACCGACGGGTCACCGATCGCACCGAGCAGGATGGCATCGTGCTCGCGCAGCTCGCCGACCACCGACTCGGGCAATACCTCGCCAGTCGCGTGATACCGGCGAGCGCCAAGGTCATAGCTGGTCTTCTCGACTCCCGGCCGGACCACGTCGAGTACCTTGACCGCCTCGGCCACGACCTCGGGGCCGATCCCGTCGCCGGGGATAACGGCGAGCTTCACGAAAGATCAACCACTTCAAGCATGTTGGCGCCGACCGCCGCGCTGATCGCCGAACGTACGTCGGCAGGCACATCCTGGTCGAGCCTCAGCAGGATGGTCGCGCTTGGCCCCTCGGTGTCCTCGGAGAGCTGCGCGGCTTGAATGTTGACGCCGGCCGCGCCGAGCAGGGTGCCGATCTTGCCCAAGGCTCCGGGCTGGTCAGCGTAGTTGATCACCAGGTTGGTCCCCTGAGCCCGCAGATCGAAGTTGCGGCCGTTGATCTGCACGATCTTTTGCACCTGTTGCGGCCCGGACAGCGTGCCGGCCACGTTGACGACCGACCCGTCGGCACCGACCGCGCGCACATCGACGACGCTGCGGTGATTGGGGCTTTCGGAGGCCTTGGTGATCTCGGCGGACACCCCACGTTCGGCGGCCAGCGCCGGCGCGTTGACGAATGTCACGGCATCCTCGATTACCGCCGAGAACAGGCCGCGCAAAGCCGAAAGCTTCAACACCTCAACGTCTTCGGCGGCCAGCTCACCGGATACTTGCACCGACAGCGACGCCGGCAATTCGTCGGACAGCGCGGCGGCCAGTACCCCGAGCTTGCGCACCAGATCCAGCCAGGGCGCCACCTCTTCGTTGACGACCCCGCCGCCGATGTTGACCGCATCGGGCACGAACTCCCCCGCCAGCGCCAATCGCACACTCTCGGCCACGTCGGTCCCGGCCCGGTCCTGAGCCTCGGCGGTGGACGCGCCCAGATGCGGTGTGACCACCACCTGCGGCAGCTCGAACAGCGGGCTGTCAGTGCAGGGTTCGGTGGCGAACACATCGAGACCGGCGGCGCGGACATGTCCGCTGCGCACAGCTTCGGCCAGCGCCGCCTCGTCCACCAGGCCGCCGCGGGCGGCATTGACGATGATCACGCCCGGCTTGGTCTTGGCCAGCGCCTCCTTGTCGATCAGGCCAGCGGTTTCGGGCGTCTTCGGCAGATGGACAGAGATGAAGTCGGCCCGGCCGAGCAGCTCGTCCAGGGGCAGCAGCTCGATGCCGAGCTGCGCTGCCCGCGCAGGTGCCACATAGGGGTCGTAGGCGACGATATGAGCGCCGAAGGCGGCGATCCGCTGGGCGACCAGCTGACCGATCCGGCCCAACCCCACGACGCCGACGGTTTTGCCGAAAATCTCGGTGCCCGAGAACGACGACCGCTTCCAGGTGCGCTCGCGCAGCGTGGCATCGGCCGCCGGGATCTGCCGGGATGCGGCCAGCAGCAGCGCCAACGCGTGCTCAGCGGCGCTGTGGATGTTCGACGTCGGGGCGTTGACCACCAACACGCCGCGCGCGGTGGCTGCGTCCACGTCCACGTTGTCCAACCCCACTCCGGCGCGGGCGACGATCTTGAGTTTGGGGGCCGCGGCCAGCACCTCGGCGTCGACAGTGGTCGCCGACCGCACCAGCAGCGCGTCCGCCTCGGGCACCGCGGCCAGCAGCTTCTCCCGGTCGGGACCGTCTACCCAGCGCACCTCGACCTGGTCTCCCAGGGCTGCGACGGTCGATTGGGCGAGTTTGTCGGCGATCAACACAACAGGCAGGTTCACGCGGACAGCGTAGCGGGGGGTACCACAGGCTTGCGGGGGACGGGTCGCGGCCATCGACACAATCGGCTGTAATCGGTGGGTGGACGTCACCGTCGTCGGCAGCGGGCCGAACGGGCTCGCCACAGCCGTAATCTGCGCCCGTGCCGGACTAAAAGTACAGGTTCTCGAGGCCCAGTCGACCTTCGGCGGCGGCGCCCGTACCGCCGTCGACTCCGAATTTCCCGGAGTCTCACACGACATCTGCTCGGCGGTTCACCCGCTGGCGTTGGCATCGCCGTTCTTCGCGGAGTTCGACCTGCCCCAGCGCGGTGTGCAGCTGACGGTGCCCCAGATCGCGTACGCCAACCCGTTGCCGGGCCGCCCGGCGGCCATTGCGTACGTCGATATCGAACACACCTGCGCCGAATTGACCGACGGCGCGTCCTGGCGTCGCCTGCTCGGCCCGTTGGTGAGCGACTGGCGCTCTGTCGTCGGACTGCTGCTCGGCGACAAGCGTTCGGTGCCCAATTCGGTACTGCCCACCCTGCGCCTGGGTATCGCGATGCTGGCGCAGGGCACCCCGGCGTGGGGAACACTGCGCGGCGACGACGCCCGCGCACTGTTCACCGGCGTTGCCGCGCATGTGATTTCGCGGATGCCGTCGTTAACGTCGGCCGGTGCGGGCATGATGCTTGCCGTCCTGGCCCATGCGGTTGGCTGGCCCATCCCCGTGGGCGGTACCCGCGCCATCAGCGACGCGCTGATCGCCGACCTGCGCGCACACGGGGGTGAGCTGACGGCCGGCGCCGAAGTCACTTCGCCGCCAACGGGTTCGGTCGTCGCTTTCGACACCGCACCCACCGCACTGTTACCGATATACGGCGACGCGCTTCCGCCTCGCTACGCTAACGCGTTGCGCCGCTACCGGTTTGGGCCGGGGATTGCGAAGGTCGACTTCGTGCTCAGCGACGACATACCCTGGTCTGACCCACGGCTGCGGCAGGCGCCGACTTTCCACCTCGGCGGCACCCGCGAACAGATGGCGCGCGCCGAGGCAGACATCGCCGCGGGCCGCCACGCCGAATGGCCGATGGTGCTGGCGTCTTCGCCGCATGCGGCCGATCCGGGGCGGATCGACGACAAGGGTCGCCGTCCGTTCTGGACCTACGCGCACGTGCCGTCGGGCTCGACCCTCGACGCGACAGACGCGGTGACCAGGGCGGTGGAGGGGTTCGCGCCCGGCTTCCGCGACATCGTGGTGGCTGCCCGCGCCGTGCCCGCCGCGCAGATGGCCGATCACAACGCCAACTATGTCGGCGGCGACATCGGCGTGGGTGGGAACTCCGCGTTACGTGCGATCGCGGGTCCCACCCCGCGGCTAAACCCTTGGAGCACACCGATTCCCAAGGTGTACCTGTGTTCGGCGGCAACCCCGCCCGGCGGCGGCGTGCACGGCATGGCCGGGTACTACGCCGCGCGAACACTGCTGCGTCGCGAATTCGGCATCACCGATACGCCTGCCTTGGGTCCATAACGTCCAGCAGTCCGCCGTGGCGGCAGTCCTCGATCAAACTCCGCTCACCCCCGCCTCCTGATGCGAGCGGCGATAGGTGCCGCCGCGACGGTGGTGAAGGGCACGATCATCGGGAAATCCGCTTCCGCAGAGCAGATTTCGTGGCTGCGTATGATGGTTGCCAACGCGAGGGTGGCCTCCAACATCGCAAAATGGTCACCGATGCAAGAGCGTGGTCCCGCGCCGAACGGTAGGTACTGCCAGCGATCGCGGCCGTTGGCCCGCTCGGGACTAAACCGATCCGGGTCGAACGCCAGCGGGTTGTCCCACAATGCCGGATCGCGGTGTAGCGCGTAAATGCCGACAACCAGCATGGAACCGGCCTCGACCCGAAAGCCGTCAACCTCGATGTCCTGCTGCGCCATTCGCGCAATCGCCGCCCCGGGCGGACAAAGTCGGAGCGCCTCGTGTATGACCCGCACCGTGTAATGCAGTCGCGAGATATCGTCCGGTGTCAGTTCGCGTTTGCCGATCGCAGCGACTTCGGTGGCGACCCGCTGCTGCAGGTCGAGGTTGCGGCCGAGCGCCCACAATGCGTAGGCAAGCGTCGTCGCCGTCGTGTCGTGCCCTGCGAGCATGAAAATGACGAGCTCGCTACGGATCTGCGCGTCCGACAGGCCCCGCCCGGTAGCGGGGTCGGTGGCGGCCATGAGAGCGCGCACCAGCGGCACGTCCCGGCCGGGCTCGGCTCGGCACGACCGCAGGATGTCACCGGCCAAGCGGTGCAACGTCGCCCCGGCCAGTCGGGCCCGGGCGCGCGCAGGCGTCGGTAGCCAGCGCGGCGCCCGCACGGGTCGCATGGCTCGGTTCGTCACATACTCAACCGCAATTCGCAAGGGGTTGGCGACAGCCGCGGAACGATCGTCGAGGTCCACACCGAGAACCGAACGGCCAAGCGCCCGCAACGTGAGTTTGCGGCACTCGAAGTCGAGATCCACCTCGGCGCCGTCGGCCCAACCGGCGGCAACCGCCTCAGCGGCCTGAGTCATGTGGCCGCCGAACACGCGGACGTTCTGCTTGGTGAAGACGGGCTGCAGGGCGCGCCGACGTGGCAGCCATTGTTCGTACCCGAGATCGAACAAGTTGGGCCCCAGCAAATGACGCATCTCCTGATGAATGATCGTCTTGTCGACGTACTGGCCGGCGCGGCCCAAAATGTCGCGCGCGCCCTGCGGTGAGGTGGCAACCACGACGGTCGGCGACAACCAGCGCGGAGCCAGCACCAAACGGGTGACCGGCCCGCCGGCATTCCGTAAGGTTTCCATGCCGGTGTGGAAGGTACGCAGGGCCGTTACTTGTGTCAGAAACGGCAGCGCGTTTTTCGGCGCCAACGGCAACGCCGATACGGCGACGGCGGTTGATGTCATGGTGGTCTCCTGTCGTGATGTCGGACGAGTCGACTATTCGGTGCGAGGCGCAAGGAACCATCGGCAAGATTGCGTAATCAGTCGGGTTGGGGGTCGTACATACGCATATCTGCTGATGTTTTGCCCGCCGGTCTGCCCGCATGCTGGCTACCATGACGCAATCGGACATGGGCGGGAGCGCACCGCTGGCAAACGGAATGGGCATGGGCGAGGTGTTGCCGACGGGCACGGTGACGTTGCTGCTGGCTGACGTCGAGGGCTCGACCCGGCTATGGGAGCACCAATCCCAGAAGATGACGGCGGCGGTCGACCGACTGGATGAGGCGGTCTCGCAGATCGTTTCCGCGCACGAGGGTGTGCGCCCGCTAGAGCAGGGCGAGGGCGATAGTTTTGTGGCCGCATTTGCCCGTGCCAGCGACGCCATCACTTGCGCGCTGGAGTTGCAGCGGGCCCCGTTGGCGCCGATCCGGCTGCGGATCGGACTGCACACCGGCGAGGTTCAATTGCGCGGCGAGGGCAACTACATCGGCCCGACAATCAACCGGACGGCACGTATTCGCGACTTGGCGCACGGCGGGCAGACCGTGCTGTCGGGCATCACCGGGGACTTGGTCGTCGACCGTCTGCCGCCCGGCGTGTGGTTGACCGACCTGGGCACCCATCTGTTGCGAGATCTGCCGCGACCGGAGCGGGTGGTGCAACTGTGCCATCCCGACCTGCACAACGACTTCCCGCCGTTGCGCATCAACAGACCTGCCGGCAGCCAACGCCTGCCGACGCATTTGACCAGCTTCGTGGGTCGAGAAACCGACCTGCGGGAGGCGGCGCGGATCTTGGAGAACACGCGCCTGCTGACGTTGACGGGCGCCGGGGGCGTCGGCAAGACACGTCTGGCCGTGCAGATCGCCTCGGGGATGCTGTCGGCGCAGGATGACAATGTCTGGTTCGTCGACCTGGCGCCGCTCACCGACGACGGTGCCGTCCCGGTCGCGGTCGCCCGGGTGCTGGGCTTGCCCGACCAGCCAGGCCGTTCCACCGACGACACCGTGCTGCAGTTTCTCCGCGCCAGGCAGGCGATGGTGGTGCTCGACAATTGTGAGCATCTGCTCGACGCCTCGGCCGCCTTTGCGGCCGACGTTCTTGCCGACTGCCCAGGAATTACCGTGCTGGCCACCAGCCGCGAACCGCTCGGTATCGCCGGTGAGGCCATTTGGCGGGTCGGGCCGCTATCGCTGACCGGTGAAGCGGTGGAATTATTCGTCGACCGGGCCTGTCAGGTACAGCCGGAGTTCAGCATCGGCGACGAGCAGGATGCCGCCGCAGTGGCCGAGATCTGCCGGCGCCTTGACGGTATGCCGTTGGCGATCGAACTCGCCGCAGCGCGGGTGCGGGTGCTGTCGCTGACTGAAATCGTCGACAGCTTGCACGACCGATTCCGCCTGCTGACCGGCGGCGCACGCACCGCGGTTCGGCGCCAGCAGACGTTGCGGGCCTCGGTGGATTGGTCGTACGCGTTGCTATCGGCGCCCGAACGGATCCTGTTGCGCCGGCTGGCGGTTTTCATGGGCGGCTTTGACCTGCGGGCCGCACAGGTGATCGCCGGTGACGACGAGGCAATGGCGTCCCACCAAGTCCTGGATATGTTGACGCTGCTGGTCGACAAGTCGCTGGTGACGGCAGAAACCACTGCAGGTCGAATGCGGTATCGCCTCTTGGAAACGGTTCGCCAGTACGCGCAGGAAAAGCTCGGAGAATCCGGCGAGGCCGACGGTCTGCGCACACGTCACCGCGAGCACTACTCTGCCGTGGCAGCCCGGCTCGACGCCCCCGGGCGGGTCCGGCTGGACACGTTGATCGCCGACACCGAGATCGAATTCGACAACCTGCAAGCCGCATTCACCTGGAGCCGGGAAAACGCCGAGGCGAACCCTGCGTTGGACCTGGCGTCATCGTTGACACCGCTGTGGTCGATGCGCGGCCGGTTCCAGCAAGGCCTGGGCTGGTTCGAAGCAGTCCTGGGCGATGACACCCTCAACGGCACGATCGAGCCTGCGGTGCTGACCCGCGCGCTGGCTGACCGTGCGTTCCTGGGTGGGCTTTTCGGCGTACCCGACGCCATGGAGGATGCCGAGCGGGCGGTGGCTCTCGCCCGCGGCCTGGATGACCCGGCGCTGCTGGTGCGAGCCCTCGCCAGCTGCAGCACCGTTGCCGTATACGACGCCGATACCGCGCCGCCGCTGCTGACCGAGACAATCGACCGCGCCCGCGCCTTGGGAGACGACTGGCGGCTGAGCCAGGCCCTGGCCTGGCGGGCATTGGAGGCCATCGCCACCGGCCAACCGACCCAGGTGCGCACGCATGCCGAGGAAGGTTTACGCCTGGCCGATGCGATCGGTGACGGCTTCATCGCCCGCCAATGCCGCACCTGGCTGGCAGTCGCAGGGTGGTACCGCGGCGATCTCGCGGGTGCGGTCGCGGAGTTCCGAGCGGTGGTGGCTGAGGGACAGGCGGCACACGACGGTATCGCGCAGGTCATAGCGTTGGTCGGTCTTGGCTTCGCCCTATCGTGTTGCTGCGAATCGGCCGCGGCCAGAGCTGCCGCCGAGGCCGGGCTCGAGGTCTCAGCCTCGTTAGGTGGCTTCGACGGCGACGTCGCGTATGCCGCCTTGGCGCGCGCGGCCATCTCCGCCGGCGATGTGGCGACGGCCGTATCTGCCAGCGAGGAAGCCTGGCGGGTGCGGGTGGTGCGGCGGGAGACGCTCGTCCTGAGTTGGACCCCGCTGGCTTTGGCAGCGCTGGCGCAGGGCGATCTGGTCGTCGCCCGCCAGCGTGCCGACGAGTTGGTCTCAAGTACCACGGGCTGGCACCTGATGGTGGCCCATGCGCAACGTGCCCGCGTCGCGATCGCCCTGGGCGAGCACGATCGGGCCGAACGCGACGCCCATGACGCGTTGGCGATCGGCACCGACATCGGATCGGTCCTGGTTGCCGCGGATGCGCTGGAGTGCCTGGCGACGCTTGCCGCGGCGTGCGAGGCGCACCGCCAAGCAGCGCGCCTGTTCGGCGCAGCCCAGGCAATCCGCGACCGCAATGGTATCGCCCGCTATCAGATCTACCAGTCGGACCACGACTCTGCCTTGGACGAAGTTCGAAATACATTGGGCGACAACGATTTCGGCACTGCGTGGGCCGAGGGAGCCGCGCTGTCCACCGAGGCTGCGATCGCCTACGCGCAGCGCGGCCGGGGCCAACGCAAACGTCCGTCCAGCGGCTGGGCCGCACTGACACCGGCCGAACACGATGTGGTCCGGCTCGTCAGCCAGGGGCTGACCAACAACGACATCGCCGCGCAACTCTTCGTCTCACCACGCACCGTGCAGACCCATCTCACCCACATCTACACCAAGCTCAATTTGACCTCCCGGGTGCAACTGGTACAGGAAGCAGGCCGCCACGCCTAGCGTCGTCGAGCCGGTGCCATGCCTAGGCTGACAACTGTGACGAAACTTGCGATCATCTACTACTCCGCCACCGGCCACGGCACCTCGATGGCAAAACGCGTCGCTGCGGCGGCCGAGGCGGCCGGCGCCGAAGTCCGGGTGCGGCACGTCGCCGAGACGCGCGACCCGGAGTCGTTTGCCCGTAACCCCGCCTGGACAGCGAATTACCAAGCCACCAAGGACCTGCCGGCGGCTACCAGCGAGGACATCGTCTGGGCCGACGCGGTGATCTTCGGCTCCCCGACGCGGTTCGGCTCGGTCGCGTCGCAGTTGCGCGACTTCCTCGACTCGCTGGGCGGACTGTGGGCCGAAGGCAAACTGGCCGACAAGGTGTATGCGGCGTTCACGTCGTCCAACACACTGCACGGCGGACAGGAAACCACGCTGCTCACGCTCTATGTCACGCTGATGCATTTCGGCGGCATCATCGTGCCGCCGGGATACACCGATCCGATCAAGTTCGTCGACGGCAATCCGTATGGGGCGAGCCTGGTCTCGACTCACGACAACATCAGCGAGTTCGACTCGGAAAGCGATAGGGCCACGGCCGACGCGCTCGACCACTTGGCCCGCCGAGTGGTTTCCATCGCCGCCCGGCTCACCTCATAGCGCGAACAGACGCAAAAGCACCCGACACGCCGACGAATTAGGTGCTTTTGCGTCTGCTCGCCCGGAGGCTAAGCCGTCTCGGTGATCGGACGGTCCACCCAGCTCATCAGATCGCGCAGCTTCTTGCCGGTGACCTCGATGGGATGCTCGGCGTTCTCCTTGCGCAGCTGCTCGAGTTGCTTGTTGCCGCCGTCGACGTTGGCAACCAGCTTCTTGACGAAGCTACCGTCCTGGATGTCGCGCAGGATGGCGCGCATCCGCTCCTTGGTGTCGGCGTCGATGACCCGCGGACCCGACAGGTAGCCGCCGAATTCCGCGGTGTCGGACACCGAGTAGTTCATCCGGGCGATGCCGCCCTCGTACATCAGGTCGACGATCAGCTTGAGCTCGTGCAGCACCTCGAAGTAGGCCATCTCCGGCGGATAGCCCGCCTCGACCATCACATCGAAACCAGCCTTCACCAATTCCTCTGTGCCACCGCATAATACGGCCTGCTCACCGAATAGGTCGGTTTCGGTCTCGTCCTTGAACGTGGTCTTGATGACGCCGGCGCGGGTGCCGCCGATGGCCTTGGCGTACGAAAGCGCCAGCGCCTCACCGTTGCCGGTCGGGTCCTGGTCGACGGCGATCAAACACGGCACGCCCTTGCCGTCGACGAACTGGCGACGCACCAGGTGGCCGGGCCCCTTGGGGGCGACCATCGCGACGGTGACGTCGGACGGCGGCTTGATCAGGTCGAAGTGGATGTTGAGGCCGTGACCGAAAAACAATGCGTCGCCGGCGTTCAGGTTGGGCTCGATGTCGTTCTTGAAGATGTCGGCCTGCGCGGTGTCGGGGGCCAGCAGCATGATCACGTCAGCCCACTTGGCGACCTCGGCGGGGGTGTCGACGTCCAGGCCCTGCTCCTCGACCTTGGGCCGCGACTTGGAGCCCTCCTTGAGTCCGACGCGCACCTGCACACCGGAGTCGCGCAGGCTCAACGAGTGCGCGTGCCCTTGACTGCCGTATCCGATCACGCCGACCTTGCGGCCCTGGATGATCGACAGGTCCGCATCGTCGTCGTAGAACATCTCTAGTGACACTGCTGCATCTCTCCTTGTCTATTACTGTCTATTGCTTCGCGTTGGCGATACCGCGCGGGCCGCGGGACAACGCCACCATGCCGGACTGGGCGATTTCGCGGATGCCGAACGGCTCCAATACTCGCAGCAGCGCTTCGAGCTTGCCGCGATTGCCGGTCGCCTCGACGGTCAGCGAATCCGGGGAAACGTCAATCACGTTGGCGCGAAAGAGATTTACTGCTTCGATCACCTGGCTGCGGGTGCCCGCGTCGGCCCGCACCTTGATCAGCACCAGCTCGCGGGACACCGAGTTGTCGTCGTCCTGCTCGACGATCTTGATGACGTTGATCAGCTTGTTGAGCTGCTTGGTGATCTGTTCGAGCGGAGTTTCCTCGGCGGAGACCACGATGGTCATCCGCGACATGTCCTTTTGCTCCGTGCCGCCCACCGCCAACGACTCGATGTTGAAACCGCGCCGCGAAAACAGCGCCGCAACGCGCGCCAGCACACCGGGCTTGTCTTCGACCAGCACCGACAGGGTATGCGTCTTCGTGTTCATCAGGCGTGGCCTTCGGTGATGTCGTCGAACAGCGGGCGGATGCCCCGGGCGGCCTGGATCTCGTCGTTGCTGGTTCCGGCGGCCACCATCGGCCACACCTGCGCGTCGGCGCCGACGATGAAGTCGATCACCACCGGGCGGTCATTGATGGCGCGCGCCTGGTTGATGACGTCGACGACGTCTTCTTCACGCTCGCAACGCAATCCGACACAGCCCAGCGCCTCGGCCAGCTTGACGAAGTCGGGGATGCGGTGTGAGTGCGTGGCGAGGTCGGTCTGCGAGTAGCGCTCCTGATAGAACAGGCTCTGCCACTGGCGCACCATGCCGAGGTTGCCGTTGTTGATCAGCGCCACCTTGATCGGCGCGCCCTCGATGGCGCAGGTGGCCAGCTCCTGGTTGGTCATCTGGAAGCAGCCGTCACCGTCGATGGCCCACACCTCGGCGTCCGGGCGGGCGAGCTTGGCGCCCATGGCCGCCGGGATGGCGAACCCCATGGTGCCCAGCCCACCGGAATTCAGCCAGGTGCGCGGGTTTTCGTACTTGATGAACTGCGCGGCCCACATCTGGTGCTGACCGACGCCGGCGACGTAGACGGCGTCCGGGCCGGCGATTTCACCCAGTTTTTCGATGACGTATTCCGGGCTCAGGCTGCCGTCGCTCTGGGGGCCGTAGCTCAGCGGATAGGTGGCGCGGACGCTCTCCAGATATGCCCACCATTCGGTCATCTCTGGTTGTGCGGGTGCGCCGGCGTCCCCGTAGTGCTGCAGCATCGCGATCAGATCGACGATGACGGCTTTGACATCGCCGACGATCGGCACGTCGGCGTGCCGGTTCTTGCCGATTTCGGCGGGGTCGATGTCGGCGTGGATGACCTTGGCCTCGGGCGCGAACGAGTCGAGCTTGCCGGTCACCCGGTCGTCGAATCGGGTGCCCAGCGCGATCAGCAGGTCGCTGCGCTGGAGCGCCGCCACCGCGGCTACCGTGCCGTGCATGCCGGGCATCCCCAGGTTCTGTCGATGGCTGTCCGGAAACGCACCGCGCGCCATCAACGTGGTCACCACCGGGATGCCGGTCAGTTCGGCCAGTTCGGCCAGCTGCTCGGTGGCCTCGCCGCGGATGACGCCGCCTCCGACGTACAGCACCGGTTTGCGGGCGGCGGCGATCAGCTTGGCCGCCTCGCGGATCTGGCGGCTGTGCGGCCTGGTGTTCGGCTTGTAGCCGGGCAGATCCATACGTGGCGGCCAGCTGAAGGTGCACTGGCCCTGCAACACGTCTTTGGGGATGTCGACGAGCACCGCGCCCGGGCGACCGGTAGCCGCGATGTGGAAGGCCTCGGCAATGACGCGTGGGATCTCGTCGCCGGAGCGGACCAGGAAGTTGTGCTTGGTAATCGGCATCGTGATGCCCGAGATGTCGGCCTCCTGGAAGGCGTCGGTCCCGATCAGACCACGCCCGACCTGGCCGGTGATGGCCACCACCGGCACCGAGTCCATCTGCGCGTCGGCCAGCGGGGTCACCAGGTTGGTGGCACCGGGCCCGGAGGTCGCCATGCACACGCCGACCCTGCCGGTGACATGCGCGTAGCCGCTGGCGGCGTGCCCAGCGCCCTGCTCGTGGCGCACCAGCACGTGGCGCAGCTTCTGCGAGTCGAACAGCGGGTCGTACACCGGCAGCACGGCACCGCCGGGAATGCCGAAGATGACGTCGACGTCGAGTTCTTCCAACGACCGGATCACCGCTTGTGCACCGGTCACTTGTTCAGGTGCCACGCGTTTCGGCTGGTGGGCGGGCTTTGCGACGGGCTTCGCCGCGTCCGGCCCGCTGTTGCCCCCCGGTAGCTGGGAATGCGGCTTGGTAGGTGCGCTCACTGTCCTCTTAGGTCCTCGCGTCTCGGAGCAACAAAAAACCCCCGTCAGCGCTGCTGCTGTACGAGGGTCGCGTTGGTACTCGATTGAACTAGTCAGGCACCAACGCGCCGACTAATTACTACGAGCATTCCAGCGGTATCCATAGCGTCCGACGGTAGCCTTCGCACAGCTCAGCAGTCAAATCCGGTGCCGCGCACCCGGTCGGGCAACGGCTCCTGCAATGATGCGAACGTGGCGGCTGAATCGCAGGTGGTGCTGAGGATATCGCCGATGGCGCACCTCGCCGTCGGATTTTTCACCCTCGGCCTGCTGGTGCCGGTGCTGGCCTGGCCGCCCAGCGCGCCCCTGCTCGTTATCCCCGTGGTGTTGTCGACGCTGATCGTGCGGCTGCGCACCGTCGCCGACGAGCACGGTGTGACGGTACGCAAACTGCTAGGTCAACA
The DNA here is from genome assembly GCF_001667115.1 of Mycobacterium sp. 852002-51163_SCH5372311. Classification (GTDB taxonomy): domain Bacteria; phylum Actinomycetota; class Actinomycetes; order Mycobacteriales; family Mycobacteriaceae; genus Mycobacterium. The sequence goes on along the minus strand of NZ_LZIJ01000025.1, from coordinate 2,382 downwards.
GACCGTGGGCTGGGACGACATCGAGGGGCTGCGATTCAGCAAAGGATCCTGGGCGCGTGCCCGGCTGAAGAGCGGTGCAGAGCTGCGACTGCCCGCGGTCACCTTCTCGACGCTGCCCCAGTTGACCGAGGTCAGCTCGGGCCGGGTGCCCAACCCGTATGGGTGACCGGGTCAGCCCACCGGGTTGACCCCGTTGAGCAGCATCCACACGGCGACACCGGCGCCGATACCGATCAACAGCGCCACGAACGACCCGATGAACGGCCGATACGCCCAGCCCCTGCCGGCGTCGAGGCCGTAGCGGCCGGGACCACACAAGATCACCGCCACGGCGATGACGATCAGCGTGATCTGGTACTCGTGCCCGTCTGGCAGGAAGAACGAGAAATTGTGCGAATGCGGCTTGACGGAGACGGTGGCGAGCAAACCGTTGATCAGGAACGCCAGCGCTCCCGCGGCGGCGACCGGGGTGAACAAACCCAGTACCAGCAGCGCGCCCGCGACGATCTCGCCGCCGGCGCCCGCATAGGCCAGGACGTCGGCGTGGTGGTAGCCGACGTCGGACAGCGAGCTCTTGAACCCAGTCATCCCGGTGCCGCCCCACCAGCCGAACAGCTTCTGCAGCCCATGCGCCAACAGCACCGCTCCCAGGCCGGCGCGCAGTATCAGCAATCCGAGATGCTGGGTGCCGCGACGGCCCAGGTCGAAGTGGCGATCGTGGTCCGTTTCCGGATCGATGGCGGCCGGCTCGGCTCCCAGTGCGCCGGCGGGCTGCGGCGGGTTGAACGCATACGGCAGCGGTTCCGGCGAGTCCATCAGGTTGTGCACGGAGCCGCCCGAAGTGGCGGCCTGGTAGGCCGGCAGGTCGGTGGTGGTTCCGAATTCGCCTGGAAAACCGACGGGCGTCAGGTCGTCTTCGGGGTCAACCAGACTTGCCGAGGCAGGGCGTCCCGGCAGTGGTTCCGGGAGGTCACCCGGCCGCCGCCAACTCGAGTCATGCGATTGACTGGTCACCCGTGCCAGGGTAAGGGCAAATCGGCCTGAATCTGGGATTTGAGCGGCGCTTTCACCAGACAATTCGGCAGTTTGCCCGCCAGCCCGTTCCGATCGGCGCCAAAGTGAGCGCCGCCACGTGTCGGGCTACGAAATCGTCGGTACGACGGCTTTCGAAGGCTCACCCACCCGGGTATGTGGCGGCGGTGTCCGCAAGGTCCGTAGCCTGTCGGTCATGCGGATACGGCGGTCGGCGCGGTGCGCACTCGCCGCGCTCTGCGCGGCAATGCTGGCGTTGACTGGTTGCGCGCGGTTCAACGACGCCCAGTCGCAGCCGTTCACCACAAATCCGGCGCTCAAGCCCCAGCCCAGTTCTCCGCCTCCCCCGCCGCCGCCGCTGCCCGCGACACCGTTCCCCAAGGCGTGTCCGGCGCCCGGAGTCATGCAAGGCTGCCTGGAGAGCACCAGCGGCTTGATCATGGGCATCGACAGCAAAACCGCGCTGGTGGCCGAGCGCATTACCGGCGCGATCAAGGAGATCTCCCTGAACGCCGAGCCCAAGGTCAGGATGGTCATCCCGGTCGACCCGTCCGGGGACGGCGGCCTGATGGACATCGTGCGGTCGCCGACCTACAAGCAGGACCGGCTGATGTACGCCTACATCAGCACACCCTCCGACAACCGGGTCATCCGCATCGCGGACGGCGACATCCCGAAGGACATCCTGACCGGGATCCCGAAAGGCGCCAGCGGCAACACCGGAGCGTTGATCTTCACCAGTCCCACCACGCTGGTCGTGCTGACCGGCGACGCCGGCAATCCGGCGCAAGCCGCGGATCCCGCGTCGCTGGCGGGCAAGGTTCTGCGCATCGAGCAGCCGACCACCGTCGGCCAGGCCCCGCCGACGACGGCCCTGTCCGGCGTCGGATCCGGCGGTGGCCTGTGCACAGACCCCGTCGACGGCTCGCTGTACGTACTCGACCGGACCCCGACCGCGGACCGGCTGCAGCGCATCACCAAGAAGTCCGAGGTTTCCACGGTGTGGACGTGGCCGGACAAGCCGGGCGTGGCCGGCTGCGCGGCCATGGACGGAGTGGTGCTGGTGAACCTGATCAACACCAAGCTGACCGTGGCGGTCCGGCTCGCGAAGTCGACCGGGGCAGTCACCGGTGAGCCCGACGTCGTGCGCAAGGAGACCCACGGGCACGCGTGGGCGTTGAAGATGTCGCCGGACGGGAACAGCGGGAAGACTACGTCGTCGAGCTTTTCCGCATCGCCGGCGGTCTTGTTGACGGTCGCGCCCCAGACGTTTCCGTCCGGCGACATCTTCAACGCCCACGCGTGCCCGTGGGTCTCCTTGCGCACGACGTCGGGCTCACCGGTGACTGC
>NZ_LZIJ01000024.1 GCF_001667115.1 Mycobacterium sp. 852002-51163_SCH5372311 | reverse complement strand
AAGCCGCCGCGACGGCGACCACCCGCTCGGTCACGATCAGTTGGGTCAGCCAGCGGCGGAGCTGCCGGCCCTCACTGGTGCCGCTCGCCGGCAGCGTGGCCGCGCGGAAACCGTTGCGCAGTCGCACCTCCCGCTCGTCCACCTCGTCGACGGAAATCGGGGTGCCGGCGACGGTAGCGACCGGCGTGCTCATGTCACCGTCACCTTGACCGCCGGCGAGTACAGCAGCCGGCCCGCGCAGCCGACCCGCACCAGGGCCCACCACTGGCCGGGCTCCAGCCAGGCCGGCGGGACGACATCGAAGCCCAATTCGACGGTCCCCGCGGCCGGCAGCGTCGCGCCGACAGCAGCCGGGCCGATCCACTCCCAAGTACCCCAGGGGCTGATCAGGTGTGCCTCCAGCGCCAGGTCGGCCCGGGCACGGCTGCCGACCGTGACGGCCAGCCGGCCCGAGTCGCCGGCCTTCAACTCGACCTCGGCCGGACCGCCGGCCAGGAAGACCAGCTCGGAGTGTTCGGGAGCACCCACGGTCACCACGCACACGTCCTCGACCACCTGACACCAGGCGGCCGGCACGTACTCGCCGGTGACGCACAGCTGAGCGCGAACCGGATACAGTCCCGGCTCGGTGTGGGGCGGAATCGTCAGCGCAACGTCGGCCTCCAGGTGCTCACCGGCGCACAGTGTGAACGGCAGCACGGCGGGCATCGCCGACCAGCCCGGGGACAGAATCTCCACCTCACCGGTCAGGGTGTAATCGGTGCTGTCGCTGGCCGCGGTAAGTCGCAATACCAATTCCTCGCCCGGCTCGGCGGTCACCGACGCCGGATGCAGGTGAGCGACGACCGGCAGCCCGCCGACCGGCGCCGGGCCGCGGTTGTGCAGCCAATAACGCGCGAAGAGCGGCTGGGCCGCCTCGGCCTGCGGGGCGAGTTCGCTGCTGCCGGCCAGCACCTTGGGCACGTCGATCCGGGCCAGCACGGTGGCGACCTGATAGCCGTGCAGGTCGATCGCCCGTTTGCGTCGCTGCGACCTTTCCAGCAGGTCGGCCAGCTGCAGGGCGCGTACCTTCCCGAGCTGGGAGCCGAGGGTGACGCGGGCGTCCCCGCCGGTAGTCTCCACCAGCCGCAGCGCCACCACCGCAGGGTCGACACGCTCAGCGCTTCCTGCGGCGAGCGGGTTGCCGGCGGCTTTGAGTGCGCCCAGGTGCACCGCGCCGACCGGCTCGACCTGTAGCAGCGAGCCGACCGGTGCCAGCGTGCCGCCGCGCTTGTGCGGGGTGATCGCCCGCAGCGGGTGCGAAAACTGCGCGCTGCGCGCCGGGATCCCGGCGCGCCGCCAGTCGCCGTCGTCGCAGACCAGCGCGTAGTCGAATTCGTGTGTCCAGTGCTGAAGCTGGAAGTTGGAGCCGTCCGGCGCGGTGCGGCGCGGCTCGTCGATCCACACCCCGGACGGCCAGCCGGTGCAGGAGCGCAGCAACGCGGTGTGCAGGGTGCCGTGGGAGTCGACGGCGAAGCTCGGCACCCCACGGTTGAGCAGCGCGACAGTGCGCGCTTCGAAAGGTTCGGATCCCCGCGGCGCTTGCTGCGACACCGCGATCTCGGCGTCGGCGAGGTCGTCGGTCAGCGACGCGATCGCAGCGCGCAGGCTTTTGTCGTCGCGGCCGTCGATGACCAGCACCGGCAAGGCGCGCGGCGCACGCAGGTCAGCGTCGGGCACCCACACCGCGGCCAACTGTGTCGCGGCCGGCACCCACACCCTGGCCCCGCCGGTCTTGGCGAGTTGCCGCTCGAGTTCGGCGGTGTAGACCGGGTCGGCCTCGGCCAGTACGGCTTTGGTGAACGCGTTGCGGGTCGGCCCACCCAGCGCGATACGCGCGTCCGGCAGATTGGAGTCGACGTCGAGGTGGCCGTAGCGCGGTTTGTCCGCGTCGCTGCAGGTGGCCGTCACGCCCGCGCGCACCAGCGCGACCATCAGGTCGCGGGCCAGCGGCCCCGACGTCGCCTCCGAGGGCGACACCACCTCGGCGACCGACACCGCGCGCACCGCGTCGGGGCCGAGACGAATCCGCACCGCCGACGAAAGCCCGAACCAGCCGTAGGCGGGGTTGTCCAGCGTCCACAGGTGCTGCCCGGTGTCCACCGACTGCGGCCCCTCGTGCAGCAGCGCGAAGCCACGCCCGATGACGGCATCGCCAACCTCGCTGACCGGCATGGCGCCCGGCACCGGACACGGCCAGCGCAGCCGGAGCAGGCGGTCGACCCCGGTGAACTCGTCGATGGTGGTGCGGCAGTCCACTCGTGCCACATCCCGCCATAACGTGAGCGTCTGGGTGTAGCGCAGCACCGTGCCGATCCGGCCGCGCACGACGAGCCGCTGACCCAGCGGGCCGTGGTATGCCTGCACCTCGGCGGCCGCTTCCGACGAGCCGACCACCGGCCCCTTGGGCAGCAGATGCCAGGGGCCCTCGCCCTGCGTCGGATGGGAGGAGTATTCCTCGTAGACGGCGAGCTCGTTGCCGACCTTGCCATCGGCGATGAGCTCGCGGCCGCCCTGGCCGGATAGGTGGACAAGCGAAGACACCGCCCCACCCCGCGCCGAGTCGACGGTCAGGCGGTAGTGCTCGTTGGCAATCTCGTTTCCGGCCACCGGCTCCCAGCCGGTGGAACCACGTCCGGGGGCCAGCCGGTAGGCACGCCACCCCAGCGACGGCACATCGCGCGCCAGCCAGGTAATCGAGCACCCGCCGTGCTCGACGTGGACAGGCACCTCTTCGCCGTCGCAGTTGAGCACTCGCACCCGCGAGTGCAGCGGCGCGTCGAGCCGGGCGGTGACCAGGTCGGTGCGCGGGTGGGTCAGCGGGTTCCAGACCAGCAGCGTGTCGTCGGGAACATCGACGGCGCCGGACAGCAGCGCCAGCGAGTTGTCCCGCGCCGTCCGGCCCAGCTCCCACGCATCGCGCCAGCCGGTCAACAGGTCGAGGTACACCTGGTCGGACTCCGAACCGGTGATCGCGTCGTGGTGAGCGCCGTAGGCCAGCTGCACCCAGGCTTTGGCCAACGCCGCCTGGGGATACTCGGCTCCGGTCAGCAGCCCCGCGAACACCGCGAACCGTTCGGCGTCCAGGACAGCGTCCTCGGCGGCGCGGTTCGCTTGTTTGGTGTCGATATAGGACACGTCTTTCCCGGTGTAGATCGGGTTCATGTCCCGGGTCTGCGGCGAGGGCACCTGCCCTCGCTCCGCCAGCTCGGCGCGTACCGCCGCGAAGAACTCCCGCGGCAGGCCGCACACGAACCGCGGCCAGGTATAGCGAGCGGCCCAGTCGCGGTGGATGGCGGTGACCCACTTGTTGGGCGGCGTGTAGTCGGTGCCGACCGGCAGCAACACGTTGCGGGTCAGCGCGACCTTCTTGAGCTGGTCGAACAGCGCGTAGGTGGCGTCCTCGGCCTCGGCCAGCGAGGTCGACGAGTCCATCCACCAGCCCGCCGAATAGTGCGCCGGCATGTAGTGGGTGAGCAGGCCGCGGCCGGACGGCGAAATCCACTCGAACTCACTGCAGAACTGCATTCGGTCGACGTCACCACCTTGCGCCGGGCCCCATTGGTGATGTGGCCCGCGGGCCCAGGAACTCGACGTCAGCCCGGCGTCGGCGGCCATCCCGGGGAATTGCGGATCGTGGCCGAACACGTCGAGCTGCCACGCGGTGGCCGGGTCGGCACCCAGCACGTCGCGCTGAAACCCGATGCCGTGCACCAGGTTTCGGATGGTCGTCTCGGGGCTGGTGAGGTTGGTGTTCGGTTCGTTGTAGGTGCCGCCCATCACCTCGACGCGGCCTTCGGCGAGGAAGCGGCGCAGGTCGGCGCGATCCTCGGGGCGGGCGTCCCAATACGGCTTGAGGTAGTCCACCTCGGCCAGCACGAACTTGTACTCCGGTTCGCGACGAGCCATCTCCAGGTGTGCGCGCACCAGCTCGAAGCCATTGGTCTGACGGGCCCGTCCGGGCGGATCTTCGCGCCATTGGCTGGTGTAGCCGGCCTGGGTGTTCCACCACACCGGGTCGTAGTGGAAGTGGCTGACCATATACATGGTCCAGCCGGGCTCGGCGATCGTGAACTCGAAGGCGTGACTGGACTCGCCGGCGTGCGCCCGCGCGCCCCGCCGCTGACCGACGACCGGGTTCTTCACCGTGACGGGAACCTCGACAGCCTCCTGACCGGCCCCGCCGATCCCCGCGACCGCTTCTCCGGTCAGTCCGTCGCCGTCGATTCGGATGGGCGTGGGCTCGGTGCACCCGCTGACGGTGATGCGCGCGAGCTGCAGCGGCGCGTCCGGCGGGCCGACGAACAGCTCGGTCGACTCGCCCGAAACCACCCGCATGACCGCACTTTACGTTGCATTACCGCCGTCCTGTCACCCCTTGGTGGGAGGCTCGGTGCCATGGCGGATATGACCACACAACTGGCCGACCAGCTCGACTGGCATTGGCGCGAGCATTTGCGTCCCCGCATGGACGGCCTGACCGACGACGAATACTTCTGGCAGCCGGTGCGCGATTGCTGGACGGTCCGTCCCGGCGGGTCGGTGGATTTTGCATTCCCAGAGCCCAGCCCCGCGCCGTTCACGACCATCGCGTGGCGTCTCGCCCACGTCATCGTCGGGGTGTTCGCGATGCGCAACCACCACCACTTCGGCGGACCGCCCGCGGACTACCAGAGTTGGGACTACGCCACCGACGCCGCCACCGCACTGCGGCAACTGGATGAGGCCTACTCGGGGTGGATCGCCGGAGTGCGGTCGCTGACCGACCGCGACCTTACCCAGCCGTGCGGTCCGGCCGAAGGGCCGTACGCGGAACACCCGATTAGCGAGCTGGTCTTGCACATCAACAGGGAAGCGATCCACCATGGTGCCGAAATCGCTTGTCTTCGAGACCTTTACCGCCATCAGCGCGCCGACTGGACGGATTGAGAAATGCCCGCACTCGCCCCACCCGTGTCCGACGAACGCAGTGCGTTGCGCGAATACCTGGCCTATCACCAAAGCGCCTACTTCGCGGTGTCCTTCGGCCTCACCGACGAACAGGCTCGGTCCACGCCGTCGGTCAGCGCGCTGTCGATCGGCGGACTGGTCAAACACGCAACCGGCATGCAGCGCAGCTGGATGAGCCGAGTCGCCGCCGCCCCGGGGCTGCCGCCCAAGGACACCCGGCCTTTCGACGAGGTCGCCAGGGATTTCGCCGACCAGCACGTGATGCGGCCGGACGAGACGCTGGACGGGCTGCTGCGAGCGTTCGAAGCGCAGAACGCCATCTCGCTGCAGCTGGTGGAAACCGCCGACCTCGACACCGCGGTGCCGGTACCGCACGACATCCCGTGGTTCCCGAAGAACCTGGAAGCCTGGTCGGTGCGCTGGGCGATCTTGCATGTGATCAACGAGCTGGCCCGGCACGCAGGACATGCGGACATCATCCGGGAAAGCATCGACGGCGCCACCATGTACGAGTTGATCGCCGGGCGCGAGGGCTGGGAGATCGAAGGCTGGGTCAAGCCCTGGTCTCCCGGGTGACGAGGTCAGCGTGTCCACCAGCAGCGGGATAGCGCGCCGCGAGACGCCCGACGGTACCGTCGAACTCTATTACGAGGTGCTCGGCGAGCCGGACAACCCGCCGGTGCTGCTCATCATGGGTCTCGGCGCACAGTTGCCCATGTGGCCCGACGGCTTCTGCCGGCAGCTCGTCGGCTCCGGTTACCGCGTGATCCGGTTCGACCACCGCGACACCGGGCTGTCGGCCAAGATGCACGGGCTACGGGCCCAAGGCCCGGTCTATCGACGGATCGGCCGCTATTTGTTCGGCAGGCCCAGCCCCGTGCCCTACACCCTCGTCGACATGACCCGAGATGTGGTGGCGCTGCTGGACCATCTGCGCATCGGGCGGGCGCATGTCGTCGGCGCGTCGCTGGGCGGCATGATCGCGCAGATCCTGGCCGCCACCGAGCCGGGCCGGGTGGCGTCGCTGGGCATCATCATGTCGACTACCGGCAAGCCGCTGTCCGCGCCGCCGGCCTGGCGGGTCATCAAGCTGGCGTTCGACGCACCGGCCAAGGACGCATCAGCCGAGGAGAAGCTGTCCTTCGAGGTTCGCAACATCGCTGTGTTCAACGGACCGAACTTCCTGCCCTCCGAAAGCGAGCTCCGGCACCGCGTCCGGCAGCTCGCAGACCGCTGCACCTACCCGCCCGGCATGCTGCGCCAATTCGACGCCGTGCTGGGCACCGGCAGCCTGCTCGCCTACAGCAAGGCGATCACCGCGCCGACGGTGGTGCTGCACGGTTCGGCGGACCCGATGGTGCGACCGCGTAACGGGCGCGCGGTCGCCGCGGCCATCCCTGGCGCCCGATTCGTCGTGGTCGACGGAATGGGTCACGACCTTCCCGAACCGGTGTGGCGGCCGATCCTCGAGATACTCACCGAGAACTTTGCGCGAGCGGATTAGCGATTCGCCGAGCGTGTAATCACGGCCAAATTCGGGCCGGATTTTCGCCGTGATTACACGTTCGGCGGGCATAACACGGCACGTGAGCGGGCTCACGCGAATTGGGAGTTGACTATCGGAATTTGGCACACTGCTCAAATGAGCTCCGCTAAACACCGCGAGGTGGTCAAGCTCGACCGGGTGCCGTTGCCGGTCGAAGCTGCCCGGGTAGCCGTCACTGGTTGGCAGGTCACCCGGACCGCCGCCCGGGTCGTCACCAACCTGCCCGGCAAGGGGCCGTGGCAGCAGAAGGTGATCAGGGAGATCCCGCATACCTTCGCCGACCTGGGCCCGACGTATGTCAAGTTCGGGCAGATAATCGCGTCCAGCCCGGGGGCGTTCGGCGAGACGCTGTCCCGCGAATTCCGCGGTCTGCTCGACCGGGTGCCGGCGGCCGACACCCAAGAGGTGCACAAGCTGTTAGCCGAGGAACTCGGTGGTGAGCCGTCCGAGCTGTTCGCCAGCTTCGAGGAAGAGCCGTTCGCGTCGGCGTCGATCGCCCAGGTGCACTACGCGACCCTGAAGACCGGCGAGGAAGTGGTCGTCAAGATTCAGCGGCCGGGAATCCGCCGGCGGGTCGCTGCCGACCTGCAGATCCTGAAGCGCTTCGCCCAGGCCGTCGAACTGGCCAAGCTGGGTCGTCGGCTGTCCGCCCAGGACGTGGTCGCCGACTTCTCCGACAACCTGGCCGAGGAGCTGGACTTCCGTCTGGAGGCGCAGTCGATGGAGGCCTGGGTGTCCCACCTGCACACCTCCCCGCTGGGCAAGAACATCCGGGTGCCGAAAGTGCACTGGGAATTCACCGGCGAGCGGGTGCTGACGATGGAACGGGTGCACGGGATCCGCATCGACGACGTCGCCGCCATCCGCAAAGCCGGCTTCGACGGCACCGAGCTGGTCAAGGCGCTGCTGTTCTCGGTGTTCGAGGGCGGACTGCGGCACGGCCTGTTCCACGGCGACCTGCACGCCGGCAACCTCTACGTCGACGACCAAGGCCGCATCGTGTTCTTTGACTTCGGGATCATGGGCCGCATCGACCCGCGCACCCGCTGGCTGCTGCGCGAGCTGGTGTACGCCCTGCTGGTGAAGAAGGACCACGCCGCGGCGGGCAAGATCGTCGTGCTGATGGGCGCGGTCGGCACCATGAAGCCCGAAGAACAGGCCGCCAAGGACCTGGCCAGCTTCGCCACACCGCTGACCATGACGACGCTGGGCGACATGTCATACGCCGACATCGGCCGGCAGCTGTCGACGCTGGCCGACGCCTACGACGTCAAACTGCCGCGCGAGCTGGTGCTGATCGGCAAGCAGTTTCTGTACGTGGAGCGGTACATGAAGCTGCTGGCGCCGAAGTGGCAGATGATGTCCGACCCACAACTGACCGGGTACTTCGCGAACTTCATGGTCGAGGTCAGCCGGGAGCATCAACCCGATGTCGAGGCCTGAGGAGGCGGCGCAAGTGGAGGTCCGCAGCGGTTATGCCAAATCAGGGGCCGGCCCTGAAGGCGAGCTGAAGCTCTACTACGAGGACATGGGCGATCCCGGCCATCCGCCCGTACTGCTGATCATGGGTCTGGGCGCTCAGCTGCTGCTGTGGCGGACCGCCTTTTGCGAGCAACTCGTCAACAACGGCCTGCGGGTCATTCGATACGACAACCGAGACGTCGGCCTTTCCGACAAGACCGAGCGGCGGGGCGGCGGCCAGTCGCTGCCGGCCCGGATGCTGCGTTTCTGGATCGGCCTGCCCGGGCGCGCCGCATACACCCTGGAGGACATGGCGGACGACGCCGCGGCGGTGCTGGATCACCTCGGAATCGAGCGGGCCCACATCGTCGGAGCTTCGATGGGCGGCATGATCGCACAGATCTTCGCCGCGCGTTTCGCCGAACGGACGAAGAGCCTCGCGGTGATCTTCTCCAGCAACAATCGCCCGTTCCTGCCGCCGCCGGCGCCACGGGCCCTGCTGGCGCTTCTCAAAGGACCGCCGCCGGATTCGCCGCGCGACGTCATCGTCGAGAACGCGGTGCGCGTCACCGAGATCATCGGCAGTCCGGCCTACCGCGCCCCGGTGGAACAAGTCCGTGCCGAGGCCGCCGAGAGCTACGACCGCAGCTACTATCCCTGGGGGGTTGCGCGGCATTTCAGTGCGATCCTCGGGAGCGGCAGCCTGCTGCGTTATGACCGGCGCATCGCCGCGCCGACCGTGGTGATCCACGGGCGGGCAGACAAGTTGATGCGGCCACTCGGAGGCCGCGCGGTCGCGCGCGCGATAGAAGGAGCACGATTGGTGTTATTCGACGGAATGGGTCATGATCTGCCGCAGCAACTGTGGGATCGGGTGATCAACGAGCTGCGAAGTAACTTTGTTGCAGCCGGGTGATGCCGAGCAGCATGCTTTAACACTTTGCCTCGTGGGTACGACAAACATGCCTCACAGGGTTGTACGGTTATCAGGCGGGAGGTTGTCGCAAAATGTCCAAATTGACACCGTATTACGAAGAGTCGCAGTCGGCGTACGACATTTCTGACGACTTCTTCGGGCTATTCCTCGATCCCACCTGGGTCTACACGTGCGCCTACTTCGAGCGTGACGACATGACGCTGGAAGAAGCGCAGCTGGCTAAGTTGGACCTTGCGCTGGACAAGCTGAACCTCGAGCCGGGGATGACGTTGCTCGACGTCGGATGCGGGTGGGGCGGAGCGCTGGTCCGCGCGGTGGAGAAGTACGACGTCAACGTCATCGGAATCACGCTGAGCCGCAACCACTGTGAGCGCAGTAAAGCCAGGCTGGCCGCCATCCCTACGCAGCGGCATGCCGAGGCGCGACTGCAGGGTTGGGAGGAGTTCGACGAGAAGGTCGACCGCATCATCACCATCGAGGCGTTCGATGCCTTCAAGAAAGAGCGCTATCCAGCCTTCTTCGAACGCGCCTACGAGATCCTGCCCGACGACGGCCGAATGTTGTTGCACAGCTTGTTCACTTACGACCGCCGGTGGCTGCACGAGCAGGGTATTCCGCTGCTGATGAAAGATATCCGCTTTCTGAAGTTCCTGCGGGAGTCGATATTTCCCGGCGGCGAACTCCCGTCGGAAGACGACATCGTCGAAAACTCCAAGGCCGCAGGGTTTTTCTTGGAAGAGACCCAATTGATGCAGCAACATTACGCACGGACGCTGGACATGTGGGCGGCCAATCTGGAGGCCAACCGGGATCGTGCCATCGCGGTGCAGTCCGAAGAGACCTACAACAACTTCATGCACTATTTGACCGGCTGCGCAGACCGTTTCCGCAGGCGACTCATCAACGTCGGGCAGTTCACCCTGACGAAATAGCGGCACACCGGCTGAGCTGCGACAACGCGCGTTCGGTTTCGTGCTGCGGCGCTGAATCGGATACCATTTCCGGACAGCAGCGCCGGTGCTTGGCGACAGCAGCGCCCGGGAGGCCTTGAACGTCTCAGTACGGCCCGGAACGGCCCAGGAAGGCACACAAAACATCATGGCCCAAAAGCTGACGCCGCACTTTGCCGATGTGCAGGCGCATTACGACCTGTCCGACGAGTTCTTTCGGCTGTTCCTCGACCCCACCCAGACCTACAGCTGTGCCTATTTCGAGCGCGACGACATGACGCTGGAGGAAGCCCAACTCGCGAAAATCGACCTGGCACTGGGCAAGCTGGGCCTGCGGCCGGGGATGACGCTGCTCGACGTCGGTTGCGGCTGGGGCGCCACCATGCGCCGGGCCATCGAGAAGTATGACGTCAACGTGGTCGGCTTGACGTTGTCGAAAAACCAGGCTGCGCATGTGCAGCAGTCGTTCGACGAGTTGGACAGTCCGCGCAGCAAGCGAGTGTTGCTCAACGGCTGGGAAGAGTTCGACGAGCCCGTCGACCGCATCGTGTCGATCGGCGCGTTCGAGCACTTCGGCCACGACCGCTACGACGACTTCTTCGAGATGGCCTACGGCGTGCTGCCCGATGACGGCGTGCTGCTGCTGCACACCATCACCGGGTTGACGGGCCCGCAGTGCGTCGAACGCGGCATACCGCTGACCTTCGAGATGGCTCGCTTCATCAAGTTCATCGTCACCGAGATCTTCCCCGGCGGCCGGTTGCCGTCGATCGAGAAGGTCGAGGACCACTCGTCGAAAGCGGGCTTCACGCTGACTCGCCGGCAATCGCTGCAGCCGCACTACGCCAGAACCCTCGACCTGTGGGCCGCAGCGCTCGAGGCGAATAAGGACGCGGCCATCGAGATCCAGTCCGAAGAGGTGTACGAGCGGTACATGAGGTATTTGACCGGCTGCGCCAACGGATTCCGCGTCGGCTACATCGACGTCAACCAATTCACGCTGGAGAAATAGTGCTTGCGCCAGTCAGGCTGATATCTGACGGACTTCGGACGAGAAAACCCGGGTCACGCGACGTCAAATGCCAGGGATGTGCCCCGCCGCGTGTAGGGTCGCGGGGATGGCTACCTCGTGAAGGGTGCCCGTCAACAGTGGGAGCACTAGGGAGCGCTCATGTCTAAAAACCCAATGAGCTCTGTCAATACACGGCCGAACGACGAAGACGTCCAGGCGCACTACGACCTTTCCAACGAGTTCTTCGCGCTGTTTGTGGATCCGACGCGCACATACAGCTGCGCATACTTTCCGCGCGAGGGCATGACCCTGGAAGAAGCACAGCTCGCCAAGATCGACATGACGTTGGACAAGCTGGCGCTGGAGCCGGGAATGACGCTGCTCGACATCGGCTGCGGTTGGGGTTCCGTCATGAAACGCGCCCTGGAGAAATACGACGTCAACGTCGTCGGGCTGACCATCTCCAAAAACCAGCACGCCTACTGCCGGCAGGTGCTCGACGGAGTGGACACGAATCGGTCGTACCGGGTGCTGCTGAACGACTGGTGTGAGTTCAGCGAGCCGGTGGACCGCATTGTCACCATCGAGGCGCTGGAGCACTTCGGCTACGACCGGTATGACGACTTCTTCAAGTTCGTGTACGAGGCCCTGCCGCCCGACGGACGGATGCTGCTGCACTCCATCACGGGCTTGCACGTCAAGCAGGTGATGGAGCGGGGCATTCCGCTGACGATGGAGATGGCCAAGTTCATCAGGTTCATCGTCACCGACATCTTCCCGGGCGGTCGCCTGCCGATGATCGAGACCGTTCAGGAGCACTGCGAGAAGGTCGGTTTCACGGTGACCCACGTGCAGTCGCTTCAGACGGACTTCCCCAAGACGCTCGACTTCTGGGCGCAGACCCTGGAAGCGCGCAAGGACGAGGCCATCGCGCTACAGTCCGAGGAGATGTACGAGCGCTACATGAAATACCTGACCGGCTGCGCCAAGGCTTTTCGCATGGGCTACGTCGACTGCAACCAGTTCACCTTGGAGAAGTAATTCAAGCGCCAGATTGAGTATTGGGTATGGTGGCACGTCGGTGCGTGCGTCTAGATAGCGAAATTCATTCAGGAGAACAGAACGACAATGGCTGACAACCAGGCTGGCCCGACGAAGATCCGGACCCGCTCCGAAGACATCCAGGCGCACTACGACGTCTCCGACGACTTCTTCGCCCTCTTCCAGGACCCGACCCGGACCTACAGTTGCGCCTACTTCGAGCCGCCGGACATCTCGCTCGAGGATGCTCAGTACGCCAAGATCGACCTCAACCTGAGCAAACTGGACCTCAAGCCGGGCATGACGCTGCTGGACATCGGCTGCGGTTGGGGCACCACCATGCGGCGGGCCGTCGAGAAGTACGACGTCAACGTCGTCGGTTTGACCCTGTCGAAGAACCAGCACGCCCGCTGCCGGCAGGTGCTGGACAGCATCGACACCAACCGTTCACGCGAGGTGCGGCTGCAGGGCTGGGAAGATTTCAGCGAACCCGTCGACCGGATCGTGTCGATCGAAGCCTTCGAACACTTCGGGCACGAGAACTACGACGACTTCTTCAAGAGGTGCTTCAACATCATGCCGGAGGACGGCCGGATGACCGTCCAGAGCAGCGTCAGCTATCACCCGTTCGAGATGGCCGCCCGCGGCAAGAAGTTGAGCTTCGAGACGGCCCGATTCATCAAGTTCATCATCACCGAGATCTTCCCCGGCGGTCGGTTGCCGTCCACCGAGATGATGGTCGAACACGGCGAAAAGGCCGGTTTCATTGTGCCCGAGGCTCTTTCGCTGCGGCCGCACTACATCAAGACATTGCGAATTTGGGGCGACACGCTGGAGTCCAACAAGGCGAAGGCCATCGAGGTCACCTCCGAAGAGGTCTACAACCGGTACATGAAGTACCTGCGCGGCTGCGAGCACTACTTCACCGACGAGATGCTGGACTGCAGCCTGGTGACTTACCTGAAGCCGGGCGCGGCTGCTTAACCTTCGCGCTTGCGTCACTCCTGCCACTCGGATACCAGAAAAGCGGCAATGTAGTTGTTTTGCAATGCGATAGCACGGGTGCCATCACATTGCATCCGGCCGTTCGCCGAAATCGCCACGAGACCCTGTCGGATTGTGGGCGCGCTGTTCGTCGGATAGGTAGAGAGTGGAACACAGGGTTTCGCTCACTATTCGGAGGTGACCACAATGCAGTACTTGGCGCTGTTGATCAGCCGGGAGCCGGAACTCACACCTGACGAACGCGACTCCATGATGGCGGCATTCGAGAGCTTTCATGCGAAAGCCGCGTCGGCAATCCGGGCCGGCGACGCCCTGACACCTGCGGCGGACGCGGTGCGCATCACAGGCGGCCCGAACGCGCCGCTCGTCACCGACGGCCCATTCCCCGAAGGCGCCGAGGTAGCCTGCGGCTACTACGTGTTCGAAGCGGAGAACCTCGACGAGGCACTGGCTCTGGCGCGCGATATCCCCGTCGCCACCTACGGCACGATCGAGGTTCGGCCCACCTACCACGTGTTCGATCCCGAATGGACGCGGGCGGGCAGCGGCCAATGGCTGGCGCTGCTACAGGAACCACCCGCATCCGCACACACGCCGGGTACTCCGGAGTGGCAGGCGGAGGCGGCCCGGCACGGTGAATTCGCCGCTGCCGCAGGCGATCACATTGCCGGCGGCGCCGCTTTGCACGAGCCGGCGACGGCGACGACGGTGCGTGTCCGCGACGGTCAGGTGCTGCTGACCGACGGGCCCTACGCAGAAGGAGCGGAGATCGCCACCGGCTTCTATCTGCTGACCGCCACCGATCGTGACGAGGCGGTCAAACTGGCCGCGATGATTCCCGCTTCGGCCGTGCAGTTGCGGCAGCTGGCCGGAGTCTCCCACCTGTAGGCCCCGCATGACCGACCTGAGCGGCGTCTTCCGGCGCGAGTGGGGCCCGGCTGTGGCCGCCCTGGCCCGATGGTCGGGCGACCTCACCGTCGCCGAAGACGCCGTTCAGGAAGCCTGTGCCGAGGCTCTTCGTACCTGGCCCCGCGACGGGGTGCCGGACAATCCCGGCGGGTGGCTGGTAACGGTCGCACGCAACCGGGCGCGGGATCGGCTACGCCGCGAATCTGCCCGTCCGGGAAAGGAATTGGCGGCCGTGTTAGACGATATTCGGGCCCGTACCGATCACACTGACCCGCATCCGGTGCGCGACGACGAGCTACGGATGATGTTCACCTGCGCGCATCCGGCGCTGGACCGGCAGTCGCAACTGGCGCTGACGTTGCGGCTGGTGTCCGGGTTGACCGTCGCTGAGATCGCTCGCGCCCTATTGCAGGCCGAAGCAGCCGTCAGTCAGCGAATCACCCGGGCCAAGAACAAGATCCGGCATGCCAACATCCCGCTGCGAGTGCCACCCGCCGAACTGCTGCCAGAACGCACACCTCACGTGCTGAGCTGCATCTACTCGGTTTTCACCGAGGGCTATTGGTCGACCGCCGGCCCGTCGGCCATCCGAGACGAACTGTGCGACGAGGGCGTCCGGCTGGCTGCGGAGCTGTGTGCGCTGATGCCGCAGGAGCCGGAGGCGCACGCCTTGGCGGCTCTTGTGCTGCTGCATGATTCGCGTCGGGCAACCCGGGTGGACGGTGCGGGCGCGCTGGTGCCGCTCGATGAGCAGGACCGTCGCCGGTGGGACGGCGGCCGCATAAGCCGCGGCCTGGATCGGCTGCGGCGGGCCCAGGGCTCAACCGGGCCGTATCTGCCTCAGGCGGTGATAGCCGCTCTGCACGCGACGGCGCCGTCCTGGAAGCAGACCGACTGGACCGCCATCTGCGCCGCATACGACCGGCTGTTGCAGATGACCGACTCGCCGGTAGTGCTCGCCAACCGCGCGCTGGCGGTCGGGTTCCGCGATGGACCCGATGCCGGCCTGGCCGCCTTGGAGAAGGTGGCGCACGATCCCCGGCTTGCCCGGTCCAATCTGGCTGCGTCGGTGCGCGCCGACTTGCTGCGCCGGGCGGGTCGCCGGGAAGAAGCTCTTATCTGGTATCGAGAGGCGTTGCAGCACAACGGATCTGAGCCCGGCCGCGACTTCCTGCGGCGACGTATCGCCGAGTGCGGCGGATAGCGTATCCGGCCACCAGACGCAGAATCGCATCGGCGACGCGATATTTGTGCGATTCTGCGTCTGCTCGCGCAGAAAAATTACTCCGAGGTGAAGTTGCGGGTGACGGACGGGTCGACCGGAATACCCGGCCCGGTCGTCGTCGACACGACGACCTTCTTCAGGTAGCGGCCCTTCGACGACGACGGCTTCAGCCGCAACACCTCGTCGAGTGCGGCGCCGTAGTTTTCCGCAAGCTTCTTGTCGTCGAACGACGCCTTGCCGATGACGAAGTGCAGGTTGGCCTGCTTGTCGACGCGGAAGTTGATCTTGCCGCCTTTGATGTCGGTCACGGCCTTGGCGACGTCGGGGGTGACGGTGCCGGTCTTCGGGTTCGGCATCAGGCCGCGCGGACCCAGGATTCGGGCGATACGGCCCACCTTGGCCATCTGATCCGGCGTCGCGATGGCGGCGTCGAAGTCCAGAAATCCGCCCTGAATCTTTTCGATCAGGTCGTCGCTGCCGACAATGTCGGCTCCCGCGGCCTCGGCCTGCTCCGCTTTCTCACCGACCGCGAACACCGCGACCCGGGCGGTCTTGCCCGTACCGTGCGGCAGGTTGACCGTGCCCCGGACCATCTGGTCCGCCTTGCGCGGGTCGACGCCGAGCCGGATCGCCACCTCGACGGTCGCGTCCTGCTTGCTGGACGACGTCTCCTTGGCAAGCTTGGCCGCCTGCAGCGGGGTGTACAGGTTGCTGCGATCCACCTTCTCGGCGGCCGCGCGATATGCCTTGCTGGTCTTGCTCATTGACTGTCCAATCTGTGTTGGGTCGTGGTTACCTAACGGGCCGAAGCTGGCCCTCCCACGCTGCTTAATTTTGTCGGACTTCTCCTCGGGCCGCTAGCCGGCCCGCATCGTCGTGCGACGCGCGCCGAAAACTACTCGACGGTGATGCCCATCGACCGCGCGGTGCCGGCGATGATCTTGGCGGCCGCATCGATGTCGTTTGCGTTGAGGTCCGACTTCTTGGTCTCGGCGATCTCACGAACCTGGTCCCAGCTGACCTTGGCGACCTTGTTCTTGTGCGGCTCCGCCGAACCCTTACCTACACCCGCCGCCTTGAGCAGCAGCTTCGCAGCCGGCGGCGTCTTCAAGGTGAACGTGAAGCTGCGGTCCTCGTAGACCGTGATCTCCACCGGGATGACGTTGCCGCGCTGGTTCTCGGTGGCGGCGTTGTACGCCTTGCAGAACTCCATGATGTTGACGCCGTGCTGGCCGAGCGCGGGGCCGACGGGCGGCGCGGGGTTGGCCTGCCCCGCCACGATCTGCAGCTTGATCAGCCCGGCGACTTTCTTCTTCTTCGGGGGCATGGGGTGTCCCTATCCTTCCTTGTCCTGCTTAGGGTCCTGCTTAGGCTTGTCCGGCCTTGGGATTGGCCTGGTATGGCGTACGCGACCGGCTAGATCTTGGAGACCTGGCCAAAGGTGAGTTCCACCGGCGTTTCCCGGCCGAAGATCGAGACCAGCACCTTGAGCTTCTGCTGCTCGGCGTTGACCTCGCTGATCGTGGCGGGCAGCGTGGCAAACGGTCCGTCCATCACCGTCACCGATTCGCCCACCTCGTAGTCGACCTCGACAACCGGACGCTCCAGCCCGCCGGTCTCGGCGGCGGCAGCGGTGCTGGCCGCACCCTTGGCGGCCTTCTTCGTCGCTCCCGGCGGCAACAGGAACTTCACCACGTCGTCGAGCGCGAGGGCCGACGGACGCGATGTCGCGCCGACGAACCCGGTGACTCCGGGCGTGTTGCGTACCGCCGCCCACGAGTCGTCGGTCAGATCCATGCGGACCAGGATGTAGCCGGGCAGGACCTTGCGGTTGACCTGCTTGCGCTGGCCGTTCTTGATTTCGGTGACCTCTTCGGTGGGCACCTCCACCTGGAAGATGTAGTCGCCGACGTCAAGGTTCTGCACGCGGGTTTCCAGGTTGGCTTTCACCTTGTTCTCGTAACCCGCGTAGGAGTGGATCACATACCAGTCGCCGGGCTTGCTACGCAGCTCTGCCTTGAGCGCGGCGGCTGGGTCCAGTTCTTCGGGCGGAGCCTCGGCGACCTGCTCGGTGCCGGCTTCCTGCACGTCGACCGCCTCACCCGCGGACGTGTCACCGTCGAAGGTAGTCACGGTTTGCAGTCCTTCCTGTCACTCTCAAGCCTCAGCCGAACACCAGTAGCACCAGCTTGGCCAGGCCGAAATCCGCGAGCCCGACCAGTGCCACCATGAAGGCCAGAAACACCAGCACCACCGAGGTGTAGGTGAGCATCTGTTTGCGGTTCGGCCAGATCACCTTCCGCATCTCGGCAACTACCTGCTTCAGGTAGTTGAAGACGAAGACGATCGGGTTGGCTGAGCCGGCTTTCTTCTTTGCCTTGACGGATTTCTGGGCCGTCTTGGCCTTCGCACGCTTTGCGGACTTCTTTGATTTCTCTTCCTTGGCGACCTCTACATCGCCCGACGACTCGGCGTCGGCATCGGCCACCTTCTGACGAGTCCGTTTGCCGGTGGGACGCTGCGGCCGCGTCACAGCTTTTGTCACCAACGCCGTCCGACCGCCACTTTCCTCGGTCTCGCCGCCGTCGCTTGCGGCGTCGTTGGCAACGTCGCCTTCGTCGCTCACCGCATGCTCCTTCGTTCGCTAGCTATCCGCCGGGCCATGCCCCCCCCGATCTGGTCCGACCGGGCACTGCTTCCCAGTGTCCACCTATGTCACGCTACCTGTATCCGGCCCCTCCGCAGGCCCGTCCCGGCCTGCATCCTCACGAGGCTGGCCGGAGCGCCTTCAGCAGGGGCGACAGGACTTGAACCTGCAACCTGCGGTTTTGGAGACCGCTGCTCTGCCAGTTGAGCTACGCCCCTTCGCGGTTGGCAGGACGGATCCAGTCCGGCCAGGCCACCTTGTGTCGGGGCCTACATGACACGCGCGCCCTCCGCTCGGTCGATTCACGGACTCGTCGCGGAAAGGGCGCAGATGCTGGGAAAACCCCGACGTCCGAGTGTACTAGATACCAGTTGAGCGCAGGAAATCCGAGGTTTATCCGGTTCTGATGACCTGCCCGGAATCCTTGTCCCATTTGAGCCTGGCCGAGCCGTCGCCCTGCTGACCCATCAGCGTTGTGAAGGCCTCGAGGACCAGCTCACCCTCGTCGTTATGGCAGATGTTTCTCGTCACCACGATGTCGGCGCCGAAACGCTCGTCGACCGAATGAATGTCCATCCGGGCCCACAGCACATCGCCGGCGAGAATCGGCTTGTGGAAGACGAACCGCTGATCGACCTGGACGATCTGCATAGTCTCCATGCCCACGTCGACGTTCTGGAAGAAGTCGGTCTGGACCAGCTTCGCAAGGATAGTGGCGAACGTCAGCGGCGCGACGATGTTGTCATAGCCGAGTTCGGCCGCCGCGTCCTCGTTGTAGTAAGCCGGGTGGTCGCATTTGATCGAGCTGGCGAAGGCGCGGAGTTGCTCGCGCCCCACGACGAAGGAGTCCGGATACCGCCAGATCATCCCGCGGATATCAGTCTTGAGTGCCATGCCTACGCCAGTTTCGCCGAAGCGATCGCCCTGCCGAAGATCTTCTTACCGTCGGTGGTTGCCGTGAGAGCGATCGTCACCGACTTGCTGTCCGGATCGACCGACTTCACCCGGCCGTTGAAGACGAGCTCGGCGCCCTTGCCGTCGTTCGGAACCGGCACCACGGCGGTGAACCGCACGTTGTACTCGGTGACCGCACCCGGGTCGCCGACCCACGAAGTCACGTAGCCGCCGCCGATCCCCATGGTCAGCATGCCGTGGGCGATCGCGGTGTCCAGCCCGACGACCTTGGCGATCTCGTCGTCCCAGTGGATCGGGTTCAAGTCACCCGACACCCCGGCGTAGTTCACCAGGTCCCCGCGGGTCAGCGGGTAGATCCTCTCGGGAAGCTGGTCTCCAACTTTGACCGAACTGAACTCACGCAGCGCCATCAGAAAATCCCTCTTCTCCGTCCTCACCGGCACGGCCCGCCAGGGTCGTGTAGGTCTCCTGCACAATGTCACCCGCTTCGTTGGTGATGATGTTCTTGGTCACGATGATCTGGGTGCCGTGCGCCTCCCGCATCGAATCCACCCAGACGTCGCAGTACAGCCTGTCACCGGCCACGATCGGCTTCTCGAATTTCAGCACCTGATCGACCTGAACGATCTGCGAGTCTTGTACCGCGATGTTCGCGTGCTGAAAGAACGCCGACTGTGCCTTATAGCCGAATACGCAGATGAAGGTCAACGGGGCCACCAGCGCCTTGTAGCCGAGTTCGGAGGCCGCATCCTCCGTGAAGAATGCGTCGTCGGTGTTTTGGACGGCCTCCGCGTACTCGCGGATCTTTTCCCGCTCCACCTCGTAGTGGTCGGGATAGCGGTAATGCATCCCGACAATGTCTGTAGTCAAAGCCACGGCTGTAAAACCTACCTAGTAATTCCCGGCAAATACGGTTTGGACCGACTACCGTGTCTCGCGATGCGGCTGGTGTTTGCCGCAATTGCGGCAGAACTTCTTCAGCTCCATCCGGTCGGGATCATTGCGGCGGTTCTTCTTGGTGATGTAGTTACGGTGCTTGCACACCTCGCATGCCAACGTGATCTTCGGCCGCACATCGGTACTGGAAGCCATGACGGTTCTCTCTCAGGTCTCTTTCGCACGTGATCGTTTTTTGTTTTGTAGCGATGGCCGGACTCGAACCGGCGACCTAACGATTATGAGTCGTTCGCTCTAACCGACTGAGCTACATCGCCTCTGGTCCACCCCATCTTCGGCGGGCACCGTGGGTTGGGGCCGCCAGCCTGCTCGGCGTCCGCCGAGCCCCCTAACGGAATCGAACCGTTGACCTTTTCCTTACCATGGAAACGCTCTACCGACTGAGCTAAGGGGGCCGTTCACCCGTAGCGACCAGTCGTGCGGGTGCGCTTTCTAGGGCCTAAAAGAGGGTACAGCCTGGCGCGCAACGTCACCAAACCACGCGTACGAGCCGCGGTCCGCAGGCGCCGGTCAGCCCCCGTCGCCGCGGGGCGGTCGAACCCAGGCCTTCGGATCGCTGAACTCGTCGAACTCCTCGTCCAGCTTTCCGGCGTTAACTTCACCCGCCAACCCAAGGAGAGATCGCAGCGCCAGATGCACGGCACCTTGCGTGTCCAGCACGTGGTAACGACGGATGACCTCTCGGACCAGGTCGTCGTCAACCTCGATCTCGACCTTCTTGAACATGGCCAGACATTACCTCCGGACTCGATGCCCTTCGCGGGCCTTAAACCCGATGACGTGCCCGAAATGGTAGGTCGACTTCGCGGGTCATAGTCTGAGTGGGTGTCAGATTCGGACCGGCTCTACTTCCGTCAACTGCTTTCCGGTCGCGATTTCGCCGCGGGCGACATGTTCGCGATGCAAATGCGCAATTTCGCCTACCTGATCGGTGATCGTGAGACCGGTGACTGTGTCGTGGTCGATCCGGCCTACGCCGCCGGTGATCTGCTCGACGCGCTCGAGGCCGACGGCATGCACCTGTCCGGGGTGCTGGTGACCCATCATCACCCGGATCATGTGGGCGGGTCGATGATGGGCTTCGAGCTGAAGGGCCTGGCCGAATTGCTGGACCGCAAAGCGGTGCCGGTGCATGTCAATAGCCATGAGGCAGTTTGGGTTTCGCGGGTCACCGGGATCGGTCTGGGCGACCTGACCACGCATGAGAACCATGACAAGGTGAGCATCGGCGACATCGAAATCGAGCTGCTGCACACTCCCGGTCACACGCCGGGCAGCCAGTGCTTTCTGCTGGACGGCCGGCTGGTCGCCGGGGACACCCTGTTTCTGGAAGGCTGTGGCCGGACCGACTTTCCCGGTGGCGACTCCGACGAGATGTACCGCAGCCTGCAGCAACTCGCCCAGCTCCCCGGCGACCCGACAGTGTTCCCGGGCCATTGGTATGCGGCCGAACCCAGCGCGTCGTTGTCGGAGGTCAAGCGTTCCAACTACGTGTATCGCGCCCGAAATCTCGACCAGTGGCGAATGTTGATGGGCGGTTGAGGCACGCGAAAAGCATCTCAACCAGGTTTTCGCCGAATTTGGTGCAAAAGATAACTGTGGTATAAGCGGGAGGTGGATTCAATGGGGTGGGCTCAAGGCTGGTCCGGGGCCACAGACTTTGGGTCCAACGCCTGGCTGGTGTGGTCGGTGTGGGCTGCGCTCGCACTCGGCATCGTGGCGCTTGTCTTCACCAACTATCAGATCCGGCGCAACCGCCAGCTCGCCGCTGAGCAGATTCGGCCCCATGTCGGCATGCTGATGGAACCGCATGTCACCGACTGGCACGTGATCGAGGTCGTGGTCCGCAATTTCGGTCGCACCGCCGCCTACGACATTCGATTTTCGTTTCCGACCCCACCGACCGTCGCGGCATACGAAAACGCCTCCGACGGCTACGCCGACGTCGTCGAACTGCAGCTCCCCCGCGAGTTGCCCGCGCTGGCACCCGGCCAGGAGTGGCGGATGGTATGGGACTCCGCGCTCGACCGCGCCGAGATCGGCAACGCCATCGAGTCCCGGTTCGAAGGGTCTGTCATCTACTACGACCGCCCCGAGCAACCGAAGGGGTGGCGGTTCTGGAGGCGCCCGCGCAAACCGCTGGAGACCAAGGTGGTGCTGGACTGGGATGCCCTGCCGCCCGTTCAGCGCATCGAGTTGATGACGTCGCATGATCTGGCGAAGCGGGAGAAGCAGAAGCTGGAACTGCTGCGCAGCCTGCTCACCTACTTCCACTACGCGAGCAAGGAAACACGTCCCGAGGTGTTCCGCAGCGAAATCGAACGAATCAACGCCGCCGTCCAGGAGACTCAGGACCGGTGGCGTGTCCGGCAGCTCGATCACCCGACCGACGTCAACCTGCGTTGGGGTGCCGCCGAAGACGAACTGGGCAAGCATCGCAACCAGCGCGTGTGACGGTGGCCCGCCGGCACCTCCTGTTCGGCGCGGCGCACCCCGAAGCGAAAAGCGAAGGAGTACCCCATGAGCGGCCCCGTCATGTACACCAAAAAGGACTCCATCGCGGTCATCAGGATGGACGACGGCAAGGTCAACGCGCTGGGCCCAACCATGCAGCAGGCCCTCAACGAAGCGATCGACCAAGCCGACGGCGATGCCGTCGGGGCCCTGGTGATCACGGGTAACGAGCGGGTTTTCAGCGGCGGCTTCGACCTGAAAATCCTTACCTCCGGCCAGGTACAGCCGGCTATCGACATGCTCCGCGGCGGCTTCGAGCTGTCGTATCGCCTGTTGTCCTACCCCAAGCCGGTGGTGATGGCGTGCACCGGCCATGCCATCGCGATGGGGGCATTCCTGTTGTCGTCCGGCGACCACCGGGTTGCCGCCCACGCGTACAACATTCAGGCCAACGAAGTCGCGATCGGCATGACGATTCCCTATGCCGCCCTGGAGATCATGAAGCTGCGGCTGACCCAGTCGGCGTATCAGCAAGCCGCCGGGCTTGCCAAGACGTTCTTCGGTGAAACCGCCCTCGCCTCAGGCTTTGTCGACGAGATCGTGCTGCCCGAAATGGTCCGCAGCCGCGCCGAAGAAGCCGCACAGGAATTCGCCGGTCTCAACCAGCAGGCTCACGCCGCGACCAAGCTGCGCACCCGCGCCGACGCGCTCAAGGCCATCCGGGCCGGAATCGACGGAATAGCAGCCGAGTTCGGAGTCTAGGTCCAATGGCGACGACCCGCTAGACGCCCTGGTATCGCCGGAACCGGTTGAGGTACGCCGGAAAGTCCCAGGTAGACAGGAACTCTCGCGCAGCCCCATACCCTTTGTCGTACTGCTCCTCAAGACGCTTTCTCGAAATATTGAAGTCCAGTGCACTGACTTCGGTCGAAACCACCCGGATGGCGCGCGCGCTGACCCACGGCTCATTCAGGCGGGTCAGATCGTGACCGAGCACCATGGTCAGTATCAGCTTCTCCAGCAACGTCGGCGGGCCAAGACGACGCAGCGGCCGCAACCCCGGGAGGGCACTCTCAATGCCCTCGAAGAGCTTCGGAACGACGGTGATCCCAAAGGTCGGCCAGCGTGGCGCTTTGGCGTCCGGCCGATCCAACGAGTCGATCGGAAAGGTCGACAGCAGACCACCGTCGACCAACGTGGACTCCACTCCGCTGGCGCTGCGCAAGGTCACCGGGCGATAGAAAAACGGGATTGCCATCGAGGCGCGCACCGCGTCGGCGACGAACTGCTCGTCGGGATCGAGACCGTAAAGGCGGCGGTAGTCCCACGGCAACCGAACGAGCTGTCCGGTCGTCAGGTCGGCGACGGTGACCACAGCCCGGTAGCGCCGCTCCTCGAGGAGGTCGTCGTCATCGATGGCCAGATCACCAAACTTGGTGACGCCCAAGTTCTTTAGCTCGCCCCGGACCCAGTCGTGGGCGAAGTCACCGCGATACAGGCCAGAGTCACGCAGCAGGCCCAGTGCCGGGCCGAGGAATGGGATCGGCGCGGCGTCGCGCCATTTGCTCAGCGGCACAGACAATCCGAGTTCCTTGACCTGGTCACTGGTTAGCTGATCGTCTTTGGATGCGGCCGCCACGATCGCGGCGACCACTGAGCCTCCCGACACGCCGGACGCCCTTTGGAACGAATAGCCCTCCTCCATCAGCCTGACAATCGCACCAACCAGGCCAATGAACTTGACGCCTCCGCCGGAGAGAATGAGGTCGGCGTTTTTCGGATCGTCAGCCATTGAAATTCCTTTTCAGCCACTTCATCGGCGGAAGCGTTCGAGATATTGCGTCCAGTTCCAGGTGGACAGGAACGCCTCGACTGCGTCGTAGCCCTTGTGGTAGAGGGCTTCCATCTGTTCTTCCTTGATGTCGAAGTCGAGGAATCCGATGTCGGTCGAGTCCACGCGGATTGTCCGCGCGCTGACCCACGGCTGGTTGAGGTAGGCCTGATCCCGGCCCACGATCATCGTGGTGAGCACGTCTTCCAATAGGGTGGGCCCGCCGAGCCAATGCAACGGCGCCAACGCCGGGATCACCTTGTCATTGCCCTGCGGAAGATTGGGCAGCAGCGTTATTCCGAATGTGGGCCAGCGCGGCGGTCTGCCGTCGGACCGGTCGAACGAGTCGATCGGAAAGTTCGACAGCACTCCACCGTCGACCAGGGTGGACGTCAACCCACTGGCACTTGTCAGTTTGACGGTGTGGAAGAAGAACGGAATCGACATCGAGGCGCGAACCGCATCGGCGACCTGCTGCTCATCTGGATCGAGACCGTAGACCCGACGGTAGTCCCAGGGCAACCGCACCAGTTGGCCGGTGGTCACATCAGCGACGGTGACCACCAGCCGGTAGCGCCGTTCCGCCGGTAGGGCGTCGTCGTGCAGCGCAAGGTCGCCAAACGTGCCGACACCCAGGTTTTTCAGTTGAGACCGAATCCAGTCGTGCGCGAAATCGCCTTTGTAGATGCCTTCTTCGCTGAGCAGACCCCAGGCCGCGCCGAGTATCGGGATCCCGGTGATGTGTGTCGGGTCGAGGAATTTGCGGTAGGGCACTGTCATGGTGAGCTGCCTGACCTCCTCGGGGGTCAACTGGTCGAACCCGGCGGCCAAGATCGCACCGACAACCGAGCCGGCTGAGGTGCCCGAGATGCGCGGGATCTCGTAACCGGCGTCCATCAATGCGACGACAGCGCCCGACAGCCCGATGCCCTTCACACCGCCACCGGACAGCACAAGATCCGCCTTCAGCGAAGTCGTCGTCATTGGTCCCCCTCAGTGTTCGAGCCTAGGTGCGGGTGTCGGCGCTCCGGGTTCGCCCGCTCCGCGACAACGCGTCGAGGGGCGGACGCGCGCCGTGGTCAGCTTTCGCCCGAAACCCAATCGTAGGCAAGGTATTTCCCGTCGAACGTCACCACCACCCGGTCACCGGAAGGGTGCGGCTTCTTCTGGATGTCCACGCTGAAGTTGATGGCGCTCATGATCCCGTCACCGAACTGCTCGTGAATAAGTTCCTTGATGGCCCCGCCGTATACCTGAAGCGCTTCGTAGAAGCGGTAAATGGTCGGGTCGGTGGGCACACCCGCGTTTGAGAAGGCGGGCAGTCCGCCACGCATCGGCGGCGCCGCCAGCACCGGCACGGCTGACTCGTCGAGACCCAGCATTTCCACCAGCACCTTGCCGAGCTCGGCAGGTATCGGGTGCTGGCCGAGCAACGCCGACGTGGTCCATACGGCCGGCCTTCCGATGGCATCGGCCAGCTCCTGCCAGCTCAGCCCCTTGGCCAGGCGGGCAACCACGATCTGCTCAGTGATCTCGCTTCTGTTCATGAATCCAGGATGCACTCGGCGGAAATACCCGGTTCCCGCCGGTTCATACCCGCCGCTGCGCCGCTCGACCCGTTTCATGTCCGGTCAGTGGGCTTTCGGCGTGAACCTAGGGCTTTGAGCGTGAACCCAGGGCTTTGAGCGTGAACCCAGGGCTTTGATCGTGAACGTAGGGCGGAGTCTGGGCCGACTTTTCGCCCAGGCTTCACTTTCAAAGCCCAGGCTTCACACGCGAAGCCCAGGCTTCACGCGCAAAACCGACCCGCAAGCTCAGTCCGGCTTGGTCGCGCTGACCAGACGGGTGGAAAACCAGGGGCCGCCGTACCACATGCGCCATCCCAGGTTGCGGCGCCGCACATTTCGCCAGCCCAGTTCCCGCAAATGCTCGGCATGCTGACGGGTTTCCCACAGGTCCGCGATGGCGAGCCGGCCGCCCGGGCGCAGCACCCGAACCGCCTCGCGCAGTGCCTGCCGGCGACCCGCGCGGGTCGGAATGTTGTGGATGGCCAGGCTGCTGACGATCACGTCGACGCTCTCGTCGGCCAACGGCAGCGCGGTCATGTCGGCGGTGTGCAGCTCGATGCGGTCGGCGACATTCTCCAGCTCGGCATTTTTCAGGGTGGCCTGCGGCGAGTTGTCGGTCTGGTCGGCTTGCCATAGATCGACCCCGATCGCTCGACCCCGGGGCAGCCGCTTGGCCGCGGCGAGCAACACCGCGCCACGTCCGCAGCCCAGGTCCAGCACCGTCTCGTCGCCGCGCAGCCGCAAGTCGTCGAGAATGCGGTCCCATACCCGGAACTTGCCCGAGCGTGTCGCGTAGATGTACCAGGTCGCGGTCCCGATCAGGTCGACCGCCAACGCCGCCGTCAGCACTGCCACCAACCGCCGGCCGCGGGCCGCGCTGATACCCGACGTCGCCAGCAGAGCCGCAGATCCCGCCCCCACGCCCAGCAGCTGTGTCCCGGCCGAGACGGTGTGGAAGGACCCGTCGTAGCCGTAGTCGCCCCGGTGCTCGCGCGTCGCTACCTCTGCTTTGTGTGCCATCGGATCTTCCTTCACCAGCGGCCCTGATGCACGACTTCGGCGAAGGGCCGCCGATCGGGTTTGCGGATCGGGCGAAGTGGGCGATCGGCGGGATATCCGACGCCGAGCAGAAAGGCCACCTGACGGTCGTCGGGAACGCCCAGGATGGCCCGCGCCTTCTCCTGATCCCCGACCGACGAATGGCCGGTGCCGATACCCAGGTCGGTTGCGGCGATCATCATCGCCATGGTCGCCTGACCGACGTCGTAGTTGTCTGTCACCTTTCTGCGTTCGTCCGGTGGTATCGGTAGGACGAAGGCAATCGCGGCCGCGGCTGAGGCGATGTGGCCGGCTCCTCGCCAGACGGTGGACAGTTCCTGCAGTTGGGTCCGGTCGGTGACGACGACGAAGTCCCACGGCTGGCGGTTTTTCGCCGACGGTGCGCGCCAGCCGGCCTCGGCGATGCGATTCAGGTCTGCCTCCGACACCGGTTCTGAGGTGTACTGCCGCACATTGCGCCGGGCACAGATCGCATCCCAGGTTTCCATCACTCGCCTTTCTCGCACCCCTCCGGCATTCGTCTTGCTAACCAGGGTGCCATCGCTGTCGGTAGCGCGGTCTAGGGTGGCCCGCGATGGCGCTTCATCTCCACCGTGCCGAGCGCACCGATCTGCTTGCCGACGGCCTCGGCGCGCTGTTGGCCGCGCCGCTGCCGGACCCGTTTGCCGAGGAGCTGGTGCTGGTACCGGCCCGCGGCGTGGAACGCTGGCTCAGCCAGCGGCTTTCGCACGTACTCGGCTGCCGGCCGGGCAGTGGCGACGGGGTGTGCGCCGGAGTGGCGTTTCGCAATCCAGGCTCGCTGATCGCTGAAATCACCGGCGCCCGTGACGACGATCCCTGGTCACCGGAGGCGATGACGTGGCCGCTGTTGGAGGTCATCGACACCAGTCTCGACGAGCCTTGGTGTAAGACACTGGCAAAACACTTGGGCCACTTCGACACTGACGTCGCCGAGGCGGAGCTGCGCCGGGGTCGTCGCTACGCGGTCGCCCGCCGGCTCGCCGGGCTGTTCGCCTCCTACGCCCGGCAGCGGCCGCAGCTTCTGGTCGACTGGCTCGACGGCAGCGCGGGTGACCTCGATGCCGACCTGGCCTGGCAGCCCGCGCTCTGGCGCACCCTGGTCGCGGCCGTGCCCGCCGACCCACCGCACATCCGGCATCAGAAGGCCGTCGCGCGGCTCCGCGAAGGACCGATCGACCTGTCTCCGCGGCTCTCGCTGTTCGGGCACACCCGCCTGGCATGCACCGACATCGAACTGCTCGACGCGTTGGCCACCCATCACGACCTGCACCTGTGGCTGCCGCATCCCAGCGACGAGCTGTGGCGGGCACTCAGCGGCCTCCACGACGCGGTGCCACGGCGCACGGACACCAGCCGAGCCGCGGCACGCCATCCACTGCTGGAAACGCTGGGTCGCGACCTGCGCGAGCTGCAGCGAGCACTACCAGCAGGGCCGTCGATCGACGAATTCGTCAGTGGCACAGGCAAACCCGATACATTGCTGGGCTGGCTGCAAGCCGACATCGCCGCCAACGCGGTCCGCCCCGATGGCCGGCTGCTCGCCGCCGGCGACCGGTCTGTCCAGGTGCACAGCTGCCACGGCCCGGCGCGACAGATCGACGTGCTCCGCGAGGCGTTGCTCGGCCTACTGCAAGACGACCCGAAGCTCGAGCCTCGCGACATCGTGGTGATGTGCCCCGACATCGAAACGTACGCACCGCTGGTGGTCGCCGGATTCGGCCTCGGTGAGATGGCCGGGGACGGCCATCCCGCGCATCGACTGCGGGTCCGGCTCGCCGACCGTGCGCTGACGCAGACCAATCCCCTGCTCGGGGTGGCGGCCGAGCTGCTCGCCATCGCCGACAGCCGGGCCACCGCCAGCCAGGTGCTCAACCTCGCGCAGGCCGCGCCGGTGCGGGCCCGGTTCGGGTTTACCGACGACGACCTCGACGCGATCACCGAATGGGTCCGCGAGGCAAACATCCGGTGGGGATTCGATCCGGACCACCGCCGGCCGTACGGCCTTGACAATGTCGTGCACAACACCTGGCGGTTCGGGCTCGACCGCATCCTGACGGGGGTGGCGATGTCCGACGACTCGCAAGCTTGGGTCGGCACGGCGCTGCCACTGGACGACGTCGGCAGCAATCGCGTCGAGCTGGCCGGACGGCTCGCCGAATACGTCGAGCGCCTCCAGAGTGTGATCGAAACCCTCAGCGGCACAAAGCCATTGGCCGGCTGGGTGGAAGCGCTGACGGCGGGCATCGGCCTGCTCACGCAGTCGGATGATGCCTGGCAACACGCGCAGCTGCAACGTGAGTTCGCCGACGTCGTCGCGCAGGCCGGTTCCCGGGCATCGACAACGCTGCGGCTACCCGACATACGTGCCCTGCTGTCCACGCAGTTGGCCGGGCGCCCGACCCGGGCCAACTTCCGTACCGGCACGTTGACCGTGTGCACCATGGTGCCGATGCGCTCGGTACCGCACCGGGTGGTCTGCCTGGTCGGACTCGACGACGGCGTATTCCCTCGGCTCGACGTCCCGGACGGCGACGACGCGCTGGCCCGCGAACCGATGACCGGGGAACGTGACATCCGTTCGGAGGACCGGCAGTTGCTGCTCGACGCGGTGTGCTCGGCCACCGAGACGCTGGTGATCACCTACACGGGCAACGACGAGCACACCGGGCACCCGCGGCCGCCAGCCGTGCCGCTCGCCGAAGTGCTCGATGCGCTGGACCAGACGACGGAAACGCCGGTGCGCCAGCACATCCTGACCCAACATCCGCTGCAGCCGTTCGACCGCAAGAACGTCACTCCGGGTGCGCTGGCACCCGGTGAGGCATTCACCTTCGACCCGGCGGCGCTGGCCGCCGCTCAGGCGGCCTCCGGAACTCGCTGTGCGCCAAAAGCTTTCCTAACCGAGCCGCTACCCGTCGGGCCGGTCCTGAACGTGGAGCTGGCCGATCTGCTCGACTTCTTCAAGGATCCGGTCAAAGGGTTTTTCCGGGCACTCGACTGCACGTTGCCGTGGGATGTCGACGGGATCGAGGATGCAATGCCCGTCGACATCGACCCGCTACAGGCGTGGGTGGTCGGCGACCGGATGCTGCATGACCTGCTGCGGGGCAGGGACCGCAAGTTCGCGATCAACGCCGAATGGCGCCGCGGCACGCTGCCTCCGCTGCGGTTGGGCTGGCGCAAGGCCGAGACGATCAGCCAAACCGCCGCACAGCTGGCCGGCATCGCGCAAAGCCACCAGCGGGTGCAGGCGCTCGCTCATGACATCGCTGTCGACCTCGGGGACGGTCGCGGTGTCACCGGTACCGTCAACCGGGTCTTCGAGAACCGCATCGTCGAGGTCAGCTATTCCAGACTGGCCGCCAAACACAAACTGCAGGCGTGGATCTCGCTGGTCGCGCTGGCCGCCGGTCACCCGGACCGCGACTGGACCGCCATCTGCGTCGGGCGAGGCAGCAAGGACACCATCGAGGTCTGTGCGCTCGGCTCGCCGCCAGATCCGGTGGCCGTATTGCGCGATCTGGTAGCGATTTTCGCCGCGGGCCGGCGCGAGCCGCTGGCGTTGCCGCTCAAGACGTCCTACGCGTGGGCGGAACGCCGCCACCGCGGGCGCGATCCGGTGCAGTACGCCCGCGGCAAATGGGAGTCCAACAATTTTCACGACGGCGAAGACGGGGAGCCCGCGCACGTGCGGGTCTGGGGATTCAAAGCTCCATTCGACGTGTTGCTCGGGCCGCCCGTGCCCGGCCTGGAAATGCCGGGCGAGGAAACCCGGTTGGGTGCGCTTGCCGCCCGGTTGTGGCTACCGCTGCTGGCTGCCGAAAGGAAGCCCTGATGGACCCGTTCGACTTGGTGGGCCCGCTGCCGAAGCCGGGCTCCACCACGGTGCTGGAAGCCAGCGCCGGCACCGGCAAGACATTCGCGCTGGCCGCGCTGGTCACTCGCTATCTCGCCGAGACCGCCGCGACGCTCGACGAGATGTTGCTGATCACGTTCAACCGCGCCGCCAGCCGGGAGCTACGGGAACGGGTGCGCGATCAGATCTTTCGGGCGCTGACCGCCTTGGAGGGCCGCATGCCACCGGCAGACGACCTCGTCGCGCACCTCATGCGTGGCACCGAAAGCGAGCGCGACGAAAGTCGCACGCGTCTGCGTGACGCGCTGGCGAACTTCGACGCGGCCACCATCGCGACCACGCACGAATTCTGCGGGTCGGTACTGAAATCGCTTGGCGTTGCCGGGGATACCGCCGCCGACGTCGCGCTTCAGGAGAGTCTCGACGACCTGGTCGGCGAAATCGTCGACGACCTCTACCTCGCCCGGTTCGGGGGCGGCGACAACGAGCCCGTGCTGGCCTACAAAGATGCGCTGACCCTCGCCCGTGACGTCGTCGACGACCCGTGTGCGCAGCTGCGACCGCTTGATCCCGAACCGGAGAGCGCACCCGCGGCCCGACTACGGTTCGCCGCGGCCCTGTGCGGCGAACTCGAACGCCGCAAACGCCGGCTGGGCGTCGTCGGCTTCAACGATTTGTTGACCGGGCTCGCGAAAGCTCTTGCCGCAGAAGACTCACCGGCACGAGAGCGGATGCGCGGGCGGTGGCGCATCGTCCTGGTCGACGAGTTCCAGGACACCGATCCGATCCAATGGCGGGTGCTGGAATGCGCGTTCGCGGGTCACTCCACCCTGATTCTGATCGGTGACCCGAAGCAGGCCATCTACGGTTTCCGCGGCGGTGACATCCACACCTATCTGGAGGCCGCCCGCACAGCCGAAGCCCGGTACACGCTGGGCGTCAACTGGCGCAGTGACTCCGCGCTGGTGGACAGCTTGCAGACCGTGCTGCGCGGGGCGGCACTCGGCCACCCGGACATCGTCGTACACGAAATCCACGCTCGTCACCACGGACGCCGCCTCACCGGTGCTCCGCATGACGCGCCGTTCCGGCTGCGCGTCGTCAAACGCCCCGCTCTGGGCTACGACGAAATAGACAACATCCCGATCGACATTCTGCGGCGGCACATTCCGAGGGATCTGGCCGCCGACATCGGATCGCTGCTCGCCTCCGGCGCCACCTACGACGATCGGCCGGTCGCGGCCGGGGATATCGCGGTGATCGTCGAGCAGCACAAGGACGCACGCGCTTGCCGGGACGCCCTTGCCGCCGCCGGTATTCCGGCGATCTACACCGGCGACACCGACGTGTTCGAGTCGCAGGCCGCCAAAGACTGGCTGTGTCTGCTGGAAGCCTTCGATGCCCCGCACCGCAGCGGGCTGGTTCGCGCCGCGGCGTGCACTATGTTCTTCGGGGAGACCGCGGAAACCCTTGCCGCCGAAGGCGATAAGCTCACCGACCGAGTGGCCGCCACGCTGCGGGAGTGGGCCTCACACGCTCGGCAGCGCGGCATGGCAGCGGTCTTCGAAGCCGCGCAGCTGCACGGCATGGGCCGCCGGGTGCTCGCGCAGCACGGCGGCGAGCGGCACATGACCGACCTGGCCCACATCGCGCAGCTGCTGCACGAGATCGCGCATCGGGAGCACTCCGGGCTACCGGCGCTGCGGGACTGGCTGCGGCGGCAGTGCGCCGACCGCAGCGGTGAGTCCGAACGCAACCGCCGTCTGGACAGCGACGCGGCCGCGGTGCAGATCATGACGGTCTTCGTGGCCAAGGGACTGCAGTTCCCGATCGTCTATCTGCCGTTCGCCTTCAACCGGAATGTCCGCAAGAGCGACATTCTGCTGTATCACGAAGAGAACGGAACACGCTGTCTGCACATCGGCGGTAAGGGCAGCCCCGATCGCCGCCAAGTCGAAGAACTGCACCGAACCGAAGAGGCGCGCAACAACATTCGGCTCACCTATGTCGCGCTGACCCGGGCGCAGTCACAGGTCGTGGCATGGTGGGCGCCGTCGTGGGACGAGCGCAACGGCGGCTTGACCAGGCTGTTGCGCGGTCGCAGCCTGGATGAGGCGCAGGTGCCGGACAAGTGCGACTCCGCGATCACCGACGAAGACGCGTGGACGTTGTTCGGCCGGTGGCAGGACGCCGGCGGACCCGCGGTGGAGGAATCGACGATAGCGACGCCGGCGGTTAAGCCCGCCGCGCTGCCGGATTCCCATTTCGAAGTACGGCACTTCCATCGGGCAATCGACACCAGCTGGCGACGCACTTCCTATTCGGCCTTGATTCGTGGCAGCGAATCCGCCGGTCTCGTCGGCACCCAGAGCGAACCGGAGGTTGACGTGCGCGACGACGAGGTGGACGACGTCGTGGTCACCGTGCCTGGCGATGGCGACGACTTCGATGACTTAGCTTCGCCGCTGACCGGGATGCCGGCCGGTGCCGCATTCGGGTCGCTGGTGCACGCGGTGCTCGAGGCCACGGATCCGGGTGTGCCCGACTTGGCGGCCGCGCTGGCAGAGCAGGTTCGTCGACAGTTGGCGTGGTGGCCCATCGGTGTCGGCGCTACCGAGCTAGGGGCCGCGTTGGTGCCCATGAACGACACCCCGCTGGGACCGTTGGCCGGCGGGTTGACGCTACGCGAGATCGGGCTGCGGGATCGGTTGCGCGAGTTGGAGTTCGAGATTCCGTTGGCCGGCGGCGACGCGCGTGGCGCCGCGCCTGACGTCTCCTTGTCGGACGTAGGTGAGCTGCTGCGAGCGCATCTGCCCGCCGATGACCCACTGGCGTCGTACGCCGACCGATTGGCCTCGGGCGGGTTGGGTGATCAGTCGCTGCGCGGATATCTGACGGGCTCGATCGATGCGGTACTGCGCCTTCCCGACCAGCGCTACCTGGTGGTTGACTACAAGACCAACCACCTCGGCGACACCGCTGCCGATTACCGCCGCGAACGGTTGGCAGAGGCCATGTTGCATTCGGATTATCCGTTGCAGGCGTTGCTGTATACCGTTGTGCTGCACCGCTTTCTGCGCTGGCGGGTGCCCGGTTACGACGCGGCGCGGCACGTGGGCGGGGTGTTGTACGTGTTCGTGCGGGGCATGTGCGGCGCGGATACGCCGGTGGTCGACGGGCATCCGTGCGGAGTGTTCAGCTGGCAGCCGCCGGCCGGGCTGGTAACGGCGCTGTCCGATCGTCTGGACGAGGGGCGGCGGGCGGCATGACGCTCACCGATGTCGAGGTCGCCATCCGAGCACCCGGCGTACTGCGGGCCTTCAACGAAGCCGGTGTGCTTGACGTGGCCGATGTGCGTGTTGCGCAACGGCTCTGCGAATTGGGCCAGGAGACGGACGAACAGGTGGCGCTGGCGGTAGCGCTGGCCGTGCGGGCGCTGCGGGGCGGATCGGTGTGCGTCGACCTGGCGACGGTCGCGCGTGTGGTGGGATCGGCCTTGCAAGACGATGCGGTGTGGCCCGATCCGGCGGAGTGGCTGGCCGCGGTGCGCTCGAGCACGCTGTTGGCTGACCCGCCGGTGCTGCATCTCCACGACGACCACCTGCTCTACCTTGACCGCTACTGGCGCGAGGAAAAGCAGGTGTGCGACGACCTGCTCGCGCGGCTGGCTTCGACGACACCCGTCAAGATGCCCGATTGTGAGCGACTTTTCCCTTCAGGCTACCGGGAGCAGCGGGAAGCGGCGGAAGTCGCTCTGTCGCAAGCGGTCACGGTCCTCACCGGCGGTCCCGGCACCGGCAAGACCACCACGGTCGCAAGACTGCTGGCGCTGGTTGCCGAGCAGGCCGAGCTCGGCGGCTCGGGGCAGCCGCGGATCGCGTTGGCAGCGCCGACTGGCAAGGCCGCGGCGCGACTGGCCGAAGCGGTCCAGGGGCAGGTTGCCAAGCTTGATGCGTCCGATCGCGCGCGGCTGGTAGAGCTGCGGGCGACGACGCTGCATCGGCTGCTGGGTCGCAGACCCGATTCGTCGTCACGCTTCCGGCACGATCGCGCTAATCGGCTGCCACACGACGTGATTGTGGTCGACGAGACCTCGATGGTGTCGCTGACTTTGATGGCGCGGCTACTGGAAGCGGTACGTCCGGATGCACGGCTGATCCTGGTCGGCGATGCCGACCAACTCGCGTCGGTGGAAGCCGGTGCGGTGCTCGCGGACTTGGTGGACGGCCTGTCGGGCCGCGACGATGTGCGGGTCGCGGAGCTGCGGACGTCGTATCGGTTCGGGCGGTCGATCGGCTTGCTCGCGGAGGCGATCCGCACCGGCGAAGCGGACAATGCGTTGGCGCTGCTGCGATCGGGTGACGAGCACATCGAGTTCATCGAGGACGAGGACCCGACCGAGCGGCTGCGGTCGATCCTGATGCCGCACGCGCTTCGGCTGCGGGAGGCCGCGGTGCTGGGGGCGGCCGATACCGCACTGGCGACGCTGGACGAACACAGGCTGCTGTGCGCCCACCGGCATGGGCCTTTCGGTGTTCGGCACTGGAATCGGCAAGTGGAGAAGTGGCTTTCGGAGCAGACGGGTCTGCCGCCGTGGTCGGAGTGGTACGCCGGGCGCCCGCTGCTGGTGACTGCGAACGACTACGGGTTGCGGGTCTACAACGGTGATACCGGTGTGACGGTGGCAGGTCCCGACGGTCTGCGCGCTGCCGTCGCCGCTGCCACAGGGCCGCTGGACTTCGCAACCAGCCGGTTGAGCGACGTCGAGACCATGCACGCGATGACGATCCACAAGTCCCAGGGCAGCCAAGCCGGCGAAGTGACGGTGCTGTTGCCGTCCGAGGACTCGCGGTTGCTGACGCGGGAATTGTTCTACACCGCGGTGACTCGCGCCGAGGGCAAGGTGCGCGTGGTCGGTTCGGACGCGTCCGTCCGGGCTGCGATCGGCCGCCGCGCGGCGCGAGCCAGCGGTCTGGCGCAGCGCCTACGTGGGACCGTACGTCCGTGACGAGTCGAGCCGCTCGTCACACAGGCCACTTTGGTACCAAAACGCAGGCCATGTTATGGCTCGCAAATTGATAGCGCCGGCGATATCACTTGCCAAATATCTGGACAAGCCACGCAGGGGACTGATGTGGCTGGTGTGACTTGAATGCCGTTGCCGCAGGAAATTTCCGAGCGCGGTAGTCAATACCGCGAAAATCGCTGCGCAGACGGTGCCAGGTCCCGCCTCCTCCGAGGCACCCACGCTTCTGCCCGTGCGGAAGAATCGCAGGCGATATGGTTGACGACGCCCCCGTGCCCCCGTCCCGACGACGCCACGTCGTGCAGCTCAGCCTGTTCGCCGGCTTCCTGCTCGGAATGTTCTACCTGGTAGCCGTCGCCCGAGTCATCGACGTCGAGGCGGTGCGTCGCGCGGTTCCGGCGACGGGGCCGGTGGCGCCACTGACCTACGTGGTGGCATCGGCCCTCCTGGGCGCGGTGTTCGTTCCGGGTTCGATCCTGGCCGCGGGCAGCGGGTTGCTGTTCGGCCCTGTGGTCGGGATCTTGGTGACGCTGAGTGCGGCGGTGGGAACCGCTATCGTCGCGAGCCGTGTCGGGCGCCGGGCCGGCCGAGACGGCGCGCGGGCACTATTGGGGACGAAGCGCGCGGACCGCATTGACGCGCTGGTGGAACGACGTGGACTATGGGCGGTCGTCGGCCAGCGGTTCGTCCCCGGCATATCAGATGCACTTGCTTCGTATGCCTTCGGGGCATTCGGAGTTCCGTTGTGGCAGATGGCCGTCGGCTCGTTCATTGGCTCGGCGCCGCGTGCATTCGTCTACACCGCGCTCGGCGCTTCGATCCGGGACCGGTCGGCGCCGCTGGCATACGCAGCGATCGCGGTGTGGTGCGTGACCGCCATCGTCGGTGCGTTCGCGGCACGGCGTGGATATCGAAAATGGCGACAACGGGCGGGCGGCTCCCCACCGTTGCCGCCAGCGGCATAGGGTGGTTTTCCGTGGCGGAACCGTTCGACGCGAAGCAGGTCCTTGCGAGAGTTCTGACCGAACACGGCCCGTTGGACGAGGCCGAGATCGAACGACGACTGCGCGACAGCGGCGTGGTCGATCCGGATCAGATATTGCGCGCGGTCCGTATCGAAATCGAGTTCCCCACAAGGCAATTGGTCGACGATCGCTGGATCTGGCTGCCGACACTGATAGCCGGCCGGGTGTTCACCCATCGGCTCGGCGCAGACGAGGTGGCCCACGACCTACTGCGGGTGACGCCGGACCTCGCCCCGATTACCACCCTGAGCGAGTACGAGCAGTATCAGCGCTTCGCCGATGGTTCACCAGCGCAAGTGGCGATGGCGGACTTCGACGACGAGTTGCTCGAGCAGCGGGGCATTTCCGACGAGGTGGTCGGGTATGGGGCACTGCTCTTGACGCCGGGCACGCTGGAAGGTTTGGGCGTCGCCGAGGGCGACGTGGTCGGCGTGCGGCTGAGCGATGACGGGTTTGTGGTCGAGCGGGTGACAGCGGTCGGGCATGGCGCGGCGGGAGAACGACTGGCCGCAACGCTCGATCCCGACGAGCCGGTGTACTTTGACTCCGCGGTATGGACCGCGTGTGTCGCGGACCCTGCGCTGTTCACCGAGCCGCTGTTGCCGCTCTGCGAAATCGTCGACGACTTCGGTCTTGCGCGTCGCGACGAATGGCTCGCGCCCGCCGGATTCGATTTCGCCTCTTGGGAATTCGATCGCGGGTCGGCAGCGCTGGCAAGGCGATATGACCTTGACGAGGACGATGCGGCCATCCTGTACACGCTGGTTCAGCTATACGAGCAGGTGTCGCAGATAGTAGAAGCCGTCGGCGCGGATCACGTGGTACCAGATGCGGTGCCGACGGCACCCGACGACGCAGCGGGGCAAGACGACGATAATCCGGTCGCCGAGGTCGCAGCCGCCCTTGCCGATCCGCTACTGGCCGGTCTGCTGGTGGACGAAACAATCGGTGCCGGACGTGGCCAGCCGGCCTCGCTGGGCGTCTTCGCCGAAGTTCTGGAGCCGAAGGTGGCCCGCCCGGCGCGGGTGGCGTGTCGGTGGCTGCGTGCCGTGGCGCTGGAACGGATCGGCGACATCGACGCGGCCGAACGCGAACTGCTGGCGGCCGAGTCGATGGATCCTGAGTGGCCGCTGCCGTTGCTGGACCTGGCCCGCTTCGCCTCCGATCGCGGCGACGTCGAGCACGGTTTGGCACTGCTGCGTCGCGCCGAAGCCTCGCCTGACGACCCACTGGTCGAACTACTGGAGCGCCACCGAAGCGAGCCTCGTCGTGACCTCGGCCGAAATCAGCTGTGCTGGTGCGGATCTGGCCGCAAATACAAGAAATGCCACCTGGGGCGCGAGCAGTTGCCGCTCGCCGAGCGGGTGGGTTGGCTGTATGCGAAGGCTTGCCAGCACACCGTGCTGACCGAGTGGAACGAGCTGTTGGCCGAGGTGGCCTACGAGCGCTGCCGTTATTCCCTCGAAGATCCTGACGATCTGACTGAAGCGATGAATGATCCGCTGGTACTGGACGCGGTGCTGTTCGAGGGCGGCGTGTTTGAGGAGTTTTTGGACATCCGCGGCAAGCTGCTGCCCGACGACGAGCGGCTGCTTGCGCAGCAGTGGCTGCTGGTTGACCGGTCTGTGTTCGAGGTGGAACAGGTCCGCCGCGGACAGTCCGTCACTGTGCGCGACGTCCGCACCGGCGACACGCACGAGGTGCGCGAAGCGACGGCCAGCCGCCAGCTCAAGCCAGGGCAGTTGGTGTGCGCGCGTGTGGTGCCGGCCGGAGACAGCATGCAGTTCGTCGGCGGCCTGGAACCGGTTGCGCTGCATGAGCGCGACGCACTGATCGACCTGCTCGACACGGACCCCGATCCGGTGTCGTTGGTGGCGCAGCTGAGCCGCCGGTTTGTGCCGGCCACCCTGACCAATACCGAGGGCGATCCGCTGGCGATCTGCGAGGCCATCGTGGAGGTCACCGATGCGGCCGAGATCGAGGGCTTGCTCGACGGCACCTACGATCGGGTCGGCGACGAGCCGCGGTGGTTCGAGCACGTCAGCACCCACGGCATGTCGCGGATCCGGGCCACGCTGGTCCTCGAGGGCGAAGCGCTGCGGGTGCAAACCAACAGCGAGAAGCGAATGGATCGCGTGCTGGCCACGCTGGCGCGTCTGGACCCCGATATGAGCGTGCTCGACGACTCCCGCCATCCGGTGCGCGACGTTGATGAAGCCGCCGAGATGGCCGAGCAGTTCGCAATGGCCGACGAGGACGCGCTCGATCCAGACGATCCCGAAATGTCCACCGTCATCCAGGAATTCATCCGCGAGTACGAGACGAAGTGGCTCGACCTACCCATTCCCGCGCTCGACGGCCAGACTCCGCGCCAGGCCGCCGACGATCCCACCCGACGCGGCGACCTGATGAAGCTGCTCGACAGCTTCCCCGCCGATGCGGCTGCGCGCGGCGGCATGAACGTGGGCCGGCTGCGGGCCGCGTTGGGCCTATAGCGTCGTTGAGCGAGCAAGTCTGATCGTCAGCGCTTTGAGAGCGCATTACGGCTGCGATCTGGCTCTGGTTGAACGATGCACACGGCCGCTTCTCGCCTTCTTCGGAGCCCGCCGGGATTCCAGGCGCCGGACATCGAACGTGAGGCCCACTGGTGCGAGCATGTTGACCAGGGCGTCAAGACTGAACTTATTGATCTTTCCGTTCAAGAGATCTGAAACCCGAGGCTGCGTCACATGAAGCCGCGCGGCGGCTTCGGTCTGCGTCCAACCTTCTTCCCTGATCCGCTGCTCGATCGCGACCATGAGTAGACCGCGCGCAGTTAAGTTGGCTGCCTGCTCTTGGGTATCGGCAAGGTCGTAGAACACACTGTCAGCCATCTCTTGCCTCTCGATAGCGCTTCCTGGCAAGGTCGAGATCCTCCTTCGGTGTCGCCTGCGACCTCTTCGTGAAGACGTGCAGGACACAAATCACGCCATGGAACTTCGCGACGTAAACAAGTCGCGCAATTCCGTTGGCATCCTGCACTCGTATCTCGTACGCACCAGGACCCACGGCGCCCATGGGTTTGTAGTTATTCGGCATCAGCCCCATCTGAAGTCGAAACAGCTGCTGGCCAAACTGATAACGGATGGCCGGGCGTTGCTCACGGATGTCGTTGCGAGTGGTGCCCAGCCATCTGACAGGTTTCAGAGCGATACCCATCTTATATCAGAACCAATATACTTGTCAGGCGAGGTGGCCGACGGTCGTCAACGCATTCGGCACGAGCCCACGCCAAGTGATTCCGCGGAAGCGCCGGTACTACAACCTCCCGGGCGATGACGTGCATCTAACCGCCTTCCACCGACACGGTCGCGCCGCCTGACGGCCGCGTTACGCAACGTTCCTGCGCCGAACGTGTCGTCATGCTGTTGAGCGGCGCATCATGGAAGGGTGCGGATCGGAGTCGGTATTTCCACCGCGGCCAATGCACGGCAGGCCGCCGTCGAGGCCGCCGCGCACGCGCGTGACGAACTCACGGGTGAGGCGCCGTCACTGGCCGTGTTACTCGGCTCGCGAGCGCATACGGACGCGGCTGCCGACATCCTGGAGGCGGTGCAGGAGACAGTCGAGCCGCCCGCGCTGATCGGTTGCGTTGCACAAGGAGTCGTCGCCGGCCGCCGCGAGATAGAAGACAAGGCCGCCGTCGCCGTGTGGCTGGCGTCCGGCCTCACCACCGAGACGTTCCAGTTGGACTTCGTCCGCACCGGCTCGGGCGGCCTGCTGACGGGTTACCGGTTCGACCGCACCGCGCAGGATCTGCACCTGCTACTGCCAGATCCGTATACCTTCCCGTCGAGCCTGCTCATCGAGCACCTCAACGCCGACCTGCCGGGAACGACCGTGGTCGGCGGCGTGGTGAGCGGGGGGCGGGGACCGGGTGATACCAGGCTGTTCCGTGACCAGGACGTGGTGACGTCTGGCCTTGTTGGCGTGCGCCTGCCCGGCATGCGCGGAATCCCGATCGTGTCGCAGGGCTGCCGGCCGATCGGCAATCCATACATTGTCACTGGCGCGGACGGCGCGGTGATCACCGAACTGGGCGGGCGGCCGCCGCTGCACCGGCTGCGTGAAATTGTTGAGGGACTGAGGCGCGAAGAACAGGAACTGGTCAGCCGCGGGCTGCACGTCGGGATCGTTGTCGACGAGCACCTTGCGGCTCCGGGTCAAGGGGACTTCCTGATCCGCGGGCTGCTCGGCGCCGACCCGTCGACCGGGGCGATCGAGATCGGCGAGGTTGTCGAAGTCGGCGCGACGCTGCAGTTCCAGGTTCGTGACGCGGTAGGCGCCGACAAGGATTTGCGCCTGGCAGTCGAGCGGGCCGGAGCCTCGATGCCCGGCCGTCCCGTCGGCGCGTTGCTGTTCACCTGTAACGGGCGTGGCCGTCGGATGTTTGGCGTGGCTGATCACGACGCGTCCACGATCGAGGATCTACTCGGCGGAATTCCGCTCGCCGGTTTTTTCGCCGCGGGTGAGATCGGTCCGATCGCGGGCCGCAATGCGTTGCACGGGTTTACCGCGTCGATGGCGCTGTTCAGCGAATGACGCGGTGCTTTGGCGCCCGTCGGTTCGTCACACTTGTAACAGGAGTCACTGCTCCGGACGCACTCATCGAAATGTCCACCTATTAGCGACTTTTCAGTGACGCACTTGACTACGCAGGCGTGTCTCTCGCAATAATGCGGTAACGCCCTTGTGCCCGCCGCCGCAGCGAATGCGTCACCGGCACGACTCGCCGCCGCGGTCGTAGCGACCGTTCAGCAGCGCTGACACTGAGCTCGATTGCCACAGGCGGCCTTTCGGAGTTCGCTGTCCCGCCGAATTGAGAACCCGAGCGGTGGCCACTTGCGTGACGCCGCACTCGTGCACGAGCCAGCGCACGTAACGCTTCAGCACCGGCTGACGATGCGCCCACGCTGCCGTCGGCGCCGGAAGCGTCGGCGGTGAAACGGTTTCCGTGCGCGGAGCGGCATCGGTACCACCGCCCGCAGCGAGCCGGCGCACTGCGGATCCCACGGGCGCCGCGGTGCTGCTGGTAACCAAGGCCAATTCGATTTCGCGGCTGAGACTTTCGGTTCCCGCGACGGCGAGAGCCGCATTGTCGAGCTCGTCTACAGCCTGGACTTCCCGTCGCAGTGCGTAGTCGATCTCGCTGAATCCTCCGCTGGAGGGGCACGGCTCAATTTCCCGACCGAACAAAAAGGTGAGGCCGTGGCGCTGCAGGACCAAACTCAGTCGCCGCCAATGTTGCTCACGTCCGAAATCCGGACCCGGGAAGGGAACCCAGATGTGCATGCGGCGCGCGATCGCGCGGCCCAGCGCCGAGACCACCGCCTCAACCTCGGTCAGGTCGTCATGGGATGCGGGCTCGCCCGGTGCAAACGAGAACGCCTCGGCGATAGCGCATCCCTGGTGCGCCGCATATTCGGACAAGTCGGTGCGGTGGCCTACTACCGTGTCGTGGTCACCAAGCAGAATGATCTGAGATTCCGGCGACGAGCCTGAGAAATGCGCCATTGATACCTCCGATGTCAGAGCCTCCGCCTGGTGGCGCCCTTACCGGCACCGGTCGGTACCGGTCGCTTCGTCATCCGAGCCACCCACGAGCGTGGGGTTGGCGCGCCATCCAGTCGGAGCTTGGCGACGGCGTCTCATGAAGCTGACCCAAAGGTAACGCCGACCACCGACAAGTTTGTGAGCTCAGGCGTTGGCACTCCACGACGCCTCATCCGGCCTG
Source organism: Mycobacterium sp. 852002-51163_SCH5372311 (assembly GCF_001667115.1). Taxonomy (GTDB): domain Bacteria; phylum Actinomycetota; class Actinomycetes; order Mycobacteriales; family Mycobacteriaceae; genus Mycobacterium. The sequence goes on along the minus strand of NZ_LZIJ01000024.1, from coordinate 6,478 downwards.
CTTATGGGCCGATGGACCAGAACGATCCCGGGGGACGAAACCGAGATCAGCCACCGGCACAGCCCGGGCTGCTGGTTTTCCTCAAAATGATCGCGCCGTCGTGACGCGACAAGACCCTCCTCGGCCTCTCTGCACTTCTTGAAGCGGCCGGAATCGTCCTGCTGATTGTCGCGGCGGACGTCCTCCATTTGCGTCTGATTCCTCTGTCGCTTACGGGGACAGCGACCGCGCTTATAGCGGTCGGCGCCCTCACATTCGCTTGCCTGGTGATCGCCGCAGTTCGCCGCGAAACTCGACGCCGGTTGCCTCCGGGCTAATGCCAGTTAATCCACTAGAGCGGCAAAGGGCCTGTGCTTGGCGTACCGGCGCCGCTTGACACTTGACGGCGCATAATTGACGACGTTGACGCACCTGCCACCACTCCATATCGGAGGGATCGACGATGCCCGACGTTGCCTCTTTCGAGCGGCAGCTCATGCAGGGGTCAGCGAGAAGGACAACACGATTGGCCGATTGATCCGCAGCCACTAGATGGTGTCCCAGCGTGTGCGGACGTCGACATTTGGCTCAGCCACCGACCCACCCGCCGACAGGTGCGTATCGTACAGCCGCGAAGTGAGCTAGCAGCCGCGAATCGGACGTAGCCGCGGAGGCAATGACCGAAGTGCCGGCGAGGTCCGGCTAGGGTGATAACGATGCGCATTCTCAACTGGAACATTGGCCACGGGGGCGGATCGCGAATCACAGCGATATGCCGCCACATTGGGGGTGTCAGCCCAGACCTGCTGGCGCTCACGGAGTTCCGGACTCGGAATGAACCAACGCTACGCACCGAGCTGGAGCGACTTGGCTATCCGTTCATCGCGACGTCGAATCCAGTGGTCAATCAGAACGGCATACTCGTCGCGAGCAAGTGGCAACTCGAGCAAGCCGCGGATCAGCATTCGCCTGATATCGACTGCGAACGATGGCTGAATGTTCGCGTCACCGAGCTAGACCTAGATGTACTTGCCGTACACATCCCCGGCGCCCCGGACCACAAGTTCGAGGATGGTCGCGGCATTTCCGGCGCCAAACGCAAGGAGTTGCTTTGGGAACGCACCATTAAGTATGCCGTCGACCACAAGGAACGCCGGGCAATCATCATGGGCGACTTCAATACTGGATTCCGCATCGACACCGAGGGCGAAATGTTCGCGATGTCGCATTATATGAAGTATCTCGCTGACATCGGGTTCGTCGACATGTGGCGACACCTTCACCCCGAAATCCTGGACTACACCTGGTATTCCAAACGCAAAGACAAAACCACTGGGAAGTCACACGATTACAACGGGTTTCGTTTGGACTACATCTTTGTTTCCCCAGCACTGCATTGTTCAATCTCGGACGTCGCAATTTTGCATGAACCCCGAACGAGCGGCGCTTCCGACCATGCCAGCGTCGTCGCCGACATCGCTAAACCAGCACCCGCCGCCACCACCGGTACCGATGGATCCGGTCCCGGCCAGTTCGGTGTACTCGTCGACCCGCGGGACCGGCCAGTGGGAGCAGGTCAATCCGAGAATGGGAACTTTCATGCACGCTTCGAAATCACTCCCGGGAGCCTTCCCGACATGACCTGCGGCTACAACGGCCAAGACTTCGTGCACCAGTTCCGCCCCACCCATTTCACTGCCGAGTGGACTCGGGGTGTTCTCAAAGAAGTTCGGATCTGGGGACCGCGTCTTTTACAGGACGGTTCACTTGGTAAGCGTTTACTCGACCACCGGTGGAAGCGACCTGTCGCTGCTGGCGGAGTAAACCACCGCGACTTGCCACCAGCGGTGGCCGCCCAGCTCCGGTCATATATCGCCAGCGGCGTAGAAGCTCCGTCCCGATAGCTCACGGTCGGCAAGCTACGCAGTCAACATCCACTAACCAAGCTCCACAATCGATTTGTCGCTCGGAGCCGGACTAAAAGACAACCACCTCGTTCCGGTGACTGGTGTGACGGATGTGACCTCCTGCCCGCGAGAGCCCAAATCCTGAACTCACCCGGCAGGTGCCAGCATCTGCTTCCACCCGTCATCTCCGAACTGGCTTGAGTTCTGAATCGAGTAGACAACCCCATCTGGCCCAACAGCTTTGCCGCTCTGCACGTCGTAAATCGACGCCGGAGCCGGGGTGTAAATGCACGGATTAGGTTGCTGCCCATTGCATTGGACGGTGCCCGACCCGGGGCGCTGCAGAGGATCGCTGACCGGCGGCGGTGTCCCCGGCAGCCGATCGGCGGGCAGCGGGTTGAAGCCGTTGTTGACCGACGGTGCCGGGATCACCAGACCCGGCTTCACCGGTTGGTCGCAACGCGCGGCCGGCGCGGGGCAGGTGAGGATCTGGTTCGGGTCGCCGTACCAGGGATTGGTACCCATTGGCACGTAGGGCGCGTTGCTGCGGCACTCCCGCGGGCTCGCCGCCCGCTTGCCCGGCACATCCACGCACGGGTAATTGCGCGCTCCACGAACCACATTCGTCGAATCCATCGGGATCTTGCAGTAGGTGCCTTTGGGTAGTGGCGCGGTGCTGGTGTCCGCCGGTGCCCGCCACTCCGATGCCGCCATGAAGCCGGTCATGCACGGCGGCGGCTGGTTGAGTGCCAGGGCGCCGACGCCCAGTGCGGCCTGGCCGGGAAATTGCGACGTGACCGACTGGGCGATCGCGCCGGACTGCGGCAAGAACACCAACGCCTGCTCGACGCCGTTGTGGTAGCGCTTGAGCATGTCGATCACGATCTCGAGATTGGCCAGCGTCTGCGGCAGCGACTCCCGAACCTCGCCGAACGTGGCGTTCACCTGTTCGGCAGTCGGCGCCGCATTGGCCAGGATGCTGCGCAGCGCCGGATCCTGCGCGGCGGTCTGCGCGGCCAGCATGTTGAGGTTGGCGGCCCAGCGTGCGATGTCGTCACCGGAATTGACCTGACTGTCGATGATCGGCGCCGAACGGGCGATGATGTCGTCGATGTCGTCGATGCTGCCCCTGAAATCGTGCGCGATCGCCTGGGTGGCGTCGACCAGCCGCCGAAGAGCCGGACCCAGTCCGCCCACAGCTTGTGACGTCTCGCGAAGCAGCGTCGCCACTTTGTCTTTCGGCAGCACCTCCAATCCGTGGTTCGCGGCGTCGAGCGCCGGGCCGATCTGGCTGGGCACCGTGCTCTTGGTGATCGTCTGCTGATTGGCGAAATACGGGCCACCCTTGCGGCTCGACACCAGGTCGATGTATTGCTCACCGACCGCCGAAACCGAGTGCACATTCGCCGACGCATCGGTGGGAATCTCAAAACCGTTGTCGATGCTCATCGTTGCGCGTACGCCCCGCTCAGTGGGTGCGACCGCGGTGACTTTCCCTATGGTGACGCCCCGATAAGTAACGTTGGCCGTGCGATACAGTCCACCCGATTGCGGCAAATCGGCATAGAGCGTGTACCGACCGATGCCGACAAGGCTCGGTATCCGCAAGTAGTACCAGCACAGCACCAGCACGGCGATAAGCGCCAATCCTGTGAGCAACACCAGTTGCGTTTTGATGAGCCGAGTCAACATCTTTCACTCGTCCCTTTCCACCAGCGGTCCGCCCGGGGCATCGTTCGGGTTCGGCGTATAGCGCACATCTGGGATCATCGTGTTGGGATCGCGTCCCCACGCCTGCTCGAGGGCGCGCAACCAACCCGAGAATCCCGTGCCGCTCAGCATCGTGTTGTCGATGGTGGACAATGTCAGGTCGAACACCCCGGACACATTCACGTAGTCGCCGCGGATCACCTGCGGCACTTTGTCGATGTTGAACGGCGCGGTGAGGCCCAGTCGCAGCGCATCGACGACGTACGGCGACGACCGCTCGAGTTGCTGCAACGGCCGCTGCAACGACTGCAGGCTCTTGTGCAGGTTGGGACGGGTATCCAACAGCGCCCGATTGGCCGCGTCGCTGAACCGCCCCAGGGATTCCGTTGCGTCAGCGAATAATTCGCGAGTGTCGGCGAAATGCTGGATCAGCGGCGGAATGTCGGTGAGCAGCCGATCCAGCGTGTCGTTGTGGTCGGCGGCAACGGACAGCAGGTGATTGGTGGAATCGATTGCGCGGGTAAGGCTGTCGCGCTGGCGGTTCAACTCGGCGGTGAAGGTGGCCAGCTTCTTGAGGAATTCGCGAACCTGGTCGACGTGACCGTCCAGAATCTTGATGACCTCGGTTTGAATGAGGTCGAGATTCGGGATGCCGCCGCCGTTGAGGATTACCGCGACACTGGCCAACGTCCGTTCGACGGTGGGATAGGCCGTTGAATTCGCCACGCCGATGGTGTCACCGCTTTTCAGCGGCTGCGGCGACGGGTCTCGCGGCGCGGCCAATTCGACGTGTTGCGTGCCCAGCAGGCTGGTCTGGCCGATTTTCGCGGTAGCGTTGGCCGGCAGCTTCACGTTTGGGTCCAGGTCCAAGGTCAGGACGGCCATCCAGTTCTTCAGCCTGATGTCCCGAACCGTGCCAACCCATACGTCGGCGACCCTCACCCGGCTGTTCGTGTTCAGCGCCAAGCTGTCGGGCATCTGCACGTAGACGGTCAGGTGATTCGAACTCGTGCCACGGCCGATCGGCAAGGGCACGTTGACGATCCCGCGCCAGGAGCACGACGTCAATACCGCTGCCGTCAGCAGCAACACCAGTCCGCGGCGGCCAGCGCCGACGAGGCGTTTCACGGTCCCGGCCTAGTCTGTGCGGGCGGCGGGAAACCCGGCGGCGGTGGCGGATTGGACTCGTCGTAGGCGTTCGGCGATCCGGGCAGATTGGTTCCCGGCGGCGGGGGCGCGATGTTGGGTCCACCCATCAGCTCCGCCAGAGATTCGGGCGTCAGCTGACTCGCGGTACCCGGCTGGACCTTCACGCCCTGCATACCGGGCGCGACGACCCAACCCGGTTCAGAGTTGCGATGCGAAAACGGAGTGTCACGTGCGAAGATTCCCGGGACGGTGGTGTCCTTGTATCCCGGCGGCGGGCGCAGCCGGTCCTCGGAGTAAGCCACCTCTTTGGGCAGCGTCGCCGCCGAGCTGAAAAGGTTGACACCGGCGGGCGGGTAGTTGAACTTGATGGCGTCCAGCACCGGCGCCAAATACTGCGCGCACAGCTCAGCGGAGTCCTGGTAGCCCAGGCGGCTGCCGGCCTGAATCGTACTGCAAATGAACTGAATCGGGTTCGCGAAGTTGGGGAACACGAACAACCCCACCAGCGAGCTGTGCAGCGGGTAGTAGATGTTGTTGAAGTTGCCCGCATAGGTGGGCAGCACGTGCAGCGCGGTCTCCAGCCCGTCGCGCGGCTCGGGTTGCAAAATCGTGGTGGTCACGTCGGCAAGGTTGTTGACATCGCGCGCCAGTACTGAGCTGTTGTCGCCCAGGAACTTTCGGACCGTGGTGAGCACCTCGTCGACATGCTTGACGGTGTCTGCGACGTCATGGTCGGACTTGGTGAACCAGTCGGTGAACTCGGCCAGGTTGCCATTGAGCGCAGTGAACTGCCGATCGTTCTGGTACAGCGCGCTGATGAACTGCGCCAGGCTTCGCGTAATCGCGACAAAGTCCCCCCGGCCTTCGTTCAGCGCGGTCAACGCGTCCGACAAACTGTTCAGGGTTTCGTTGACCTGCTTGCCCTTTCGGGCCAAGCTGTCTGCCGCCGATTCGATCAACTCACCGAACGGCCCCTTCGGCTGCTCGGCGGTGGGGCCCAACTGGCGCAGGATCGAACTGATCGATTCGCGCAGCTGGTCCCACTCCACGGGAACCTGGGTGCGCTCGATCGGGATTTCCGCGCCGTTCTTCAGCACCGGCCCACCGGTGTAGGGCGGTGACAGCTGGATGTTGCGCGACGCCACCAGGCTGGGATTGAGGATTGACGCGGTGGCGTTGGCGGGCACCTTGTACTTGCTGTTGTAGTGCAGGGTGACTCGCATCCGGTCGCCGGCCGGCTCGATCTTGTCGATGGAACCGACTCGCACGCCCATGATCTGAACCTTGTCACCGGGATACAGCCCAAGCGTTTCAGAGAAATATGCGACGACGGTCGTGTTGGTCAGTCTCCGGTAGAGCTGCGTGCCGACGGCAAGAGAGAGGAGCGCCGACACCACCACCATGGAGCCGATAATCAGAGCAGTGCGAGACACTTTCGGCAGTCGCAACTGGCGAATGTCGAAGATGGTGCTCATTGCGAGCTACCTCCCGTCCCATCTGGGGTGATGAACGGGGCCGGTAGCTGCGGCCCGGGTCCAACCGGAGCGGGGCCCCGCGGCGGGGCCGGTGGCAACGCCGGCGGGCTTGGACCGGTGACCGGCCCGGGGAGCTCCGTGCGTGCGCCAGGCGGCGCGTGGGCCGGCAGCGGCGCCGGCGTGCCCGGCACAGCCGGCGGCGTCTGACCCGGCCGGCCCGCGCGCGGCACGCCGGGCGGGGGCGGGCAGCCGGCGGGG
>NZ_LZIJ01000023.1 GCF_001667115.1 Mycobacterium sp. 852002-51163_SCH5372311 | reverse complement strand
ACCGCGGAGGCAAGCTGCACCGGCGTTTGCGCGGGAGCCAACAGTCCCGCCGCGGCCGGCGGCGCGGTGAGGCGGCCGAGTGACACTCCGCCGCCGACCGCCGCCGTCGGTGCTTCCGTGCTGCCGAGGGCACGCACCGCGCCGGACAGACTGGCGGTTCCCAGTGCCGAAGCCCCCAGGGCCGACTCCCCTTCCGACAGGCCCTGCCCGATCTCGGGGGCCACCGCCTGCAATGCCTGAGCCGAAGTGTTCTGCGCCAGGTAGCTCAGCAGGTTGATCGGAAACCCGGACGAGATGAATTGGTTCGCATAGGTATTGGCCAGCTGAAACCAGCCGTTGTCGACGAGATCGGCGGGAGCGGCGGCGGACGGCACGGCTGCGGCTTGCGCGGCCTTGACAACCGAAGGCGGAGAAGAGAATTGGCTCAACGAAAGAGCTTGCGCCGATGCCGCCTGATAGCGATACATCGCAGCCGAGTTGTTGATCCACATGTGCTGGTACTGCGTCTCGGTCTCAGCGATCTCGGTCAGGTTTCTGCCGAATCCGTTGGTGGCGAGCAACTGTGCCAACTGAATCCTGTTGGCGCTGACCACCGCCGGGTGAACCACCGCCGAAAGCGTGGAGCCGAATGCCGCCACGGCCGCCTGCGCGGAGACGGCCAGCTGCTGGCACTGCTGCGCCGTCCCAAGCAACCAGGTGAGGTAGGGGCTCGCCGCCTGGATCATCGCCGACGAGGACGGACCGCGCCACGTCTCGCTCAATGCGGACAACACCTGACCACAGGAGCGAGCGGCGTCCTCGAGATCGGCACCCAGCCGCTGCCACGCGCCGGAGGCCTCGACCAGTGATTCCGCACCCGGTCCCGAATGGATCAGCGCCGAGCTGACCTCGGGGGGCAATGATGTGAAGTCCACAGAATCTTAATTGATTACGAAAGGAAAGTTTTTGGAACATCTCGTCGACGACGGCGGGAAAAACCCTGGAACATTGTGCGTCGACGACCGGCGTCGCATCACGAGATGGCGCCGACCGCGGTGGTCAGTCGCGACTTGAACTCGGTGGGAACGGGCACGTATCCGTTGTCCGCCAGGCCATTCTGGCCGGCCCCGATCGTGGTTTGCAGGAACGCCTTCACCGCCGTGCCGACCTGCGCATCGGGATACTTCGAGCAGACGATCTCGTACGTCGCCAGCACGATCGGGTAGGAGCCGGGCTGGTTCGGCCGGTAGAACGAGATCGTGTCCAGGGCCAGATCATTGCCCGTTTTGGTGAACCAGGCCGCCGCGACGGTCTTCCCCACCGAGCCGGCGCTGATCGCTACCGGGTCGGGGCCGGCCGACGTGACGAGCTTGGCGGTGTTCAGCCGTTGCGCCTTGGCGAACGACCATTCGACGTAGGTGATCGAACCTTCGGTACGTTTGACGGCCGCGGCGGCGCCGTCGTTGCCCGTGGCGCCCTCGCCGACGCCGCCGTTGAACGTC
>NZ_LZIJ01000022.1 GCF_001667115.1 Mycobacterium sp. 852002-51163_SCH5372311 | reverse complement strand
CCCGACCACCTCCGCAACACGCTAATCACGATCTACCCTGACGATGCACACAAAATTGAGCCAAGCCGGGGTTCCGCACCAGCTCGGAGGCTGATGTATACAGCACCTACGCGGTACTAATTAGATCGGCAAGGGGGCTGAACCGCTTAGGGTTCGACCGAAATGCGAAGCGATGCAGTGGGACTGGTGCCGATCGGATTGTGCGTGGCGGCGTCGGTCCTCGTCACGTTGATGGCGCCGTCGCCCTTGGTGACGGCGAAATCCTGCTTGGCGTCGAGCTGCATCTCGAGCTCATAGGTGACGACCTGACCACCGTGCTTCACGTCGAACGGCGGGACCAGGGACTGCAGGATGAAGTCCATCCCGCCCGCCTCGCGGACGTACGGTGCCGCGACCCACGCTTTGGTGTTCGGATCGAGCATGCGCATCGACCCCTGCGGCATCATGTGTTGCTCGGGCGAGCCGCACGAACAGTGGCCCAACGACACCACCATTCCCACCTGCGTTATGTCGTTGGCGGTGGTGTTGAACAGCGTGATACCGAAGCGCATCGGGGGCCCACCCGGCCGCACCGTGGTGCCCTCTTGCGGATAGATGGTGATCTGGAGTCCCTCGGCCTTGCCGGTGCGCCTCGGATCATTGGACGCCGGCGCGGCGGAGGACGTGGTTGTCACCTGACCCGACGGAGACGCCGACGGGGATGCGGACTGTGTCTGCGGGGTGGTTCCGCCGGAACTTGTCGGACGTTGCGGCGTTGAGCAGCCCACGAGAACGAGGGCCGCACTCACAGACGCGGCGACCGCCACCAAGGCTCTGGCGCTGACCATTCATTGTTTCTTTCGTAGACGACCTTGGGCTGCAACACTATTGCCCGGTCTCGGTTATGTCGATCACCACAGCAGTGATGTTGTCGGGTCCACCCGCGCGCTTTGCGGCGTCGATCAGTGCCGCACAGGCATCGCCGGGCTCAGAATGCGCATCGAGTATTTGAGCCAGTGCCCCGTCGTCGACGACCCCATGCAGACCGTCGCTGGACAGCAGGATCCGATCACCGGAAAGCAGCTCGACGGCCGCGGTATCCGGCAGCGCCCGCGGATGCATCGCAATGTGGCGGGTGATGATGTTTCGGCCGGGGTGCTCGTTGGCGTCCTCGACAGCGAGCTCGCCCGCGTCGATCAGTTCCTGGATCAGGCTGTGATCACGAGTGAGGCGCTCTAGCTGCTGCTCGCGGTAGAGGTAGGCACGGCTGTCCCCGAGGTGGGCGAGCAACGCGCGGGATCCCGAAACGACCACCGCCACCAGGGTGCTGTTGGCGCCGGCAACGCGGGAATCGGTGGCGGCGTAAGCGCGAAAGTCAGCGCAGAATTCCGTGACAGCGCGCCCCAGCGACTCGGATGCCGTCGCAGCGTCGAGGTCCGCCTTGAGGTGGCGACCCACATACGTCGGCAGCAACTCAACCACCAGGTGAGCGGCCACAGCGCCGTCGGTGCTGCAGGCCACGCCGTCGGCGACCATGAACAGGGACTGTTCGGGGTCGGCGCCCCAGCAGTCCTGGTTGTTGGTCCGTAGACAACCGATGTCGCTAAGACCTGCAAACTGCAAACCGGTCACTTCGGCCGGCCGGTATCGCCCCCGGTCATCCGCTCCGATTCGGGCAGGTCGAGGTAGCGCTCGAGATTGCGGTGCATGTTGATCACCCGCCGCTCCTCGTTGGACAGCACCAGGTGCGTGAAACCGGGCTGGTGCATGCCCCGCTGCAAGCCCGCGAGAACCCGGACGTCTTGCGTGAGCACCAGGCCTGGTTCGGCTTCGCCTGCGGTGGTGCGTACGTCGGTCGGCTTGTTCCGCGGCGCACCCGGCGGCATCCGCGTCATCAAGAAGATGACCATCTCGCCCTTATCGGGATCGGGGCCGGGTCGCGAGCACATGATCGTCAGGTGGTCGGCGTTGGTCAGAAACGTCATGTTGGGGAACACGTTGTACTGGTGCAGCCGCGTGACCCGGTCGGTGTCAGCCCAATCCAGGTCCACTCCGCGTTGCGCCGCAAACGCTCGGGTTCGTGCTGCAATCAGGTCTTGCACTGTCTGTCCGGGCTGGCGTTCGTCGGCGGGGAACGGCGTGCCTTCCGGTGCGCCCATGAGTGCGCCCTGCGTGTAAACGTAAGCGTCCCAAACCTCTTGGTCGCTCAGCGCGCCGTCAAAGCGTGGGCTCTGCACACCGTAGGGTTGGTCGGATTTACCCGTGTGCCCCCAAATCTGTTGTGGCGCATGGATATCGTCTACACACCGCAGCAGTTCGGGATGCAGCGTCTGGATGTGATAGGTCTCGCTGTAGCCGTCGGCGATCGTCTTCCAGTTGGCATCGACCTCGATGGTCAGCGTGGCGTAGCAGCGAAAGTCGCTCAGATTGGTCCAGGCGACGTCTTCCGGTATGGCTTCCAGGTAGTCGAGCAACGGCATCGCGTTGAGATCGAGGTTGACGAAGACGAGCCCTTCCCAGGTGTCGACCCGAACCGGCACCAATGGGAAGTCCGACATTCGTAGCGCGCCGAATCCCTTGCGGTTAGGCACCCGCTTGAGCATGCCGGCCAGGTCCCAGGTCCAGCCGTGGTAGCCGCACTTGAGTTCGCGCAGGCCCGAACCCGAGCCCACGCACACCGAATTGCCGCGGTGCCGACACGCGTTCTGGAATGCGCGCAGCACGCCGTCGTCACCGCGAACAATCAGCACTCCGTATGGGCCGCAACGGTATTCGAAGTAGTCGCCCGCTTCTGCGACATGGTCGACCATGCACGCGATCTGCCAAACCTTCGGCCACATTCGCTCGAACTCCAGCGCCGCGAACGCCGGAGAGTAATACCGCTCGGCCGGCACCAGCGTTGGGCTTTCCGGCGGTGTGCCGATCGCGTCCTCTTGAGTATGGGGGCGGGTGCGGGCCGGATTGCCGGCGGTCAGCGAGTTGCTCATGGACCTCAACGGGCGCCGCGCACCAAGCGGCCGGGACGGGCCCCGGTGTCGATGTCGTTGCGACGCGTCACGGTTCCGCTGACGATCGTCGCCGCGTATCCGCTTGCCCCTTGCAGAATCCGGTTTCCACCGGCGGGCAGGTCGAAGGCCATCGCCGCGGGGTGCAGCGTCAGCGCGTCCAGGTCGATCACGTTGATGTCGGCCTTCTTGCCGGCCTCGATGGTGCCGCGGTCGGTCAGCCCGAACAGATGTGCCGTGTCACGAGACTGCTTGCGAATCACGTATTCCAGTGACAACTTGTCGCCGCGCTTGCGATCCCGCGCCCAATGCGTCAGCAGGAATGTGGGGTAGGAGGCGTCGCAGATCATCCCGCAGTGGGCGCCGCCGTCGGACAGGCCCAGCACGCCGGCCGGGTGCAGCATCATCTCGCGGATCGCGTCGTGGTTGCCGTCGGCGTAGTTGAACAGGGGCAGCATGAGCATGGCGGTCGCGTCCGACTCGAGCATGAGGTCGTACAGCGTCGACAGTGGATCCTCGCCGCGGGCTTTGGCGATCGCGGCGACGGTGCGGTCCGGCGTGGGCTCGTAGTCCGGCGGATTGCCCAGCGCGTAGAGCCGGCCCAGCGAGTGCTGGACCAAGGCGAACATGCCGTCGAACAACAGAGTCGGGTCGGCGGGCAGGTCGTCCTCGGCCAGGATCGCGGCCTTCACCGCGGGTTCGGCCAAGCGCTGGGCGAGATCCTCGCGGCTGCACTCGGCCGCCAGCCGGCGATAGGTGGGCCGATGGCTGAATCCGTGATGGCCCTGGAAGCCGATCATCATGCCGAACGGGCGCGCCGCGATCTGGGGATGCAATCGGCTGCCCGCCTCATGCGCGGCCGCGGAGAGGTCCAACATCTCGCGCCACAGGTTCGGGTCGGCGTCCACCTGAATGAGTGCGAACGACACCGGCCGGTCGATCTCGGCGCCCAGTCGCCGCATCCATTCCAATTCCTTCTTGGGGGCGACGATGTCCTCTCCCGCTGCTCCCTGTGGTGCCAGTTCGAAGACACCTTGACCACCGGCCGCCATAGCGCGACCGAGACCGAAAAGTTCGTCCTCGGCGGCGAACGTGCCCGGCACGGGCTCGCCGTCCATCGCGCGATGTCCCATCGTGCGCGACGTGGAAAAACCGAGCGCGCCGGCTTCCATCGCCTCGGTTACCAGTCGGCCCATCGCCGCGATGTCGTCGGGGGTGGCGGGCTCGTTCTTGGCGCCCCGCTCGCCCATCGCGTAGGCGCGGACGGCGCCGTGGGCGACCTGGCTGCCCACGTCGATCGCGAACTTCTGCTTGCCGATGGCGTCGAGGTACTCGGGGTAGGTCTCCCAGCCCCAGGTGATGCCCTCGGTCAGCGCGGTGCCGGGGATGTCCTCGACGCCTTCCATCAACTCGATCAGCCAGTCCTCGGTGCCAGGCCGCACCGGGGCGAAGCCCACACCGCAGTTGCCGGTGACCACAGTCGTGACGCCGTGCCCACTCGACGGCTCCAGCAAGCTGTCCCAGCTGACCTGACCGTCGTAGTGGGTATGGATGTCGACGAAGCCGGGGGCCACCACATGCCCCGTCGCGTCGATGGTTTCAGCGGCTTCGGCCGTATCCAGGCCCGCGGCCCCCGGGCCGGCGGCATCGCGGCGGACGACGTCGACGATCTTGCCGTCCTTGATGCCGACGTCAGCTCGATAGCGTTCGGCGCCGGTGCCGTCGACGACAGTGCCACCGATGATTTTCAAGTCGAACATGAAGCCTCCAGGGCAGCGAACCCGGACTTGAGGGATTATTACGCTACGCCACGTAGCGTATGTATTGACGGTAGGCGCCTCCGTGGGCTGAGTCAATGAATCCTTTCGCCGCGGTCGGCGGACCAACGGCTTGAGACCGCCCTGGCTTTTAGTGTGAAGTGAAGGCTTTGGCTGTGAAGCCTGGGCGGAAATGCGGTTCGGAACCCCGCCCTGTGTTCACTCGCAAAACCCAGGATTTACGCGTAAACGCCGACGATTTACGCCGAAAACCGACGATTCACGCTGAACGCTCAGGATTACGCCCGGCGCCTGGGACACCGGCGAGCAGCTCTGGCTCAGGTGGTGGACCTGGCGCCGGTGAGGTCAGTCCAGGTCAGCCTGACGCTTGTTCCGTGCGGTGTGCCGTCGATGATCGCTTCATCGGCGAGCGCCCGCATCAGTGGGATTCCGCGTCCCCGAACCTGACACTGTTGTCGCCCAGGGGCAGCCGGTGCCGGCACGTTGTGGCGCCAACGGCCGCGATCGTTGACGGTGACGGCGAGGGTGTCGGAATGGGCGTCGTAATCTGCGCTGACGTCCATGGTCCCGCACTGCGCGGCGTCGATGTAGGCGAACTCGGCGGCGTTTGCAATGGCTTCGTTCACCGCCAGCAGCAAGTCGTTGAACCGTTCGGCGCCCAGGGTGAAATGTCTGTCAAGCCAGTTCCCGAACTCGGCTCGGGTCTGAGCGGCGCTGGACGCGTCTGCGGCAATTCGTTTTCGCACGAATCGCGATTGGTCGTCTCGCGGTAGGTCGTCGATGTGAGACACCGAAATGCCGCCAACGATCAACAATCGCTCAGCGCGCTATCCAGCGTGCTGTAGAGCGGTAATACGCTGTCGATTCCCATGAGCTTTATCGGTCGGCTGGTGGCCGGCCCGTCCGCGACGACCGCGAACCGAGTGGGTGCCACGACCTCAGCCTGTGCGGTGACGAGGGCGGTCATCCCGGCAGAGGCGAGGAATTCCACCTTCGACAGATCGACGACCAGCGTCTCAGGCTTGGCGGCCAGGGCGGCTTGAATCGCCTCGGTCAACTTTGGCGCGGTCAGCATGTCCACTTCGCCTGCGACGGTGAGCACGACCGCCTGACCTGCCTGGTGTTTTCCGACATCGAACGGTGTCGGTTCGACGGAGTTGCCAGATTGTTCGATCATCGCTGTTTCTCACATCCGTCCCGACCGGGACAGTTCTCAGACAACCACTCGCCAACCGGGGCTGTTGCTTCAACCCTCACGGAACAGTGCCGTCCATCCTGTGCAGCCACGTAGAGGTAGCCAAGTCGAGGTAACCAAGTCGAGGAGCAGTAGAACCTCCAAACAGAGCTAATCCTATGCCACCGGGATAACACCGGATGTCAGCGGTCCGCGCGTCGCGGAATTTTTGGGCACTTCCAGTCGCGAATTCTTGCACGTAATAGGTACACAAAAGATGGTCAGGAAAGCGGTCGGCGTTGGTAGGTTCTGGGAATGCTGTTTGCGGCCCTGCGTGACATGCAATGGCGAAAACGGCGCCTAGTCATCACGATCCTCAGCACCGGACTGATCTTCGGGATGACGCTCGTGCTGACCGGGCTGGCGAACGGGTTCCGGGTCGAGGCTCGGCGCACCATCGATTCCATCGGCATCGACCAATTCGTCGTCAAAACCGGCGCGGCCGGACCCTTCGCGGGTTCAATACCCTTCCCCGAGGTTGACCTGGCGCGGGTGGCATCTGAGCCCGGCGTCGAGGCCGCCGCTCCACTGGGCTGCGTGGTGACGATGATGAAGGACGGCAACTCAACGCGAAACGTCACGGCCTTCGGCGCACCCGAGCATGGCCCCGGCATGCCGCAGGTCCCGGAGGGTCGGCCACCGTCGGCGCCGGACGAGGTCGCGGTGTCCAGCACGATTGGCCGCCATATCGGCGACAGCCTGGAGGTCGGTGCCCACGTGCTCCACATCGTCGGCATTGTGCCCAATTCCACGGCGATGGCGGTTCCCAATATTTTTATGACGACCCACGGCATACAGCAACTGGCCTACAACGGACAGCCGCTGATCACCTCGATCGGGATAAAAGGTAATCCTCGGGCCCTGCCCGACGGCTACCAGACCTTCGACCGGACGGGCGCTGTCAACGAGCTGGTGCGCCCGTTGAAGGTCGCCGTCAGTTCGATATCTATCGTGGCCGTCTTGTTGTGGATCGTGGCCGTGCTGATCGTCGGTTCAGTTGTGTACCTTTCCGCCCTCGAGCGGCTGCGTGACTTTGCGGTGTTCAAGGCGATCGGCGCGCCAACGCGCTCGATTCTGGCGGGCCTCGCTCTGCAGGCGCTCGTAATCGCGTTGCTCGCGGCGGTGGTGGGCGTTCTGCTTGCGCAGCTGCTGGCACCGCTATTTCCGATGATTGTCGAGGTGCCAATCGGTGCCTACCTGGCGCTGCCGGTGGTCGCGATCGTGATCGGTCTGCTGGCCAGCCTGCTCGGACTGAGGCGCGTGGTCGCCGTCGATCCCGCGCTCGCCTTTGGAGGTCCGTGAGCGGTGGCCGATCTCAGCATTCAGAACCTGGTTGTCGAGTACTACAGCGGTGGCTACGCTTTGCGCCCGATCAACGGGTTGAACCTCGAGGTGTCGACCAGTTCGTTGGCGATCCTGTTGGGGCCGAGCGGCTGCGGAAAGACGACGCTGTTGTCTTGCCTGGGCGGGATCCTTCGGCCGAAGTCTGGGGCAATCAAGTTCGGCGACGTCGACATCACGACTTTGGAGGGCGCAGCGCTGGCGACATATCGCCGCGATCAGGTGGGCATCATCTTTCAGGCGTTCAATCTCGTCCCGAGCCTCACCGCGCTCGAGAACGTGATGATTCCGATGCGCTTGGCGGGGTGGTCGCGCGCGGCCGCGCGAAAGCGCGCGAAGGAACTGCTGACGCGGGTCAACCTTGACCAGCGAATGAAACACCGCCCCGGTGACCTGAGCGGCGGGCAGCAGCAACGCGTGGCCGTCGCTCGTGCGATCGCACTGGATCCGCCGCTGATCCTCGCCGACGAACCTACCGCGCACCTGGACTACATCCAGGTGGAGGAGGTGCTGCGGCTGATCCGAGAACTCGCCGACGGCGAGCGTGTGGTGGTGGTCGCGACTCACGACGCCCGGATGCTGCCGCTGGCCGATCGCGTCGTCGAGTTGACACCCGATTTCCCGGCGGACGGCCGGCCACCCGAGACCCTAGAGGTCAAGGCCGGGGAGGTGCTGTTCGAACAGTCCACGACGGGCGAGCTGATCTACGTGGTGACCAAGGGTGAGTTCGAGCTTGTGCGCGAATTGGCAGACGGCGGTGAGGAATTGATCAAGGTGGTGGGCCCGTGGGACTACTTCGGCGAGATCGGGGTGCTGTTTCACATGCCACGTTCGGCCACAGCGCGCGCCCGCACCGATGCGACCGTAATCGGTTACACCGCACCGGCATTCCGCAAGCGTGCCGGTATGGGTGCGCTACGTGACGTGATCGAGCACCGCGAGCTCGCCAGCGACTGAGCTGGCTGCCGCACCAATTGGCTGGGGTGTGTTCGCCGCCTCGTCAACTTCCTCGATTAGAACGACTCGATACGAAGGACGGGCCACTACACGAAGGCGGTGGGGCATGGACCCAGGCGATGGCCGTGAGCAGTATGACGATTCTGCGGAAACCAACCCCGCTCCACTGGACTCGCTGACCCGACGGGGTGCATTGCTGGGACTGGGTGCGGTAGCGGGTTTCGCGGCGGTGGACATAGGAGGCTTCGCGTATGCGGGTGGCTGGCTGCGGCCCCGCACGCTGAACCCGTCCGGGTTTGCCGATCGCTTCGAACACGTCTATGGCCGGCATGACGGGTTCCGGCGCAACCATGCCAAAGGTCTCAGTGCGGTAGGCACTTTCGCGAGCAACGGCGCCGGCGAGGCCATCTGCCGGGCGGAAGTCTTCAGGCCTGGAAGTGTCCCGCTGATCGGAAGGTTCTCGTTGGGCGGCGGTCTACCGGATCAGCCCGACAAGCCCGACACCGTCCGAGGTCTGGGGCTGCTCTTCCAGACCCGCGGCGGCCAGCAGTGGCGGACCGCGATGATCAACCTTCCTGTCTTTACCGACAGCACTCCGCGGGGTTTCTATGAGCGGTTGCTCGCCTCCCAGCCCCAGCCGGACACAGGTAAGCCCGACCCGCAGAAAATGGCCGCATTCCTCGATCGTCATCCCGAGACCGTCGCGGCGATGAAACTCATCAAGCAGTCACCGCCCAGCGCCGGATTCGCGGACAGTACGTTTTACGGGCTGAATGCTTTTTGGTTCACCAACGGCGCCGGCGCCACTGTTCCGGTGCGGTGGTACGTGGTTCCGCAAGAAGCCCCGAGCCCGTCGTCAGCGGTCGGCAAGGACTACCTGTTCGACAATCTCATTCGCGCGGTGGCCCAGCGTCCGTTGCGGTGGCGGCTGGTCGTCACGATCGGTGAGCCGGGTGACCAGACAAACGACGCCACCAAGCCCTGGCCGCCCTCGCGCCGGTCCATCGACGCCGGCACCATCACGATTTCCGCGGTGCACACCGAGGAAGCCGGCAACGCCCGGGATATCAACTTCGACCCGACGGTGCTGCCCGACGGCATGGCTGTTTCTGACGATCCGATCCCCGGCGCGCGGTCGGCCGTCTACGCTCGCTCCTTCACCCGCCGCGGCGGCGAGCCCAAGTCGCCCAGCCAGGTCAACGCGGCAAAGGTGCTCTCGTGACAAGCGAGACGACCAGTCCAGCAACGCGTTTCGCCCTCCCGTTCCGGGTTCTGCACTGGCTGATGGCGCCGATGGTCATCGCGCAACTGTTGATCGGTGTGACGATGATCGCTTCGCTGAGCTACTACCCGCTGCTGCTGGCGATCCACCGGCCCTTAGGCGTATTGATCCTGATCTTCGCCGTGGCGCGCCTGGCGAACCGGCTCACGCACCACCTGCCCCCGTTCCCGACCACAATGAGTCCCGCCGAGCGCCGCATCGCGTCCTGGTCGGAATACCTGCTTTACGCCCTGCTGCTCGTCCAACCCCTGATCGGGTGGGCAATGCTGTCGGCGGCCCGATTCCCGATCATCCTGGTCGGGCCGATTCATCTGCCCGGCATCGCACCGCACGACATCGATGTTTATGCAGTGCTCCGGCATGCACACAGTGCCTTCGCCTTCTTGCTCTTCGCGGCGTTCACAGCCCATGTCTGCGCAGTGCTATTTCACACGCTGGTTCTGCGTGACCGGCTCCTTGATCGCATGGCGCTGTGGCCCACCGGGCACACCGCCGCGCAACTGGACGAAACCAAGGCGTGACGACACTTGAAGCCGGCAACCCGAGCGTTCGCCGAAGAAAGGCTGTTCGCGACGGTGTGCCGGCGGTAGCGTCGTGACCATGCTGTTCGCGGCGTTACGCGACATGCAATGGCGAAGGCGGCGCTTGGTCATCGCGATCATCAGCACCGGGCTGGTCTTCGCGATGACACTCGTCCTGACGGGACTGGCGAATGGCTTCCGGGTCGAGGCCCAGCGGACCGTCGACGCGATGGGCGTCGACGGATTCGTGGTCAAAGCCGGTGCGGCCGGACCGTTCCTGGGCGCAACTCCATTCGCACAGGTGGACATCGCCAGAGTGGCCGCAGAGCCCGGCGTGGTGGCAGCGGCGCCGCTTGCCACCGCGGCGTCGGCGATCAGGGAAGGAACCTCGGCGCGAAACGCCACCGCCTTCGGCGCGCCGGCGCACGGACCCGGCATGCCTCAGGTTTCGGAAGGTCAGACACCGACGGCGCCCGATGAGGTTGAGGTGTCCAGCACCCTGGGCAAGCACATCGGCGAGGACCTGCAGGTCGGGTCGCGCACTTTGCGGATCGTCGGCATCGTGCCCAACGCCACCGCACTGGCGAAGACGCCGTGTATCTTCCTGACGACCGAGGGCCTGCAGCAACTGGCGTACAACGGGCAGCCGATGATCACGTCGATCGGGATCATCGGCAAGCCCAAGCACCTGCCGGAGGGCTATCAGACCGTCGATCGCTCGGCCGGAGTCACCGACTTGATGCGTCCGTTGAAAGTCGCGGTGGGTGCGATCACGATCGTTGCCGTCTTGTTGTGGATCGTGGCGGTGCTGATTGTCGGCTCATTGGTCTACCTATCCGCTCTCGAGCGGCTGCGCGACTTCGCGGTTTTCAAGGCCATCGGTGTACCGACGCGACAGATTCTGGCGGGTCTCGCGTTGCAGGCGGTCGTCGTCGCGTTGCTTGCGGCGGTGGTCGGCGTTGTCTTGGCGCAGCTGCTGGCGCCGCTGTTCCCGATGACTGTCGTGGTGCCCATGCGGGCCTACCTGGCGCTACCCGTGATCGCGATCGCGATCGGTCTGCTCGCCAGCGTTGCCGGGCTCAGACGCGCGGTGGCAGTCGATCCCGCGCTCGCATTCGGAGGTCCCTGATCGATGGGCGATCTGAGCATTCAAGACCTTGTCGTCGAGTACTCCAGCGGCGGTTACGCGCTACGGCCGATCAACGGGCTGAACCTCGACGTGGCGGCGGGGTCGCTGGTGATTCTGCTCGGCCCCAGCGGCTGCGGGAAGACGACGCTGCTGTCGTGCCTCGGCGGAATTTTGCGGCCGAAGAGTGGTGCGATCAAGTTCGGCGGCGTTGACGTCACAGCGCTCGACGGCCACGAGCTGGCCAGGTACCGGCGCGACACGGTGGGCATCGTATTCCAGGCCTTCAACCTGGTACCCAGCCTCACCGCGCTCGAGAATGTGATGGTGCCGCTGCGCGCAACCGGATGGTCGCGCGCGGCATCGCATCGGCGCGCCGAGGAACTGCTGAAGCGGGTCAACCTTGAAGACCGGATGAAGCACCGACCGGGGGACCTCAGCGGCGGACAACAGCAACGCGTCGCGGTCGCTCGCGCGATCGCGCTGGAACCGCCACTGATCCTCGCCGACGAGCCGACTGCGCACCTCGACTTCATCCAGGTGGAGGAGGTGTTGCGGTTGATCCGCTCGCTCGCGGAGGGCGAACGTGTGGTGGTCGTTGCGACCCACGACAGTCGGATCCTGCCGATGGCCGATCACGTCGTCGAGATGGCGCCCACCCACGCCTCGACGAACCGGCTCCCCGAAACGGTGCAGCTCAAGGCGGGCGAAGTGTTGTTCGAGCAGTGCACGATGGGGGACCTGATCTATGTGGTGGTCGACGGCGAATTCGAGATCGTGCGCGAATTGGCCGACGGCGGCGAAGAACTGGTCAAGGTGGCGCGGGACGGGGATTACTTCGGCGAAATGGGTGTGCTTTTTCATATGCCACGTTCGGCGACGGTGCGCGCCCGAACCGACGCGTCGGCCGTCGGCTACACGGCGCAGGCATTCCGTGAGCGACTCGGTGCAGCGGGTATAAGCGGGGTAATCGGGCAACAGGAGCTTGCCAGGACTGAGTGACGACCTGCCTGCTCGCGGCCTGATCGCACGAATATGATCGGCACGATTCGGGCTTGACGGTGCGCCGTCGCCGAGAGTGCCACGACGAAGTGGAGGGATTCCATGCCGAACCAGCAGCAAGCCGACCGGATGACGTCGGGTAAGGGATTCATCGCCGCGCTCGACCAAAGCGGTGGTTCCACGCCAAAGGCGCTGCGCCTGTACGGAATCGAGGAGGACGCGTATTCCTCCGAAGAGGAGATGTTCGACCTCATTCACGAGATGCGTTCGCGGATCATCACCTCGCCGGCGTTCACCGGGGACCGGGTACTGGCGGCGATCTTGTTCGAGCAGACCATGGACCGCGAGATCGGCGGCCAGCCGTCGACCAGCTACCTGTGGGAGACGAAGGGTGTGGTTCCCATCCTGAAAATCGACAAGGGGCTGGCGGAGGAGTCCGACGATGTGCAGCTCATGAAGCCCATACCCGGGCTGGACGAACTGCTGGAGCGGGCGGTGCGCAAGGGCGTTTTCGGCACCAAGGAACGGTCGGTGATCGGTGGTGCCAACGCCAAGGGCATCGCCGCGGTGGTCGCCCAGCAGTTCGAGCTGGGCCGACAGGTGCTGTCGCACGGTTTGGTGCCCATCCTCGAACCCGAGGTCACCATCTCGATATCGGACAAGGCGCAGGCCGAGGAGATACTGCGCGACGAAATCACCAAGCAGCTCGAAACCGTGCCCGACGGGCAGCGCGTGATGCTCAAGCTGAGCCTGCCGTCCGAGGCCAACTACTACCGTCCGTTGATCGAACATCCGAAGGTGATGCGCGTGGTGGCGCTCTCCGGTGGCTACTCTCGCGACGAAGCCAACGAGCTGCTGGCGAAGAACACCGGTCTGATCGCAAGCTTCAGCCGCGCGCTGACCGAGGGACTCTCGGTCGACCAGTCCGACGAGCAGTTCGACGCCACACTGGACAAGTCGATCCAGTCGATCTACGACGCCTCGGTGGCCGGCTGACTAGCTGGCCTGGTTCGTGACCTCAGATGTCGGCCTCGGTGATCAGTCGGGTCGACGCATCGGCGTCGGCCATCAGACGTTCGGCTTGCCGTTCGATGACCTTCTCGAACTGGCTGCGTACCAGCCTGCCGTTTCCGAAGTCGTCCCCGCGCGCGGCATGCAGCGTCAGGAACCTCTGTCGCATTGCGTCATAGGCCTCGGGACTCAAGTCCATTCCCGCGTCACGGCATTGCTGGGCGAACATCGCGGTCAGTTCGTCTGGGGTGTAGTCGGCGAAGAGCAACTGACGCGTGAATCGTGACCGCAGGCCGGGATTGGATGCGATGAATCGCTCCATCCGGTCGGTATATCCGGCCACCACCACGGACAGCCGACCACGGTTGTCTTCCATCGCCTTCAGCAGCGTGTCGATGGCCTCGCGACCGAAGTCATGGCCGCCGCCGCCGTTCAGCAACGTGTACGCCTCGTCGATGAACAGCACACCGTCGAGCGCGTCTTTGATTACCTCGGCGGTCTTGATCGCCGTCTGCCCGACGTATCCGGCGACAAGCGAGGAGCGGTCCGCCTCGACAACATGCCCACGCGACAACAGCCCGAGCCCGGCAAGAATCTCGCCGACCAGGCGCGCGACCGTGGTCTTGCCGGTGCCGGGATTCCCGGCAAAAACCATGTGCAAGCTCACCGGGATCGGGTCCTGACCCTCGCGGATCCGACGCTCGTTCAACCGCGCCAGGTTGACGAGCTTGCGGACTTCACTTTTCACCTCGGCAAGGCCGACCATGCTGTCCAGGCGCGCGAGTAGCGCATCGACATCGGAAACGATCGCTGGGCGATCTGCTATGGGAACATCGTCGGCCGTGATTGTCCCCCAACCGCTTTGGTCAGTCTCCGGCTCGGCCGCAAGTCGTCGTGCCTGTCGCTCCACCAGCTTCTCGAAGAGTTGGCGCACCGCTCGTGCGTTCCCGAATTGCTCACCCCGATTGCGATGCAGCTCGGTGATCGCCTTGGCAAGTTTCGCGTCGGCTTCGGGCGTCGCGGTGAGACCGTGTGAATGCAGTAGTGCGGACAGGATCTGCTGCAATTCGCCTGCGTTGTAGTCGGGAAACTCGATATAGCGTGTGAAGCGCGACTGCAAGCCGGGGTTGGCGTCGATGAAGCGCCGCATCGGCGCGGTGTATCCGGCAACGACGAGAGCCAGCCGGTCGCGGTTGTCCTCCATCGCTTTCAGCAGAGTGTCGATGGCTTCACGGCCAAAGTCCGTTCCCGATCCGCCGTCTGGTTTGTTCGCCAGCGTGTATGCCTCGTCGATGAACAGCACACCGTCGAGTGCGTCTTTGATGACCTCGCCGGTCTTGATCGCTGTCTGACCGACGTGGCCGGCGACCAGAGCTCCGCGATCGGTTTCCACGACATGTCCGCGAGGCAGCAGCCCAAGACCGGCGAAGATTTCGCCGACCAGCCGGGCGACCGTGGTTTTGCCAGTGCCGGGGTTGCCGGTGAACACCATATGCAGACTGACCGGTATCGGGTCTTGGCCTTGGCCGACGCGACGCTCATTCAAGCGGACAAGATCGACGAGCCGGCGGATCTCCTGTTTTACCCCGGCGAGTCCGATCATGCTGTCGAGCCTGGCAAGGAGGGCGTCGACATCGGCGACGACTGCGGCACGTTCTTCGGGGATGTCGTCGACGATGATCTGCTGCAGCGCAGACCGATTCAGTCCGGGCGTCGCAGCGATCCGTCGTGCCTGTTGTTCGATGATCTTCTCGAAGAGCTGGCGCACTGCGCGCGCGTTGCCGAATTGCTCGCCACGGTTGCGATGAAGGTCGCCGAGCACTTTGCTGAGCTTCGTGTCAGCCTCCGGTGTCGTCGTCAGCTCGTTCGCCTTCAACAAACCGGCCAGAATCTGGCGCAACTCGTCGACGCTGTAGTCGGGAAACTCGATGTAGCGGGTGAAACGCGATTGCAGACCGGGGTTGGTGTCGATGAATCGCCGCATCGGCGCCGTGTAGCCGGCGACCACGACGGCCAGTCGGTCGCGCTTGTCCTCCATAGCCTTGAGCAAGGTGTCGATCGCCTCACGCCCAAAATCGGGTCCAGTTCCGCTTTCAGCGGCGAGTGAGTATGCCTCGTCGATAAACAGCACTCCGTCGAGCGCCTCGTCGATCATCGCGGCGGTCTTCGGCGCCGTGTGTCCCACGTATTCGCCGACGAGAGCGGCCCGATCGACCTCGACGACATGGCCGGATTTGAGCAGCCCGAGCTTGGCGTACACCTCGCCGATGATTCGGGCGACGGTCGTCTTGCCGGTGCCGGGATTGCCGGTGAAGACGAGATGAAGCGTTGTCCCTGATACGGATAGGCCTTGCTTCTTGCGGGTCGCCTGGATCTCGGCGAACGCTATCAACTTGCGCAGTTCGTCCTTGACTCCCGCGAGGCCGACCAATGCGTCCAACTTCTGCAACGTGTTCCGGTCGCCGAGTGGACCGTCTTCGATCGGATGGCCGTTGAGGAAGCATCCCTCGAGGATCGTCTCCCCACGGCCTTCGATGCTGGCCGCCGCGTCCAGATCCCGTGCGAAAAGTCGCGTGTTGCGCAAGACCGCGCTGCCGCCGGTTACGCGCAGCAATCCCTTCGCGCAATTTGAAAGGTCGCAGTCCTGCAGGTCGGCTTCGCAGTCCTTGCGCACGGCCAAGCCAATCTGCTCCGCATCGGTGACCCGCGAACCCGACATTTTCAGCTTCGCTTCGTCCTCGATCCACACCGAGGCGTGACCGTCGTCGCCGCAATGATCGATTCCGCACTGCTCGAGAGTGCCAAGGGTGCCCGCTCCGGACAGCACAATCGCCGGCAGTGCAGCGTGCGTGAATGTGGAGCCGGTGACGTGTGCCTGACTTCTGCTCAGGGCGTAGATGCCGTTGCCCCTCACGTGGCGGATGGTCGATCCGATCAGCCAGACGCGAGAGGTTTCGTTGACGTATATCGCCGACACCGCGTCCCAGATCTTCGATTCGCGGATCTGTACTTCGCTGCCGTGCTCGGCAAAGATCGCAGTTTTCGCGATGTCGTGAATGGTCGATCCCGTCACATAGATCTTGGCGCCGCTACTGGCGTACAAGCCTGAGCTGCCGCAGCCCGAAATGTCGCAGGCGGTCACGTGGAGCACGGAGTTCTCGGTGATCTCTGCGGCGTCGAGAGGTATGTCGTGCACTCGGCTGTTCGATACCGCGACACTGCTCCCGCCTCCGGCGAAGATTGCGGGTCTGTGCGTCGCCGACCCCGACAGGTCGCAGCTGGTCAAGATGACGGTGCTGAAGTTGCGGGCCACAATCAGGTTATCGGCCGAATTACGCAACTGGCACTGGGAGATCGCCACCCTCGTGGAACCGGTGGTGTTGATGCGTCCATCAATCGACAGTCCCGACACGCTCGCGTTGCCGGTGAATTCAACGTTTCCCTTGATCGAGGCCGTGCCGGATCGCGCGGCGGTCAACGAGACAGAGATCAGGGTTAGGTCTCCGATAAGGTGCGCGCCAGGGCCGAATTCGACGGTGTCGCCTTGGCGGAGCTGGGCGCGAACCGAGTCGAAGGTGGGAGACCCTCTCAGCCCTGCCCCGACTCGGTGGGTCGCCATGTGAGCCGCCTCGACTGACGAAGGAGTAAACGCTTGACCTCGCCGTTGTAGGCTAATCGGCGGTCGGACCCGCGACAAGCGGCCGCTGCGGCAGGCCCGTCGCTGCAACACGAACTCGAGGAGCGGTCTTGAC
Organism: Mycobacterium sp. 852002-51163_SCH5372311; assembly: GCF_001667115.1. GTDB lineage: Bacteria > Actinomycetota > Actinomycetes > Mycobacteriales > Mycobacteriaceae > Mycobacterium. The sequence goes on along the minus strand of NZ_LZIJ01000022.1, from coordinate 65,244 downwards.
CGCCGCGTTGAGTTTTGAACGCACTAGCGTCGGCAATCACGCCAGGGCATCGGAGGAGACGGTAGGCCGTCCGATCGATCACTGGTATGTCACAACGCACACGATTCGGAAGGCGACAAGCGCTTGAATCGATTATCCGACAACCGCTTCCGGCGACCGCGAGAAGCCATGCGCCACCAGCGATCGCAGCGACTGCGGTGGCGCGGCCAGCTCTGCGACGGAATCAACCCCGAGGGCGATGGTCGGGTAATCCGCCAGGTACTCCGCGTATGAGCGCGCGCCCAATCTCATGCCCAAGCCGAGCCAGGCGTCGACTACCGACCATCGTCGCGGATTATTCTTCGCCCAGTCGCTTTCATCCAGCCGGTACTTCCACTCAGCCACGTCAAGTTCGTCGAATGCATAGCCACTGAGGAACTCACCATATTCCACCGCTTCACCGCGTACCACCGTGATTCCGCGTCCCAGCTCAGTCGATTCCGCCGATGCTGCCAACCGGCCAAGGATTGCGTTTGCGACGGCACGGCCGGTGGTGACCTCTTCGGTCAAGGTCAGGGAAGGGAAGGCTTGCAACGCATTACAGGCATCGACGACCGAGAGCAGGATGTCGGCGGAATCGTGCAGTTGATAGTCCTCGCCAAGCACCCGCGGCAGGCGGACGATGGTGAAATCGAGTGCCTGCGGTGATCCGGCCACGACCAGCTCCGCGAGTGACTTGGATGCCGCGTAAGGATAGGGTGCATCGCGGGGATCGGTGACGCGCGGCGCTGTGACATCCGCATTGACGACAAACGTCGACAGGTGCACCAATTTCGCGGCATTGCTCGCGCATGCCTCGGTGATCGCGGAAACCAGTCCCACGTTTGCCGGCCGGAGCTCGCGGTATGGCACAAGCACATTGGTGTTGCCGATGCAGTTCACGACGGTTCCGGCGCGGGTGTCGTGGATGAGGGCCTCCAGCTCTGATCGGCCGAACTCAGCGGACAATTGCTCGATCCGTACCCCATCGATGCTGCGGAGAGCTGCCCACGGATTGTGTTCGGGCAGTTTTGATCTCGTGACCAAGACGACGTCGGGGCACGGCACTCCCGACCGTCTGAGCTCGAGGACCGCTTGGGCGAACCCGGTGCCCAGAACGCCCGACGCGCCCATCACGACGAGCGTTTCGCTGCTGTTCGGGGATTGTTTGACGCTCAACTCGGCAGCCGGGCGGTCTGGCCAGAGCGATGTAAGGTCGCCTTCTATCTCGGCGGCGGTGTCAACGTCCATCCATGCATCGGCTGCCGACGCGTCATCGATGAGGTTCGCGGCGGTATCGGCACTGATCAGATCCAGAATCGAGACGTGTCGACCCAGATACCTGCGGGTGTCGGGAAGGATTCTGATGAGATCCAACGAGCCGACCCCCTCGCCGAGGAGCGATGAGTCTGGCCGGATGGTCCTCCCGAGATGCCGACTCCAGACCTCCGCAAGACCGGCAGCTTTCTCGCCCGCCCCGGCGTTGCCCAGCACGGTATTCACGAACTGAGGCATCGTCCGCAAGTTGTCGCTGTCGACCTTCCCGTTGGGCTTTCTAGGGATACTCGGCACGCCGACAACGAAAAACGTCGATACCCCCGAGCTTACGAGGATGAGCCTGATTCGTTCCGCTGCCGCGGCATCCTCGGCGGCTTCGCGGGTATGACGGGTTTCGAACCACACCCCGAGGCGTCCGTCGTGAAGTTCGACCGCGACATCGGACACCGCGGGGTCCGCGTAGATACGTCTGGTTACCTCAGCGATGTCGACTCGCTTGCCGGAGATCTTGACGATGGCGTCTTTGCGTCCGGCGAAGACCGGAAAATCCTCGGCATCAAGCGTCACCCGGTCGGCGGTGGCAAACGCGCGACGTCGTGAGCCGTCACTGGTGGTCACTGTGCCGAAGCTGCGGTCGTCTGTCCCGAGATAGCCAGCGGAAACCAAGTCTCCCACGATGACAACTTCACCGAAGGCGATGAACACCGAATTCGGTACTACCGGCCGTCCCAGCCTGAGCCGTGCGCCAGCCGTAACAGTTGTTCCGTCGCCGGCGATCGGCAAATAGGTGACGACGACGGTGGTTTCCGTCGGACCATACGTCGAGACAAGCGAGATCTCTTGAGAAGCACCAGAGTCGAGCCATTTGTCGACCGCGCTGGGCCGGATGGCTTCACCGCCGATCACGATCTGTCGGAGATGGGAGCGGCGGAGCGTGTCAATCGCGTCGTCGTCCTCGCATATCAAATGCCATACGGCGGTGGGCAGGTCGACGACCGTCGCCTTCTCGTCGACGAGATCTCTTGCAAGCGCGTCCAGGTCGCCCGTTTTCATGCCGGTGGATCGGGCCAGCTCTGATCCACAGATGGCGCCACCAAAGATCTCCTCGACGCTGATGTCCGATGTCAGCGGCGCACATTGGAGGATGGTGTCGTGCGGGCCCCATCCGTAGGCCCGCCTGACCGCGGCACAGAAAAGCGCGAGCGAACCGTGTGAGATTCGGACCAGCTTGGGCTGCCCGGTGGACCCCGAGGTCGGCATGACGTACGCCGTCTTGGTGGCTAGGGAAACATCTTGCGCGACTCGCGTGATGCGCTCATTCAGGAGCTGCTGTAGCTCGTCACTCATGCTTGCCGGCAGCTGCACAGCCCCCATGTCGACCACGTGTGCCGCAACACCATCGACGTGATCAGCAATGGCGTTGGCCCGCAACGAAATCTGGTCAGGAGTGTCGCAGACGCTGTAGCCGCAGCCGGCAAGGTGGCATGCGATCAGTAGATCTATGGTCCTGTCGGTGTTGTCGTCGGTGAACACGAGGACGTCGCCGGGCACGGCGCCGATCTGTACCAGCCAGGTAACCCAATGCGAAACGTACGGACGGCTTTCCAGGATTCGGTGCACGTCACCTGCGGCGTCCAGAAACCATGCAGGCGCTGTCGGCACTGTCCCGATTGCCCAGTCGCCTTGGCGGCGGGCTCCATCCGGGCTTACGCCGAACCACTCGTCGACGGTCATGGCGATCGGCTGATCCCACATCGCTGCCATCGATTCCAGCGCGGCAGCGATCCGCTCCGCGACCCTGTGGTGCCGCCTATGCGGGGGCAGATCTGCTCTGTTCCAGATAGCCAGGTCAAGTGTGCGCTGGTCTTCGTCCAGAACGCACGCCACGGTCATGCCCTCGACCGGACCGATATCCGTCGCAACCGGTGCTTCCGACAAGAACGGACGAAGATCCGGCGCACATGCCTGGCGGATGAAATTGAGCGTCAACGCCTCAACGTGAGATGTCCGGTTGATCGCCAAATACATTCGGCGATAGTGCTCTTCACGAAACCACCGGCGTCGTACGGCCTTGACGTAGCCACGGTCGAGCATTCGAACGACATCCTGTACCGATGCGAATGGGGAAAACCGCACGGCGTGCGCCACCGAGTTGACCAGGCATGTCGCGACATTCAGGTCGGGATCGCCGAACCGGTTGTCCACCGGATGAACCAGCAAGCCCTCGGTGCTCTGCCGAAGGCTCGCGTCCACCGCCACGGCAGCCGCGGCCACCAACACGTTGAGCGGGACCTGCTTCGTCTCCGACAGCGCAAGGATCGCGTCATAGGCGCCGCCGGAGATCTTCACCATTTCGTCGAGGATCCCCTTGGCTGCCATACCAGGGACGTCGCTTGTGTCCTGACCATGCCCGCCGTAACGTGCCTCGTCGGCGAGTTCGCGCTGCACGGCATCGGCGAGACGCTGCAGCGATTCTTCGACCTTGGCGGCCTCACGATGGTGTGCTTGCGTCAGCTTCGTCAGACCCGCTGTGAGAGAAGGGACGTCGGCAGGGCGACCGGCCGTCAGGTGCCGGGCCAGGTCGGCTTCGATGATCGCTGTTGCGCCGCCGTCAACCAAAATGTGGTGGGTATGCACATCGAGGCCCGACACCTGGCCGTCTTCGTCAGTCAGCACGGTATAGCGAACCAGTGGCTTGCCGAGGATGCCGGAAGACCACGCGCGCTTCAGTTCGTCGTCACCGCGAGGTGTCTGGTCCGATTGGCGGTGATCGTCTGAGTGCACGCACACGATGTCATCGAACTGCAGCCGAGGCACCAGAGCTGGATAGCCGGTCTCCGTCGCGGACGTCTCGAGAACGCAGAGTTGCCCGGCACTTTCGAGAATTGTGGCTTCCAGGGCTGCCAGGAACGGCGTCAGCTCCAGCGGATGGAACCGGTAACTCTTCCCGATCAGATACAACGCGGGATTGCCGTCTTGCAGCACCCCGTTGTAGAGGTTTTGTTGCGACCTGCTCAGCGGAACTCGAAGCACGCGTTGTTCAGGCGCGTTCACCGAGATTCTCCAGCTCCTTTACCCAGCCCTCAATCGATAGGTTTTCCGCCAGTCGGGACGGCACGTCGGATTGTCGGTCCACGCCGAGGTGCTTCATGATGAGAACGAACCGAACAGAATCCAGCCCGAGGTCTCTGAGATCAGTGGCGTCACCTTCAGTGAGATCCGCTTCTTCGATGTACAACACATCGCAGACGGCTGCGAAGACCTTCTCCCTCAACGTGTCAACCACGAACGATCACCCCGGCTTTGTCGTCACTTACCGTCGCAGCCAGTGAAGTCCGCATGACCTTGCCAGACTGCGTTCGAGGAATATCGGCGACGATCGCGATCGTCGAAGGCCGCGCCATCGACTCCGATTCCTGCCGAAAGCGAGCCGCAATCGCTTGTTTCAGCTTGCGGGCTTCTGACTCGTCCACTTGCGTCGAGGGGACGACAGCCAGACCCACAAGAGCTCCGAACTCCGCGTCCGGAATTTCGTAACATGCGGCCTCGCGGACGCCGGAAACCCCCTCCGCAATGCGATCAACCTCGTCGGGGGCGATGTTCACGCCACCGGAGATGATCATTTCCGATGATCTGCCCTTGATGTAGAAGAAACCGTCGTCGTGGCGCTCCAGGAGGTCGCCGGTATTCACCCACCCGTCGACGAGCACCTCTTGGGTGCGTTCTGGGTTGTTCCAGTACCCCAGCATGTTTGCCGGCGACTTTATCCACAATGTGCCGAACGAGGCGGAAGAATCAGTGCTGCCGGCGGTGGGCCCACTGTCGCCCGGGCCGGCCAGGTAAACCTCTACGCCGGGATACGGACGCCCCACCGCACCCGCCTCGATCTTGGCGATCGACCCGTCATCGGTCGGCAAACACAAAGCGGTGCAACCTGTCTCGCTCAAACCGTAGACCTGTGCGGTGCGAACACCCGTAGCTTCGATGAATCGCACGTCGGCCGCGATTGCCCGCGAACCGCCGTATCCAAGTAGTCGCAGCGACGCCAGCTTCGTGTCGGCCAACTTCAGTTCGGCAACCAGTTTCGAAAGAAGAGTCGGAACCACGCACGTACTCGCGACCTCATTGTTGTTGAGCAGTTCCACGAGGGACGACGTGTTCTCACCGCCGGTGATACACAAACATCCGCGCATCAAACAAGTGAATATCCACCACAGTCCGCCGACATGGGTAGCCGGCAGCGGCGAGTAGGTGGTTTCGCCGTCGACCCAGGTGACCCAGTTCAAACCGTTTTCCCGCAAGATGTCCGGGATGGCGAAGAAGGTGCGATTCGCCAGCAGCACGGCTTTTGGCTCACCGGTGGTACCGCTGGTGAAGATCATCGCCAGTGGATCATCGGCGCCCAGTTGTGGGGTGTCGGCAGCCGCCGGGTGAACGGTCTCCCGCACGCCGGCGGTCAGGTCGACCCTGTTCGCCGGTATCGACTGCAGACCATCAGGCAGACCGGCCGATGCGGTTCTGCTCCCCGGTGCGATGAGAATCGCGCTCGGAGTAGTTACCTGACCGAATCGATCGATGGTGGCGGGTGGGAGATTCCCGTCCGCCATGACGGCGATCGCGCCGAGCTTCGCGCAGGCCAGCACCGACAGGTATGTCTCGGGTCCGTTGTCGGAGATGACGAGCACCCGGGATCCCCGAGAAACCGACTGCGCCCGTAGCGTCGCGGCAAGCCTGTCGACTTCGGCGACAAGCTCCCCGTACCGCAGTGCGCTTTTGCCGTCGCAGCGGCGCAAGGCGATTGCCTCGGGCCGCTGCCGGGCCTGCTCGACGACCCGGTCCAGCACCGTGAGCGGTGAGTGCGACATAGCTGTTAGTGTCCCTCAGTTCCTTACGGGATGTTAAGGGCTGCTAGTTCGACCTCGCCGGACGCGGCGCCGCCGAACTCGTCCCAGAACTCGATGGAGCACTCGATGTTGAGATAGCGCATCCTGCGGTCGACCACCTCGAAATTCTGGCACTGCAAGCGCGCGGAGAACGCCGGGGCGTGGATCATCCTTTTGAATCGCGATGCTGTGTTCTTGATCAACATGCTGGGCAGCTGGAGGTCGAAATAGTCCGAGATCGACCAGCCCCGCAGTACCGGAATCTCCTCGTTGAGGATCGCCGGCGCGAAGGCGCTGTAAGCGAGTTGGTTGAAGCACATAATGAATTCCGCCGCATTGAAGTGGCCCGTGCTTCGAATGTAGGCGGGCTCGCCGATGCTGAAATTCCCGATCGCGAGGACCGAGTGAGGGGTGGCTTTGTACTCGGCATCCAGCAGATAGCGACATCCCTTGTGAGCATACGGGTCGAGAACTCTGACGAGCAGATCCTCGTCGATCGGGGTTGTCTCAGCGAAATCGCTGAATTCTGCCGCGGTCTGCGTGGGAAGGGTCAATTCCATGGTAGTCATGCTGCATATCCTGGTGTGATAAGGCCGTCCAACATGGTCAGCCGGTGGGTGGTTAAATGGCCTGCGGTGGTGCCGTGCTTCGCGCGGTGCATGAGAACGCGGTTGTCCCACAGAATGATGTCGCCAACTTCGTAGTGCTGCGTGTGTATAAACGGCGATTCGAATTCGGTGTCGAGCTGGCCGGTGGCGGCCATGAGGTCTTGCAGAATCGACGGGTCGAGCAAATTCCCATCCTGGTCCTCGATCTTCGTGGTGCCCGAGGCGCAGATGTAGAGGATCTCTTCCCCGGTGTGCGGATGCCTGATCACCGTGGGCCACTTGATGGGTGGTGTGGTCCGGGTGATCTCGTCCCAGACTTCGCCGATTGGCTTGTGTATGTCACTTGGGCGAATCTTTATGTGGCGACGAGGATCGTGAGTGCTGACAGTTCCGCGGACCGGGTCTTGCTTAGCGGTGGGCAGCGATTCCCAAACCTTGTTCAAATCGATGAAGTATGTACCGCGGTCGCTTCCCGGCACTGAAAGAGGCAGCACCATGGAAAACGCAAAAGGCTCCGGCATGAACATGTAGTCGATGTGCCAGAATGCGCCGGTTTTCGGCACGCCGTGCCCTTCTTCGGTCGAAGAGACAAAGATTTCTGGGTGCACCGGGTGGTGATACATGGGCTCGTAGTAGGTGACGATGTCCCCGACTATTCTGCCCAGTTTCAGGAATTCTTCGGGAGAAGGGTGAACGTCTTTGAGAACGACGAGCTTGTTCGTGTAGACAATTTCACGGATCTCCTCGGTAGTGAGGTGGTCCAGGTTTTTGGGATCGAGTCCGGTAACCTCGGCTCCGAGCCCCTCACCTTTCACATTGAGCGTCATGTAGTGTCTTCTCCTGGATTCCCGTGCAGTTGGGTTGCTGCGAATAAGGGAACCTCAGGTCACTCAACGTATTCTTGACGGATCCTTGAAGGATTCTTGGAGTCGCCGAAACAAGAGGCAAAGTTCACACGATGCGTGTCTGGATGCTTAGGTGGATCCATGCCAGTCGTCGACGGCCGTCATCTCGACGGGATATCCGAAACCGCTCTGCTCACGTTGCACCAGCGGGCAACCGAGGCCGCGCGGCCGGACGGGATCATCGACGACCCGATGGCTATCGTCTTGCGCGACAGCATCGACTACGACTACCACCACTTCGGCCGCACCCACCAAGCGACAGCCCTGCGCGCCTTGGCTTTCGATAACGGTTCTCGCGACTATCTGGACACCCATCCGCGTGCCACCGTGGTGGCATTGGCAGAGGGGCTGCAAACCAGCTTTTGGCGTCTCGACAATGGCGAGCTGACCTGGCTCTCGGTGGACCTTGAACCGATAGTGCGACTGCGACAGCAACTACTCCCGGAATCAGATCGGTTGCGATACTGTGCCCAATCCGCACTCGACTATTCCTGGATGGACGAGGTGGACGACACCAACGGTGTGCTGATAACCGCCGAGGGGCTGTTGCAGTACCTCGAGCGCGATGTGGTCTTCGACCTGATCGCGGCTTGCGCCAAGCGGTTTCCCGGTGGGTGGTTTATCTTCGACAGCATCCCGCGAGTCTTGAGCGCGTATTCACGCAGACGCGGCTTCAGACCCACCAAGCATTACACGGTGCCCCCAATGCCGTTCTCCTTCACCGCCAACGAGTACGACCAACTACGCGCTCTCACGGGCGTCCGCGCAGTGCGTGAGCTGCCGCCGCCGCCAGCGCGCGGCCGGCTTTTGCGAGGGGCTATTTCGCTGGCATACCGGGTGCCTCAGCTGGAGCGATTCCGCGCCCCAGTGACACTCGTCGAACTCGGTTGAGGACCCCGCTCGGGTCGCAGCGGCTGGGCGAATGCCGCGCTACAACGAAGCCTTCAGCGCCGCAACGGTTTCGTCGAGATCGATGCCAGCGCGGAGATCTACGAGTACAGCGCACGCTCGCGTCGATCTCGGCGATTCGCTCGGCCGGACAAACACTGGCCAGTCGGGGCAAAGCGGTTGCCCTGGCGCAATGTCATTGTCATCTCCCAGCGACAGCGGCGCCGCCGACAATCCGTGCGGCAAACTTCACCGCAGCTCCTCGGTCGGTACTCCGTAGCGGTCCTGGTAGGCGCTGACCCGTTCACGAACCTCACCGGCGTTCAGGCCGGTGTCTGACCAGGTGTAGCGGCCACGTCCGCCGTCACCGGGATGGGCGGCCAGGAAGTCACGCATCTTCTGCTCGGTCTCGGGTCTCAGCTCACGGCCGAGCTTTGCATAGATGTCCTCGATCGTCGACCAGGGATCCTTGATGAAATCGGTGTAGAGAACATCGATTACCCGGCCCACCGGAACTGCGCCGCTGTCACGCACCGCCATCTCGCGCTCCAAGCCAACGACGATCTCCTCGTAGCACTGGGCGGCGCAGTCCGCGATAGTGGATTCATCGCTGCACATTTGTCGTAAATGGTGGGTGAGTGCGGCGATCGAGGAAATGACGTTGAGCGGATCACGATGCGTCTCCACGATCACGGCATCGGGATATTCGGCGATTAGATTGTCCAGGTGCCACAGGTGCGCGGGCGACTTGAGTAGCCACTGACCGGGTACGCCAGATTGCAGGTGCTGCAGGAAGATTCGATGGAAGCGATAGGCGCCCGCGTGGTCTGCTTCGTACAGCAGCCAGCGGTAGTAGCTCGGCAGGCGATACTGCACCGAGAAGATCATGCTGGTGAACTCACTGGCAGTGATGCGCACGCACTCCTGACCCACCAGGGCGCCCATCGGATGAAACGCCAAGAACCCGGGAATGATCTGCTCGGAGAGCTCAATGCTGGCCTGCGTCTGTGCAATTCGCGGATCGTCATGGGATGTCTCGGGCTGCGGGACCGGACAGGGCGCATCGACTTCCCACGTCAGCGGTGCGCGCAGCTCCGGGTCCTGGGCAAGTAGGTCGTAGAGGATCGTCGTTCCGGTGCGTGGCTGTCCGACGATCACAATCGGCTGAGTAATTGGCTTTCGGGCTATCTCGGGGTGCTGCTTGCGCCACGCGACGACGCCGAGCCGATTCTTGAGTGCGCGCATGATGTCGAGACAGGCAATCTCTACGCCAATCGCGGACAGCCGCGCCTCATTGATCAGCCCCTTGGTGAGGCGATCCAGGCCAGGCCGCCAGCCGTCATCGCCGAAATCGTCATACCCCGTCTCCGCGCAGGCGGCGTCGATCAACCGGTCCGGAGCGAATCGCTCGTGCAGCGTCACGGCCGCTCCTCGCCTTGGCGCACAGACACTTTCACGTCGGGTGGGTTGGGGTTGTCCAGCCAGCGCAGTACCACGAAGCCGCGGTGCCGTCCGCCGGTGTCGAGCCAATGGCCAAATCCGTGGTCATGTGCGGAGATTGCGATGCGTACGCGCCCGTCCGACTCGGGCCGGGCCCCCTTGTTGGTCACCGAGGAGTGCCGTCGGCGCGGCTCCAGGCATTCATGCCAGATGCTTTCCAGCGTGACGTTCCAGTACCGGGTGTCGGGTGGGTCGATATCGAGGACGAGGGCCTGGCCGGGGTCGAGCCGGAAGGTTCCCATCATGTAGAGGTTGTCCGGCGTGGTGTCGGCCGCGCCCAGATCGGCGGCCTGGGCTGTCAGCAGGGTGTTGGGGCGCTCGAGGAGTTCGGGCTTGATAGTACGGTGCAGCGTAACGAGTTTCATCAGCGACCACGCCATCGCGGTGAACTGCTCGGCAAGTCCGCTGTCGGTAACTGGCGCGAGGGGACCCGGATCAATGGCCTCGATCCGCAGTGTGGCCAACTCTTCACCGGCGCGATCACCGATGTACTCGCGGACCACAACTGACGACGCATCCTCGGGGATCTGCACCCACTGCGCACCGGCAAGATCGGCGGGTTCCTCGGAGGCCAGCACGAGCTCGAATGTCCCGTCGCTGAGCGCCAGGTTGACGTCACTGATGTAGTTGGACATCCGCCGCGGCGTCAGTCCGGTGCCGGCGAGGATCTGCAGACCGAGGTAGGCGCTGGTGCCTCGGGCGCCGGTGATGCGGTAGCGCCGGTCACCGCGGATCATGGCCAGGTAGTAGTTACCGTCCGGATTGGGGCCGCCGATCATCCGGTTCGGGGAGCACATGTCGAAGAACGACGGCCGGTCGAGGTCGGCCTCGACGGCCATTTGCGAACAAAGTGACGACACCCTGGCTATCACTCGCAGTCCTTCGAGGAATTCCCGCTCAGTTTCGGCGTCCTCGGCCACGATGTTGGTGGCGTTGCCCAGCATCTGCTGGAAGAACTGCCACGCTTCATTGGCGCGAGCAGACGCAAAAGCACCCAAATCCAGGGCGTGTCGGGGGCTTTTGCGTCTGCTCGCCGAGTCTTCAGTCATCGGCCCCTACCTCCTGCGATCCGGGGTGCGCTGATCTTAAAGTCGTATTGACCATGGTTGCCAGGCTGGTGTGCCATGCTGCGTGAGTGTCCGCTGAGAAAGCGGTGCCCCCGTCGGGGCTGGTGACGTTTCTGTTCACCGATGTCGAGGGTTCGACCCGTCGGTGGGAAGCCGATGCGGATGCGATGCGGACAGCTTTGGCCGCGCATGACGAGTTGCTACGCAAGACCATCGAGGCGCACGGCGGCTGGTTGTTCAAGCACACCGGCGACGGCGTGTGTGCCGCGTTCGGGTCGCCACGATCAGCCATCGACGCCGCGGTGGCCGCGCAGCGCGAGTTGGCGTTGCCGGTTCGCATGGGCATTGCGACCGGCGAGGCGGAGCTGCGCGGGGACGACTATTTCGGTGCGGTGCTGAACCGGGCGGCGCGGGTGATGGCCGCCGGGCACGGCGGTCAGATCCTAGTGGCGGAGTCGACGGCCGGTCTGCTCAGTGGAGTTGATCTCGTCAATCTCGGTCCTCGGCGGCTGCGCGATCTGCCCACCCCGGTTGCGGTCTCTCAGGTGCGAGCGCCCGGTCTGCGCACGGACTTTCCGCCCTTGCGCGCGTTGGATACCAGTCCGGGGAATCTGCGGCCCGCGGTCAATAGTCTGATCGGCCGGGAGTCCGATATTGCGGCTGTCGAAGCGGCGGTGCGTGGGCACCGGTTGGTGACGTTGACCGGGGTCGGCGGAGTCGGCAAAACCCGCCTCGCGCTGGAAGTTGCGGGGCGGCTATCCGATGAATTCCCCGACGGAGTCTGGTTGTTCGAGTTGGCGGCTGTCGCCGATCCCGCGGCCGTGCCCGATGCAGTGGCTGCGGTCCTGGGCATCACGCAGCAGCCGGGAAAGAGTGTGGCAGAAAACGTTGCCGCCACGCTGGAGGGCCGCATTCGGTTGTTGGTGTTCGACAATTGCGAGCACCTGCGCGACGCCGTCGCCGATCTGATCGAAACGATCCTCGGCCAATCCGCAACGGTCAGGGTTCTGGCGACCAGTCGCGAAGGCTTGGGTATCGCCGACGAGCAGCTGTGGCTGGTGCCGTCGCTGGACGTCATCGCCGGGCTTGACTGCGCCGCGGTGGCCCTGTTCGTCGAGCGAGCCCGCAGCGTTGCCGCCGGCTTCTCGGTCGAGGCGCCTGACGAGGCGACCGCGGTGATCGAGGTCTGCCGCCGACTTGACGGGATTCCGTTGGCCATCGAACTGGCGGCCTCGCGCATGGCGTCGATGACCGCCGGCGAGGTACGCGATCGCCTGGATCAGCGGTTCCGGCTGCTGGTCGGCTCGCGCCGCGGATTGGAACGCCACCAAACGCTGCGCCATGCGGTGGCGTGGTCCTACGAACACCTCGATGACGACGAGAAGCAACTGCTCGATCGGTGTGCGGTGTTCGCCGGAGGATTCGATCTCGAAAGCGTGTGCGCTGTAACAGGAACCGACGATACTGACGAATTTGCCGTCCTCGATCTGCTGGACGCACTGGTGCGCAAGTCACTGTTGGTCGCCGACCGGACATCGGGACGCACCCGGTATTCGATGCTGGAGACGATTCGCCAGTTCGCCGAGGAGCAACTCGTCGCTCGCGGTGAGGCGGCAGCGGCCCGGACCGCGCACGCACGCTACTTCGCCGGACGCGAAGCCGACATCCTGGACGCATGGGACAGTCCCCGGCAACGGGAGGCCTACAACTGGTTCGCCACCGAGCAGGCCAACCTGCGCGCCGCGTTTCGGTGGGCCGCCGATTGCGGTGACCTCGATTCGGCGGCGCGCATCGCCACCTTCGCGCCGTTACTTGGTGCAATGGTCGAGAACTACGAACCGATCGCGTGGACCGAAGAGCTGATCGAGCCTGCAAGAGCAGTCGACCATCCCCGACTCGCCGCCCTTTACACGTTGGCATCATGGTGCTACCTGACGGGAGGAAGGCTAGAGGAGGCCATCCGGTATTGCGACGCCGGCCAGATCGTGGTGGCAGACATTCCCAACCTAGTGCTCTTCGGCTTCGAAACCTGGCTTGGCGGTGTTTACAACTTCATCGGCCAGCCCGAACGGAGTGTCGAGTGGACCCGGTTCCTGCTGGCGCGCGGGCCGGACCCGTACGCAAACATACGGGCGGGGCTTGTCTTCGGACTATTGATGGCTGGTTCCCACGCGGAGGCGGTGGCCGTCGCAAAGGACGTTCTCGATGCCGCCGATGTCATCGCAAATCCGTGGGCGCTCTCATTTGCGCTGCTGACTTACGGGATCGCTTGCAGCGACGTCGATCCCGGGGGCGCTCGTGAGGCGATGCGCCGAGGTCTGACGGTGGCTCAAGAAAGCGGCAACCGCTACAACGAAACCCACCTGGCGAATCTTCTCGGTCGCCTCGAGGCTCGGTACGGCGACCCGTTGACTGCACTCGACTACCTTGCTCTTGCCATCCGCAACTACCACGACTCGGGCAACACCACCATCATGCGAGTCCCGCTTGTCGTTCTCGCAGCGCTTCTCGACCGGCTGGGACGCGAACAGCCCGCCGCAATTATCGCCGGCTACGCGTTCAGCTCCGTTACTGAATCCTGGACCCCCGAGATCAGTCCGCTGATTGCACACCTACGCGATGTGCTGGGCGATCAATCTTACGGATCGCTGGCCCGAAGCGGTGCATCGATGACGGCTACCGGCATCGCAGCGTGTGCCTTCGATCAAATCGACCAGGCCCGAGCAGAACTCATCGCTCGGCAGTGACCGACGCGACGACGATCCTGGTGGTCAGCTCGGCGCGCCGTCGTGAATACCGTTGCACGCCAGACAGAATCGGGTAGACCACGCCGCCGACGACGGCATCCGCGGCTGATTCGGCCGTCAGTTCGTCGACGCCGTCGGCCAGCAGCCGGTTCCGGACGCTGTCGTGCAGCGGCTTGCTGAATCCCGCACGCAGCTTCACCGCGGTGTCCTCGTGCTCCATCCCGGCAGCGGTCAAGGTGCGCAGCATAGCCTTGCCGCGAAGGGTCGTCAGGCTGGTCGCGAGCTTGCCCACCCACTCCACCAGGTCGGCGGCCAAGTCGCCGGTGTGCCTGACCGACGCGAGGATCTTGTCGGCGTCTTCGAGCATGACATCGGCGACGAGTGCGGGACGGCTAGGCCACCAGCGATAGATGGTCTGCTTTCCGACGCCGGCGCGGGCCGCGACAGCCTCGATGCTCAGGCCGTCGAATCCACGCTCGAGCAGCAGCTCTCGCGTGGCATTGACGATGGCCCTGCGCGACTTCTCACTTCGCCGCCGGGGCGGACTCGCCTGGCCCAGCTCGGCTGGCATCTGGTGATCCTCTCGGGGGTCTTACGCGCTTTACATATCCTTCCCCGCACCGTAGTCTGCCACAAGACGAGACGGTTCGTCTTGTGACACGAAAGGGTAGCTGCCTGTGGGCCTGGGCCTGACCCCGGAGCAGCAGACGCTCAGCGAATCCGTCGGGCAGTTCGCCGCCCGGCACGCGCCGATAGCTGCAACGCGGGACGACTTCGACGCGCTTGCGGACGGCCAGCTGCCGGCGTGGTGGGATGCGCTGGTCGCCACGGGCTTTCATGCGGTGCATCTGCCGGAGCGCTTCGGCGGTCAGGGCGGCGGCCTTATGGATGCCGCCTGTGTGCTGGAGTCGGCGGCCAAGGCACTGCTGCCGGGGCCGCTGCTCCAGACGGTGATCGCGGGAGCTGTTGCGTCGCTGGCCGATCCGGGACTGGCTGCCGAATCCCTGATGCGCGACCTGGCGTGCGGTGCACCTGCGACCGTCATCCTTGCGGACGAGGGCGACTTCCAGGTTCGGGCCGCGAAAGGGCAATGGCTGGTCGACGGCACCTCGGACGTCATCGCGGGCGCATGCTCGGCGCGGATGATCCTGCTCGCCGGACGGACCGCAGCGGGCGATGTCGTGTGGGTGCCCATAGACCCCGAGAAGCCCACGGTCACAGTGGAATCCGTGTCCGGCACGGACCTGGTCACCGACGTGGGAATCCTGCGCGTCGCGCAGTACGCGGTGGCCGAGTCAGACGTGCTCACCGGCATCGACTCAGACCGTGCGGCGTGCGTCTCGCTCGGTCTGGTGGCCGGAGCCACCGCCGGCATCGCACAATGGTGCGTCGAGGAGGTCACCGCGCACCTGCGCACCCGAGAGCAATTCGGCAAGGTGATCGGCACTTTCCAGGCCTTGCAGCACAACGCGGCAATGCTGTTGGTCAATAGCGAGTTGGCCACTGCGGCGGCCTGGGACGCCGTGCGCGCCGTCGATGAGTCGATCGACCAGCACCGCATCGCGGCGGCCGCGGCGGCGGTGATCGCGATCGCACCGGTGCCGGATCTGGTGCTCGACACACTGACTATGTTCGGCGCCATCGGCTTCACCTGGGAACACGACCTGCACCTGTACTGGCGGCGGGCCACCAGCCTGGCCGCGTCGACCGGCGGCGCCAGCCGCTGGGCCCGGCAGCTGGGGCAACTGACGTGCACCCGGCAACGTGACATGTCGGTCAACCTCGGCGACGCCGAACCAGGCTTCCGGGCGTGGGTGGCCGAGACGCTGGACGCGGCACTCGAGCTGCGCAACGACCAACCCGGACGTCAGGGGGACTACGAAGATTTCAAGACCGGGCCGCAGCGCACCTTGATCGCCGATGCGGGGCTCATTGCGCCGCACTGGCCGCCACCGTGGGGAATTGACGCCGGCCCGCTGCGGCAACTCATCATCGACGACGAGTTCGCTAAGCGGCCTTTCTTGGTCCGCCCCTCCCTGGGGATCGCCGAATGGATTCTGCCCTCCATGATCCGCGCAGCGCCAAAGGATCTGCAGGAGAGCCTGATACCGCCGACTCAACGCGGCGAGATCGCATGGTGTCAGCTGTTCAGCGAGCCGGGAGCGGGCTCGGATCTGGCCGCGCTGACAACCCGGGCAGCCAAGGTCGACGGTGGCTGGAAGATCAACGGGCACAAGATCTGGACGTCGGCAGCGCACCGCGCGGACTTCGGCGCACTCCTGGCCCGTACCGACCCGTCGGCCGGCAAGCACCGCGGCATCGGCTATTTCATTCTCGACATGCGATCGCCCGGGATCGAGGTCCAACCGATTAAGACCGTGACGGGTGAGGCGCATTTCAACGAGGTTTTCCTCACCGACGTGTTCATACCCGACGAGATGCTGCTCGGCGGGCCGGGCGACGGCTGGACCCTCGCGATCGCCACGATGGCCGAAGAGCGTTCGGCCATCAGCGGTTACGTCAAGTTCGATCGGGCGGCCGCATTGCGGGAGATTGCGTCCCAACCGGGACCGGACCGTCACGACGCGGTACGAGCGCTCGGTGAGCTGGACGCCTACACCAACGCCATCAAGGCATTAGGGGTTCGGGAGACCATTCGATTGCTGGACGGGCAGCCGTCCGGTCCGGCGTCCAGCATCGCCAAGGTGGCCATGAATGTGCTGTTGCGTCGCACCTTCCAGGCCACTCTGCAGTTGACCGGAAAGTTGGCGATGCTGGCCGATTCCAAGCCCGCGATTGTAGAGCCGTATCTGCACCTGCCTGCCGAGCTGCTGGGTGGTGGTACCAGAGAGATTCAGCTGAACATCATCGCCCAGATGATCCTCGGGCTGCCCCGAAAGTAAGGACACGCCATGGGATTACGCGGAGAAGCCGCGATCGTCGGGTACGTCGAACTTCCGCCGGAGCGGCTCAACAAAGCATCGCCGGCGCCATTCGTCATCGAACAGTGGGCGGAACTTGCCGCCGCGGCACTCGGTGATGCCGGATTGCCCGCCGAAGTCGTTAATGGCATCGTCGCTTCGCACCTGGCGGAGTCGCAGATCTTCGTTCCCTCCACGATCGCCGAATACCTAGGCCTCGGGGCCAGATTCGCCGAGCATGTGGATCTTGGCGGAGCCAGCGCCGCGGCCATGGTGTGGCGGGCGGCCGCGGCGGTCGAACTCGGCATCTGCGATGCCGTGTTGTGCGCGCTGCCGGCCCGATACATCACGCCGATGTCGAAGAAGAAGCCTCGACCCCTGGTCGACGCGATGTTCTTCGGCTCCTCGAGCAACCAATACGGTTCTCCGCAGGCGGAATTCGAGATCCCCTACGGAAATCTCGGGCAGAACGGTCCGTACGGTCAAGTGGCTCAACGCTATGCGGCGGTCTACGGCTACGACGAACGGGCCATGGCCAAGATCGTCGTCGACCAGCGCGTCAATGCCAACCACACCGACGGCGCGATCTGGAAGGACAAGCCGCTTACCGTCGAGGATGTGCTGAACAGCCCGGTCATCGCCGACCCGCTGCACATGCTGGAGATCGTCATGCCGTGTGTCGGCGGCGCCGCCGTCGTCGTCGCCAACGCCGACCTCGCGAGACGCGCGAGACACCGTCCGGTGTGGATCAAGGGATTTGGCGAGCATGTGCCGTTCAAAACTCCGACCTACGCCAAAGACCTGCTACATACGCCGATCGTCGAGGCCGCCGAAACCGCCTTTGCCATGACGGATTTGACCCGCGATCAGATGGACATGGTATCGATCTACGACTGCTACACCATCACCGTGCTGCTGTCGCTGGAGGACGCGGGCTTCTGTGAAAAGGGCAAGGGTATGGAGTTCGTGACCGGCCACGACCTCACCTTCCGCGGTGACTTCCCGCTGAACACCGCGGGCGGGCAGCTGGGCTTCGGTCAAGCAGGATTGGCGGGCGGAATGCACCACGTCTGCGACGCCGCCCGCCAGATCATGGGACGCGCGGGTGCGGCGCAGGTCCCGGACTGCCACCGCGCCTTCGTGTCCGGCAACGGCGGCATCGTTTCCGAGCAGACCACGCTCATCCTGCAGGGCGACTGAACGAAAGACAGATGCATGCCAATCAGCTTCGAGCGTCCGATGCCCGTCAAAACACCTACCAGCGCGCCATTTTGGGATGCGTTGGCCGAGCACCGAATCGCCATCCAGTACTCGTCGTCGACGCAGTCCTACGTGTTCTATCCGCGGGTGCGCGCTCCCGGAACCCTGGCCGACGACTTGGAATGGCGCGAGATCTCCGGCATGGGAATCCTGTACTCCTTCACGGTGGCCCGAAGGCCGGTCAGCCCTCACTTTGCCGACGCTGTTCCCCAGTTGCTCGCGATCGTCGAATGGGACGAGGGCCCAAGGTTTTCCACCGAGATGGTGAATGTCGAGCCAGCAGACCTGCGGGTCGGGATGCGGGTGCGGCCGGTGTTCGTCGACTACCCGGAACACGACGTCACCATGCTGCGTTACGAGCCCGCTGACTAGGCGAGCCTGCGACGTTACATCTGCGCCCAAACGATTTTGGTCTGCAGGTAGGTCTCGATGCCGGCTTTGCCGGACTCGTAGCCCCAGCCGGACTGCTTGTACCCGCCGAAGGGCATGGAGTGGTCGAACTGCATCTGACAGTTCAGGCCGACGGTTCCGGCCTTGAGCCGCTTGGCCAGCCGGTGCGCACGGCCAAGATTTGTGGTCCAGGCCGTCGCCGCCAATCCATAGGTGCTGTCGTTGGCCAAGGCGATCGCTTCGTCGTCGTCGTCGAACGGCAGGATCGTGACCACCGGCCCGAAGATCTCCTCCTGGAACAGCCGGCTCGTGGCGGGGTCGACGTTGGTGACCACGGTGGGGTGGACGAAGTATCCCTTGCGGTCGAGCCGGTGGCCGCCGGTGACCAATTCGTTTCCGTCGGACTTACCCTGCTCGATGTAGCCAAGGACGCGGTTGAGTTGCTTCTGGCTGATCAGCGGCCCGACCATCGCGCCCTCGTCCGTCGGACCGCCCAGCAGCATGTTGTTGGCCATGTTGGCGATGCCCTCGACGACCTGCTCGTAGACGCCGCGCTGCGCGAAGATACGCGAGCCGCACACACAGGCCTGGCCGGAGTGGATGAACGTGCCGAACGATGCCATCGGAATGGCCATGTTCAGGTCGGCGTCGTCGTAGATCAGCACCGGCGACTTGCCGCCGAGTTCCAAGGTGACTTTGTTCAGGTTGCTGTTCGCCGAGGCGTGCACGATCTCCCGGCCGACTTCCGTCGAACCGGTGAAGGCGACCTTCTCGACGTCGGGGTGTGCGGTGATGGCGGCGCCGGCGGTGTGACCGTAGCCGTTGACCAGGTTGACGACGCCTTCCGGGACTCCGGCTTCAGCAAGGATCCTCTCGAGGACGAGCGCTGATAACGGCGTCTCCTCGGCGGGCTTGACGACACTGCTGCAGCCCGCGGCCAGCGATGGCGCCAGCTTGGCGCAGAAGTTGAAGACCGGGCCGTTCCACGGGAAGATCAGCCCCACCACCCCGTAGGGCTCTTTGAGGGTGTAGGTGTGCATGTGCGAATCGACGCCGGTGAGGCCGCCGGTGTTCACGTCGCGTGCGATGCCGTCGACCTTGGTGCACCAGCCGGCGTAGTAGCGGAACCACTCGGAACCGACTTTGGTGATGATCTGCGCCTGCGCCGGCGGAATGCCGGCGTTGAGCGACTCGAGCTCGGCGAGGATGTCGGCGTTTTGGTCGATGAGATCGGCGACGCGCCAGAGCACCTTGGCCCTGTCGTAGTCGGGCAGACCGGACCAGACTGCCGACTCGGCGGTCGCCTTCGCGCGCGCGACCGCGTCGTTGATGGCTTCGGGTCCGCAGTCGGTGAACTCGGTGATCTGCTCTTCGGTGGCAGGATCGATGACCGGGATTACGTCACCGGTGCCGGGTCGTTCACGAATCTCGTCCAGCACAGCCTGCACCGTCATGGGCACTTCTCCTTGAATATCCGGCTCGTCAAGATCCGTAGGTTATGCGCTTAACCAGCGGATGTCCAGTGCCTGTCGAGGGTGGGGCGTGCAATGGTTGTCGCTCAGCCGGCGAAGGACTCATGTCAGGTGCGCTCGGCGGCATTTGTAGTCTCGGGCTTTGGGCGTGAATCCTCGGCTTTGCGCGTGAATCCTCGGCTTTGCGCGTGAAGCCAGGGCGGAAATGCGCGCCGAATGCCGCCCTGTATACACACCGAAAGCCGTCAGTTCACACCGAAAGCCCTCAGTTCACACCGAAAGCCCTCAGCTCACACCGAAAGCCGTCAGTTCACACCGAAAGCCCTCAGCTCACACCGAAAGCGCGATAGGTGCGGGTCTTACAGGATTAGAGCGACGACGGGCTGGCGATGCGCCGAGCACCACCTCTGGCTTACGACCAAAAGTGCCCATTTCGCAAGAACCCTGGCGTTGTCGCTCAGAGTCGGACAAAGAGGCACATCGTTCCGGCCCCGAGACGCAAGTGACAAATGTGATGGCAGTGGGCGCAACCGCTCAAGTCGACGCGCGCTCGATCAGGCGGGCGATGTCTGTCGGCTCCGGAGGCGCCTGGGCCGGATACCCCAACTCGGTGAGCAGCGCCGCTAGCGCGGCGTCGGCGACGGCATGGGGATTGAATTCCACCGTGGTCAATGGTGGTGTGCTCACAACGCCCATGGGACTCGCGTCGACACCGATCACGGCGAGATCGTGTGGACAGCGCAGCCGCGCTTGATGGATCCCGTAGAGGACCAGGCAGGCTATGTCGTCGCTCTGCGCGCACACCGCGGTAACGCCGTCGCCCACCCAGCCCGCCACCACATCGGCAGCGTTGTCCGGGGTGATCTCGTTGATGCGGACGGGCGGCAGCCCGTGCAACTGTGCTGCGCGCGAGACGCCTTCGCACCAGTAGTCCCCGAGGGCGCGCCACTTGGCTACCCCGGTATAGGCGAACGCGATCTCGCGATGACCACGGGCGACAAGATGGTCGACCCGCATCTCGCCGATCGACAAGTGCGGATCACCGAGTGCGGGCAACGTTCCAATCTCGATGTGCGGGATCTCGGAGGCTTTCATCGCCCTCAACGCGGCCTCGCCGAGTGGGAAGAGGCTCGTCACGGCGACCGGGTCGAGGTTCTCGATCGCGTCGACGACGATTTGGTCGTCCTCGGTCTCGAAAATCTGCACCTGAAGCAAACCGAGGCGCGCCAGTTCCGTTGTCATGCGACTGCCGGCCTGCATCGGCATCTCACCCACCGCTACGTGCGGTATCACGTACAAGACCACACCGCTTTTGCCGCGGGCGAGATTACGCGCCGCGAGGTTGGGCCGATAACCCAGAAGCTTCGCGGCGCGGTAGACCGCGTCCCGGGTTTGCTCGGAGATTCTGCGTCCTTCGGCATTGTTCAGGACGTAGCTGACCGTCGCGGTCGACACACCGGCCAACCGGGCGACGTCAGCGGTGGTGGACCGGACGGCTCTGTTAGTGCTCAACTCGCATCACCTTTCCGGCCCGGTCATGCCTCATGGTGGCACGCGGCGACGATCGCCGTCATCAGCGCCGTCAAGCAGGCAACGGAGTAATTTGTCCGCCACGTGGTCAATGCGCCATTGAAGCGCCATTGAAGCGGCATGAAGCGCCATTAATGCGCCATTCAAGCGCCATTGAAGCGCCGTGGAAAGAACGAAAGGCATCCCATGACCGACCAGGACCGGCGAGCGCGCCGGGAAGCCAGAGAAGCTCTAGTGATCGAGCACATGCAGAGCGAGAACGTGCAGGAGTGGGACCGGACCATGGCGACGTTCAGCCATGCCCGCTACGAATTGCCCGACGGGACGGTGATCGACGGCGCCGAGAACGTGATGCGGTATTGGATCGAAGGCCGCACGCTAGTGCCCGATCAGCGCAACGAGTTGATCGAACTCACCCACCTCGACGACGGCCGAGTGCAGATCGAGTTCTGGCTGCGCGGCACACCCGCCGCCAGTGGCGAGCCGTTCGAGGCGCGGCTCTGGGCGGTCTTCGGCTTCGACGAGAACGATCTGATGACTGGCGAGAAGGTATATGCAGCTCGGCCGACGGCGGATCAGCTCGCCGGCCAGTCCGGATAGCCACGGACTAATAGTCAGACCAGTCGTCATAGCTCGTTGCGGCCGACTGCGCAGGTGTCGAGTCGCGAAAAAAGTCGTTCTGTCGCCGGCCATTATGTTGCTATAGCGGTGTTTAGCGCCCAAGACACCTCACGGCCTCATAAAGCATGCGGCGAGACCGCATGCTGCGGATCGTTGACACTGTGACTCACATCAATGTCTACTAGTCATTGATCTAGCGGGGAGTGCAGCATGAACAAGGACGATCTCATCCTGATCAGCGTGGACGACCACATCGCCGAGCCCGCGGACATGTTCGACGCGCACGTCCCCGCGAAATATAAGGACTTCGCCCCCCGGGTGATCATCGAGCCCGACGGCATCCAGCAGTGGTATTACGGCGAGATCCGCGGACGCAACATGGGCCTCAATGCCGTGGCCGGAAAGCCCCGCGAGATGTACAACGTCGACGCGTCACGCTACGACGAAATGCGGCCCGGATGCTTCAACGTCGACGAGCGGATCCGCGACATGAATGCGGGCGGGCAGCTGGCGGGTTTGAACTTTCCGAACTTCACCGGCTTCTCGGGCCAGGTACTCAATCAGGGACCCGATCGCGACGTGAACCTGGTGATGATCAAGGCCTACAACGACTGGCATATCGAGGAGTGGTGTGGGGCTTATCCGGGGCGGTTCATTCCGTGCGGCATCCTGCCGCTGTTCGACGTGGTCGAGGCGGCCAGGGAGGTCAAACGTCTCGGGGACAAGGGCTGTCATGCGGTGACGTTCTCCGAAAACCCGGAGGCGTTGCAGATGCCCAGCATCCACACCAAGTACTGGTACCCGCTCTTCGAGGCCGTTTGCGAGAACAGCACGGTGCTGTGTACGCATGTCGGCTCCGCATCGCGCTCTCCGATGGTGTCGACGGACGCTCCGCCCAGCGTGATGATGACGGCGTCGTCGATGATGAGCATGTTCACCTTCACCGAGCTGATTTGGGCCGAGTTCTGGTCCGACTTCCCGCAACTGAAGTTCTCCCTCACCGAGGGCGACGTCGGCTGGATTCCGTACTTCCTCTGGCGCGCCGAGCATGTCTACCAACGCCATTCGGGTTGGACGCTGGCGAAATTCCCTTCCGGCTACAGCGGACCGATCGACGTGTTCAAGAGGCATTTCTATACCTGTTTCATCAGCGACAAGGTTGGCGTGCGAAACATGGACTGGTTCAACGAGGACATGCTGTGCTGGGAGTCCGACTTCCCGCACTCCGACAGCAATTGGCCGTTCGCGCCGGAGGACGTCATCGAAACAATGGGACATCTGGATGACTCGGTGATCAACAAGATCACCCACGAAAACGCCATGGCCGCTTACTCGTTCGATCCGTTCCGGCATGTGCCGAAAGAACACGCGCGCGCCGGCCACCTCCGCGCCCAGGCCACCGACGTCGACGTGGTCACCCATGTTGGTCATGAGGCCAGTCAGCGTGACCGCGACGCCTGGACCAGGATGACGACTTTCGCATTGCAGGCGCAGGGTGTGTCGACGCCGGTGACGGCGCCGGTAACGGTGGAGGCCACCGGGATCGCCGGCCGCGCGACGACCCTGGGCAACTGAGCGTGACCGCTCTGGCGCCGTTCGCCGGCTGGCGTGTTCTGGAGCTCGCCAACGGTATTGCGGTGTCCTATTGCGGCAAGATGTTCGCCGATGCCGGCGCAGATGTAGTGAAAATCGAATCCCCACAAGGCGATCTATTGCGCGAGTGGTCGGCGGGCGGCCCGCCGGGAGCCTTGTTCGGCTATCTGGCTGCGGGCAAGAAGTCGGTGGTGAAGGGGGCCGAGACGGCAGCGCTCCTGGCCGGAGCCGACATCGTGCTCACCGACCTGACCGACGGTTGGACCATCAGCGAAATCACCTCTCACTCCGCCCCGTCGGCGGTAGTCGTCGCCGTAACGCCTTTCGGTACAACGGGTCCCTACGTCGACGAGCACCTGATCGCCAACGAATTCATCTTGCAGGCGTTGTGCGGGTCGATCGCCGGCCGGGGGTGGCCGGACGACGAGCCCGTACAGGCGGGCGGCCGCCTCGGGGAGTGGTTAGCGGGCACGTTCGCTGCGTCAGTGGCCGCCGCTTCAGCTCGGCATGCCTTCAGGGGTGGTGGTGGCGAGGTCATCGATGTGTCGACTTTCGAGGCGATGGTGATCGCGATGGGCGGCTTGTCCGCCATGTCGGCCAGCGTGCTGGGCGCGGATTCCCTTGTACAGCAACGCAGTCTGGAGCTCCCGTCGATCGTTCCCACCGCCGACGGTATGGTCGGATTCTGCACCATCACGGCACAGCAGTTCCAGGACTTTCTGGTGATGATCGATCGCGCCGACTTGGTCGACGATGCCGAGCTGGCATCGACGGCGGGACGGGTGACACGGCGCGACGAGTTCCTCGGCATGGTTACCCAGTGGACCGAGATCCGGACCACAGACGAGATCGTTGACCTGGCTTCGGCATTCCGGATTCCGGTGGCCCCCATAGCCACTCCGGCCACATTGCCCAAGATCGACCACTACGTGCAGCGTGGCGTGTTCGTCGAAACGGAGCCCGGGGTGCTCGTGCCGCGAGTGCCGTATCGCAGCGACGCGATGCCGACCAGGCTGCCCGGCCCGCCACCGGCGCTGGGCGCCCACAACGGCCGCGCGCATTGGCCACCCCGAGCTGAGCGGTCTGGTGCTTCCGAGACACTTCCCTTGTCAGACATACGGATAACCGACCTCACCGCATTCTGGGCCGGGCCCGTCGCCACCCAACTGCTGGGCGCACTGGGGGCCGACGTAATCAAACTCGAAGGCGTCCGCCGGCCCGATGGCATGCGGTTTTCAGCGGGCCGCCCGCCTGACTGGGACCAGTGGTGGGAGTGGGGGCCGGTGTTTCTGTGCAGCAACCACAACAAGCGCGATGTCAGCGTCGAACTCAGCACCGAGGCCGGACGTGGCATCGCGTTGGAGCTCATTGCCGCAAGCGATCTCGTCATCGAGAACTTCTCGCCGCGGGTGATGGAGAACTTCCAGCTGGATTGGAATGCTGTCAGTGCGGCCAACCCGCGCGCCGTGATGATCCGGATGCCGGCGTTTGGTCTCGACGGGCCGTGGCGCGATCGGGTGGGATTTGCCCAGACGATGGAACAGGCAACCGGAATGGCCTGGATGACCGGACATTCCGACGGGCCGCCGATCATTCCGCGCGGCGTGTGCGATCCGATAGCCGGGCTGCACGCGGCGTTCGCCGCCGTAGCGGCCCTGGTGGTACGCGACCGCGACGGGATCGGGGTCCACGTGGAATCGACAATGGTGGAATCGGCGCTGAATGTGGCGGCCGAGATGTTGGTGGAGTACTCACGCAACGGAATCGAGATGCGTCGCAACGGAAATCGGGGACCCGGCGCATCCCCACAAGGTGTGTATCCCTGTCGGGGGGATGACGAGTGGGTGGCGCTTGCGGCAATGGACGACGCTGCCCGGGAATCGGTGATTGACCTGGTCGGCGAACCTGCTGCCGCCGCATGGCAGGACCGGGCCGACGAACTGGACAAGCTGATTTCGGACTGGACCGCTCGGCGTTCGGTGAGCGAAGCGGTCGACGAACTGCGTTCCCGTGGGCTGGCCGCGGCGGCGGTAGTGGCACCGGCCGCATTGCTGAATGATCCGCAACTGCTCGCGCGGGGATTCTGGGAACCCGTGGAGCATCCCGTCGCCGGTACATTCCTGTGCATTGGGATGCCGTTCTCGTTCGTCGGAAAACCGCGGCGCTGGATCCGGCGGGCGCCCCCGTTGTATGGGCAGCACACCGACGAGGTGCTGACGGGTGTGCTGCAGCATAGCCGGGAGGACCTGATCGCGTTGCGACAATCAGGCGCCACGAGTACACAGCCGGCCGGATTGTGACGCAACGCATTTCGGTGACGCTTTGCGTGCCGCCGCGCGCCGGCGAATTGTGCGCACCGGTGCGCTTCTTGGTGCGGCAGAACTCGCTGGTGATGGAGCTGACCGCTCGTCACCGGATCACCGGCGTCGACTGGGACGAGACCGAGCGCGCGGTGGCGATGGTCGTCGAGATCACCGACCCGCAAACCGCCCGCCCCGTCGACGTACGTATCGACGTCGTCGAAGCCGGCGCGGCACCAGCTGATCCGCGGACCGCCATGATTGGCGCGATCACGCGTGACGGGCGCCAATACGACGTGCTGGGAACGTATCTCGGCGTCGTCGCGGACGAAAACTGATCGGGAACGGAGTGAGTTTGCCGAAGCGCACCGCAGCCATCGTCGGAGTCCACAACACCCGGCAGGGGCGCCAGCTGGATGGGGAAACGTCACGGAGTCTGGCGCTCAAGGCCGTTCACGGCGCACTGCTCGATGCCGGCCTGAGCCTGAACGACGTCGACGGCATCAGCGCGGGTCCACAATCCACGGCGCTGATCTACGACCTGCGCATCGGACCGGCATGGCAGGGGCTGGCCTTCGGGGTCGGCATGATCACCGAGGCCGCAGCCGCAATCGAGCACGGCATGGCCGACGTGGTGGTGCTCGTCGCCGCCCAAGCGGGCGAATACCGTGATCACGAAGCCACGGCGCCGTGGACCAGACCGGAGAACGAATTTGTCGCGCCCTGGGGGATGTTCACCACCGCCGAGTTCGCCCTCATCGCACGCCGTCACATGCACGTCTACGGCACGACGCGCGAACAACTGTCCATCGTCGCGGCGACGATCCGCAACAACGGATCACGAAACCCGGAAGCCGTTTACTACCAACGTGGCCCGTTCCGGCCGGACGACATTACCGCATCACGCCCGGTGGCCGAACCCTTCCACCTGCTCGACTGCGCGACTACCTCCGAGGGCGGGTGCGCTCTGGTCGTCGCGAACATCGACAAAGTCGACATTGGAAGCCAGCCAATATATGTCCTCGGCAGCGGCGCCGACTTCCACGGCCCGTCATATCAGCACCCACCGGCGTGGGACCTCGCAGGGCGCCGTGGCGATCAGGGCCACTATGTCAATGGCGTCGTGGGTAG
Source organism: Mycobacterium sp. 852002-51163_SCH5372311 (assembly GCF_001667115.1). GTDB lineage: Bacteria > Actinomycetota > Actinomycetes > Mycobacteriales > Mycobacteriaceae > Mycobacterium. The sequence continues at coordinate 38,132 of NZ_LZIJ01000022.1, read as the reverse complement.
ACGCGCGGCCGACCGTGCGTTCAGCTTTGCCGGATTGCGGCGAGACGACGTCGACGTTTTGGAACTCTACGACCCTTTCTCCTTCGAGATCATCCGTCAGCTGGAGGCATTCGGGTTCTGCGGCGACGGCGAGGGCGGGCCTTTCGTCGCCGACGGGCACATCGCCATCGACGGCAGCCATCCGATCACCACGGACGGAGGAACGATGTCCTTCAGCCATGCGGGCGCCAACCCGCAGATGATGCAGCGAGCCGTCCGCGCCGTTGAGCAATTGCGCGGTGCGGCAGGCGATTTGCAGGTACCGGACGCCCACGTCGGCCTCTGCAGCAACGGGGGGGCCGGGGCGTTGTTCACCACGGTGCTGATTCTGGGAGACGAACCAAGATGACTTTGTTGCATCCACAATCCGGTCCGGTTCCACATGCCAGTAGCCACCTGAGCCTCCCGTTCTGGGAAGCATGCCGAGCGGGCGAGCTGCGCTACCAATGTTGCCAGGCGTGCGGTGCATCGAACTTCCCGCCGACCGAACACTGCCGCCAATGCCTTTCAGACGACCTGATTTGGACCGTGAGCGGTGGCCACGGCGAGATATACAGCTGGACAGTGGTTCACCGGCCGGTGACGGCGGAGTTCACCCCGCCCTATGCGCCGGCGATCGTGACGCTGGACGAGGGATACCAGATGCTGACCAATATCGTTGGTGTGGTACCCGACGAGCTGACGATCGGGATGCGTGTGCAGGTGCAGTTCCATGCGGTTGGTCCCGACATCACGCTGCCCTATTTCAAGCCGTATTTCACAGGTTTGCCGTGAGCCCGCAGCGCACCAGCAACGGCTTGCCGGTGACCGCCTACCTGGTGTTGGGTGTGCTGGCCGCCAACGACGAGCAACTTACCGCCGGGGAGATCAAGGTCCGCGCCGAATTGTCGGTCGGCCACTTCTATTGGTCGCCGTCGGTCAGTCATGTGCGGCGCGAACTCAACCGGTTGCTCGTGCGGGGCATGGTCAACGAGATCGGCGCGCAGTCCGGCAAGCGTGCCATCACGTTGTACGAGACAACCGATGCCGGACTCGACGCGCTGCACCGGTGGGTGCAACATTTCCCCGGCCAGGAGCGGGTCGTCATCAAGCACCCCGTCATCCTCAAGACCTGGCTCGCCCGCGGCGACGACCCAGAGCGCGTCGTCGATACGCTGGATCGGCATCTGGAGGCGACGCGCGCACGGCTGGACGAGGCACTCTGGTCGCGCCAGCGTTCCCGCGAAGTCGGCATCATCGACGACCCGCAGCAGCGCTACTCGTTCGCCGTCCTCGACTATGCGATCCGTGGCCTCTACGCCGAAATCTCCAACATCACGCAGCTGCGCGACGAAATCGCAAGGGGCACAACGCGAGACCCGGTCAAGCGGGTACGACGTTCGAAGGGTCAGATGCGCCGCCGCACACCCAATTAAGGTTGGCGAGCAGACGTACAGTCGCACGAATCACCATTGATTCGTGCGATTGTGCGTCTGCTCGTGCTATCTAGGCGCCCACCATCATCAACCCGCCGTCCACTGCCAGCAGTTGCCCGGTGATAAAACCCGAACCCGGTCCGGCCAGGAAAACCAGCATTGGGCCGACGTCGCGGACAGGGTCTCCCAGAGCCCCACCCAGCGGAATCATCGACTTGATCTGCTGGTCGATCATCGTGCTGGCCTCCGGACCGAGGAACTCCCGCAATCGGTCGGCGCCGGCGGTCTGCACCGCGGGCGCCAGCGCGTTGACGGTGATGTTGTCGGCGGCCCAAACCCGGGCCGCGGATCGTGTCCATGCCTGCACCGCGCCCTTGGTCGCGGCGTAGACAGCCGAGATCGGGCTGCCCACAACGGCTTCCGAGGAGCCGAAGTTGATGATCCGGCCTCCTTTAGGCTCTTGGTCTTTCATCACCGCATATGCGGCCTGGTTGGTGAGGATCGTCGCCTTGACGTTCGTATCCAACAGGAACGAGATGTCGTCCGGGCTGATGTATCCGGGTACCCCGGCTTGCCACAGTCCGGCGGCGTTCACCAAGACGTCGAGGCCGCCGAGCTTCTCGGTCGCTTGGCGCACCATCGCCGAGACCGCGTCGGCGTCGCGGACGTCGCACTGCAACCAGGTTGCCGCGAGATCATCCGGTGGTGGAGTCTGGTGGTACGTCGCTGCGACCTCAGCCCCCGCTGCGTCGAGAACTTGCACGGCGGCCGCGCCGATGCCGGTCGCAGCGCCGGTCACCAGGACTCGTCGGCCGCGCAGTGGTTGCACCACATCTGACATGGTCGAAACGCTATCCGCCGACCATCAGCGACGATCGGTCGGCCAGGCTTTCGGGCTTCCGTGTGAATCGTGGGCTTTGCGGGTGAAAGCAGGGCGGGATTCCGGCCCAGGTTTCCGCCCAGCCTTCACAATCAAAACCGACGCTTCACACGCAGCGCACGAGAACGGGCTTTAGAGCAGCGTGCCCTGCTGACTCAGGCTGAACAACAAGTAGGCAACGCAGACCAGGAAGTTCAACACCACCAGGACCAAGCCCGCGAACACCAGTGAGCGAGCGCCGCGGCGGCGGAGGCGCTGGAACCTCGCGCAGCGCTGTTCGTGGTTGATACGCGTCACGATCAAAGCGAAATTGACATCGGTCATTTCGTCGTCTGTGACGGGCACGCCGGCAAGCAGCTCCTGCAGTCGTTCCGGCGAGGTCTTGACACCGACGGTCGCGAAACACCTGCTCAACCGCCTCGCCTGTCTACGGCCAAGGACCGGGCCTCGCATCTGCAACTGCCGCGAAAGCCGCCTTCGTTGGTCGCCCCAGGGGTTTGACGGGGTCGTCACAACGGGGAGCCTAGTTCGCTGCGTCCACTTTCGGGGCGGTAAAAGCCAAATAAATGGCTAGCGCCATGCCGTCGAGTCGAGCGGGCTAGGTCCGCACAGCGATCGTCGACAGCAGATCGGCGAGTTGGTCCGGCCGGTCCAGCATCGAAAAGGTTCGTGCACCTGCGATCACCTCGAGCTGGGCGTTGGGAATCGTCGCGGCCAGTCGTTTGCCGTCGTCGAGCTCGAAGAACTTGTCGTCAGCCGACCAGGCGATGAGCGTCGGCTTGTCGAACTCAGGCAGCCGGGCTGCCACGCCCGTGGTGACCTCGGTGCGCATCGACAGCGAGAATTGGCGCAGATCCTCCGCGATCGCCGGGTCGGACATCGCCGGACGCACCCATGCCGCAGCGAGCTCCTCCACGTCGTGGTACGCCAGGTCGCCATACGCACGCTTGCGCGCGACGGGGGCTCGCATGACCTGCAGTGCGCTGCGGAACAGTGTCTTCGACTTGGCCGCAGCGATCACCGGCTTCAGGATCGGCGGCGGAAAGTGCTCGAACGCATCGCAACTCGTCAACACCAACGCACCGATCCGCTCGGGATGATGCACGGCCACGAGTTGGGTGACGACCCCGCCGGTGTCGTTGCCGACCAGCACCACGTCGTCGAGCTGTAAGGCTTCGAGCGTGTCGGCGACGATGTGCGCGACGCCGGTGATGGTCCGGTCGGCGCCGGGGCGCAGCGGCTCCGGATGCGCGCCTAGCGGCCAAGTCGGAGCGATGCACCGCAGGCCCTGGCCGGCGAGACGCCGGCTCACCTGGCGCCAGAGTTCACGGCCCATCATGTAGCCGTGCACGAACACGACAGGCCTGCCGTCGTCGGGTCCGGTTGCTTCGTAGTGGATGGTTCCGGCACTAATGTCGATCGTCGACATGGATTGACTCCTACTTCGGGATAGAGTTACAAACAGGCTGTCTGTCTGTAAGTTACCAACAGGTTGTATGGAAATCAAGAGACGCACTCAGGAGGAGCGCTCCGCGGCAACCCGCGACGCGCTGATCTCCGCTGCCCGCAAGCTCTGGGGACAGCGGGGCTATGCGGAGGTGGGCACCCCGGAAATCGCCAAGGAGGCAGGGGTGACCCGGGGTGCGATGTATCACCAATTCGCCGACAAGGCAACGCTATTCCGTGCAGTTGTCGAGGCGGTGGAGCAGGACGTGATGGCCCGGATGGCGACCACGGTGGCCTCCTCAGGGGCGACGACGCCCGCCGACGCAATTCGGGCCGCGGTCGACGCCTGGCTCGACGTGTCCGGCGATCCCGAGGTGCGTCAGCTGGTCTTGCTCGATGCGCCCGCCGTGCTCGGCTGGGCCGGCTTCCGCGACGTTGCGCAGCGCTACAGCCTGGGCATGACCGAGCAGTTACTCACCGAGGCAATCCGCGCGGGTCAACTGGTACGTCAGCCGGTGCGGCCATTGGCCACCGTGATGATCGGCGCGCTCGACGAGGCGGCCATGGCCATCGCGACGGCGGAGGATCCCAAGCGTGCCCGCAAGGAGATCAGGTTTGTGTTGCGCCGCCTCATCGACGGAATGCTGTCCTAGCCGAGCACCCCCTTTGGCGAGCAGACGCAGAACCGCACGATTCGTGCGCCAATCGTGCGATTCTGCGTCTGCTCGCGCTGTCTAACGGTGGTGCTCGGCGAAGAATTGCCAGATGGTGGCGGTGGCGTTGAGCGCCGTCGACGGACCGGGAAGGCCGAACCTTTCCACCAGCGGACTGGGCTCACCGCCGGGCCACTGATGGCCAGCCCCCGCCACCGAGATCAACTCCACCGTCCGCCCGTCCGCGCACCCGGCCGTAGCGGTCGTCACTGGCTCAGAAGTGTTGGACGCCGGTTCTGCGCACGCGTCGATGGCACGCCAGGTGGCGTTGACCGACGGCACCGACGGGCCGTCGACACGTGGGTTGCCGTCGATCGCGAAGGCCTTGCCCGGGCCTCCGTCATAGGGCACTCGGTCGTCGGCGGTGCCGTGGATTTGCAGCACTGACGTCGGCCGAGCGTGCGAGCAGTCGGTGAGTAGCGTTCCTGCGACCGGCGCGATCGCCGCGAACACGTCGGTCTGGCAGCCCAGTCGAAGTGCCATCATGGCCCCGTTGGACATGCCTGTGACATAGACGCGAGCCGGGTCGATCGACATTTCTTGCTCGATCGCCGAGACCATGGCGGTGATGAATGCGACATCGTCGACTCCGGTGCGCTGAGAATTGCCACAGCACGACCCGGCGTTCCAGGCGCGGTTGAGACCGTCGGGATAAGCCACCAGGAAATGGCCGTTGTCGGCTTCGGCATCCCAGTGGTAGGCGCGTTCAGCCTGCGCGCCGTTGCCAAAGCCGCCGTGCAGCATCACCACCAGCGGCGCGGATCCGTTGAGTCCCTGCGGTCGGTACAGGTGGAAGGTTCGGCTGACTCCGCCGGACTCGAGGGTCTGAGTGGACTGGCCGACCGGGATCGACTTGGCATCGGGTGTGCCCACCGCGTGACCCCCGCCCAGACAACCGCCGACCAACAGCACCAGGCTTCCGAGCAGACAGACCGCGAGTACCCGACCAGACCGCATGGCCCCATCGTGGCAGCCGCGCACGATTTTGACAAGTATCTTGTCAATCTGACGCCGGATGGCAAACTCGAGTCCATGCCACGTGTTCCGGACGCTCACTGGGAGCCGACCGTGCCTGCTCTGGTGCAACTGGTGGCGGCATCCCGTGCCCCCCATCTGAGAGCGGCTTTCGCCGCGGCCGGGCTCGACGGGATCCGCCCGGCGCAGTCCGTCGCACTGGTACCGCTGACGGCAGGCGGGCTGCATGCGTCAGATCTGGCTGACCGGCTCGGTGTGAGTCGCCAGGCGGTTGCTCAGGCGGTCGCGGCACTGGAACGGCACGGCTACGTGAATCGGGTGGCCGATCCGGCGGATGCCCGCGCGCGGATCATCGAGTTGACGCCCCGGGGCCGGCAGGCACTGCGAGTAATGCGTTCCAGCGCAATGGAGATGGAAAAGCGTTGGAAGCAGAGCCTGGGCGAGCGACGACTAGCTAAACTGCGCGAGACCCTGATAATGCTGCTGTCCGCAGAAGACGCGTAATTCAGTGCGCGACATAAGATTCCGCGAACTCGCTGATGGCGTCGGCTGCCGTCTCGGCACCATCGCGTTCCCGGATGCTCTCGCCGAGTCGCCCCGCGGCAGCGCGGTAGGCGGGGTCTGCCAGCACCGTGCTTATCGCTGAACGTATCCGGCGCGCGCTTGCATGTTTGCGTAGCAAGATGCCGGCGCCGACGTTCTCCAGCACGGCGCCGACGCGCTTCTGGTCGATCAGCGTATTCGCCGGCATAACCACCAGTGGCACACCGAAAGACAACGCTCGCATGGTCGTGCTGTGTCCGCCGTGGCCCACGACCAATGAGCTCGTCGCCAACACTTCGTCATGATCGAGCCAAGCATGCAGTGACGCGTTGGCCGGAACGCGCAATCCGGATGCGTCGATGGCGGGGCCTACCGTGACGGTTGCCTCCACCGGCAACGGTTCGACGGCGTCGAGGATGTGCTGCAGCATGCGTCGTTGACCGGCAAATGCGCAGGTGCTCAGACTGATTAGAAGCCGGGGCACCGGCATTGCCGTTGCAGCGCTTGGGGTTCCCTGCCACACCACGCCGACATGACGTACCGGCGGTGTGCCGCGCATCGGGTCGAGATCGGAACGGGAAGTGACGATGCGCAGCGCCGCAGCGCGTTCCAGCCCAAGCGGCGGGGTGCCCCGGAGGCGCAGGAGCCAACCGGCCGGACCGGCGGCCAGGTCTTGCAGTCCGCGATAGAAGAAGTGCACGAGCACCACCGTCGGGATGCTTGATGCCACGACTTCATAGGCGGCTGCCGTCAGCAGTACGTCGACGACGACCACGTCCGCGCCGTTACGTTGTGCCGCTGTCACCACGTCGCTGCCGAGTCGGCGGTCCATCGCCGTCTTGGTGAAGTCGCTCGTCAAGCTCAGCAATGACCGCTGCGCGGTCGGGTTCAATTCTCTTCCAGTCCTGAATGATTCGAAGGAGAACCCGGCATCCTGGACTCGGTCGCGGATACCCTGATGACCGATGAAGTGGATCTCGGCGCCACGGGCGCGCAGTGCGCGGGCGACGGCCAACTGAGGTGGGATGTTTCCGCCTCCGTCGACCAATGCAAACAGCACCCTCATCGCCCGGCCCCTTCGACGACTGATCCGACGGGTGCCGCCAGAACGGCGCGGGCGATAAGCAGCATCCGATCCCGAACGCCATCGACGGTCAGACCCCGGTCGCGTCGCAACAGCTTCCAGGTATACACATCGGTGGCCACCACCAACGTGTCGACGAGCCGGGAGCGTTCGACTGGGTCGGGCGGCAGGTTGACGCCGAACACTTCTTCGACCCAAGTGCGATGCAAAGTCCTTCCAGCATCGCAAATTTGACGCGCTCGAGGATCGTCAACCTCTTCGGCCAGTATGCCCAGCATCGGTTCTCCCCGCCGTTCGTAGTGCGCGATGAGCACCGCCAATGCATGTTCGGGATCATCGGGCGGGGCCAGTCGTTCGAGCAGCACGTCCTGCATAGCCCGCGACGCAGCCTCGTCGATGAGCGCTTCGCGACTGCCGAAGTGCCTCAGCACGGTCTTGACGGTGACGCCGGCGCGGTCGGCGACTGTGCCCAGGGTGACTGCCAGCGACCGCTCCGCCATGACGGAATCGACGGCCGCCTCCACGATCGCGCTGCGAGTCGCGGCTGCCGCCTCTTGACGGGCCCGCATCTCGTAGTTGCGCTTTTTCGTGTCCATGGTGAGGTACATCAAATCACGATTTGACGTCCCTGGCAATAGACATCAAATTGCAAGTCGACGACCCTCTGACACGGGTGTGTGCAAGCGCGCGACGCCACGACATGCCAGATTTCGCCAGATCAAGAGCTTGCCAGCGCGGCCGCCGGGCAGACTCATCGAACCCGTTGCCGCTAAGGAGTTTTCAGAAACACGTCGTTGAGGGTGACAGTGCGCAGATTGCGGGCGCGGATGACCTCGACGAGCTGCGGATAGACATGTGTGACCGGTAGGTGATTGAGATGTCCGATCACGATGGCCTGAGGAGTGAAATACTGGTTGGCCATCTTCACGATGTATTCCTCAGTGATCAACGTCGAATCCGACAACGAGCCCGACCACAAAACCGGCACGGTGTAGCCGAGGTCGGCGGCCACGGCGTCGACGGCGGCGTTGTGCTTGGCGTACGGCGGGCGCCAATATGGTTTGGCGCCAACGCCGTAAGTCTTCTTCAAGAAATCGTCGTTCCGGGTCAGCTGCTGAGCTATCTGGGTTTTGGTCTGCGTCGTCAAATCCGGATGCGACCAAGTGTGGTTGCCGAGTTGGATCTGCCCCGAATCCACCAGTGGCCGAAGCAGCGCAACGTTTTCGGTCCAGGAGTCATAGGTGCCGTTGACGAAGAACGTCAGCCGCACACCGGTGTCTTTGGCGAACTGGATATAGGCGCGCACTACCTCGCTGTTGACACCGTCGTCGACGGTCAGCGCGAGCAGATCACCCTCGCCGGGCAGCTTCATCAGTGCCCCACCGCCGGGCAGCCCGATGCGAGCAGTCGACGGCGGGGGAGGCAACACGCGCGCCGCTCGGGCGGCGGTGGCCGCCCCCGGCGGACTCGCGGCCGCCACGGGTGCTTGGGCGAATGTTCGCGGTTGCGGGTCGACCACCAGACGCGCCGCTCCGACGCCGGCGACGGTAGCCGCGGCGAGCGCCCCGAGGAAGCGACGTCGGTTCAGGTCTGACACCGCAGCTCCCTCAGCAGGCCCGCGTGGTTTGCGGCGCGCTGTGCAACGGGCACCCCTCGGTGACGGATGCCCGGGTTGAGAAATGACGCCGCCACAGCAGCGAACCGTACCAGTACCAGGCCGGATCTGTCGGATTCGGGGCGGGAGGTCACCGCTGATATCAAACCGAGATGTGTGCTGCTGACCTTGCCAAACCCACGCGCCGCGGGCCGACGGGAGCGTCGGAAGGACCGCTCTTCGATACGCAGCGGCCCTGCATTCCTGTCGAGCCGAACCGACGCCGTTGCGAACGTTGTGACCGATGTGCTTTACCTGGAGTCATTGGCGTCGCCGGCCGGCGCGATATGACAAGGATCACAACTGACAGGTGTGAGCATGCTCGAGCAGTTCGGAATGTCCTTTCCCGTCGTTGCCGCCCCGATGTCGGGCGGTCCGACGACGCCGGCGATGGTGTGCGCGGCGACTCGGGCAGGCGGGCTGGGCATGCTCGCCGCCGGCTATAAATCCACCGCGGCCGTTGCGGACGAGATCAAACAGGTGCGGGCGGAGGGGGTCGCGTTCGGGGTCAACGTGTTCGCGCCCAACCCGCTGCCCGTCGATCCGGACAGCTACCGAACCTACGCCGCCATCATTCAGCGTGAGGCCGACCAGTTCGGGCTGGCCCTGCCGCCGAACCCCATCGAGGACGACGATCAGTTCGATGCCAAGATCGCGCTGCTGCTCGACAACCCGGTGCCGATCGTGTCCTTCACCTTCGGTATTCCCCCCAGCAATGTGATCGGCGCGCTGCAGAAGGCCGGCACTCTGGTGATGCAGACGGTCACCACCGCAGACCAGGCGACCCGAGCCCGCGCCGCCGGTGTTGACCTGCTCGCCGTGCAGGCGTCGACGGCCGGGGGACACTCGGCCACTCTCACGCCGCGCCAACCGGTGGCCGCCACGCCAATCGCCGACCTGGTGCGCAGCGTCACCCAGGCGGTGGACATCCCCGTCGTCGCGACCGGAGGCATCGCCACCCCGGAGGACGTCGTCGAGGTGATCCGGGCAGGCGCCGCCGCAGCCATGGTCGGCACCGTCTTGCTGCGTGCCAGCGAGAGCGGCGCCTCGGCCACCCATCAGGCTGCCCTCGTCGATCCGCAGCGGAGCGAGACCGTGCTGACCCGAGCCTTCACCGGCCGGCCGGCGCGCGGTCTGCGCAACACCTTCATCGACGCCCACGAAGCGCAGGCGCCACTGGGGTATCCGGCGATCCATTACCTCACCAGCCCGCTGCGCAAAGCGGCCGCGACGGCCGGGAAACCGGACTTCGTCCACCTCTGGGCGGGCACCGGATATCGGCATGCCAGCGCCGAACCCACCGCCGACATCCTGCAGAAGCTCGCCGCAAAGCTCTGAGGGACATGCCTGGACTGCGTGGCGCCGACCTAGCACGCCAGTCACATCAGTCACACCAATCCCTAGGATGCTTGGCAGGCGAAGTTCAAATTTGATAGCACCGGCGCTATCGGATTCTAGAATGGTCGCGCAGCTGCCTTTTGGTACGGGAGTGGCAGATGTTACTCGTTTCTGATGCTGCGCCTTCATGTGTCGAACCGCCTGCGATGCGATCGGGCGCCCTGCCACCGAAGCAGGCCGCTACACGAGCTGGGGGTAGTGCTGGCTCAGATCGCGCAAGTACGACGGCGACGCCTCCGCTGCGATGTCGAGAAAGCAACGCAGAGTTGGTGATTCGTTTGAGGTGCGCCACGCCAGGGCCAGCGGCCGGTTCGGCAACGGCCCGTGCAACGGGATGAACCGGACGCCTTGTCTGCCGAGGTTGATGAATGACGTTGGCAGCAGGGCTATTCCGGCCTCGGATGCCACCAGGGCGAGGATCGTCTGGATTCGCGCCACTTCGTCGACGATCGGCGGCTCGATGTTGTGCATCCGGAACAGCTCGATGACGTCGGCGTAGGTGGTGGCCGCAGCGGTCCGAGTCCACATGACGACCGGCTGATCCGCCAGCAGTGACGGGGCGATTCGATGATGCTCGGCGAGTGTGTGGCCTTCCCATACCACCGCGGCAAGCGGATCGTCGACCAGCGTCTGGACGGTCAGCGACGGTTCTTCGACGGGCCCGCGCAGGAAGCCGACATCGAGGCGGTGTTCCAGCAATTGGGAAACCTGCTCGGCGGTGCTCAACTCGGAGAGCTCGAGCTTGACGTCGGGATAGGTCCTGCGGTGCGAGCGCATCACATACGGCAGGACGCCGTCGACCGCGGCCTGCAGTGCGCCGATGTGAAGGTGCCCGAGGTGACCGGCGGCGGCCCTGCGCGCCGCGGCGAATGCTCGCTGGCCGTGCGTGAGCGCAAGTCGCGCTTCGTCGAAAAGGGCACTGCCGGCATCGGTGAGCTCGATCGGCCGCCGGGACCGATCGATCAGGTCAACTCCCAGCTGACGCTCCAGCTTTTGAATCTGCTGACTCAGGGGCGGTTGGGCGATGTGGAGCCGTTCGGCGGCCCGGCCGAAGTGTCGTTCCTCGGCGACGGTCACGAAGTAGCGCAGCAATCGCAGCTCAGGATCTGACATATCTTCAGAATATATTAGCTGTTCAAATATGTCTTGGACAATAAAGATACAACGGGCCTACGGTTTCCTCAGTAAGCAACGCAGGAGGCACTCCCATGACCATGACGGCCCTGTCCGTTACCGACGATCGCGACCTCGTCGAGTACTACTTCGACCAGCCCTGGAGTGACGGGCTTCCGGTAGTCCCACCGACGCCCGAGCGGGTGGCTGCGGTGCTTGCAGTCCTGGGCGGAGATCCCGAGCAACTCGTGGCCCGCATTCCACCGCGCTGGGGCAGCCTGACGCGTGAACTCCTGGCCGTCAATATGGTGATGGCCGGCTGCAAACCCGAATACGCGCCCGTTGTGCGCGCGGCCATTCTCGCCCTGGTTGACACTTGCTTCAACCTCAACGGCATCCAGGCGACGACGCATGTGGTCTCACCGCTGATCGTCGTCAACGGACCCATCGGCCGTCAGATCGGCATGAACGCCGGCGGCAACGTGTTCGGTTCCGGCAACCGCGCGAACGCCACCATCGGCCGGGCGGTTCGGCTGGTCCTCCTGACTGTCGGTGGTGGCATTCCTGGGGAACTGGACAAGAGCACGCTGGGTCACCCCGGCAAGTACACCTTCTGCATTGCCGAGAACGAGGAGGCCAGTCCGTGGGCTCCGTATCACGTCGAGCATGGATATGCGCCTGAAGACAGCACCGTTCTGGTGATCGGTGCCGAAGCGCCGCACAGCGTCACCAATCACATTTCCGATGACCCACAAGGGATTCTGGATTCCATTGCCTCGGCGATGAGCACCGTCGCGCACAACAACGCTGTGCTCGGCGGCTCTTGCACGGTCGTCATCGGTGTGGAACACGCACGCACCATCGCCTCCTTCGGCTGGAGCCGGGACGACGTGCGTCGCTACCTGTGGCTCAACGGCACCAACGATTGGGACGACGTGAGCTACCGCAACCGCTACGCACCGCCCGGGGAACGCACCTACAACCGAAATCTGCCGAAATGGTTTCCGCGCGAAGCGGGCCGGCGAGTGCCGATCGTCTTCACTCCCGACGACATCCATCTGTTCGTCGCCGGCGGATCCGCCGGCCGCTTCTCGGCGTTCCTGCCGGGGTGGAGCACCGCGACGACTCCGGTGCTGCGCGCAATCGACGATGACATGGGCGGTGCCGGTCGGGAGCTCGACTGCTCCGACGGTTCCTGCCGACTGTGACTGCGCGACAAGGTAACTCACCAAAGGAGATCCGATGACTGATTACATTCATGACCCATGCGGGGTCGTCGAGGTGGAGGCCAAACCCATGGCTCCCCGGGTGAGCGGTCTGCTCGGCTTACGCCTCGGCGTGCTGAGCAACACCAAGTGGAATGCCGCGAAGTTGTTGCGTGCCACCGTCCGCGAGCTTGCCGATGAAGGACTCACCTTGACCTCGGTCACCCACTACGACAAGCACCACTTCTCGTCGGACGCGAACACCGAGCTGATCAGCCGGATCGCCGCGGAAAACGACGTCGCGCTAACAGCAATCGGTGACTGCGGCTCGTGCTGCTCGGCGTGTGTGAACGACGCCGTGCGTCTGGAAGAGGCCGGGCTGCCGGCAGTGGTAATCGTGACAACGGAATTCGAGCAGGAGGCTCGGCTGCAGCGGGAGTCGCATGGAATGGCCGGTCTCGTACCGGCGGTCGCGACTCATCCGATCAGCAGCCTGACGCTTGAACAACTCGACGGCCGCGCCGCCGAGATCGCGCCACAGGCCCGCCGCATCTGGTGCGGCGGTGCGCATGCGCCGAATGGGAGCCTCGTCGAGTTCGCTGCGAAGTGACGAATCATCAAGCGGGATAGGACGCGGAGGCGATCTCGATGATCTCCGCGCGATCTGCCGGCAGGATGAAGCCCGACTTGATGGCCGTGTCGAGGGCCGCAGTGAAGCGTTCCAAGTAGTCCTCGCGCCCGCCGGGGTAGAGCCGGTTCAGGGTAGCGGCGTCGAATACTTCGCCGGAGCCGAAGATGGCTGCCATGATGCTCTCGACGCTGCCGACCCCGGATGTGCGGGCAACCGGGACGTCCACCCATGGGGTCCGGATGCCACCCGTTGCCAGTCCGTTCGCGTCCAGAACCGGCTCCGGCGGATCGGTCTCGGCCAACTCGATGTCTGGCCCGCTGGGCGGCCGTTCGCCCGTTCGAACCCATCGGCACAGCTGGGACAAGGCCGCCTGCAGCACATAGTGATGCTGCGGGGCGAAGTTGATGCAGTGCTGCAATTTCTGGCCCATCAGCATGTCGGTCGGCGCGTATGCCGCCACGATGTCGCTCATCGGCGCCGAGCCCGAATCGATCGGCGCCACCAGGATCGTGTAGTTGTCGGCGTGTGCGGTGCCGGCAATCTCCCACACCCGCAGCCGATCGCTATCGGGCTGGCGCGCAAGATAATAGCCAGGCCGGATGCCACCGAACAGGTCGGTCTCGGTGATGACGGTGATGAGCGGGACGCGCAGGCCGGGATTGAATCTGACAGCTTGGGCGGTGTTGGCTTGTGATTCGTCGAAGATCGAGGTGTCGTCCAACGGTGCGGCGGCCGCGAATCTGGAATGAACCAAGAACCCGTCGTATACCTCGGCGAGCGGGTCGACGGCGTTGACGTAGGTGGTCATGAACAATGCCGATTGGGATTCACCCAAAGCGACGATGTGCTGAGGGCGAAGCTCACCCAGCACGCCATCGCGCACGAGGCGCCCGATCTGGGAAAAGATGTCATAGGAGAAGGCGTCGCCCGGGTGGCTCAGCGGCTCGTACCGCGTCGGGTGCTGACTTTTCAGCGACATGTCGATGCCCATCAGGTTGGCGCCGCCCTGCACACCTACCTGTTGGGCTGAGACCCCGACGTACGCGTAACCGGAGCGCACGATTTCGCGATGCGCCATGAACCAGACCGCCGGGGCGTCGATGCCGCCGCTCACGTTCAGCCACTCGACGAGCACGGTCCCGTTGAAATGCGCCGCGGTTGTTGGCTTGACTACAACGACCCGCGTGGTGTAATCGGCTGTGCCAGACGATGTTACGGGCCAGCAGCCGTCGGGTCCGAGTTCTGCGGTGGGCGTGTAACAGGCAGCCGTTCCGGACACGAAGAACTCACCGACGTCATAGCCGAGCGCGCTGAGGTCAAACGCGCCAAGCAGCAGGGCAGGTGTTCCGGGTACTTGTGTTACGTCCGGACGATCCATTACAGGATCCCTTCAATTTGTAAAGGTGACACAGATACTTCCTACACCAGGGCTCGAGGCCGGGGCTCAAGGCGTCCCTCAGCTACGGTAGGCGCGGTTCATTCGTTGCTTGAAAGCTTCGTCGAAGCGGCGGTAGATATCCCGCAGGGTGCGCCCCGGCCAGCGGGCCGGTGTGAGTTCGCCCGGCAATTGGGGGTCGAGCTGAAGATGCCTGACGACGGCGATCGACAGCGCGAACTCGTCGGCGAGGCGCGCCGAATCGGCCCGTTTGTTGCGACGGAGTTCGGCGTTCATCGCCTCGATCAGCACCTTGGCGTCTGCGGCCCATTCGTCCAGGGAGAAGAGTGACCGCATCTGGTCGGGCGAAATGTCGGTTGCGGCACCCTGGAAATGGATGCACTGTCGATCCAGTACTGCCCGCGATCCCGGAAGCCGTTGTGAGTCAAGGTTATCCGGACGTAGCCAGACACCCTCACGGAGCTCTGCCAGATGGAGGGCGATGGCCGCCTTGCGAAGTTCGAGGCGTTCTGCCGCCGAGCGGCGCTCCAGCGAAACGATCGCCAGTTCCCAGGTCCCGTCCCACCCGGCTGCCTCGTCCATCCGCGACGCCTCGTCGACGCGTTCACGGCGTTCCAGCAGGCGTCCGGCGAGTGCGTAGTTGCCGTCGTCGGCGGAGAGTTCGCCGGCCGAGACCATGCGCCACAGACAGGTTCGAGTGGCGCCGGCGCTGATGCCGAACAGTGACGCCACGTTGATGAGTTCGCCCGCCGTCAGGCGGGACTCGTCGGACCCCAACAACGCTGACGCAAGCACGGAGCGGGCGCTCAGCGGCCGGTTGCCGATCAGCTGCTTTACCCGGGATTGCACCACCGCGGTACCGTATCACTAATTGATTGACGCGTGTCCATAATAGTGTGATACTGACACACCATGAGCTCCGCGACGACATCGTTCATCTCGACCGATTTGGAAATTGTTCGGCGCATACTCGCTCATATCGACGCCGGTACCACCGATGAGGGCGAAGGTTGGCGCGAGCCGGTCGAAAACTACTTAAAGCCAGAGCGTTTCACGGCGGAGCTGCGTGCGCTGCGCACGATGCCGAGCGTCTTCGTGCCATCGGCAACGATTCCCAACCCGGGTGACCATGTCGAGCGAACCGCCTTCGGCGTACCGCTATTCGCAGTGCGCGGACGAGATCAGCGGGCACGGGTGTTTCGTAACGCGTGCCGGCATCGCGGCGCCGTGCTCGTCGAGGGCGCGGGGTGCTCACATGCGCTGGTGTGCCGCTACCACGGTTGGACATACCGTCTGGACGGTTCGCTCTCCCACGTGCCCCACCCGGAGGCTTTCCCGGATCTGGACATGCCGGCGCGCGGGCTGGTCGAGGTGGAAAGCCATGAGGTGGACGGGCTCATCGTCATCGGCCCGCTCGACTCCGGCGCCGCGGGCGAACGGCAGGCTGCCGAGGCGATGGCCTGGCTGACGGAAGGAAGCCCGTGGCGCGACAAGCTGCTTCCGGCCCGCCAGCTCGTCTATGTGGACTCGACGCTGCGAGCGATGAATTGGAAGGTGCTCGTCGAGCAGTTCCTCGAGGGCTACCACATTCGCTCGACCCACAAGGACACGTTCTATCCGCTGCAGTACGACGACCTCAACGTGGTCGAGAAGTTCGGGCCGAATTGCCGTATTGCCTTCCCGTACCGAAATATTGAACGGCTCCGCGACCGTCCAGAGAGCACCTGGTCGACGGACACGCGGGTGACCTACGTGTATCACCTGTTCCCCAACGCCATGTTGGCGACGTTCCCCGACTTGGTGCTCATGGTAGTGATCGACCCGGTGGACATCGACCACAGCATGTTCACCGTGTATTCGATGGCAAAGTCCGAGTTTGCCAATCAAGCAGCGCTCGAGCCGCCGGTCAACCCCGCGGGCACCCTGGTTGCGCGCGGCAGCGTGGAGGACAACGAGATGTCCGCGGCCGTACAACGGGGCTTGCGCGCCAACGCGAACGAGTTCCTCGAGTTCGGACGGCACGAGAGTGCGATCGGGCACTTCCACGCCAACCTTGCTGAGCGGCTGAATCGTTTGTTCTTGACTTGAGGGCCGTCGCCCAGCAGTCACTTCAATCACCGCGTGGCTTTCGTAGTGAACCTACGGCGTTGGTTGTGAACCTACGGATTTCGTTGTGAACCCGTGGCTTTGGTTGTGAACCTGTGGCTTTGGTTGTGAGCCTACGGCTTTCGTTGTGAACAGAGGGCGGGAATCGGCGCCGATTTCCGCCCAGGCTTCACACGCAAAGCCCAGGCTTCACACGCAAAGCCCAGGCTTCACACGCAAAGCCCGACGCGCCCTTCCGCTTTGGCGGTGCTGGTGAAGCCGCGCAGACGCAGGCTGTTACCCACCACGAATGCGCTGGAAAACGCCATCGCGGCGCCGGCCAGCATCGGGTTGAGCAAGCCCAGCGCGGCAAGCGGAATCGCCGCCACGTTGTACCCGAAGGCCCAAAACAGATTCGCCTCGATGGTGGACAGGGTCCGGCGGGAAAGACGGATCGCATCCGCGGCGGCTTGCAGATCGCCGCGAACGAGGGTCAAATCGGCGGCTTCGATGGCGACATCTGTGCCGGTGCCCATAGCCAGCCCGAGGTCCGCGGCCGCCAGGGCGGCCGCGTCGTTGACGCCGTCGCCAACCATGGCGACCACTTTGCCTTCGGATTGCAGGCGCTGAACGGCGTCGACTTTGCCGGCTGGCAGGACGTCGGCGATGACGTGGCTGATACCGACTTCATCGGCGATGTGCTGTGCGACGGCACGGTTGTCGCCGGTCAGCAACACCGGCGTCAGCCCCAGTCGCTCGAACTCGCGAATCGCCTCTGCGCTGGTGGGTTTGACGGTATCGGCGACCACCAGGATCGCGCGGACGCGGCCGTCCCAACCGACGGCGACAGCGGTCTTGCCGTCACTCTCGGCACGTGCTTTGCCTGCCAACAACGTCGGCTCGAGCTGTTGACCCGAGTCGGCCAGTAGACTCGGCCGCCCTACCATGACCGCGTGCCCATCGATAATGCCCTGCACGCCTTTGCCTTCCACGTTGGCAAAGTCCTCGGGCGTGGGCAGGGTGCCGAGTTCCTCCTTCGCGCCCTTCGTGATTGCCTGTGCGATGGGGTGCTCAGAGGCATCCTCCAGCGCGCCGGCATAGCGCAGGACCGTGGCGCGGTCGGCCCCTGGGGTGGCGATCACCTCGACCAGGGTCATCTTGCCGGTGGTGACGGTGCCGGTTTTGTCGAGCACGATCGTGTCGACTTTGCGCGTGGACTCCAACATTTCGGGTCCTTTGATCAGGATCCCGAGTTGAGCGGCGCGTCCCGCGCCGACCAGAAGCGCGGTGGGAGTGGCCAGCCCGAGTGCGCACGGGCAGGCGATGATGAGAACCGCGACCGCGGCCGTCAACGCCGCTGTCACGGGAAAGCCGGCGCCGAGCCACGCCCCGAAGGTGGCCACCGCGATGGCGATGACGACGGGGACGAACACGGCGGAAATGCGGTCGGCGAGCCGCTGCACCTCGGCCTTGCCCGATTGGGCCGCTTCCACCAGCTTGGCCATCTGCGCCAACTGCGTGTCGTCGCCGACCCTGGTGGCGCGCACCACCAGGCGCCCGCCGGCATTCACCGTGGCCCCGGTGACCGCGTCGCCCTGACCAACCTCGACGGGAACGGACTCGCCGGTCAGCATCGAGACATCCACGGCGGACGAGCCCGAAACAATCGTTCCGTCGGTGGCGATCTTCTCGCCCGGACGCACGACGAACTCGTCGCCCACCTCGAGTTGGTCGACGGAGATGCGCGTCTCGGCACCCTCACGCAGGGCGGCGACGTCCTTGGCGCCGAGTTCCAGCAGGGCACGCAGCGCGGCACCGGCACGCCGCTTGGAGCGCTTCTCGAAATATCGGCCGGCCAGCACGAACAATGTCACGCCCGCGGCCACTTCGAGGTAGATGTTGGCCGCGCCGTCGTTGGGCGTCACGGTCAGCTCGAAACGATGGCGCATGCCCGGTTCACCGGCAGTACCCAGGAAGAGCGCATACAGCGACCACACGAACGCCGACAATGTGCCGACCGAGATGAGCGTGTCCATGGTCGCGGCACCGTGCTTGAGGTTGGCCCAAGCGGCGGCGTGGAAGGGCCAACCCGCCCACACCACAACCGGCGCGGCCAGGGCCAACGACGCCCATTGCCAATACCGGAACTGCAGCGCCGGGATCATCGCCATCAGGATCACCGGTGTCGCGAGCACAACCGCGGCAATCACGCGGTTGCGCAGCGTTCTCAGCTCGCCTTCTTCCGCCTGTCCGGCCGGTGGTTCTGCGCGCCGCTTTCGCGGCAGCACCGCGGTGTAGCCGGTCTTCTCGACCTCGGCGATCAGCGCCCGGGGGTCATAGCCGGGCGGGACGGTGACGGTCGCCTTTTCGGTCGCGTAGTTGACGGTTGCGTTGACCCCATCGAGGCCGTTCAGTCGGTTCTCGATGCGCATCGCGCAGGAGGCACACGTCATCCCCGCGATCTGAAGCTCGATGTTGTTCATCGCGGCGGGTGAGCCAGTCATCTCCGGCATGATCGCATTCCTCTACTGATGTGTTGTGAGCGCGTCGACGACGAACTGGGCGGTACGCATTTGATCGTCGACCTGGAAGTCCAGGTAGAGCAGATAGCGCCCAGGCGTGGGCGGTTCGGCCATGAACGCGATCTTCCCGGCACGTTGCGCCGATGTGGCCGTGGGATCGGCATCCTGCGGATGCGCGTGTAAGTAGGCCAGATCGCCCTCGCGCAGTATCACCAGATGGCCGTACGTGCCCAGGTAGGGCTGCACGGTGACGGGCAAGCCGTCGCGAGTGATCGTCGTGGTCAAAGTCGATACGGCTCCCGCCGCGAGGCTGCCGTCGACGGTGACGGTGAACCCGTCGACGTGGCTGACCGCCGACGGCGTCCATGGGCGGTGCGGCGTGACAGTGCCCTCGACGTTGATGGTGGCGGACAGCACCGTGTTCTTGCCCGCAAGTGCGCCCGCGCTGGGAACGAAGTCGGCGAAGATGCGATAGGGCCCCGGGGCATCCCACGCCCACGGCATCGACCACTGGCCGTCGTCGTTCATCGCGGGATGCACATGACGAAACTCGGTGCCGTCGCTGCGCACCACGATCAGATGCAATTTCTTGGTGTCTTCGGTGTTGAACTTCGTCACGGGCACACCCGCGACGGTCTGGATCCGGAACGACAGGACGCCGCGGGCCCCGACCGTCGGTGGGGCTGTCACCGCGCCCAGCATCAGGTCGCCCGCGCTGAGCGACACTCCACGCACTGGCTCGGTGCCCGGTCCGTGGCCGTGGTGGCCGCCGTCTACGGCTTGGGTCCACGACGACGCGACGTGGTGCGGAATCAGCGCTCCGCCGGCCATGAAGGCGAATCCGAAGACGAGCGCCAAGCCGGCTCCGAACAGCGCGAGTTTGGTGGATGGTCTCATTGCGCTCCTCTCGAGCAAGACTCTATTGGATTTATACCCCTAGGGGGTATATGCGTCAACCGCGGCCTTTCCGGCTCGCGGCTGTCGACCGGCGCGGCCGCTCAGGGAAAGGACAGCAGCAGCATCACCCGACCGTAGGGCGACGGCTCCGGAAACACCGTCTCGTCGAAGCCGTAGTACTTGCGCTGATCGGCCGAGACGATATCGATCACTTTGCCCGTCGCGGTGAGCCTGCCGTTACGAACCCGCGACATCATGCCCTTGAAGTCGGGAACCGACAGCGCCTCGGCGAGCAGCAGCGCCTCGCCGCCCGAGGCCAGCGACACCAGCACGCCGGCCCCGGCGTAGTTGTTGCCGCCACGACCGGTCCCACGCGGCGCCCAAAAGGCGGCCTTCGATGCGAGCGTGCCGTCCACCCGCCGGTAGTCGCCGGGGTGTTCGGTGTCGGCGACCGTGACGACGGGCAGGGCGGCGATGGTGCGTTTCTCCTTGAACCACATCACACCCAGCGGGATGCACACGATTGCATACATCATCACCAACAGCATCAGCACCGGCTTGAAGGCGATCTCCCAGCCGAGGCGGCGCTGTGAGATCGGCAGGCTCTGCAACTGCTCGTCGAGCTGGTGGCGGCCGAATCGAAAGACGTACCAGGCCAATACGCGCGCCAGCGCCATACAGGCCAGAAGGACCATGCCGACAATGCCGCTCACTCGCCAATAGAACGTGCTGTCACCGTGATTCACGGTCGCGGCGACCATCACCACCGGGAGCGGGGCGGTGATCAGCAGCAGCAGTGCGTAGGACGGATGGCTGGTCAAGTACGGGTAGGTGACGGCCCAGGCGCGGTTGCCGCCATAGACGGTCACCGGTCCGGCATCGGCGTGTACCACAGGAGTCCACGAGCCCTCCACCACCCGTGGTTTTACCAGCGAACGCACGAAGAGGACGCCGAAGACCAGCGAGACCACCAGGGCTCCCCAGAACACGCCGCCCACCCGCTCTTCGGTGCCGGGTACTCCGGAATGCGCCGTGAATGTCGATGAGCTTTCCGATGAAGAACATCAACGGCATGACGAAGAAGAACTCGATCAGCCAGATCTGGATGAGTTGCGGGATGCGCGAACCGATTCGGTCAAAAGCCAGCACACGCTGCCAGATGAACCGCAGGACGCCCATGACGGGACCCTATCCGGACCGGGAAGCGTGGCGCCGACGATTAGCGATTAGCTGCGGCGCCAGTCCCGGGGTATGGAAGACCGAACGGGCGAAGCGTAGCGTCGACCTGGCGCTGCAGGACACCGAAGGAGCCATCATGACCGTGACCGTCGTCGACGCCGGACCCAGGCGCGTTTCTCGGTCGGTAGAAGTAAACGCACCGGCCGCCGAGCTGTTCGCGATGGCTGCCGATCCGCGGCGGCACAGCGAACTGGACGGTTCAGGCACGGTTCGCGACAACATCAAGGCGCCGACGGAATTGGTTGAAGGATCGAAGTTTTCGACCAACATGAAGATGTTCGGCCTGCCCTATCGAATCACTAGCACGGTGACCGAGCTCAAGCCGAACGAGGTAGTCGAATGGCGTCACCCGTTAGGGCATCGCTGGCGTTGGGAATTCCAGTCGCTCTCACCGACATCGACGCGCGTGACCGAGACCTTCGATTACCACGCCGCGGGAGCGCTGAAGAACGCACTCAGATATTACGAGCTGATGGGTTTCGCGAAGGCCAACGCGTCGGGCATCGAGGCCACCCTGGCCAAGCTCCGGGACCGCTACGCCGCGCAGTAGCTCATGCGGGATCGGCGGCATCCCACGGGACCACGCCGGACACCCAGTGGCTTAGTTGCTCCACCTGGTCGTTGCGATGCAGGTGCCGAGGCGGTGTCGCGAAGGTGGAATACGGCCGGCAACGGATGACCACGCGGTTCTCCCGGTCGCACATCTCTTCGACGGACGGGCGCGCCTCGTCGGGGAGTGGCTCGCCCGACATTCGGCCGGCTACGGCCATCATGACGTCGACGGCCAGATCGCGGTCTTCCTCGAGTGTGGCGTCGGCGTAGACCTGCAGGTAGCTGAAGGGCCACCGCTCGTCCAGGACGCACAAGCTAACCTTGCCGTCACGTTCGACGATGCGGGCCTTGCCGCGGCCGGCCATCGTCGACACCAGCAATTCGCCGGTGTCGGTGGGGATGTAGTAGACGATCGACATGGCCGGACCGTCGTTGCGGCGACGGTAGCCGTACACGGCGGTGCGGTGGGTGCGCACGAACTCGCGCCGCTCGGAGGGAAGCATGTCGCGATCCGTCGGAGCCGTGTAGGGCTGCGCGGCAAGAGGTAACAGCATGGGAAAGGTCCTTGATGTCACGAGCATTGACTCGAATGGCATTTGTGGATACAGGTGACCATAAATACCGAGGATGTCAAGTGATTATATGATCAGGCGATTGAATACCGAGTCGGGCTGACCAAGAGCGGAGTCTGAGCCTTGACCGAAACCGTCGACGTGAGTTTCGACGTCGATGCGCTGCGCCAGAAGTATGCCGAGGAGCGTGCCCGCCGATTGCGGCGCGACGGCATCGAACAGTACGTCGAGATAGCGGGAGAGTTCGCCCGGTTCGCCGAGGATCCTTGGGTGGAACGGGAATTCAAGCGTGAGCCGCTGACCGACGAGGTAGACGTCGCGGTCGTCGGGGCAGGCTTCGGTGGGTTGTTGACCGGCGTGCGACTGCGCGAGCTCGGCGTCCAAAGTGTGCGGTTGATTGACCGGGCGGCGGATGTGGGCGGCACCTGGTATTGGAACCGCTACCCCGGTATCGCGTGCGACGTCGAATCCTACGTGTACATCCCGCTCTTGGAAGAGCTCGGCTACCTGCCCGCGGAGAAATACGCCAAAGGCGCCGACATATTGGCGCATTGCCGCCGCATCGCAGAACACTACGATCTGTACCGCGACGCCTGTCTGCACACCGACGTGCATGAGATCCGTTGGGAACCAGCAACTTCCCGCTGGTTCATTCGGACAAACCGGGGCGACGAGATGCGGGCCAGGTTCGTATCCATGGCCAACGGCTATCAAGCCAAGCCCAAGCTGCCCGGAATCCCGGGCATCAACGCCTTTCGCGGTCACACATTCCACACCAGCCGGTGGGACTATCGGTACACCGGCGACAAGCTGCAGAACCTCGCGGCCCGGCGTGTCGGCATCATCGGCACCGGCGCAACCGCGATTCAATGCGTGCCTCACCTCGCGTCGGCGGCGCAGCACCTCTATGTCTTCCAGCGCACCCCGTCGTCGGTCGACGTACGAGCCAACGGGCCGACGGATCCCCAGTGGGCCAAAACATTACAGCCCGGCTGGCAGAGCGAGCGGATCCAGAACTTCCAGATCCTCACCGCCGGCGGTCAGGCGGACGAAGACCTGGTGGCCGACGCCTGGACCAGCATCACCCGGAAGCTCCCGGTGATGCGGCACGACGCTGACGGGTCGGCGAACTTTGAGCAGCGCACCCGGGACATCGAGCTCGCCGACTTCGCCAAGATGGAGGAAATCCGGGCCCGTGTCGACGAGCTCGTTTCGGATCGCGCGACGGCGGAGGCGCTCAAACCGTGGTACGGCTATTTCTGCAAACGGCCGTGTTTTCACGACGAGTATCTGCAAACGTTCAACCGCGACAACGTCGCACTCGTCGACACCCGCGGCCGGGGAGTGGACCGTATCACCGAATCCGGGGTAGTCGTCGACGGAGCTAGCTACGAAATCGATTGCCTGATCTTCGCAACGGGCTTCGAGGTGGGCACCGAGTACTGTCGCCGTACCGGGTTCGAATTGATCGGCCGCGGCGGTGCGACGCTGACCGAGCGGTGGCGTGACGGCGTCCGTACCTTCCAAGGACTGTGCGCCAACGGTTTTCCGAACTGCTTCATCGAAAGCATCGCCCAGGCCGGGCTGACGGTGAATTTCCCGTACCTGCTCGACGTGCAGGCTACGCACGCCGCGTGGATCATCGCGTGGGCGCTAGAAAACGGTGCCACCGAAGTCGAGGCATCGGTGGACGCCGAAGCCGCCTGGGTTGAAACGGTTCTGGCCAGATCAGCGTTGACCGCCGAGCGCGCCAGGACGTGCACGCCCGGTTACTACAACCGGGAGGGGAGAGCCGACGCGAAAACTCGCCAAGGCAGTTTCTTCTTCGGTGGACCAACGGAATACGCCGACATCCTGGCCGCGTGGCGCCGGCAAGGTGACTTCACGGGATTCGACATTCGCGGCGGCGATTTCGGCCCATGAAACGCCGCGGGCGATACCTCATCGGCCGGCTGCGGGCGGCTACCCGGCGTCGGCGCTCACCCAAGGTGGCGATCATCGGCGCGGGCTTCGGAGGACTGGGCGCAGCGGTCGCGCTGCGTCGCGCCGGCATCGACGACCTGGTGATCATCGAGGGCGACGACGGCGTGGGCGGAACCTGGCGGCGCAATACCTATCCCGGTGCCGCCTGCGACATCCAAAGTCATCTGTACTCATTTTCGTTCGCGCCCAACAAGTCCTGGAGCCGCACCTACGCCCGACAACCCGAGATCCTCAGCTACCTCGAGTCAGTTGCCGACGATTTCGACCTGCGCCGACATCTCATGCTGAGCACGACGGTACGCACGGTCCGTTGGATCGCGGACACTTGCCGCTGGGAGTTGCGCATTGACCACGCCGGCAACGAAGCGACATTGACCGCCGACGTGATCGTCTGTGCCGTGGGCTTGTTCGGGTCAATGAAGCTTCCCGATATCACGGGTGTCGCCGACTTCGGTGGTGCCGTGATGCACACCGCGCAGTGGGATCACGGCATCGACCTAGTCGGCAAGCACGTGGCGGTCATCGGCACCGGGGCCAGCGGTGTGCAGGTGGTACCGGAGCTTTCCCGGATCGCCCAACACCTGACCGTGTTTCAGCGCACGCCGCCCTGGATGGTTCCCAAGGATGACCGACCCTACAGCGCAACGGAATTGGCGAGGTTCCGGCGCGATCCGTTGGCAGTGCGACGCGCCCGCTGGCAGATTTGGAAATTCCAGCACGACAACACGGCGACAATGGCCGACGACCCGGTGGTGACCGCTCGCAGCCACATCGCGACCTCGTTCCTCGAGCGCACCGTAGCCGACGAGCGGCTGCGCCACGCTCTGACGCCCGATTATCCGTTCCGCTGCAAGCGCGTACTGTTGGGCGACGACTACTATCGGGCGTTGCAGCAAGCCCACGTCGAGCTCATCGCCGACCCGATAGACCGGATCACCCAGGCGTCGATAATCACCAAACATGGTCGCGCCGTGGACGTCGACGCAATTGTGCTGGCCACCGGATTCGAAACGTCGTGCTACTTGTCGGGTATCGATGTCATCGGCGCCGAAGGCCAGCACCTGCACGACCTTTGGGGCGATGACCCGAGCGCGTATCTCGGTGTCGCCGTCAGCGGCTTTCCGAATTTCTTCATGCTCTACGGACCCAATACCAATCAGGGCGGCAACTCTATCGTATTTATCCTCGAGGCCGGCGCACGCTTGATCGCCAGCGCCGTAGGCCGGATTGCGCGCCGGGGCGGCTACCTCGATGTGCACCCTATTGCCGAAAAGCGTTATAACGACCGGCTTTCCGCTGACCTCGAGCTCAGCATCTGGACCAGGTGCGACAGCTACTTTCGGTCACCGACCGGCCGCATTGTCACCCAATGGCCCTACACCGAACTGGAGTACGCGCGGCGGACGTGGCGGCTGCGGCCGAGGGACTGGGTGCATAACACCACCGCGAGCAGACGCAAAATCACCCCAAATCGACGTGAAGTGAGGGACTTTGCGTCTGCTCGCGCTGTCAAGGCGCGCTGAGTCGGCGCAGCGTGTTGTCGAAAAGGGCGTCGAGGAGCTGCTGGTTCCCGGTGCGGGCGTAACCCCTCAGGACCAACCTTGACGTGCGCGCATAGGAGAAGTATTCGGTCCGCGCGACGCGGGCATCTCCGCTGGCCGTCGACCTGGTCTTCACGATCCGGAAGCGCTGCGGCCCGTTCGCGGGGCGCGAATCCTCGAGGATCCGGACAGCGTAAAAGACGACGCGACCCGAGTCGAATCGCTCACAGCGGGACACCAGCTTGATCATCGCGTCGAACCCGCTGCGGTTGAATTCACGGGCCAGCGTCACCCGGATGTCGTGAGGCTCGTAACTGAAGCTGGGCGTACCTGCAGGGTCATACGCGGAGACCACGGCGGCGTCGCTGGCGCCGACCGCGAGCTCGCCCACGTTCGAGCATTCGGCAGGCTCTGGACCAATACCGTCGTGGAAAGGCTGGGGTCTGAAATACCCGAACGAGTCATACCTGAGCTCGTCTTTTACGGCCCACGATGCCGGAAACTCGGACCGCTTGGGCAGCAGTTCAGCCAATTGCTGGTCGCTGAGCGCGGCCAGTCCCGGAGCGAGTGGGTCCGGGATGGGCGGCGCGCCGTTGTGCCATCTTCGGGTGGGGATGACGATCAGGATTGCGGCGATTGCGATCACGCACAACGCGGCCGCGATCAGCCAGGACCAGCGCCGCGCGGTGCTCATAACGCACGCAGCCTTTTCAGGGTTTGGTCGGCGCGCTGCTGCACGAGATCGCGATCAGGTCCGGCCATGTCATAAATCGAGCATTCAAAGATGACGCCGCGCACTGCGGTGTAACTGACGTGGTAGGTCAACGGAGGTTTGCGGCTACCGGGCGTGGTGAACGTTCGGGTCACGGTGACGGCCGCCTCGGCGCCATTGGCTGAGCGCGCTCCAACTACCGTAGTGATGGACCGCTTGTTTTTGACTGCGCCGTCCTGGTTGTAGTTGGTGACTTGGTAGGAGCCGCAGCGGCCCAGCCACTCAACATAATTCGAGATCCGGGACGGCCCGTCGGGAACCACCCAGATGACTAAGCTGGCATTGGGCCCGGACTCATCGTGCCGCCCAGTCGCGTCGTCGTCCATCAATCCGGCTTCTCGCGCCGACAGCTGGGTGGAGCGGTCGACGCCCTGCTGAGCCGCGAGGCCGGCGCCAGTGTGACGCAGGATTTTCGGAATGGTTGTACAGGCAGGCGGCCCGTAGCGCGCTCTCGGAACCCCTGGTCGCCAGTCACTCGCTGCGTCGTCGTCTGATACCCGGGTTGGTCGCAACGACGCGCGCAGACTGTAGCCCCAGTCAGCCGGGAAGTCACTGCTGGCGGGCAGGGCGCTCGCAAGTACCCAGTTGGAGCGCGAATCCAGGCTAGGCGGCGAACTCGCACGCGACGGGATCACCAGCACGATCACACCGCAGGCGCCTAACACGGCAAGCGCCGCTGCACCCACCACCCGGGGCCACAACTGGCCATTGGCATTGGCCGCTCGGGCAGCCTTCGCAAACCGCATCGCCGCTCCTTGCCTCAGACTGTTCACGTTAAGACCGTGCGCCATGGACTTGCCACAACCAGAGCGCCGGCAGTCCCCTCAAGCAATTGGAGACTGTTTCAAAGCGACCTGCACCGACCGCAACGCAGCTGATCTATCGCGTCGGATCATCGGCGACCTCGATCTCGCGGGCAGCGGCCGCCGCGCGCAGATAGTGAAAGTCGTCAAGCGACTTGTCGGCATATGCGTACGACCACTCGGCGACGGCGTCGTGCACGGTGCTGTTGGTGCCCACGTAGCCCCGCAGTATCGACGCATTCGCACTCTGGGAGTGCGCCCGTGCCAGCAGCACCGCACAAGCGGTGACGTACTCGCGAAATGTAGACGCGGACATGCCTTCTGTTACGACGGTGCCCTTCATGTCGTGAAACTGACGCACGTAGTAGTCGCGACCGTCCTTGCGTGTCGTCCCGAGGAACACATCCGACATTGCCTGCAGGATCCGCTGACCATCGACGACGCGAACACCCTGGCCTTGCTCTTCGATGGCCGCAATCAGGCTGTCCGGCTGTTGCCAAAAACCGTATTCCTCCAGCACTGATCGAGTGGCCTCTTTGATTTGCAGGATCATCGGTGTTCCGTTGGGGCCGACCAAGATAACCAAGTAACACCGGGTGCCGACGCTGCCGACGCCGACCACTCGCAGCGCGATATCGGTGATGCGAAAGTGCGAGAGCAGCAGCGCAACATCGGCCGGAACGGTGGCCAGATACTCACGGACCGACTCGAGTACCGGGGCTTCGGTCGCCTCGTCGACGTGCTGCAGGACCGGCGGCGCTTCGCGTAGCCGCGGGGTGCCGTCCGGCCCGGTCTCCATGATCTGCTTGAAGACCCGCGCCGACGTGCGTTTGCGCGCCCTGGCGGTGGTGCGCTGGATCACTTTGCGCATGTCCTTGGACACCTTGTCGGTGTAGCTCTCCGGCTCCATCCGAAGGTAGTAGCGGCTCAGGACATCCATCTCCAACGTTGTCTGCAGAGCGGTTTGGTAGGCCACCAACGTCTGCTCGACACAGCGGCGGATGGCCTTGGCCGGGTAGCCCGCGTGTCGGCCCCCGACGATCGCGCTGGTGATCAGGCGTTTGACGTCCCACTCGGCGGGCGCGATCGCTGCTTCGTCAAAATCGTTGAGATCAAACACTATTGAGCGGTGGGGGGCGGCGTAGATACCGAAGTTGGAGATATGAGCGTCGCCGCAACACATGATCTCGATCCCGCTCGACGGACTTGCGGCGAGGTCGGCGGCCATGACTGCGGCGGAGCCCCGGTAGAACGAGAACGGGTCGGCGAGCATCCGTGCGAAACGCAGTGGAACGAGTTCGGGTAGCCGGTCGGCGTTTTGAGCGACGAGTATCTCAGTGGCCGATCGCGGTGCGGGTGTCAGCTGAGCGAGGGAACGTCGCGGCGCGGTCTTGCGCAGCGCCCGTCCGCGTGCCTCATCTTGGCTCGGAACTTCCAGATCGATCAGACGTTCCCGCAACACCCGCTGTGGCATCAGGGGTTTCCGGCCTTCACCGCGGCGACGACACCGCCGTCGACCAGCAGGTCGGTGCCGGTGATGAACGTTGCATCCGGGCCGAGCAGGAACGCCGTCGCCGCAGCGATGTCGTCGGGAGTTCCGATCCGGCCGGTGCCGGACATGGCGATCATCGCGCGCATGCCGTCGCCGACCGGAGAAGCCAGTTCCTGGTGCCCCATCGGTGTCGAGATGATGCCGGGACTGATCGAGTTGATGCGGGCACCCCGGCGGCCCCACTGCGCACTGGCAGCGCGAACTCGAATATGGTTGGCGTGCTTGGCAACCGGATACGCAAACGCTTGCTCGGTGATACGACTGACAAAGTCCAATCCCAGCAAGTCACCGGGCGGGCTGTGCGCGAGCGCGTGTTCTTGCTCGGCGGACAGCGCGGGAATCATGTGCCCCGCCATGCTGGCGATTACCACCCCGGCGCCACCGGGTGCGACGACCTCGCCGAACTCCTGCAGCATCAGCGCGACGCCGAGCAGGTCGACGGCCAGGATCGCCTGGGCGGAGGCCTGCGCCAGGGACAATCCGGCGGTGTGTGCCACCTGCGTGATGCTGCCGAGGGATGCCGCGTACTCGGCTAGTCCGTGCACCGATTCCGGTGACGCGACGTCGACGCTTCGGGTTTCGACGTTATGGCCGTCCGTGGCCAATGTTTTGGCCGCTGCGGCCAACGTCTTTTCGTTGTAGTCGGCCAAGAGCAGGGTTTTACCGGCGCCGAGCCGGCGGGCGATCGCCTGGCCCATACCACCCACGCCAATGATGGTGAGCACTTCTGCGACCACTGCAACCCCCGAATCCGAGGCGAATCAAGTTAACTGGCGATGCTATACAAGCCAGCCGAACCGTCCGCGTCGCGTCGGCTACGCCGCCAGATCCGCAGCGTCTGATGGCAGGTGCGGGTGGCCGCTATGCCGGACGGCCGTCCCGATGAACGGCGCCTTGACGGTGGCGGCCAGGTGGCGCCGATTGACGACCAGCGCGGCGATGGCCAGCGCGGTGTAGATGCCGCAGAGCAGCAGACGGCCGTGCGTCGAGGCGATGGGGAACTGGACCAGGAACAAGACCAGCAATGCCCAGGCGCTGAAACGATGGAAGCGCAGCGCCAGGATCAGTGCCACACCCATCATGGTCTGGGTCGCGGTCAGCAGGACTTCCTCGACCTGACGGGGATCCAGCGCCAGGGAGAAACCGCCGCCGCCGAGCAGGTGGGCAACCGGCAGCGATCCGATGAGCAGTGTCCACTGGTTGACCTTGGACGAGATCAGCGTGGCAATGGCCGCGGTGCCCTTGCCGCGGGCGGCGAAGATGGTCGCCACGATGAACTCCGGCGCTTCGGAGGCCAGCGGTGCCAGCCACTGCACCAGCAAGAACCGGTCGACGCCCAGCTCGGTCCCGGCGGCGACCAGATTGTCCGCGAACGGTTTCGCACACAGCAGAATCACTCCACCGGATACCGCGAACAGGCCGAATACGGCGATGCGCCGAACCCGGTCGGGCAACTCCGCCAGGGCGGCGGCGGTGCCGATCAGGTCGGGCTCTTCCACGTCGCCGTGGCTGACCTTGTACAGATAGAAGCCGAACCATGCCAACAGGGCCAGCCCCAGCGCCAGATGGATTTGGCCATCGAGGGGAATGACGAACGCGACCACACCGGCGATCAGCAGGAACCCGAGTTCCACCCGGTTGGCGGGTTCCAGCGCCAAGCCGCCCCTTCCGCGTGCGCCCGCCCGGCGTGCCACGACCATGCCGACCAGCACCACGACCGGCCAGCCCAGCCCCATCAGCAGCCGGTTGGAACCGGTCATGTTGGCCGTGGCGTACTGGGTGTAATCGGGATTGTGGCCGGATGCGTACGCGTAGTAGAGGTCGACCGCATATTCGGGGAGAACCGCCACCAGGGCGAGCACAGCGATCGCCAGTCCTCCGGACACGTCTATCTGGGCGGCTTCGGCGGCCCAGGCGAGCAGGAAGCTGGCTGCCACCACCGCGGCACCGAAGATCACTAGCGCAGCGACCGGCGTTGGATGCAGGCCGAGGATGCGGACCACCACCGCCGGGCTGATGAATGCGCCGGTGAGCAGCGCCGAGCGGGTCAGGACGCGCCACCGCGGGCGGGACTTCGTCGTCGTGACGACGGCCCGATCTGTGGTGACCAATTCTGATCCTTCAGCTCGACGGCGAGGGGCTATTGCTGGTGGCCGTCTCGACATGCGGCCCTGACGCACAGTTATCAAACGTACCCGCACGTTAGCTTCCCCAGCAACGTTGCGGGTCTGGGAATTGAGGTCAGGCGCAACCCTCTCTTTGCTGGTCAGAGCAGGCAAGTTTCAAAGTTAGGCCGTCCTAATTCAAAGTTTTGGCAAACCTTCCCCGCGGTTGCGATATCTTCGGCCGGGTGGAACGCGCGACGTCAGCCGACCCGTGGAACATCGACATCCACTACGACGCGCTGCTGGAGTCAAAGGTTCCGCCCGGTGCCAGGCGGGTGCTCGACGTCGGATGCGACGCCGGGCGCCCGTGTCCGCCGGCTCTGGTACGGCCGCGTGCTGATTACCTGGCGTGTGCCCGATTAACCCGGAGGTCCCATCGCGGCGGCGGCCGCCTGTGCGAACAGCTCGACAGTCTGGTTGCGGGTCAGCGAACTTGTCACTTGCTCGGCGGCGCGCATCATTTCGCCTGCGAACCAGGTGGGGCCGTTGCCCAGGTTGTCGAACGCCTCGGCGATGACCTCGTCCACCGTGGCCGCCCCCGGCGGCACTTCGTCGAGCGAACGTATCTGGCCCCGACTGTATTCGAGCGCTCGCAGGGCGGGCGTATCAGTCTTGCCCAGAATGAGACCCAGGACGTCGACTCCTTTGTCGTGCAATTCGGCCCACAGCGCTTCGGCGAAGACCATGTCGAATGCCTTTGAGGCGCCGTAAGCGACCATGTTGGCTCCGCCGGCCAATCCGGCGCCGGATCCGAAGATGACGATACCGCCGCTGCCTCGCTCGACCATTGCCGGAGCGAAGTGGTGGCACAACTGCATGGGAACCATACAGTTGCGTTGCACCATCGCCTCGGCTGCTTCGATTGAATTGGCAAGGAAAGGACGGTAATTCGGGTCGGCGCCGGCGCAGTACACCAGGAACCCGATCTCCAGGCCACGGGTGGCTTCGGCGACCCTGGCCGCCGCGCCAGGCTGGGCGAGGTCGACTGCCAGGGTGCGGGTTTGCGCTGACGACGTCGAATCGATCTCCGCTGCAACCTGATCCAGTACCGTTTGCCGGCGCGCGAGTAAGACTACGTTGACGCCCCTTTCGGCGAGTCCCTTCGCGAACGCGGCACCCAGGCCGTCGGAGGCTCCGGCGACCAGTGCCCAGGGCCCGTACTTCGTTGCGAATGCCATTGTCCTACTCCCGCTCTGGCTACTGTCCACCCAGCGTGGTCAGCCGCACTTGCGTGTACTTACGGCGCGCGATGCGCCAGCCTTCGGCGGTGCGGACGATCTCGTCGTCGTAGAAACCGACCGCGTTTACGCCAGAACTGTTGTCCGCGGCCATGATCAGACCGTCGATATAGGTGCGCGCCTGCGCCCTGTCGCCGTCGAGAGTGACCGCGATATTGCTAAGCCGATGCAGGGTGTGGCCCGCCATCGCGTGGACCTTTTCCATGAAGTCAGCGACCGCGTCGACGCCATTCCATGCGCCGATCTCGCCGTAGTCGAGTCGGCAGTCTTCGGTGAACACGGTGCGAAACAGCGGCCAGTCGCGGCGGTCGATCCCGCTGGCGTAGCGCAACAGCAGATCGGAGATATCTTGCCGGTCTTCACGTTCGGTCATGCAACGTCTCCATTGGGATGGACCATGATCCGCGGCGGTCCGTCGGACCTGCGGGCCAGGTCAAGGGCATCGGGCACTTCGTCGAGGGTGATGACCTTGCCGACACTCGGTAGCGGGTCGAGCCGTCCCGACGCGATGGCGTCGAGGGTTCCGTACCAATCCTGTGGGTGTGGGCCACCGCCGAATTGGATGGTGACGCCGTGGCGAGTTGCGGTGGTGATGTCCAAGGTGTCGCCGGTGTACCAGCCGCCTGCGCAGTAGATCCGGGTGCCCATCTCGGCGGATTCGACGATGTCCTGGATCAGACCGGCCGCTCCCACGCACTCGAAAACGACTGCCGGGCCGGGTAACCCGCGTTCGGTCCGGACGTGATTGAACGCGTCGAACGGCGGGGTCTCTGCCGGATCGACGACGATGTGCGCGCCGAAGCGGTCACGCGCGAGTTCGCGACGGTCGGCCTTGTAGTCCGCGACGATGATCGGCTCGATACCGCGGGCGGCCAAGGCGGCGACGGCCGAGAGGCCGATTGCCCCGGCGCCGATCACGATCGCGATTTCGCCGGATTGGATGTTCGCCGAGCGGACGTAGAACTCGCCGACGGCGAACGCATCGGTCAACGTGACGGCATCGCTGGAAACGTCGCCTATAACAGGCTTGGCCGCCGCCTCCGAAACCACAAGCAGCTCACCGAAACTCCCCTGCGCCTCGGGATGCTGGCCGATGATCCGCAGGCCGCCGGCGCCGCCGTCGACCAGGCGTACCGGCATGGATGCAACCCGGGAGCCCACCGCGAATTGATCGGTGCAGCCGGGTCCGTGGCCGAGTACCTCGCCGACGAACTCGTGGCCGAGCACGATGTCTCGGTCCGGGTCATAAAGGGAGCGGCCGGTCGGGTCGTCGACACCGAGATGC
This sequence comes from Mycobacterium sp. 852002-51163_SCH5372311, assembly GCF_001667115.1. Lineage (GTDB taxonomy): Bacteria > Actinomycetota > Actinomycetes > Mycobacteriales > Mycobacteriaceae > Mycobacterium. The sequence goes on along the minus strand of NZ_LZIJ01000022.1, from coordinate 4,434 downwards.
GGGTGGTCCATGAAGTGCACATCGGAGGCGCAGATCGCGGTGCTCAGCGTGCGCAACAGCAGTTCACCACGGCCGGGTTCCGGGTCCGGAATCTCGCGGACCTGTAGCCGGCCATCTCTCAACACGACGGCGCGCAACGAATCTACCCAATTCTCGAATAATCGATATAAGCTCTCGAATGTTCGGAACTTACTGTAAGAAACGCCGCGGGAGGGAGTCAAGCATTCGCGGATCTCCGTCGGCCCCGACCGGCCGGGTTCTCGACGTCGTCGAACTGCTGGCGCGCTCGGGAAATAGGCAACTGCGGTTCTCCGACGTCGTGCGGGAACTGGACCTCACTCAGGCGACCGCACACGCGATCCTGAAGACGCTGTGTGACCGCGGCTGGGCCAGCCGCGATCCGCTGACGAAGACCTTTGCCCTGGGCCCCGCACTGGCTGTGGTGGCCGCCCGAACAGACGTCGCTCGGCCGCTGACGCACGCGGCGCGTGCTGCGGCGCTGCGGCTTTCCGGTGATTTCGGCTATGCCGGCTCGGTGGTCGAGCGATTCGGCGATTCGCTGGTGGTCACCGCGTTCGAGGGTGAGCCGGTCACCGAGCCGTCCGGAATACCTGGTGATCGGATTCCGTATTCGCCGCCGTTCGGCGTCGCTTTCGCCGCTTGGGACACCGAGGAGGGACAGCGCGAGTGGATCCGCCGGGGTGCCGGAAACAACGCCGATCGCGCGCGGCGGCTGCAAGATGTGTTAGCTCGGACTCGTGAGCGGGGATTCGACATCGACTGGACCACGCCCGCACTGGCGCAGGCCGCCCAGCTGGTCGGCACCCTGGACAGCCACGAGGTACCGGCTCCGGTACGCCAGATCATGGACCAGCTACTAGCCGAGTTCACCACCATCGGTTTTCTCTCCGATGACAACCCCGGCCGTCGCAAGCAGCCCGTCGTGACGATCGCCGCGCCGGTATTCGACCATCGGCAACGAGTTGCCCTGATCGTGGCCGTGCATCCGCTCTGCACTTTGAGCGCAAAGCAGATACGGGCCATCGGCAAGCGGCTCACCGAGGAAACCGCCGCGGTGACCGCAGACTCGCAGCCGTGATTGGTGGAAAGGAATGAAAAGCCATGCCAGACAACTACGTTGTAGACGGCCGCTGTCCTGGGCGCCGTCACCCACAACGACCACGCAGCAGGCATAGGTGCTAGCCGATTCGAGCGCCCGGCAGTGGCCGAGTGCGCATCCTCTTGCGTGCTCCGCCGCCGGCATTGAATGATCGGCACATCCTGCCAGCAGAGGAGTCCAAGTGGCGAAAAAGGAACATCGGATCGGCAACCGCTGGGAGCTGATCACCTGCGCGCTCTCCGGACATGTCACTTACGCGCCCGACGAAGAAGCGCTCGCCCAACGGCTCACCGGTACCACCGGGCTGGGCGAAGTATGGCGCTGTCTGCGTTGCGGCGACTTCGCGCTCGGTGAGCCGCATGGACACGGTCACGCCAACGAAGCGCCGTTGATCATGCGCGGCAAGGCTTTACGGCAGGCTATCATCGTTCGAGCGCTCGGGATCGAGCGCTTTTTCCGGGCGATCGTGCTGGCACTCGCCGCATGGGCGGTGTGGAAGTTCCGCGGCGCGCGCGGTGCGATTCAAGAGACCCTGGACCGCGACCTACCCATCTTCCGGGCCGCCGGATTCAAGGTCGATCAGATGTCGGCGATACACGAGCTGGAAAAGGCGCTGGCCGCAAAGCCATCCACGCTTGCGCTGATAACTCTGATGCTGGCCGCTTACGCCGCCTTGCAGGTCGTAGAAGGCACCGGTCTTTGGCTGCTCAAGCGCTGGGGTGAGTACTTCGCCGTCGTCGCCACCTCGATCTTCTTGCCGCTGGAGATCTATGACCTGACCAAGGGCATCACCATGACGCGCGTGGTGACTTTCACGATCAACGTGGCCGCGGTGATCTACCTGCTGGTTTCCAAACGGCTCTTCGGTTTGCGAGGCGGGCGCAAAGCCTACGACGAGGAACGTCGCGGTGAGCAACTCCTCGACGTCGAGCGCGCGGCCATGCGGGCCTGACCTCTGAAGATGGGCACCTACGCGATAACCGGATCCGCTTCCGGCATGGGTCGGGAGACCGCACAACGCCTTCGCGACGACGGACACTCAGTAATCGGCGTCGATCTCAAGGAGGCTGACGTCGTCGCCGACCTGTCGACGCCGCACGGGCGTCGCGAAGCCGCCGAGGGTGTTCTCGCCGCATCATCCGGCAAACTGGACGGCGCGGTTCTGGCTGCCGGCCTGGGCCCGGGACCAGGCCGGGATCGTCCGCGCCAGATCGCCCAGGTCAACTACTTCGGGGTCGTCGAACTGCTCAGCGCGTGGCGACCGGCACTCGTTGCCGCACAGAACGCCAAAGTCGTGGTGGTGGCCAGCAACTCGTCGACGACGGTGCCGGCGGTGCCCCGACGAGCCGTGCGAGCGCTGCTGGCCCAGGACGCCGCCAAAGCGGTGCGTTCGGTCAAGCTATTCGGCACAGCCGCGTCCGTGATGATGTACGCGGCATCGAAAATCGCTGTCAGTCACTGGGTTCGGCGGCATGCGGTGCTGCCGGAATGGGCGGGTTCGGGCGTGCGGCTGAATGCGCTCGCGCCCGGCGCCATCATGACGCCGTTGCTGCAGGAGCAACTGTCGAATCCGCGGGAGGCCAAGGCGGTTCGATCGTTCCCGGTTCCGGTCGGTGGGTTCGGCGATGTCGCACACATGGCGGATTGGATGTGCTTCATGTTGTCGGATGCGGCAGACTTCCTTTGTGGCAGCGTCGTTTTCGTGGACGGCGGCACGGATGCATATTTTCGTGCCGATGACTGGCCAAAGCCGGTACCGACGTATCGAATGCTCGGGTATGTGCGGAGGTACTCTCGGCGCGGGTTGTGAGCACGCCCACAGCTAACTTGACTCGAGTTTAGTCAGATGTGACTATGGATGGATCGTTGCCAGGGGCGCCAGACCAGAAAGTGATCGTTCGATGAGTGAAACAGTCTGCAAGGCAGGGAATTCCGAACGTACTCGAACGATCGAATGGTCCGACCCGTTGATCTCCGCCGAGGCTGCCGCAGTCCTACCCGGAATTGAGTTCTTGCAGAGAATGGTCGACGGGACGATACCGCAACCGCCGATCATGAGCACCCTGGGCGCCCGGTTGGAGGCGGTCGCAGAAGGGCAGGCGGTGTTCACCATGACGCCGTCGGAGTCGCATTACAACCCCATCGGGTCCGTGCACGGTGGCGTGTACTGCACGCTGCTGGATTCGGCTGCGGCCTGTGCAATCCACACCCTGTTGCCCGCCGGTGTCGGCTACACCAGCCTGGATCTTTCGGTTCGGTTCGTCGGGCGGATCAGTGTCGATACCGGGTTGGTCAGATGCACCGGCACGGTCACCCACATGGGCCGGCGTACGGCACTCGCCGAGGCGGTATTGACGAGCCGGAACGGCAAGCTGCTGGCGACTGCGACGAGCAGCTGCCTCATCCTCAGTGCCTGATTGGTTTGGCGGCGAGATGGACAACGACGGTGCCGGCGTCATGAAGCTGGCGGGCCCACTGGCTGACCGGGACAATTGGGCCGTTGCCGACCTGTGTCCCATGGAGCATGCGCTCGAGGTGATCGGTACCCATTCGGCCATGGTGTTGCTCCGCGAGGTGCTCTGGGGCGGAAGGCGTTTCGACGATCTGGCGCGACGTGCGGGAGTCACCGAACAGATCGCCGCGAAGCGTCTGCGTCAGCTTGTCGACGCCGGACTGCTGGCCAAACGGCCGTATCGGCAGCCTGGCCAGCGGACGCGCTACGAGTACGTGCTCACCGAACGCGGCCGGGACCTGTTTCCGGTCCTGCTGAGCCTGATCGAGTTCGGCAGGCTGTTACAGGGCGAAACCAAAAGATTGGAATTCGTCCACGAAGGGTGCGGTGCCGCACTAGTTCCCCAGATTCGTTGCGGTGCAGGACACGACGTGTCGCTCTCGGAGGCGACGGCGCGGATTGCCAAGCACTGATCGAGGAGGATGAGCTTTTGCGTCTGCTCGCGCTGCGTGGTGTGACGGAGTGCTCGTAACGGCCCGAGCTGTGCGGGACACCACAGCACGGCTTCGCGTGGTGTTTACCCGGTCGCGGCATGATCGTAAATCATCCGCGATGAAATTCGTTGCAGCGGGCCACTTTCGAAAGGACCACGCGCATGCCGACTATCCAGGCCTGGAAAAGCCAGAGCCCTGACGACTTGCATGTAGCCGCGGGCGGTTGCCGAGTTGGCGTTGCTTGCGCCTCAGCAAGGCGTACAAGGCGTCACACGCCCGCGCCCGGACCGGCGCGGCTACATGCAAGTCGTCAGGGCTCTGGCTTTTCCAGGCCTGGATAGTCGGCATGCGCGTGGTCCTTTCGAAAG